>CAYJPA010000159.1:0-1736 GCA_964371945.1 uncultured Sphaerobacteraceae bacterium | reverse complement strand
TTGATTGATTAGCTCGCTGTTCAGCCGATCTGGGATCGTAGATTTTGTTCGTTGCCTGAGCAATTCGGCCAGAGAAGAGCAAAACGGCGACCAAACCTGATCTTCGACGTTCCATAATTAGATGCGATAGCCCTGCGCCTGGCGGCTCTACATTTGCCGTGGAACGCCGGAGAGCAAAAGTTGGCGGATCGATATGCTCGAAGCAGGCGATCCCGCCGATTTTGGTATCGCCGAGGCGCGTTCGATCTTTCCCGGCGACGAACATACCGCGGTCAAAGATCCGATCGTCAAATTGATCAATGGCCGCTGGCACGCCTGGATTTGCTGTCATCCGCTCGATGTCCTGGGCGCCGAAGACCGCATGAGCACCGCATACGCGTCGAGCGCTGACGGCTTGAATTGGGATTGGCAAGGCACGGTGCTCACGGGCCGGATCGGGCACTTGGACGAGCGCGGAGTCCGCCTGACAAGTCTGCTTCCGGACGGGCGGGCGTCGTATGACGGCCGCGCGACCGCCGAGGAGAACTGGTACGAGCGCACCGGGTTAGCGCACTGGCACGATGACCACTTTGGGCAGGTTGCGGATGGACCCGTGATCGATGTCCGCTACCTCGACGTGCTGCCGCTGCCCGACGGCGGTTATCGAATCTACGACGAAGCCCGCCTCCCGGACGAAAGCCACGAATTGCGAACGGAGTTGATTCCCGCGAACGATCCCGAGTAGCGACCGTTAGCCGGCGGGCTCGGACTTCGGCCAGGATCGGCCGGTGGCGAGCGCGTAGCCCCAGGCCGAAACATCGGGCGGTTCACGGCCCAGTGTTCCGAGGATCGTGCAGATTTGAGCGCGGTGCTCGTTCGCGTGGTGCAACGCCTGGGTGATGAAGACCCCGCCCCGGACGGCGAAGACCGTATCGTTGTCGCCGCGCGCTTCGCCCAATTGCTCGGTGTCGACATCGCCCGCGAGGTACTGCTCCCAGGTGGCCGCCAGCGTGGCCGCGCGCGCGGTTAGCAGATCGAGACCGACCGCTTCGCCTCGAGTCCAGGGAAACGTTGTCCACGCGCCGGAGACACGGTAGAGGTATGACGACTCGGCGTCGATGATGTGCCGGAGCAGCTCGAGGATCGTGCCGAAGGTGCCGGGAGCGGTCGCGTTCAGCGCCGGCTCGTCGAGTCTCTTGCAAAAGGTGAGCACCTGCTCGGTTGCCCAGGCGTTATGCCGGGTGAGATCGTGCAACGCATGTCCCATGGATTCGGCTCCGGTCCTTGTACTGATCAGGAGTCGATGATACCGGGTTTCGGCAACGTAAGGTTGAATTTCCCGCTGTAATCCTCGGGGCAGGACGGAAGCGGGATTTCGGCGCCTCGTCCGTATTCAACCTCGATCCAGAGCTGCTTTACCTGTGCCGCCGCTTGTCCAACCTCGGATAGAGTCTCCACTTGGGTGATGCAGCCCGGCAGATCCGGAAAGACAATCACAAACCCACCATCAGGATCAGCTTCTGCACGGAAGGTGTAGTCGAGTGCCAGATATTCCTGCAACGAGCGGCGTCTCGTCATCTCAGTCGTCCAGTCCCAGTCGAGTGCAGACCTGATCGAGATACACCCGTCTGATGAAACGTCCGCGGATGATGCAGAAGATAGGGATGAAAATCGAATTAATTCGTCCTCGAAGTCGTGAAAGCACACCTCGCCATGACATCCGGTACACCGGACAGCAGCATCGGTGGCCGATGGCC
>CAYJPA010000158.1:0-1739 GCA_964371945.1 uncultured Sphaerobacteraceae bacterium | reverse complement strand
TCTTTGGGCGGGGTGTTTGCGGGCCCCCATTCCCCCCTCGGGCCGCCGCACCAGCCCGCGGCGGCCCATTTCCTTTCCCTTTCCCCGCTTCCCGTTCAGCTAGGCGCCGACTTTGACGTTGTTGACGAAGATGAATCCCAGTGGATTGATCTCCCATCCGGTGACATTCGTTTGCGTGAGAGACGCTTGCGGAGTTTCCTGAATGACGAGCACTGGAAGCTCTTCCACGGTGATGTCCTGCAGCCGGCCGTACATCGTCGTCCGCTCGGCCTGATCGAGCGTCTGGTTGGCGGCAACCGCGATCTGCGCCGCTTCCTCGTTCGCCCAGCCATCCGCCAGATGAGGTTGGAGACCGAGGCTGACGAAGTAATTGGGATCGGCAAAGCCAGGGAAGACATTCCAGATCACGTCGTAAGTGTGGTTGATGTAGTTGTCGAGCCAGACCGAGAGCTCCTGGACCTCGACGTTCATCGTGACACCGGCCTCGGCGAGGCCCGCTTGCCAGATGGTGGCGGCCTTTTCGCCATCCGGATACCCCTGGATACAGAGGCAGGTGAACTCGAGACCCGTCACCCCGGCCTCTTCGAGCAGTGCCTTTCCGGCGGCTGGATCGTAGGCGAAACCGGCCTCTTCTTTGTACGCCCAGTGTGTGGAGCCGACGAAGCTCCACTTCTGGTTGCCTTCGTCGTTGTAGACCGTTGCCTGCACGGCGTCCTTGTCGAGACAGTGAGCGAGCGCCTGCCGCACCTTCACGTTGGAGCGGATCGCCTCGTGATTCTTGCCCAGCATCTCGAACAGTGGGAACGAGCTCGTCGGCACAATGATGGTCGACAACGAGGTATCGGTCTTCAACGGGGCGGCCTGTGAAACCGGCACATTCAGCACCGCGTTCACCGTGCCGGACTTCACATTGTTGATCGCGATCTGTGCTTCCGGAATGATCTTGAAGGTGAGTTTGGAAACACCCGGCACGCCTTCTTCGTGGTAATCGGGATTCGCCTCCAGCACGATGCTGTCGTTCGGGTTCCATTCCACGAATTTGAACGGACCTGTGCCGATCGCCTTCGTCGCGATCTCCGGCTCGATCTCCGGCGAAATGATGCTTAGTTGAACAAGACCGTCGAGGAAGTCGGCCTGCACGTTGGTCAGGGTCAATTTGATCGTCTTAGCGTCGATTACTTCGTACGCCGCGATGTTGGAAACCCGGCTCGCCCAGATTGTTTGCGATGCCGCCGCACGCTTGAACGAGAACTCGACATGGCTCGCCTCAACCGCTTGACCGCTGTGATAGGTCAAACCGTCGCGGAGCGTAAAGATGTACGTTTTGTCGTCGGGGTTCTCCCATGAAGCGGCGAGGTCGCCGGCATAGCTCAGGTCGGGGGCGTACTTGACCAATCCACTGAACACGGTAAACCGGATCTGATTGCCGAAAACCAGCAATTGGCTGATGTGCGGATCGAGCGTGTCGATATCGCCGTCCGACGCGATCGTGATCTCCCCGTCCTCTTGGGCAAGAACGCGGAACGATCCAAAGCCGGGGGTCGTCACTGCCGCGCCGAGAGCGGCAAGACCCGCACCGAGCTTGCCCGCTCGCTCGAACAACTGGCGGCGACTCAAACTTCCCCCGGTGAATGCTGCCGCCAGTTGCTGGGCTGCGGCTTCCTCAGTTGTGACCTTCATTTCCGGTAAGTACTCAGACTGGCGTGAATAGTTGTGCGACAATAGCCGTCTTGACAGCG
>CAYJPA010000157.1:0-2639 GCA_964371945.1 uncultured Sphaerobacteraceae bacterium | reverse complement strand
GGGTGTGGCTCACCTACCTCCACCAGATTTGGCAGAGCGGATCGCGCCCGCTCGATCCAGCGCTCGAGATCATCCAGCACCCGTGACTGGCACCAGATCTGCCCTCGGGGTCGCGTCGATCCGATGCCCGATTCGGGATTTTCGCCTGGGACCATTCATTCGTCGCCTCATCTCCCATCGCCAGGGCAGCAGCGACTGGCTGTCCCTCCTCATCGTTGCATGCCTGGGATTCGCCGTTTGCGCACAACTCGCCGGTAAGCGGCGGTTGAATTTGCTGGTTCCGCTGGGGACCGCCTACCATCCGGCGAGTCATCGACCGCCGGAAGTCGACAGCGACGTCGTTTGCTCGACGCACATCAGTACACACGTACATCACCGCGAACGATGACGGGGGCATTTTGGCGTTCGGCCGTTTTCAGCGTCGCGAGATCGCGCGATAAGACGAAGCGAGTGCTTGCACGTGATTTGGAGGCAGATCTTCTTGCGGACAACAGCCCTTGCCCTCATCCCCCGAACAGCCGAAAACACCGGTCATGGGTCGAGACGATCTCGCCTTGCGCCCTGTCCGTCGAGCAGCACTGGAATCATGGGTGTTGCCGAATAATCATGGGTGTTGCCGAATAAGTCGCTGTCAGCGCGCTTAGCAAACGTTGTCCGAGAACGGGAACCTGAGTCCGTCGTGCTCAGCACGTCCGGTGCCGTGTGAGCCGGATGACGACGAATATGTATTCCAGTGCCTCGTCGCGGATCTCCGCGCCGGTGACGATTCGCGACCATAGCCGAGGTCTCTGGTTTTCTTTTCACTCATGCCCAAGAGGCTGGGCTCGCGATCCCGTGGCTTGCGGTGCGTCTGGATTCAGGGAAAGTCGAAATGCCGGTTCCCCGCGACCGAAACACCCGTGGCAAAGGGCTCAATGAGCATGTGGCGCGCGATTTTGCCTTCGTGCGAATAGCTGCTGAACGCGATCTCATTGCCGGCTGGATCGAGGTAGACCGCTTTGCGCACGCCGCCCCCGTAGTCCTCCTGTCTGGTGGGCTCGAGTCCCCGTTCAGCGATCTGGGCGATCCGGGCATCGAGGTGGTCGACGAAGAGACTGAACATGAGGTGGTCGGCGTGCTCGGGGTGCAGCGCGATGTCCAGCGAGCGGCGCTCCGCGACATCCCACACGGCTTCCGTGTCACCCGCGATGAGGTCGAGCGGGATGCCGAGTAGGCGGCCGTACCAGCACAAAGCGGCCGCGAAGTCGGAGACCGGGATTCCCACTAGGAAGTCGACTGCCATACTGATATTCTACTTGATTCTTGCCAATGTCCCTGGAGCTGAGAATTCGGACAATCGACGATCGTCCGCGAGTCGGTGACCCTAACCTAAATGGTGCGGCGGTCGCTCTTCCCCGCACTACACTTCCCGACACTGAACACCAGGTTTTCACGGAGAGAGACGGATGGATCTGCTTGATCTCTTATTGGACCACGACCACTGGGCCACGGCACAGCTCCTTGAAGCAACCGGCGGCCTGTCCGAAGCGCAGTGGAATCAGGAGTTCGACATCGGGCACCGGACGTTGCGAGAAACGTTCGGCCACATGATCTTCAATGTCCCGTTTTGGGCGGCGTTCTTAGCCGGGCAACCAGCGGAGGGAGGGTATTCGGCCGATGCGCAGCCGGCCGACCGCTCGCCGGCCACATTGAGCAACCACCACGAGCGCTCGACCGCGGATTTCGCGAGCATCGCGCGCAGGTTGCGCGACGAGCAGCGCCTGGATGAGATCTTCGTCGACCAGTACGGCGTGCGAAAGTCGTATGGCGGCACGATTCTGATGGTCATTGGGCACAACACTGAGCACCGCACCGAAGTACTGCATATGCTCCAACGACTGTGTGTGACCGATCTGCCTGAAGTCGATTTTGGTGTGTGGGACTACATGTTGCTGAACACTTAACTGGTCGACTTACGGAAATCGTTGACCGCCGGGTGCGGGGAGGAGAAGTCAGCCGACCGGCCGTTGCCACATTTTTGTTGCGGATGATCGATCATTTGTGGCTAACGAAAAGCCGGCAGCACGCGTTCTCCGAGCAAACGGACCCCTTCCGCATCGGTGAATCGGTGCGGAGTCCCGAATTCGAGCCGGCTGTCCCCGGCGTCGAAGCATCGATTGAGGCGACGTACTTGCGCCTCATTCGCGTTTCAGCTCGGGGGCAACCGGGCGCAGGTCCCCCCGCGCGCGCCGCAGATCTGATCAACGCGGCGGCAGCAGGCGCCCCCGTCACAGCAGAATTGCGTCTCATGGTCGCACAACTTGCCACTGTTGCAGGTGTTGTAGCAGACGCCGCCCGAGCAGATCTCTGAGCCATTCACCGCTCCCACACAGCAGACCCCAGGGGAGCACGTGGGAAGAGAGCTGGGGCACACACTCGGAAGCGCCAGACAGACTCCCGGGTACACATTTGGATCGCAAGCCTCGTCGAAGTCGCGGCAGCACGTCGATCCGTTACAACACGACGAGCCGGCGGAACAGAGCTCGCGGCCGCAAAACTCTATGTGTAGCTGTCGGTTTAAAAGTGGGCCGCGTGTCGGTTTAAGAGTGGGCCACCCTACCCGGCTGCCTCCATGCCCGATTGTGGTTCACGCCCGCGCG
>CAYJPA010000156.1:0-2817 GCA_964371945.1 uncultured Sphaerobacteraceae bacterium | reverse complement strand
ACGATGTACGCGACGATCTGGGACAGCGAACGTTTGCCGAACGAAATCGCACCGTATTCCGATTGCCACGCGAACGGCACATCGGCGGGAGTCGACCGATCCCGGTCCAATAGATGACTCGAGCTGCCCTTGACCAGATGCATCAGATCGGAAACCGAAATCCTCGGGGGCATCGAAACGGCCAGATGAACGTGATCCGGCATCAGACAGAGCGCTAGCACGACCGCGCTGTTCTCCCGGCACGACGCGCGAATCGAACGCTCCGCCACGGTCGCCCGTTCGTCCACAAGCAGCGGCAAACGATCCTTCGTCGCCCACACCAGATGGCAATAGAGCTCCGAATACGGCACCCAATTCCCCGATTCCCAGCCCTGGAAGGGCTTTGTTGGCGTAGCACTGGAATTTATTCCGGTGCGGGGCGGCTGCAATGAGATGCTCATTCCATCCGCCTCACCTCCGGTTGAAACCGAAGGCTATGCCAACGAAACCCTTCCAGGGTTCGCGATGATCGATTCATTATCCTTCATAACGAGGTCCACTTCCGACACCCGCAGTTCTCCAGAAAGCAGTTTTGGTAGCAGTAGGTCACGTGCTGTTGCCAGCAGCCGTGTTTCACGCTCATTCGAGACAATACGCTCATATATTGGCCTAACCAAAGTGTCGAAACACCTCATTATTTCTGAAGTGGGCCCGATGAGTTGAATAGGTCGGAATTGCGATTTGCTTATTTCGAGAAACGTAGAGCCATTTGCTCGGCTCACGATATTTGCGATAGACGAGACCGTCCAAAGCCAAAGATAAAGATTCGATATTTCTAATTTGGCTTTCATCGCGATAAAGCCCTGATTGATTGCGATCGGGACTTCCGTGATCGCAACGTACCCAATCGGAGCCCGAGACGAAAGAAGCACAGTCCCAGGCGGCAATAAACCAGAGCTGATTTGCCTCAAGCCCTCGTTGGTGATCAGTCGCTCAGATTTCAACAGGACTGGAGTAGATAGACTTGAAAGATCCTTGGGGGTTACCCAATGGTGAGCTCCTGGAGCCCAATAAGAATGCTCCTTAGTGCTTGGGGTGCTGCCTCCAACGACTTCCGCCAAATCAGCAATTGAGCGAACCATCCACCTCGCCGGAATCGGCCCCAACTCCGAATCCTCGAACGAATTCGGAAAGAGCGCTGCCGTCTCCGCGTCCATCCCCGCAGGCTGGCGGCCCTTGGCTTTGGCGCGGACCGGATCGAAATCGATGAACCACGACTTAAAAATCGTTCGCGCGATCTCTTCCAGCGTCTGGTTCATCCGCCGGTTGAGCTCGATCTTGTTTTCGATACTATCGAGAATCATGCGGATCGCTTGTTGCTCCTCCAATGGAGGAAGGCGAAAGCGAAATGCCTCGATGCGCGCCGGTGAAGTGTGCAGGATCTTCGTTCCCGAAGCTGTTTCAACGAGGCTGCGATTGAATTTGGGCCACAAGAACAACCAATACAAAAAGCTTGAGTCTATGGCGTCGTTCTCGCGGACTATTACCTTCCCCAAGCGCTGATTGTGTAGATACGACTGCCCGTCATCGGGAACTCGCGCGGGAATGCCAAGGATCTCACCTCCCGATGTTTGGCAAGTCATGGCGAGAAGTATTTCTCCGGACATCAGTTCATAATCGCGTGGATAGGTTCCTGTGTACTCGCGAACTGTTGACTCTGAAAACCGAAAACCACCCGTGTATCTGAAGTTGCCTATGTTTACGACGATCGGTCTCCCGCGCCTTTCATCAGTAAACTGCTCTCCTTTGAACGCCCAACCATGCTTGATGGTGACCAGATCACCCAGCGCCACCTCAGGCCACTTATCGACATTAAGCATAGCGAATCGACTTTAAACTCTCAGTAATCTGCCTCTCGAGTACGGTTGATTCCGCAAATTGAGTTTCAAGAGCAGCAAGAAGCCGAATTAACTTCTCTGCGGTCTGTTCACCGTCTTCTTCTTGAAGCACGGCACCGACATACCGGCCGGGTGTAAGCAAGTGACTTTGACTGCTCACTTCATTGAGCGACACAGCTCTACAGAAACCGGGAACATCCTCGTACAAGGAATTGTCATCGCCCCGCCAGGCGTGATATTTGCCAGCTATGCGGCCGATGTCCGGATCGTCGAGTGTACGGTGAACGCGGTCCTCCAGGCGGCCGAGTTTGCGAGCATCAATAAATAGAATCGAGCCGGAACGATCGCGCAACGGTTTGCCATCCATCCCCCGTCCGTTCTTCTTGTTCTTCGCCAGGAACCAAAGCGACACGGGGATCTGAGTCGAGTAAAAGAGCTGTCCGGGCATTGCGACAATGCAATCGACCAAATCGGCCTCGATCAACCGCTTCCGGATTTCGCCTTCGCCGCTGGTGTTGGTCGAGAGCGAACCGTTTGCGAGCACGAAGCCGGCCACCCCGTTCGGCGCCAGCTTCGACACGATGTGCTGCACCCAGGCGTAGTTCGCGTTCCCTTTCGGAGGCGTGCCGTAGACCCACCGTTTGTCGTCGGTCAGCCGCTCCTGTCCCCAATCGCTGATGTTGAAGGGCGGATTGGCCAGGATGTAATCGGCCCGCAAGTCGGGATGCAGATCTTTGTGGAAGGTGTCGGCGTTCTCCGGTCCGAGATCGGCCTCGATCCGGCGGATCGCGAGGTTCATCTTGGCGAGTCGCCAGGTAGTCGGGTTCGACTCCTGCCCGAAGATCGAGATGTCGCCGAGATGCCCGCTGTGCTGCTCGACGAACTTTTCGGACTGGACGAACATCCCGCCCGATCCGCAGCAGGGGTCGTAGACTCGTCC
>CAYJPA010000155.1:0-2831 GCA_964371945.1 uncultured Sphaerobacteraceae bacterium | reverse complement strand
GTTCGAATCGATCGCTCCTGGGTTCCTTGACGTCTTTGGGCGGATCGGCGGGGTTGAGTCAGGCGCGACGCAGACTCTTGCAGGAATCGACGAGGATGGCCGCCCGATCGAGCTCGTTAAATCGGCGGTTTTCCGGTGCATCGACGAAAAGGCCGCGGCCGCGATCTTCGCCTCCTATGTCGAGGACTCGGGCGAAGATCGATTGCTTGACGAGGCAGGTGAGCTCTTCGGCGATGAGGAAGTCCACGCCTCAGTAACCGAGCGTTCGGACGAACCCGACTTCGTGACGGCGCTCCCCGATTCGCCCGTGGTCGAGGTTTCCTATGTGGAAGGCACGGTCGTTGGGGTCGTTGGGCGGAGCGGCGACGAGCTGGAGGCGATCGCGCCGCTGGTCAACGGGTTGATCGAGCGGCTCGAAACCGGCACGACACCCGGCTCGAATCTAGCGGGGTGCTTGGTCTATGTCGAAGGCGTCCAGCCGACGATCGACACCTGGTACAGCCGGATCGATGGAGTGCCGCAGCGCCGGTACGGCATTTCGGACGAGCAATGGGATCGCCAGCAGGTGACCGAAGGCGATGCGGTCAACTTTGCTCGCACGTCTCAGTCGATTCCGACGACCGAATCGAACAGCAGGTTTTCCCTATCGACCTGGGCAGAGGAATTCCTGGAAGAGCAGCTTGCGCAGGCGTGGCTTGATGCGGTGTTCGATCGGCTCGCCGCGCAGACCCCGGACGCTCAGTTGATCGTCGTCAACGAAGCGGAAGGGATGGGCGACGCCTCGCAAAGCGTGCTCTATTACCTGACGCGCCCGGATTCGGTCACGGTCGGCGTCAATCTCTATTCACGTGTCGGCAACTTCGTCGTGGCCACGGGCCTGAGCGCGTCTTCCGATCAGACAACGGCCGGGATTGGCGCGCTCTTTGCCGACGCGCGTCCGCTCGGCAAAGGCGCGCAGGCGGTGCTCGCCCAACAACTTGCTGGATTGGCGGACAACACGGGCCAACCGCGGACGATGCTGAACGGCGACATCTTCGACGGCAATCCGCTGACGGTCGATATCCAGGTTGACGAGGTTGCAGGCGGCACGGACAAAACGACATTGACCGCCTGTACGCCGACATGCATCAAGCCGGCGGTGCAGGATCAGAATTCGCCGTACCAGGTCTGGTGCCGGGCGGCCAAAGCCTGCACCGATGCCAAATGCGGATGCCAGCTCTTCCGGACCGACAAGAAGACGAGCAAGTCGGAGTTTTTCGGCAAGCAGAACCAGAAGAAGGAGTACGACCCCGACAAATACACCTACGCCTGCAATTGCGGCACGGTCGTCGAAACGGCCGACAAAGCGCAGGTTGGTTTCTCGCTCCTCTGACGATTTCGCCGGTTGCTCTCGCCAGCCGTGAACGTGAGCGGAATACGCAGGCAACGGTTCTCCACGCGGTGCATTCTTTGCCATTGTCACGACGGAGGTTGAACGAAAGATCCTGCTGTGTCACCTCCAGCTTTGCCTGGAATCTTGCGCGCAAAGGCGCGAAGTGTCTTTATGGAGGTGTGTGATTGAATTGGCTGAGATCAGTCGATGCGCGCTTGATCGAGTTCAGAGGCCCGATCCGTTCCTCATCCAATTGCCGGCGAGGAACACGCATTCCAGCAGATTGATGCCGGCAAAGCGTTCCACTTCGCTTGGTAAATCCCTGCCAACCGAGATGTCGATCGAGTGATTCTCAATGACGCCTTTCCTAAAGGAACGGAGCATGTTGTCGAGAGGCCGTTTCGAGATATTGAATGATTAGAGCAGACAGCGGTTGCTCAGGAGCCTCGGGTAACATTCGGAGACATGAGAAGAACTGCTCGGAGGTCTCCCAAAGCCACGACGTTTAATCTAGCTGAGAGCCCTTCAAGACCTGGTACCAATTATTTCGCAGACAAGGATACTTGTCCGCTGTTCAGTTTGCTCCTAGCCAGCCGAGATGACTTTTCGCCAAGAACGTAGGGCCTTAGTGCTGTTCTGATACTTTTAGGGGAGATTTTGTTGCGCTGCAGCATTACTTATCCGAACGACTTTTGCACAGACCCAACCGCGACTTCGAATCCAAGCGGGCCACGAATCCGGGAAATAATCATTTTCGCGGACCATTACGACTTTGCTAACTCGCTGGCCAAGGAGCGCCGTCCCAAGCTCAGTATGGATCCCGATATTGGTCGTGTCGTCATCTTCAGTCGCTTGATGTTCATACAGCCCCGGATTGCGATTGCTTAACCGAATGGTCGTAGTCCATTCTTGAACTGCTTGCTTCCTTCCGGTTTTTGGTTGACTGAATTTGACAGTGACAACGCAGTCGATCGTTACCTTAACCCCTCCTTTGATTATCACAGCGCCGTTTGTATCGCGCGAGGTAAGGAGCGGGGTCTCGCCGTTGACTCTTGCTTCGTCATTAACGCGCTTCTCTATCGCGCTGGCTGATCCCGAACCTAGGCCACTTGGGCGACCAGTGCGGAACCAAACACGCTTTCTTCGGTGAAACTCCGTCCCACCTGGTTGAGTCTGGGAGTCCGGTTTCCTTTCCTTGGGCACATCGGTCCCCTTGTCGATTGACCGCCAAAGAGCATCTACAGTAGTCCAATTCTATGATAACCGCTGCCCGGGCCAACAGAACATCCCATCTCGAAAACGGTCTTGTTTGAATGGAGATCCAAACTCTGATAGTTTGTCTAGTGGACTGCACCCATTTGACCGAACCACGGTCAAAGTCAACCCTCTTTCCTCATAGAAAAGGAACCGTCGTTCGCTTCAAATTCGATCGGCGGCAGATAGCCGAGGCTCGAATGCA
>CAYJPA010000154.1:0-3169 GCA_964371945.1 uncultured Sphaerobacteraceae bacterium | reverse complement strand
CTGCGCGCCCCACGCATTCCTGCCGGGAAATTGGCCCCACTCTGAGCAGTTACGACTTTGGAGGTGGTTTGCTCTTAGGGGTTCACTCCAGTATACTATTCTGCTAGACTTCGTATCTCAAGTATAGTCGGGTTGCGTGGTGGTCCCCACCCATTTGCTCCGCGCGGTAGACGGTGATTTGCGTGCTGGCGACCGATCCGGGGAGATCGTCCGTGGTGCGACTTCCAGTAAGGAGCATCCAACATGACCGTCATTCTTTGGCTAGTCGGACTTGTAGTTGGCGGTTTCATCGTACTCGTTATTATCGGTGCAATCATTGAATTAGCGAATGGGGATGACGCCGACGAAGCGGCCCTTGTCTACCAAAATGTGAAGTCGCTAGACGATGTCGTCGTCGTGCCGTTTTCGATAGACAATTGTCTGGGGACAGCTATAGTATCTAAAAGCGTTGCGTACCAATATGAGTTCTCGTTTAGCCGGGGAGTTGGAGTCCAGTTCGACCAGGGTTTAGCGGAGGAGTCCGTTTTTTCAGAATATGAGATCGACGCGAGCCAAACATTTTCGATTGAAGTCCAGGCACCGCCTCACACGTATGCGAACTATGAGCTTCACTGGAAGGTCAAAGCGATCTCGGGGAGTCTCTTCAAAGGCGCGAGCTACCTGGGGCGCTTTCTCACGTCCAAGCCCCTAGACGGGGATCCAGTGCCACTCAAGCCAATCGAGTGCAAGTAGCAAACGTAGCCATCTCGGCCGATCGTACAGCGCCCAATGCTACAATTATGTTGTGCACAATTTCCCCGGTCGAGTTGAATATCTGTTTTCAGAGTTGGAGGCAGCCCTCAGGTTGGTTTGATCGTCCTCGATGCTCGGCGCTGCTCTGTTCCGTTTTGTTCGATTTGGTGAGAGCTGTGCCGGATCTGGAGCTTCCTCGCCAGCGTCAAACACCATCACCATAACTCTTTGAAAACTTGGTCGGAGGCTGGACTACACTCATTTGACCGAAACAGCGTCACAGACAGCAGTCTGTCCGCAAGGAAAGTAGGCGTGCTCGAATTCTATCGGCGGCACATAGAAGAGGCTTGAATACAGGCGCTTCGTGATGAAGCAGTCGTTGATGAATCGACCTATGTGCAAATCGAACTAAGCTAAGCAATGCAGGCTGAAGATGGTTTGCCTCACTATTGTGGGGACCATGAATTCGGATGAACCGCACCGATCGTCTCACCGGTATCTTGCTCGCCCTCCAGGCCGGCCGCAAAACCGCGGCGGATCTGGCGACCCGCTTCGAGGTGTCGCGCCGGACGATCCTGCGCGATGTCGATGCGCTCTCCCAAATCGGTGTGCCGGTTGTCGCGCTCTCAGGCGCAACCGGTGGGTACCAGATGGCCGAGGGCTTCTGGCTCGCACCGTTGCAGCTAACCTCGGAAGAAGCATCGCTGCTTCTGCTCGCGCTCAAGGGGCTCGGCGACGACCCATCCCCGTTTGGGCTCTCTCGTCGAACGGTCGAAGAGAAACTGCGGGCAATCCTCCCGGCGGATCTGCTGCGGCGAGCGGACCGCGAGATCGGCGCGATCGATGTCGCACCACCTCATCGAGCTGAGCGGCTCGGTCATCTCACGGCCCTGCGCTCGGCGGTCGTGGATAAACATTGGGTTCGAATCGGGTACCTGTCGGCGCGCCGACAGGCCGAACACGACATCCTGCCGTTGCGTCTCTTCGTCGACACCGGCCGCTGGTACTGCCAGGCGGTTTCGCTACAAGCCGAGGAATTGCGCGTTTTCAGAATCGATCGCATCGACACGCTGAATCGCGTTCCTCCGCCTCCGAACGCGACAAATGTCGTTGAACGCGCAACAACCCATGCAAGTTCCAACGGGCCGGCGGTAATGCACGACATCGTCGTCGAGCTAACCTATGCCGGCATGCGCAGACTCGAGGACCACCCGGATTTCGCGAGCTGTCTGATCGAACTTGATGACTCCTGCCTGCTTCAGTTCTCGACGCCGGCATCCGAGCTGGATTATTTCGCCCGGGAGCTCTTCGCGGTCGGGTCTGAGGCACTGGTGCTCGAGCCCGCGTGTCTTCGCGACAAGATTCTCGACTTGGCGGCCGAAACGATGGGACGTTATCAAGAACGAACAAACAGTGACAGCACGGTGTCACCAATCGAAACGTAGGCTGGAGCCAACGGAATTGTCTTATCAAAGGAGTTGAATCCATGTCTAGCGTCGAACGGGCTCTTGCGTTTCTCGAAACCCAGCCACGTCCAGTCGAGCAGGCCTGGGCACGGCTCACCGTGGGCCGAGGCAATGTTGAGGAAGTCTCCAACGCGCTTTCCGGCTTCCAGAATATAGACGGCGGCTTCGGTCACAACCTCGAAGTCGATATCAAAGCCCCCGAAAGCCAGCCCTTCGCGGCGCGCCTCGCCATGCATGTGGCGATCGATTGCGGAATTCCCATCTCAAGTCCGGTGCTGCAACGATTGTCGGCCTGGCTCGAAACTGAGCAGGGTGACGATGGCTGCTGGCGCTTCCCGGCGGCCGTATTCGATCATCCGATTGCTCCCTGGTTCCAGGGCTGGACCTTCCCGTCGCTCAATCCCGCGCTCTGCCTTGCCGGTCTTGCCAAGCGACTTGGCATCGGTTCGGAACGCCTCTTCTCACGCGCCGAATCGTTGGTGAGGAATCTTGCAAAGATCGAAGATGCGGAATCAGGCGAGTTCTACGAAGTATTGCCCTATGCCGAGTACTTTCCGAGGGTCGAGCATCCTCAACGCGAGCTCTATCTGGATGCTATGGTGCGGGGGATTCAAGCCCGCGTCGAATCCGGGAAGTACGATGATGCCGGCCATTTCTTCAGTCACGTCGGCGGACCCAGTGGCGAGATCGCCAAGCGAGCACGTGCGGTTCTGATCCAGTCACAACTCGATCGGCTGCAGGGCGAACAGGCAGCGGACGGCGGTTGGCCGTCGCCCTACGATCCTCTCTGGCGTGCCTGGGCAACAGCGGACGCGTTGTCGTTGTTGCGGGCCTACGGTCGCAAGTAACAACTCACGAGCACCCCGTTATCTCGCATTCTGGTCTTCGGCGAGCGCCCCCGCGTGCGGCAATGCCACTTAGAGCGGCTTGCGGATAACTTGACACAGTGGCACACTGCGGTTCATGAAGAC
>CAYJPA010000153.1:0-3233 GCA_964371945.1 uncultured Sphaerobacteraceae bacterium | reverse complement strand
GCCGCATGAAACTTGACTCAATCGCTACCACTTTCACTACTCAAGACGTCTAGTGGCATGAAAAATTCATTCGTGATTATTCTAACAATGTTGCTGAAGACATCATCATATTGACTCAGTTAGTGGAAGGGGCTATTCTCGCCATTCCACTTGGCGGTATCAACACTTCGCCGCCGATGGCAAGGAGGTCTCAATGGTCCAACCACGAGTCATCGAGCTCACCGGCACAACCTTCCCGATCAGTGTTGCGGTCCAGGAGATTCTCTCGCACCTGTGCGAAGGCGATTGCCATGCCTACGGCGATCTCTTGGAATGGTGCGAGGCCCGTGGCGATTGCAGCCACGCGGTCGTATGTCCGGAATGCCGAACTCAGTTTGTGATTGACGAGGAAGAGCTCGAAGAGCTACGCGTATGGACGCAACGCCACGGCAGTCTGCTCGTGTGCGGCATCAAGTACGACGACTGAGTTCTTTGTCACGCGGCCCCGACCGTGTTCGCCTTACCACATGTGACTCTATGCAGCCGGCAACCTCTGACGGCTAAGCGCGGCATCACATCGGCGAGGCCGGCGGACGAAGCGTCAGGAGTTCAACGTCCGCCATTGGAAAGTCGCGAACATTATTCGTCACGAGAATCGCTCCATTCGCGCTTGCCACCGCGGCGATGATCGAGTCGGATGTTCCGATCGACTTGCCCTGACGATCGAAGTCGTACTGGACGATTCCCGCATGTCGGGCTGCTTTGGTCGTGACCTCCCAGACGTGCAGTTCCGCGAAGAATGCTTCCCAAATCGGGCGCTCGACCGGCGACAACCCGCGGTAAAACTCGGCGATCTGGATCGCGCATACCCCGACTTCGTCGTGGCTGCCGATCCATCCTCGGATTGTCGCGGTTGCGGTTCCAAACGACTTCGACATGTCGATCAGCACACTCGTGTCGAGCATGTACCTTGTCACGACGCGTTCTTGCCCCCCGCCTCCACCCAGGCGTCGCGAGTGCCGTTTCGCCTTATTTTCCGCACCCAATCTTCTGCCGACTCGGATGTTTCCCACCCAGGATTCTCAGAGTCTCGCAGCGATCCAGCAGCGCGGTCGAATGCGGCCAACAGCCGCTGACTGCGAAGTTCCCGCTGCACCAGTTCAGTCAGAAATTCACTTCGCCGCCGTGGCCCGACAATCAAATCGAGCTCGTCAAGCAGCTCTTTCGGCATGACGACATGGGTTCGAACCATTGCATTTGTCAAAATCAACACCACTCTCTGTACGCTGCGGTGTTCAATCACAGTCACACTATATATCACATGACCGTGGGACTTAGAAGTGCATTGACGCTCACGACCAGCGGCTCATCCCGGGTTGGACGGGGATTCAACTTCGTGTCGCTCTCGCAGCTATCTCATAAACTCGATCTCGTTGCTCGGCCGAACGACGATTTCCTTTGTAGGGTGGGGAATATCCGCGAGCGACAGATTGTGATGCGAGATGATCTGCTCCGCGGTGACATCACCGCGAGCCCATGTCGTATGCCCGTCGCTGGCCAGGGAGACATTGAAATCGCGATGAAGCGCGCTCCGGCAGGCGGTGTCGACGCACATTTCGGTCTGAAGACCAGCGATTACCAGATGCCCAATTCCACGACTCTTCAGGCTCTCGTCGAGCCCCGTCTCATAAAATGAATCGCACGCGCGCTTATCGAAGATCAAATCCCCGGGTATCGGCGCGATCTCCGGTCTTATTTCCCATCCTGGATTGCCGCGCATCATTGGTTCAAAACACGCATGCTCGTGGCGAACCTAGTTGACTTCGACGCCGGCGGCTCGCGCGCGATCGATCAACTCGCGAATGTTTGCGACCACTCGCTCTCCGTCATGCGGCAGGTTGTCCAAATCCGCGAACATCGCGACCTGGACATCGATCACCAACAATGCGGTCTTTTCTGTCATGATTTCCCCCAAGAGATTTTCACCAGTTTCGCCACGAGCATACGACGAATTGCGGATGGAATCGGTCCGCAATTGCCACGGAGTCCGAGTCGAATTCGAAGGCAGAGGTTCGAGTGAGTGAAATAACGTTCCGCCCGTTTCGCGCGGAGGATCAGCCGATCGTTCGCGGACTCGTCCTGGCTGGTCTCGGCGATCATTTTGGTGAGATCGACGAAACCAAGAATCCCGACCTCGACGACATCATGATCACGTATGTCGTTCCCGGGCATTACGTCGTCGTTGTCGAGCGCGGCGAAAAGATCATCGGCGCCGGAACGCTGATCGAAGAGTCGCCTGGAGTCGGGCGTCTCGTGCGGATGTCGGTGGCGAAGGATCAACGAGGACGCGGAATTGGGCGAAAATTGGTCGTCCATTTGCTCGGTGAGGCTCGGAACCGGGGATACCGTCGGGTTGTGGTTGAAACGACCGGGGATTGGCAGGACGCGATCGGGCTCTACCGCGCTTGCGGTTTTCAGACCGAGGGTTTCTGGGACGGCGATATCCATATGTATCTGGACCTCGAATGAGCAATAGCCCCGAGTTTCGAGAAGAGCGGCGAACCGATCGCAAAGGCATTCGCGAAGTTCACACATTGGCGTTCGGCAGCGACGCCGAGGCCCGACTCGTCGATCGCCTACGCAGGGACGGCCACTTCATCGTCTCACTCGTTGCGGTCGACGGCGCTGAGGTTATTGGACATGCGCTCTTCTCCCAGCTGCCTGTTGAGCGTGGCGCGGTGCGGTTGGCGACCGCCGCGCTGGCCCCGGTCGCGGTTCGTCCCGATTGGCAGCGGAGAGGCATCGGATCGACGCTGATTCGGCGCGGGATCGAGCTCTGCCGCCGGCGCGGATGCGTGGCGGCACTCGTTTTGGGGGATCCGTATTACTACGGCCGGTTCGGCTTCTCCGCGGACAAAGCGGGCAAACTTGAAACAAGATACGGCGGACCGGCTTACATGGGACTCGAGATCGTTCCAGGCGTTCTGGTTGGCGGTGGAATCGTCCGCTATCCGCGGGCGTTCGAGATCGTCGAGTAGCCCTGAGATGAAACGGCGCCGGCAGACCCTTTGCACAATGGGTCCGCCGGCGCCGCTCTGACAATAGACCTCACACCCCGAGACGTCAAATAACGAGCCGCTAGCCGCTAGCAATGAGCCGCTCTAAGCGAATTGGCATAAATCTTGACTGCATGACACATTTTGAATTCTTGAAGGAGGGTGTCATGGATGACGATCTAGCGGGACAGCGAGCAG
>CAYJPA010000152.1:0-3575 GCA_964371945.1 uncultured Sphaerobacteraceae bacterium | reverse complement strand
GACGCGCGGAGAATATGGTGGATGCTGAGCCTGCTCGAGTCATGCGCAGAGCTACTCAATCGATTGGGCGGGAGTTACGCATCTCGAATGGGCACCCTGGAGTGTCGAGCGAAAGCGCCGGGCTGGAGACTGACTCGAACTGCTCAGGGCCGTAAGAACCTTGACAAGCGCCTACGACAGGGATCATAAGCAAGAAAGGGTAAAACGAGGGTATGTCAGATTCGTTTATCTGTGTCACGTGCGGCACGCAGTTCCAACCGAGTAACGTTGCGCCAAGCACCTGCCCGATTTGCGATGACGACCGGCAGCACATCGGGCACGATGGCCAGCGATGGACAACGATGGCGGAGCTCCGTTCGACACACGCGAACGGTTTCACTGAGATCGATCGCGGGATTACCGCGATCAGGACCGAACCTCTCTTTGCGATCGCGCCGCACGCTCAACTTATTCAGACTGAAGCCGGCAACGTTCTTTGGGATTGCATCAGCCTGGTCGACGACGCGACGGAAGAAGAGGTCAACCGTCTGGGCGGCATCGCGGCGATCTCGATCTCGCATCCACATTTCTACACCTCGATGATCGAATGGAGCCGGGCGTTTGGAGACGTGCCGATCCACCTGCACGTCGACAACCGACCCTGGGTGATGCGGCCGGATCCCGCGATCAACTTCTGGGAGGGTGATTCGTCTGAAATTCTGAGTGGTATCACGGCGATCCGCTGTGGTGGGCACTTCCCCGGAAGCTCAGTGATGCACTGGGCGGCCGGCGCGGACGGCAAGGGCGCGCTCTTTACGGCCGACACGATCAATGTTGTGGCCGACCGGCGCTGGGTGTCGTTCATGTACTCTTATCCCAATCAGATTCCCCTTAATGCAACGGCGATCAATGGGATCGTTTCGGCAGTCGAGCCGTATGCGTTCGATCGGATTTACGGGAGCTGGCCCGGGGCCGTCGTCCAGACGGACGCGAAAGCCGCCGTCCGGCGCTCCGCGAAGCGTTACATCGAGCAGATCAGGTCGTAAGGTCCTTCGGCGCTCGCGATTCACCCGTGATCAATCGAGCCGAGCGACGATGCGTCAGATACGCCCATGACCACTGCACGAAGACGATTACGCGACTCCTGTATTCGACAAGCGAGCGTACGTGAATCACGGCCCAGATGAACCAGGCGGGGAAGCCACCGAATCTTAGTCCGCCGATCACCGCGACCGCGCGATTGCGGCCGATCGTGGCCATGATGCCGAGATCGCGGTAGCGAAACGGCAGTAAGGGTTCGCCTGCGATCATTCTGGTGATGTTCGTCGCGGTCCACTTCCCGCCCTGAATCGCCACCTGGGCCACGCCGGGCAAAGTCCCGCCTTTTCCATCGGGAATTGCGGCGAGGTCCCCGATCACAAAGACTTCTGGATGATCCGGCAGTCTGAGATCGGGGGAAACGGCAATCCGGCCGCCTCGATCGACAGGAGCATCCAGTGATTTTCCGACCGGAGTCGCGGTCACCCCTGCCGCCCAGAGAATGGTGTCCGCTTCGATCCGCTCGGAACCGAACTCAACCGCTCCCTGTTGGATGTGCTTGATGAATGAGTTGGTCACGATCTCGACACCGAGCCGGTTCAGGTCGCGCGCTGCTGAGCTCGAGAGATTCTCTGGAAACGCGGTCAGAATGCGATCTCCGCCATCGATGAGCACGATTCTCGCCGTGCCGGGATCGATCGAACGGAAATCCCGCGACAGCGTTTCGTGCGCGATCTCCCCGAGCGCTCCGGCGAGCTCAACCCCAGTTGGTCCACCGCCGACCACGACGAATGTGAGGGCAGAACGACGGATACGCTCGTCGACAGCTCGTTCTGCTTTCTCGAACGCCAAGAAGATTCGACGGCGCATTTCGATTGCGTCATCGATGTTCTTCAGCCCGGGCGCAAGCCCCGCCCACTCTGGATGACCAAAATAGGCGGTCTCGGCGCCGGTTGCGAGAACGAGAAAGTCGTAGGAGAGCTCGCCGTCGTCGAGCAGGACGCTCTGCCGATCGAGATCAACTTCCGCCACGTGCGCCAATTGAACCGAAACGTTTTGCTGCCGCCGAAAAATAGCTCGCAGGGGCGAAGCGATGTCCGCGGGCGAAAGGGACGCCGTTGCGACCTGGTAGAGAAGGGGCTGAAAGAGGTGGTAATTGTGGCGGTCCAGCAGCGTGATTCGAACCGGAGCGTCGCGCAGGCCTTTCGCCGTGTTCAGTCCGCCGAATCCACCGCCGATGATCAGGACGTGAGGGGAATGACCCTGATCGGGCAAATGAGATCGCCTCCGGCCCGGAAGGATGCTGGTTCCAAACTTGATCATCGAAAGGATGCGCCTATTCATCACGCTTGCTCTCGCCCGGATTGTACATTCAGCGAGGTTTCACGTATTGGAACCTCCGCGAGAAATGGTAATCGCAGTTGCCGAGACGGAGCGCCTTACCTCGAGACCGGCATTCGAGCGTGAGCCGTTGAATCAAGATGCCGGAAGGGGCGCTGATGCTCAATTCGAGCTGCATTCGAAAGCGATCTGATCGACATCGATCGAGCCTCCAGGTGGGCAGGCGACAAGTACCTTCATGAGTGGTGTACACTGGCTAAGCCAGATCACTCTGGCAGCTTCGTGTGAACGTCTCCCGCGCCCCCGGTGGGAGTCACAATCTGTAGCCGCCCTTTGGGGAGCGACTGCATCGGCCGGACCGTCTGTGTCCGCGCATCGCTCGAATTAGGGAGGCCAACATCACCGCAACGATCAATGTCACGCCTATTGCCTCCCATTAGGGGTCGAGCAGTTCGTCTCGACAGAATAGACGCGTCTCTCAATGGATCGCTTCGGCAGGATGGGCAGATAAGCAAAGGCCTTTGAATCGGGTCACGGGGAACATGTCTTGAGCGATTGTCGCTTAAGGCAAAGGGTAAAAAGGAGTCACGTAATGGCAACCGGAAAAATTACTTCAATTCGCGCGGACAAAGGGTTCGGCTTCATCAAGGACACCCCTGGTCCCAAGGGCAACAATGACATCTTCTTCCACCGTAGCGCCGTCGTCGGTGTAGAGTTCGAAGATCTACGAGAGGGGCAGGAAGTCAGCTTCATGCCGGGACCAGATCCTCGCGATCCTTCCCGTTTTCGGGCGACGAACGTGACCCCGGTCGCGAGCAACGGAGCACAGGCCGACGATTTCGATTCGGATCAAGGATGACCCGCGTTCCCTCCCGCTGGTAAGCTATGACTTGTCGTGAGCTGATCAACTCGAGGGTACCGACAACGTGCGAATGCGCGCGCTTTTTCTGAGTAGTGCCAGCCTTGCCAAGGGCGCGGTTGAGCGACTGTGATAGGACCCCTTTCGGCCCTGTTCGGACTGTTCAGCCGCGATCTTGGCATTGACCTCGGCACCGCCAATGTCTTGGTCTATGTCCGAGGCAAAGGTATTGTCATCTCCGAACCTTCCGTGGTCGCGATCGACACGAAAACAAAACGAGCGCTTGCCGTGGGTGTTGAAGCTAAGGCGATGGTGGGCAAAACCCCCGAGTCGATCATCGCCGTGCGTCCGCTGAAAG
>CAYJPA010000151.1:0-3726 GCA_964371945.1 uncultured Sphaerobacteraceae bacterium | reverse complement strand
CCAGCGATTTCGTCTGGAGGCGATTCGCAGGTGATTAGGCACGTAACCGAGCAGCAATCCGGCTCCGTGGCGCTCCAGCATCGCGCTTCAAAATCGTTCTCATTCCCGATCCCCGGGTCGAATTGGCCGAAGCCGACGACATCGTAGCCGTGCATGCTCCCGGGATCGGCGCAGAAAATCGGTGACGCATGGAGGCGGCCGATTCCGAGCGAGACAAGATGGGGAACGAGACGCCCGGCGTCGCGGAATGTGAAACCCTTGTGAAACTGCAGCCGGTAGGTCGCACGCGGAGTGGTCGTTTCGGGACCCGGCAACGAGTCCGCCTTCTCGATGTTGGGCTCGGTTAACCGCGCGCGCGGCCACCGATTAGCCGTGTTCTTGGCATTGGGCAATGATTGTTTCTTAAAGTTGCAGCGCTATAGACGTGATACAGGCCACAATCGTCTCCACCGGTGGAGTGGCCGTTCTTGTCACTATGCCAGGATCGTGCCACCCAAAATCGATCACAATGTCAACGGGCGCACTCTGACCGCCTGTACACCGGGAATTCGTGGCGATTCGGCGGGGCCAACATGCGTATGTGCGACGGGATGTCCCAGTCCGATATTCCACAAAGTTAAATGAAGAAGTTGAAGGGGAAGAACTTGCGGAAGGTTATACCGGGTACTCCGTACCCGCTGGGAGCGACGTGGGACGGAACCGGAACGAATTTTGCCCTTTTCAGCGAACGCGGCACGGGTGTCCGGCTTTGCCTGTTCGACGACGAATCCGGTTCTGAAATGCAGGTCCCGATTCACGAGGTAACCGCCCACGTTTGGCACTGCTACCTGCCTGGCGTGGGTCCTGGTCAAAAGTATGGTTACCGGGTCGAAGGACCATTTGAGCCCTCGGCCGGTCACCGCTTCAATCCGTCAAAACTCCTGATCGATCCCTACGCAAAGGCCCTGTCCGGGCAGGTCGATTGGACGGCGCCGATGTTCGGCTATCCGCTGACCGGGGAGGAAAACGCGGATCTCGAGCGAGACCCGCATGAGAATGCGCACGGTGTTCCGAAGGGCGTTGTGATCGACCCGCGGTTCGATTGGGAAGACGATCGGCTTCCAAAGACGCCGCTCCACCGGTCAATCATCTATGAGCTACACGTCAAAGGCTTTACCAAACAGTACCCACGGATCCCGGAGGAGCTGCGAGGCACCTACGCCGGACTTGGTCATCCGACCGCGATCGAGCACTTGCATCAGCTCGGCGTTACCGCGGTCGAGCTGCTTCCGGTGCACGCCTTTCTTGATGACAAGCACCTGGTCGACCGCGGTCTTCACAATTACTGGGGTTACAACACGGTCAACTTCTTCGCTCCAGACGCGCGATATGCGTGCTATGGGGACGACGGCGGACAGGTCAACGAATTCAAACGAATGGTGAAGCATCTGCACGCGGCCGGAATCGAAGTCATTCTCGACGTCGTTTACAACCACACGGCAGAGGGAAATCAACTCGGGCCGACGCTCTCATTCAGAGGCATCGACAACCAGGGCTATTACCGAACCGTCGAGGACGATCCCCGGTTTTACATGGATTACACGGGCACCGGCAACACGCTCAATGCCCGGCACCCTCAGGTTCTTCAGCTCATCATGGACTCGCTCCGATACTGGGTGCTCGAGATGCATGTCGACGGCTTCCGGTTCGATCTGGCGGCGGCGCTCGCCCGCGAGCTGCATGACGTCGATCGACTTTCAGCCTTCTTCGATGTGATTCATCAAGACCCGGTTCTCTCGCAGGTGAAGCTGATCGCGGAACCGTGGGATGTCGGCGAAGGCGGGTATCAAGTCGGCAACTTCCCGGTGCTCTGGGCCGAATGGAACGGTCGCTATCGCGACACCGCGCGCGCGTTCTGGAAGGGCGAGGAGCGAGGCGCTTCTGAAATGGCGTACCGCCTGACCGGCTCGTCGGATCTCTACCAAACGGACGGCCGTCGCCCGTACGCGAGCATTAACTTTGTGATCGCTCACGACGGATTCACCCTTGCTGACCTGGTCTCCTATGACAACAAGCATAACGAGCAGAACGGCGAGGAGAATCGCGATGGAAGCGACGACAACATTTCGAGCAACTACGGCGTCGAAGGTCCAACGGATGATCCAGAGATCCTCAGCATCCGGGCTCAGCAGCAGCGTAATTTCATTGCGACGCTCCTGCTTTCACAGGGCGTTCCGATGATTTGCGGCGGCGATGAGCTCGGCCGCACCCAGCACGGCAACAACAACGCCTATTGCCAGGACAACCCGATCAGCTGGCTCGATTGGAATCTAGGCGAACGGCAGACGTCACTCCTGAAATTTACCCAGAGAATGGCAGAGCTCCGCCACGAGCATCCGAGTCTCCGGCGTCCGAAGTTCTTCCAGGGTCGACGGATTCGGGGCGCGGACATTCTCGACCTCACCTGGCTTCGACCCGACGGTCAGCAGATGACCGACGAGGAATGGGAACAGGATTGGATTCGAACGCTTGGCATGCAGTTGGCTGGCGGGGCACTCGATGTTGTCGACGAAGCTGGCGACCCCGTTGTCGACGAACCATTGCTGTTGTTGCTGAACGCGCATGATCAAACCGTGCCATTTACCTTGCCCGATCTTCCGGAACGACGCGGAGCCAGCACCGGCACGAACAAGGCCCCTCAGTCGTGGCATCTCTTGGTCGACACGGCGCTTGATCAATGTTCTGGCTCACAATGCATTGCAGACGCGAGCTACGATCTGCTGGGACGATCGCTGGCGCTCTTCTATTGGAGAGCGATTTAGGCGGCCGGAACGGTCACGAGCGTGATCGCCCCGTCCTCGAGTGAGATCGAATCAAGCTCTAGGTCGTTTTCGACCAGATAGTTGTTCACAGCATTCTCGATCGCTTCTGCCAGGTCGTCCGACGGGAAAAGGAAGTCCAGAAAGTCGGACGTTGTCTCCATGTTGATGATGCTCAATTTGCCGGCCCCGACCACGGGCAGACCAGTGTAAGTCGTTTCGCGATCGCCCGATGTGGTCAATCCGAACTCGAAGCCGGCCGGTGTGATGCGGATGACGATGTCGTCAACCGTGTCGCTGTCTACATCCTGGAGCAAACGTTCCTGAAGCTCAGCCGCGGTGATCGTATAGCTGCCGGGCGCCGCTTTTCCGCCGGCCGCCGCGGGAATCTGGATTGCGACCTGCGTGCTGATGGCGTCTTGAACGCCATCACGAACGGAATCGCGAAAGCGTGGAAGGCCGACGAAGTAGCCCAGTCCGCATCCGACGAGGCAGAGCGCCAAAATCCCGACGACTGTAAGCAAGCATCCCCGGCGCATGCAGTTCTGCCTTCTAAGCCAGCCCGGCCAGTTCGACCGCGGCGGAGCGCCGCCAGTCCTCGAGTGAATTGCAGGTGCGAGACGTTAGGGCCAATCATACGCTGCAATTGTAGAGGTTGCTAACAAGGACCGTTTGCTCTTTATGGGTTGACAACCAGGTGAGGAAGGGTAAGATGAAAATCTCTTGTCACGAGCGTGTGGATTTCTCACAACATAAACCAGTTTTCGGCTGCGCACAGCCGGCTGGAACGGTTCCCGGCTGGACATAACGGCAAACATCGGCGGTCATCGCGCGCGAGAGGAGTCGAGGTGAAATCAGGAGGAGAGACGGAAATGGTAACTGCTCAGAGTGGGGCCAATTTCCCGGCAGGAATGCGTGGGGCGCGCAG
>CAYJPA010000150.1:0-3731 GCA_964371945.1 uncultured Sphaerobacteraceae bacterium | reverse complement strand
CGCTCCCTCCTCATTTTCATCTCTGTGGGTGTCGCCTGCGACATAGGGCTTATTCGGATTCGGTTGGGGAATCCCAGTAGACGAGGGGGCGGATTGTCATGCGGCGCTCGATCGAATTGATATCGAGGACAACGCTCGGAATATTCGGGAAAAGTTGCTCTTTCGTGCCGTCGGGTGGCGTGACGACGAAAACATCGTTAGCGCCGGTCTCCATGATGTCGGTGACTGTTCCCAGGACCGTTCCTGCCTCATCGTAGGCGGTAAGCCCGATCACCTGGTAGAAATAAAACTCGCCGGGTTTGAGCGGGCGGGCGTCCTTGCCGGAGATCCGAACCGTTTGTCCGAGCAATGCACGCGCGTCGTCCGGTGAATTGACTCCACTCAACCTGACCAAACCCAGTCCCTGGTGAAATCTCAGCGACAACAGCGTCCGGGGCGCTCGTTCTTCTCCAACATAGACGTGCTTGATTCGACGTAGATGCTCGGGGTCGTCCGTGGAAAGACGGAGCCTGAGCTCGCCTTCCGTTCCGTGGGGCGATCCGATCGATCCAATCGCCAGCCGAACGTCGCGGAGCGGCGCGTCCGGTTCCGGTCCCGCTGTTTCCGCCAGCGGACGCGACGACGGCGCCTGATGAACGGGCCGCGGAGGGCGGTTCCGGCCTGGTCTTGGTTTTGGAGGTTCGGTTGCGACGACCGGCGGATCAGAATCCACGCCCGGGACTGGCCCGGGCTTGGCGTTGGATCCGCTTCGAGGACGACGTGGACCGGTGTGGATCGGCGTCTTGGCCCCGGTGTTATCCGTCAATTTCGAGCCGGGCATGAAGATTGAACCTGGCGCTGGAGATGGTGACGATGGTGCGCATGGCTCTCGCGATGCGGCCTTCCTTGCCGATTACCTTGCCCATTTCGCCTTCTGGCACGCGCAGGTTGATTTGCACGACTGGACCGCGTTGCTCGGCAACGACCTCGACATTCTCCGGAGAGCCGATGAGATTTCCCGCCATGTAGCGCACGAGATTGGCGAGTTCTTCAGCAGGCAAGACTTCAGTCATAGCGCGCTCCACAATTCGAGTCACATTGGCGCGACCGCCGCTGATCGCAGACGTTGGCGGACTGTTTCGTATCGCGGCCGTCACAACGAAGACCAAAACCAGGGGCGAGCCGCAACGGCCGCCCCTTTTCCCAACCGGCCTTCGCTCGGGCAGACGGCTTAGGTCGTCGGTGCCGCCTTGGCGTACTTGTGATTTGGATCGTCCGCAACGAGACCCTGGCGACGAAGCAAGTCGCGCACGGTGTCGCTCGGCTGCGCGCCAACGCTCAGCCAGTAACGAATCCGGTCATCGTTCACGACGATCGTCGCCGGCTTGGTCAGCGGATCGTAATGCCCGAGCGACTCGATAATCCGTCCGTCGCGCGGTGAGCGGCTGTCCGCCGCCACGATCCGGTAACTCGGACGCTTCTTTGCGCCCATGCGCCGCAGGCGAATTTTGATCACGTTATTGGCTCTCCTCAATCGAAACCGGTCAATCCAGCCGGTAGCGGCAGCGGCAAAAAATGCACGCCACTACCACGCGATCAACCGCGGCAATACCGCCCGGTTATAGCACTTGAAGGGTAACTCCGTCAACGAATCGTCGACATCGAGCGTTGTTGGCACACCAGACGGGCCGTGACGCTCGAAAGCTTAAATTCCCGCTGAACACGTTAATTCGCGGTTGCAAGCGACCGTGCGCGAGGAAACGCAGCATCTACCGCGGTCGCCGTGCAGGCCACGACGATGACCTTGGTCAGTTGCGCGGGAAGGCCGATCGCATCGGCTCTCGAGGCGATTTGTCTCGGACCATGGCGCCCAATGAGGGCCTCGGCGATGAATTTGCTGGGTCGCGGCGAGGACTCAATCTCTCTGGGCATCGTCTGCATGATCGTCGGGGATCCTTTCACGATTCGATCCGAACCGGCGGGGGCTCGCGATCATCCTACGGCTCACGTCACGCAAAGGCGCGGACTGCTTGCCGTGCTTTACCATGACCATCGTACCGGTGTAAGCCTATAAAGGCAACGGGGTACGGACCCCTATTTTCACGAGAAATTGACAATTCGTACTGATTTAGGGGCCTTACCTGTGATTCTGGCTCATTGCGTTAGGTTCGACTAATGCTCATCGGAGTAGACGCTGGGACCTCGGTCGTGAAGGCGGTCGGGTTCGATTTTGACGGAAACATCCTCGCGACCGCGGAACTGCCGATCGCGACCCGTTCATCAGAACCCGGCCTTGCTGAACAGGACTTCGAGGAGATTCTCCGCGCAGTTGGCGAAACAATTCGTCATGTTGTTGCGGACCGATCGGATGGAGTTGAGATCCTCGCGATCACGGCACAGGGAGATGGTCTCTGGCTTTTGGATCAGGACGGCCATCCGGTTCGTCCCGGCATGCTGTGGTCAGATGGCCGGGCTTCGGCGATCGTCGAGCACTGGATGGCCGATGGCACCGCGGAAGAAGCGTTCCGCCGCAACGGCAATGTGCCCTTCGCCGGTTCCGCGGCCGCTCTGCTCCGCCATCTCGAACGTCACGAACCGGATGCGCTGATGCGATCCGCGACGGCTGGATACTGCAAAGATGCGATAGGCCAGCGGCTTACCGGCGTCCGTGCGACCGATGCGTCGGACGCGTCGCTGCCGTTTCTCGATCTCTCGACAAGGGAATACGACCTGCAACTTCTGGAGCTCTTTGGTGTCTCGCGATGGCGACACCTGTTGCCGCCTGTCGATCCGTCCCCAGGCATTGTGCGAACGTTGACCGCGGACGGTTCGAGGATCGTCGGGCTGCCGGTGGGAATACCGGTCCATGCCGGCACGTTCGATTTTCCGGCAACGACGATCGGCGCTGGACTCATCCGGCCGGGCAGCGGACTGATCGCGTTCGGCACAACGCTCGCCTGCGGCGTGCTGGTCGATCGAGTAGATACGAGCGGGACACCGTCGGGCATGACGATTTGCCTGCCAACCGATGGGCGTTGGATTCGGCTTCTGCCCGCTATGGCCGGAACGCTTGCGCTCGATTGGGTTCTGCCATTGATCGCCGCAACGCATGACGACCTCGAGGCGCTGCTATCGGAGAGCAGTCCAGGGGCAGGAGGCGTGCAAATGCTTCCCTACCTGGCCGCTTCTGGTGAACGCGCACCGTTTGTCGACCCGTCCGCACGCGGAAGATTGATCGGGCTCAATCTGGCGACGACGAGGTCCGCGATCGCCCGCGCGGTTTGCGAAGGCATTGCTTACGCGGCACGGCATTGCTTTGAGGCAGGAGGGCTCGCACCCGACGGTGCGGTCCTGCTGTGCGGTGGCGGGGCCCGCACGCCGGGACTTCGTCAGATTCTGGCTGATGTCCTTGGGCGTCCGGTGCTGATTGCACGTCAGCCGGAGACCGGCGCGCGCGGCGCGGTCATTGCCGCACTTCAGCCCGCGGGAATGCCGGTCGATCTCGAATCCTGGACCCGGCCGGATGGGGAGATCCTGCCCAACTCATGCGCATCGGAACTATATGAGCGCGGTTATCGCTCATACCTCGACCAGATTGAACGTGCCCGAGGAGCCTGGTCAGGACCAGCTCGCTGACTTACTTCGGTTGTCCGTATGATTCAGTGAAACGTCCCTGCATGCCGTGAATCAAAGCGGCCGGCACGAGCTCCGGCTCGCGGCCACCATTCGCCGCCAGAGCATTAATGTAGACC
>CAYJPA010000149.1:0-3767 GCA_964371945.1 uncultured Sphaerobacteraceae bacterium | reverse complement strand
TCAACTGCGTGTCCGCGCTACGATTGCCAGCGCTTTACAAACTGCGAACGTTACTCGGATTTTCACGCTCGACTGCCGCGTTCTTCATCTCACATTTGGTTCACCCGATAAAAGTCGCAGCCGGAGAGATTGGCGACCAGAGTTCTGCCGTCAACCGGCACGTCGAACCGGATCC
The DNA here is from genome assembly GCA_964371945.1 of uncultured Sphaerobacteraceae bacterium. Classification (GTDB taxonomy): domain Bacteria; phylum Chloroflexota; class Chloroflexia; order Thermomicrobiales; family UBA6265; genus CAYJPA01. The sequence goes on along the minus strand of CAYJPA010000149.1, from coordinate 3,592 downwards.
GTTCAGGAATCCGCTCATCCTCGCCACAGCGGAACCAGCCGTCCGCCAGCGGCACCAGCGGTTGCTCGTAGTCCAATCCATCCGGCTCGGACGGCACCGACAGCCAGAGACGACCCTGTCGGAGGAAAACCCGCAAGCTGTTCGTCCACGGGTTGTGCGACCGGTAATGACCGGTAGGTGTGTGCCATTCGTCGGGAAATTCGATAGGCGTTGCGCCTCTGGCCAGTGACGATGTGTACGTGGTGTCTCCATAGGTGAGTCCAGTGAATGCACCGTCGGAATCTCTGTTCACGACGATCGGGAAGAGCCCAAGCGCCGGCTCCGCGGATATGAAGGCGTCGTCGCCAAACGCTCGGACCGGCGCTTCAATGCCGTCGAAGTCTGCGATCAGCTCGGTTGCGGTTTCGCGCAACGTTAGGCGGTGTGGTCCATAACTGCCGCCTTCGGCGAAATAGTTGCCGGCGTATTGGGCGGGATGCTGAACGACTGAGTTGCCGGCCTCGAGCGGCAATTCAGCGCTTTCGCCCGCATCAACTGCCCGCAGATAGTCGAGAATTTGGCGCGAGATCCAACCTGGACTTCCGGGCCCGTTGACCAGAACGGTCACGCCAAGCCCGGTGTCGAGATCGCCGATCATGCCCGCGAAATAGCCGACCATTCCACCGCCATGCCCGAGGTAGGAATGCCCACCCACCGTTCTCGTAACGACTCCGTATCCGTACCAGGAGGGTTCATCCGAAGCTGACATCTCGATCACTCGTTGGGTCAGCGCGTTGAAGCCGCTTTCGGCGAGCAACCGTCGTCCGTCGTGGGAACCGCGATTCAGCAGCATCCGCAGATAGGTCACGAGATCAGCAGCGGTCATTGCCAGGCAGCCGTCGGCGGTGTCGGTTTCGAGCCAGGTCGCCGGCGCAAGCAGTCGGCCGGGCCACCAGGGCCGATCGTCGAAGAGCGGACCGTAGCCGACCGCCAACCTATCGCGAGTGGCGCTCGTGATCGTCGGCGTCGAGTCTTTCAGCCCAAGCGGATCGAGAATCCGGCGCTGGATCGTCGGACCGTAGGTGTCGCCCTCGACCGCCCGCAGCACCTCGCCGAGCACCTTGTAGCCGATGTTCGAATAGTGGAAATAGGTACCGGGCGGAGTGGTTGCGACCGAATCGCGCAGCGACCAAACCTGGATCGTGCCGTCCGGCGCGAAGTCGAGACCGGAGGTGATGCCCGCGGTGTGCGAGAGCAGGTGATGCAACCGGATCGGCTCGAACTCGGATTGGATTGAGAACCAGGGCAGGTAATCGGTGACCGGCGCCTGCAGATCGATCTTGCCTTCATCGGCGAGCTGGAGCAGCGCGATCGCGGTGAACGACTTGCCGATTGAACCGGTTTCGAACCAATGATCGGTCGTGACAGGCGTGCCCGCGTCGATGTTCGCCAGCCCGAAGGCCGCCGTGTGGATCGTGCGATCCCGATCGGTGATCGCCAGCGACAACCCGGGCGTGCCGTTGGTGCCGATCTGGCGATCCAACCAATTCGAAAGCTCATCAATTGTATTTTGAGAAATGCTCGACATTAGCCCCGTCCCAACGCGCTCGACTTGATCCGATAGCGGATTCTAGCCGAGGCGCCGGAACGCGGCCCGTTGAATTTCGAGTTGTGAGCAGGGGTTGGGCCGCGTTCTGAGCGCGGCCCGCGATCGCTAAAGCAGCACGATCAGGAGAATGACGATCACGATCACGGCGATTGCCCCGCCACTGATGTAGACACCATTGCCACGTTCACGCATGGTCGTGTCCTCCTTGTTGCTCTCCGCTCGCCGGCCGCACATGACCGCGAACGATCGATACTCAACGGTGCCCCACGGTACGCAGTTGCTCGATGTTGCTGGCGTATTCGTTCTTCGTGATCGCCCGCACATCGAAGCTCATGAGGTCCAAGTACGGCTGGAGAAAAGCGGTCAATTCCTTTGGATTGTCATAGTCGACGATCAGGCAACCCGCGCCGCCGCCGGCCAAATTGTACCAACCTTTGATCCGCTCGGGATTGTTGGCCCCGGCGTCGTGTTGTTGAACGACCCGCTTGGCGGCCGCCTCCCGCGTTGTGCCGGGAAACCAGGTGAACTGACAGAGGAACAGCATCGTTCAACTCCTTCTTTTTTCACCGGCGGCGATCACCAGGATTGTTCGTCCGTGGCGTTGGTCATATCAGAGGATGGTGGGGTCATATCCCAACCGGCGTTCAGGGCCGCATCCTTGGTCAGACTGAGGTATATCGTTTCGCCCTCGTAATTGGCGACCGCGCTGACCCGGATGCGGTAATCGTGCTTGAAGAGCAGACCCTTTTTGACCACGATGTGGGTTGGCTCAAGCATGCCCGGATCGAACGACACAACCTTTCCGAGCTTGTGATCGTCGCCGCTGACAACCTGATCACCCTCTTTGAAGCGCCATTGCGCAACGGTTCGGTCCATGGGTTTTCCTCCTTGGTTGACGGGATGTTCTCGTCCCATCCCGCCTTCTGGCGCGCAGACCGCGTACCAGGCGTCCAAGGCCGGAATACCGCGCTTCCGGTTCGGGGACATCCGTCCAGTCGCATGATGTCATTCCTGAAGTCAAACCAGGGAATGGGAACGGGCCGGCGCTGAGCCGGCCCGTTCCGTTCGTTGTCAGCTCCCGGGAGCTATTTGAAGGTGCGGACCGTGATCGACCTGTCTGACGTCCCGATCGTGACCGTTGTTGGAGCCGGCTGCTTGTAACCCGCGGGCACCGTCGTTTCGTAGACCCGATACGTGCCCGGCGGTACCGCCACGATCCGCGTCACGCCATCATTCGCTCCATCATCCGAGTCGCAGTTGAGGGTCACCAACTGCCACTGCCCGCTGACCAGGCGATAGAGTCCGAAGCAAGCCCCTTTCAACTTGGTTGAGGTCGTGCCCTGGAGATTCGTGATCTTGAGAGCGTGGCCACCGGGTTTCTGAGTGATGCTGAAAACGTTCTGTTTCGATCCTTTTGTGAACGCTTTTTTTAGACCAACTTGCTGACCCGCCGGCGCCGTGAGTTCCAAAAGCACGTACTTGGTGTTCTTGTTCAGTCCGAAGAAATAGGTCAGACCGTCCGCGCGCCCGTCGTCTCCGTCGCACGCATAGTCGACAAACGATCCCAATTTGCCCGATCCGGCATCGCCGTAGAGTCCGAAACACGCCCCTGGCAGGAGCGCTCCAGTGGAATCCTTGGTTCTCGCGATCACCGAGGAATCGGCTTTCCGCGAATAGGTGCGGATGGAGAGTTCCATGCTCGTTCGATTGCTCGTGAACTCGAACGGCGTCAGCTCGCCGCGTATGTATCCCTGGACGACAAACGACTCCCACAGGTAGTACTTACCCTTGTTCAGTCCACGGAGAGCGGTGACTCCGTCGAGCCCGTCGAAGTCGTCGCAGGAACCCGCCACATACTCTCCGACCACGTTGTTGCTCAAGCGGGTGTAGATCTCGAAGCACATTCCTGGAATCGCTTTGTCTTTTTCGTCTCGTGCGATCGCGTAGAGCGTTGAACCACCGGCGGTGTCCTTTACCGTCAACACCTTGGTTGTTCCAGCCACG
>CAYJPA010000148.1:0-4970 GCA_964371945.1 uncultured Sphaerobacteraceae bacterium | reverse complement strand
TCCTTTCCGGCATGGGGGGTGATCGCCCCCCGTGCCGGACCCGTGCTACCACACAGCTCCCAACACGTGCCAAAATGTCAAACAACTTCTGGCCACTCACCTAGGTGGTGAATTGGCGCCGTGCGTCACCCCCTCAAGGGTTGGGCACGTTGTTTTGTCCCTCACACATATCCCGACCAGAATCCAGAATCCCTCGGCATATCAGTTTATTTTCGTGTTCGAGTCGGCTCCACGAAGCGAATGTCGATCGGGCCAAGAGACGGAGCTTTGGCCGCCTACGATCGAATCGAACCGCCGACGATTGCCAATCGAGGTCGCCCAACGGATGAAACCACTGCTCACCGTGAGTGGACCCAAGTTGACGCAAAAGCACATTCATCCTAGAGCGTTCGACATCTACTGCGTACATCCGTTTCTGGACTTTGAAGACGGCCCGTCCGTGGCCATATTCGGCGATCAGGTCTGAGCGAACTCGTGAGTTATGACACCGACTTTGATAAAGTAGTGGGCATTACCCGAAAAAAACCCCCGGTGCCGTGACGGCAGCGATCACGCCATGCCGCCAACGATAGGTCCCGATCACGAAACGAGGGTCATGAGCAGTTCCTTTTCCGAACGTCGCACCCGCAAGGAACGGATTGACCCCCGCCTGAAACAGGCCGGGTGGGTCAGCATTGTGCCGATTACCGAAGGCGGCGATCCGACCGACCTTACGGCCGCCGTCGTCGAAGAGTTCCCGACCGATGCCGGGCCGGCCGACCACGCATTGGGCGATCGGGGTCGGCTGGTTGGGCTGTTCGCGGAGTCGGCGACGGAACCGATGGACCGTGCGGCTGTGGTGGACCCGGTCAATCGATCGACGAGGCAACGAGACCGGGTAGGCGCCAGGCTCGTCCGGTCATTGCATTGGAGGGATCCGAATGGCCACAACCGACCTGGATGCGAGTACCGTCATTGTCCGCGGTCGGGCCTGGCCACGATTCGCCTATGACCGACATCTCCAAGAGTTGAAAGCGCTCCGAGAGGCAGAAGTCGCCTACCGGACTAGCGATGCGGACGCCTTCTTCGAGGCAGTCGTTGCGATTGATCCGCTCTGCGATGGTTGGGGCCGGCTATTCCGACGCATTGCACGGATCGACACGCGCCCCTCTGCGGCGTTCCGCCGTCGATTCCTGCAGGTCATGATCACGCACGGCGATCACATCCGCCAGGAGAGCGGTAATGATCTCGATCTCATCCAGGCGTTGCCAGCGATCTTCCCGCCTTACAAGGGACCAGCCCTTCACCTCTATCGTGGGGAGGGCGCATGGAACAGGCGATGTCGGACATATGGGTTCTCGTGGACACTCGATCGACAGGTTGCCAAGAAATTCGCCCGCAGGCTATGTTCTCATGGCGAAGGGGGATCTGTTGTGATCGAAACCCACGCGCCAACTGGGGCAATCATTCGAATCGTTCGAGGCGGTCATCATTCCGGCGAACGTGAAGTTTGGGTTGATCGTCGGCACCTCGAACGCGTTCTCGTGTTGGAGCGGTATCCGCAATTGCCGCACACGAGACCCTAGTAGGCAGCCACAGTGATTATGTTGGATATCGGCGACCAAGTTTATGCCGGGCATCCTCGGTCGTGAAGCGCCAGTTTATCGTGTCGCGGTTGGCATTGCGCACGTCGGTCCAGGCGGCAGCCTCCGTGTGGACGGCGTCGATGCTGGAGAGGCGACGATCCAGGCACTGTGAGGCCAGGACACTCAGCTCGATCTCGACCAAATTGAGCCAACTTCCGGGTTTGGGGGTGTAATGGCATTCGACGATGCGGGCAAGGCGGCGAGCCTCCTCGGGACAAAAGGCCGCGTAGAACGCGGCTGGGGTGTGGGTGTTGAGATTGTCAACGACGAGCCGGATCGTTTGGGCATGGGGATAGTGGTTGTCGACGAGGTCTTTCACCCATCCGGCAAAATCGACGGTGGTGCGTCGTTCCCCGACCCAGACATGACGCCAACCGCGATGACGGTCGATCGTGACGGCCAGGCTACAGGTGCCACTGCGGGCGTATTCGTAGTCGATCCGGCGTCGCCTGCCCGGCACGGCTGGGAGTGGGGTACGGGTCTCGGCCCGCAGCGAATACGGACTCTCGTCAAGACCGATGACGGGATGACGTGGGTCGGGTGGAGGGGCATACAGGTCGAGGATTGCTTCCATCCGCCCGACGAACGCGGGAGTCAATTCCGCGATGCACCACGCTTGCTGTTGCCATGGCTTGAGGTCGTTTTTTTTTAGGGTGCGACGTACCGTTTCATCGCTGATCCGATCGACCACGCCCAGAACGACCAGCTGGTCAGCGAGCAGTTGCATCGTCCAGGTGCCTCGACCACGTGGTCCATCTGTGCATGTCAGCGCAAGCAGGATCGCTTGTTGCTCACGATCAAGGATCGGGGAAGCTCCAGGACGCGTCCGGTCGACAAGCGCAGCCTCGACCCCCTCGTCAACACACCGGCGACGGACTCGTTCGACCGTCGCCGGACAGCAGCCAACGGCATTCGCCACGTCAGTGTCACGCCAATGCTCCGCGGCCAGCACGAGGATCCGTGCCCGCCGCAGTTCACGCGCGGAGGCGACCCCGCTGGTCGTAAAGGTGACCAATCTGGCACGTTCCTCGTCCGACAAGCACACGGGATACTGCTTCGGCTTCGCCATCGAACCCTCCCATCGTTGACAACTCGTCAATAACAGGAGAATACCCTATATATTCACTGTGGTCACGTACTAGAATCGCCGAGGACGAATGTAGATCGAGCACGCGGGTCAGCCACCGGTGCCCGGTGGAGGGGGAGGGCAGTCCAAAGCTGCGCACAACTGTACTTATCCGCAAACCAGCGGTGGCCATCAGCATGCCACCTCGGCCGGATAGCGCCTTATCACTGCTGGCGCAGCCGTTGCCCAAGTCCAGCCGACTCGAGTCAGTTACCGAGCGGTTGTAGTGAGGATCGAATGCTTCGCGAGTCGGATCCCCTCATCGGCGGTCAGCCCAGGCACGACCGTCATCTCAAAGAGATCGTCCCAATCAGCAACCGCGGCCATGATCGGCCCGATGTCATCGGCCTCCGCCACGATGATTACGCGGGGATCGGGTGTCTGCAGCCAATACTCCGCGAGCAACTTGTACCCGGGCGGGTGCGTCCACTGAAGGCGTCTGGCCGTGCGCTCGCGCGATGTTCCGGCGTGGTCCTTGCAGAGCGTGACGAACAACATGGTGGCCTCCTTTCTGTAGTCACATCGCGGCGCGCCTGCCCCGCGACGGGCACTCACTCCCACTGGGGCATCCTACTGGAGGCGGCGTTACAAATACGGCAAATTTTCCGCCCCGTTCGCAACAGGAAATCAGGAAGCAACGGCCAACTCCGATTATCCGCAATATGATGCTTCCGTTGTTTCAATGTAACCCTTCACTGCGAGTCCCAGGCACGGATGACCGCTGATCCCGTTTCGGACTCAGCTCATGAGGACGCGCAGCACCTGATCGGGCGTATCGACTGTGTTCTGATCGTGCTGCGCGATGATCTGCGCATGAGAGATCAGAAGTTGGCGATCATAGCTCGCGAGATTCGGCACGTTAGCGGCACGGTGACATGAATCTGCAACAACGCGATCCAGTGTGTGACGCGTCCATTGTCGATGCGCGCCTACCCTCGGTATTGACAGCACCGTCGTCGTGGTGCTGTCACGATCGAGGTCTGAGGAGATCTGCGCTATGGACACAACGATCTCGACCCCACTCCGCCGCATCTGTAAATTTCGGTTTAAAAGTAGGCCAGTAGTGTGAAAAAGTCGGTCTAAAAGTGGGCCACCCTGCCGGCATCGAGGAGACCCCTATCGACGGATGGGGGGAAAGGATGGTGCGGCAGATGGAACGCGGTGCCGTTCAGGTCATGGTCAAACGCGGCAAGAGCCAGCGGCAGATTGCCCGGGAGTTGGGGCGCAGTCGCACCACCATCGCGCGGGTGCTGCCGGCGCCAGCTCAGCGACCGCAGGAGCGGTGGAGCCTCGATTTCCTGACCGACAGCCTGGCTGACGGGCGGCGGTTCCGGGTCTTAACGATTGTGGATAACGTGAGTCGGGTGAGTCCGGCAATCGAAGTGGCGACCTCCCTGACGGGGGAGCGGGTGGTGGGTGTGCTGGAGCAGCTCCGGCAGACCGTGGGAGCACCGCAACGGATCGCGATCGACAATGGACCGGAGTTCGTCTCAAAGGCGCTGGATGCGTGGGCGTACCGCCATTCGATTCGACTCGAGTTTTCGAGACCCGGCAAACCGACGGATAATGCCTTTGTCGAATCATTCAACGGCCATTTCCGGGCCGAGTGTCTGGACCAGCATTGGTTCGCGAGCGTGGAGGAGGCTAAAGCGACGATCGAGCAGTGGCGGGTCAATACAACACCGAACGACCCCATCGGTCGCTCAAGCAGGCGACTCCGGCAGCCTTCGCTGCTGCCTGGAAGACCCCGAAAGAGCCCTCGGACTAACGCTTCAAGTGGACCAAAACGGGGGGCAGGTCAGACGCAGGAGGGTTGACTTTGCTCGTGGTCCGGTCAAATGGGTGCAGTCCAACTTCCGGATGCCTCCTTGGCTCTCTCGATCAACGAGGCAGCTCGCGATTTACACTCGTCGCCTAATACTTGATAGTGCAACACGACGACTCTCTCCACGTCGCCGATGGTTTTGACATTTGTAAGCCCAGCCCGCACGACAATACACAACGTTTCGAATGTGCCGCTATCTAGTGACCCTTCAGCCATTTTCGTCTCGAGGCCCGCGATCATCTCACGGGAGACATCCTCCGCGAGTTTTTCAACGACCTTAGTGTTGGCGAAGTATTGTTCATGATCCGACATTGTTGACTTCGCCCCTTCTCCTAAGCGCACTAGACGTCTTGAGTAGTGAAAGTGGTAGCGATTGAGTCAAGTTTCATGCGGC
>CAYJPA010000147.1:0-5591 GCA_964371945.1 uncultured Sphaerobacteraceae bacterium | reverse complement strand
ATCCTACCACCGTCCTTAAAGTCTTTGCGCATAATCACGAAAAAATGAATCGCACACGCGGGTCTTCAAAGTCTGGACAACCCCGCGGCGGCATCGGTATACTGATCCGGCTTCCAAACGGAAGTAGTCCTCGATAGCTCAACGGTAGAGCGACCGGCTGTTAACCGGTAGGTTCCAGGTTCGAATCCTGGTCGGGGAGCCACAAACGCCGGGGCATTAGCCTCGGCGTTTTTCATTGTCGGCTGTTAGTGGATCCGTTGCGATTATTTCGAATAGCCCATAGTATTGAGGCAACCAAGTTTGAAGGGACTGATTCATGGTCACGACAAATCAAGCGCGAAAAGTGAGCAAGTCTGTCTCGACCGAGATTGAAGCTGAACTTCTCCGCTCACTCGAACACGTGCTCGGGTCGCCTACAAGCGCAGTGCTGTCCAACCCTGGCGGTGAAGAATTCGAACTACCTTCGAACCTGAGGTCGCTCATGCTCGAGGCCGTTCGACAGATGTCGGAAGGGAACCTCGTGACGATCGTCGCGAACGGTCGCGATCTCACAACCCAGGAGGCCGCCGATCTGTTGAATGTTTCGCGCCCTTATCTCATTTCACTCCTCGAGGACGGACACATCCCGTTTTACAACACTGGCTCGCATCGTCGTGTTGCGCTAGACGACGTACTTCGATTCAAGCAAGAGCGCGACGCAGCCACGCGGGAGACCCTCAAGCAGCTTACGAGGGAATCGCAAGAGCTCGGACTCTATGACCTCTGACGGGCGGCGATGGTCGTCGCACTTGTGGACGCGAGTGTCCTCTCGTCAGCTCCCGTCCGAGACACGCTGCTCAGAGCAGCCGAAGTGGGCTTGTTCCAGCCCAGGTGGTCGCAGCAGATCATCGACGAATTCACCTCCAGTCTTCAGCGGCATCGGGGAGACCTTGAGCCAGAGCGAATCTCGCGTCTGGCGTCAAGATTGAACCACGCTTTTCCAGATGCACTGATCAGCGGATTCGAGAGATTAGTGCCATCAATGACGAATCATCCGGGAGATCGTCATGTCCTCGCGGCGGCCGCGCACGGATGCGCGGACCTCCTGGTGACTCGGAACATTGCTCATTTTTCATCTGAAGCGTGCGAACCTTACGACATCACGGCGCTGACTCCGGACGCGTTCCTCGTCTCGCTCTTGGACAGGGATCAGAAGGTGATCCGCAAAATACTGGCAGAACAAGCTTCGGATCTGACGCAGCCGCCTGTGACTCTGCCCCAATTGCTCGACCTGCTCGGGAAATCGGTGCCCGAATTCGTTTCCAAAGTCACCAGCTCCCTGCTGTATCTTTCCTTATATGATCCCCTCTAAAGTCACAGGAACAGTTCATCTCGCCAATGTTGAAGACTCGGAATCGATTGCCGACATGAATGTGGTTCTAGTTTGTGCAACATTGCACTGAACCGCTGACTCCCAAGGCACCAGATTCAGAGCAGAAGCTTGGAGGTGTGTCAACCTTAACGTTAGCACCTGTGGAATCCCACTTCCTTCTCAATGAATCAACAACGAGCCGCTTACCGCTCCCCAATAGTCGGCTTCGAGCCGACTTCCGGGACTGAGCGCGGACTTCAGTCCAGCGACTCCACCGCGACGTCCCTAAGAACCACCACACCCACAGAGCCGTCGCGCTCCCCTTTCTCCTGGCGCACCGGGAGAAAGGGGCAAGGGGGATTGAGGGTCCCTTCCGCAAACCTACGCCGGATGATGATTGAACATCCACTGCACGCCGAACTTGTCTGTCAACGACCCCCAGTAATCACCCCAGAACATATCGGCCAGCTGATTCTGCACCGCGCCACCCTCCGCAAGCAATGCAAACAACCGATCGGTCTCCTCCCTGCTGTCCGGATGCAGGCAGATGTAGCTGTTGTTGCCGATATTCACCTTACCCATCTCCGCCGGCACATCGGTGCCCATCAGCAGATGACCGCCAAGAATCGGCAGCTGCACATTAATGATCAGATCGCGCAGCGGATTATCCGGATTTGGCTGACCATCAGGTCCAGGAACGTCGCCATGGCGCATGATGTTGGTGAACTCTGTGCCAAAGACCGACTTGTAAAACGTGAACGCCGCTTCCGTCTCGTTCGTGAAGTTCAGATACGTGCTGACGCTTGCCACAAAGGCCTCCTCGGTTTCAACGCCGCTTCGTCCGGCCCAAAACTTCGTTTGCGCGATTCACTCCAGACCGCGTTCAGAAGCTAGTCGATTGAGTTTCTACTAAATCGACAGCCCGGCCGGCCAGGTTTCGGACTGCTCGAATGTCCGCTGATGACGCCGGCCGTTCGGGTTGCTGTTCTATTGTGCGTGCCACCTTCGTTCTCAACCCTGGAGGGGTTTCGTCGGCGTAGCCCTGGAATTTATTCCGGGGCGGGGCCGCAACGCTCGTTCACCGTCCTAGCCGCGCTCGTACGTCTGCTCTACCACGCCCGAGGCAAACGAGCGCGACCCCTTCAGCCGGTAGCTCACCTTGTTCGGCGATTCCGGAAAGAGCCGGAAACCGCTGCCGACCGCCACCGGAAAGATCATCAACCGAAGCTCATCGACCAGGTCATACTCCATCAGCGATTGCGCAAGCTTTCGGCTCCCGTGGACCATCAACGGACCGCGATCTCCAGCTACCAATTGCCGGATCTGCCCCATCACGTCACCGCTTATGACCGTAGTGTTGGTCCACTCGGGATCGCGTAGCGTGTTCGAAACGACGTACTTCGGCATGGAATTCATCCTGTTGGCGAACTCGCCCTCGTACGCCGGCCAGGCGCCGGCGAACGATTCATAGGTCACGCGCCCGATCAGCAACGCTTCGGCTTCTTGCACTTCACCGAATTTGTACGCGACCTCCTCTTCTCCCATGAAATCGCCCGCCCAGCCGGTATGTGGGTGTCCAGGCTCTCCTCCAGGCGCTTCCACGACGCCATCGAGCGCCAGAAGTGGCGCCACGATGATCTTGCTCACAATGCCTCCTGCCGCTTCAATTCGTCGAGTAGAGCGTCCAATTGGTCGAATGCCGAGGCGTAACCTTGGGCGTACCCACTGTTCATGAACATCTCTTTCATTGCGATCGTGGGGAAGAGGGTTCGCACGGAGAGCCTCGTCTTTCCGTCTTGCTCGTCGAATTCGACGGTCACGATTACGTGCTCGGCTCCAGGTTCTTCAAACCCGTTGTCGAACACGATCTTGCGGTCGGGCACGATCTCCAGATACTCGCCTCCGAACGGGGTGTTCTGAACACCACTCGATCCTGTCATGGCGAACCTGAAGCGCCCGCCGACCTTGAAATCGACTTCACAGAGCGTGAGCGGCCATCCCTTTGGACCAAACCACTTCAATAGATGCTCTGCGCTGCTCCATGCTTTGAAGAGCAATCTCGCGGGCGCATCGAAATCGCGATTGATAACATCTTCGAGGTCGGCACTGGGTTTGACGTCGTCAACTGCACTTGTCATTTATTCTCCCTTCGTTGCAAATCGGACACGTAATCGTCGAGTTGATCCAGACTCACCTCCCAAAATCGTCGGTAGTTACCGAGCCATTGCACGGCGCTCTCGAGGGGTGCGGCGTTCAGCCGCACTGGCCTGTATTGCGCGTGCTTGCCCCGCGACACCAGCCCTGCTCGCTCGAGCACCTTCAGGTGCTTCGAGATCGTCGGCTGGCTCAACCCAAACGGCGCCACTAACTCATTGACCGTCGCCTCCCCCTTCGCGAGCCGCGCCAGAATCGCCCGCCGTGTTGGATCCGCGAGCGACGCAAACACCAAATCGAGCTGACCGCCAGAAATCTGTTGCATAGATTGCCGTCTTTCTATATTTCCAATCGACTATATACGAGTGTCACACCACTGTCAACCTGTGACATTTTGTGACATTCTGTGACATTCGCACCGTCGCCCACCGTCACCATGAGCCTGTCGACGGGTCTCGCCCGCGGGTCATTCTTGCCCCCACCAACCGAGTAGACTTCCCCGGATTTGAACCAATCCGTTCCATACAAGGGAGCCCACACAGATGTCAGAAATCTTCCGCAACTTCATCGCCGGCAAATGGGTCGAGTCCGCCTCCAACAAAACCTTCGAACGGCTCAATCCAGCCACCGGCGATCTCGTCGCCTCCTACACCTAAAGCACCCTGGCCGATGTCGAATCCGCCGTCACTGCCGCCAAGGAAGCCTTCAGAAGCTGGCGACTGTACCCTGCTCCCAAGCGCGGCGAGATTCTCTACAAGGTCGCCAATCTCCTGGTCGACCGCAAAGAGCAATTCGCCCGCGAAATGACCGAGGAGATGGGCAAAGTCATCAGCGAAGCCCGCGGAGACGTTCAGGAAGCGATCGACATGACCTTCTACATGGCCGGCGAAGGCCGCCGCATGTATGGCCAAACCACGCCGTCGGAACTGCAAAACAAATTCAACATGTCGGTCCGCAAGCCATTCGGCGTGTGCGGCATCATCACACCCTGGAACTTCCCGATGGCGATCCCGTCGTGGAAGATCATGCCCGCCCTCATCGCTGGCAACACGGTCGTCTTCAAACCGGCCACCTTCACCCCGCGCTCGGCGATCCGCTTTGTTGAGATTCTCGAAGAAGCCGGACTCCCCGCCGGCGTGGTCAATCTCGTGCTCGGTGGCGGCGCCGACGTCGGCAACGCGATTGTCGAGCACCCGGACGTGCCCGTGATCTCATTCACCGGCTCGAATGTGACCGGTATCGATGTCGCCACCCGCGGCGCCCGCCTCAACAAGCGGATCTCGCTCGAAATGGGCGGCAAGAACGCGGTCATCGTCATGGACGACGCCGATCTCGATCTCGCCACCGACGGCATTCTCTGGAGCGCCTTCGGCACTTCGGGCCAGCGCTGCACCGCCGCCAGCCGGGTCGTCGCCCACCGTTCCGTTCAAAAGGAGCTGGTCGATCGTCTGGTCTCACGAGCCGGCGGCATGCGTCTCGGCTACGGACTCGACGAAACGGTCGACATCGGCCCGGTCGTCAGCAGCGGACAGCTTAAATCGATCAACGACTACATCGCAATCGGCCAAAACGAGGGCGCTCTGGTCGCCACCGGAGGCAAGATCACGACCGAAGGCGATCTCGGCCGCGGTCACTTCCACCAACCAACCATCTTCGACAACGTCACTGCCGGCATGCGGGTCGCCCAGGAAGAAATCTTCGGCCCTGTGACTTCGGTCATCCCGGTCGGCTCACTCGACGAAGCGATCGAAGTCGTCAACGGCGTCAAGTACGGCCTCTCCGCCTCGATCTTCACCACCAACGTCAACCGCGCGTTCCGGGCGATGCAGGATATCTACACCGGTATTCTCTACGTCAACGCGGGCACAACCGGCGCCGAAATCCATCTGCCCTTCGGCGGCACCAAAGGCACCGGCAACGGCCACCGCGAGGCCGGCACCGCCACCATCGACTTCTTCACCGAATGGCAAAGCATCTACGTCGACTATTCCGGCAAACTCCAACGAGCGCAGATCGATAACCAGTAGCCCTGAGCTCCAAGCTCCAAGCTCCAAGCTCCAAGCTCCAAGCTCCAAGCTCCAAGCTC
>CAYJPA010000146.1:0-5776 GCA_964371945.1 uncultured Sphaerobacteraceae bacterium | reverse complement strand
GCGGATCTGCCACCACCGTTTCGATCGGGCCGTCAGCTACCACACGGTGCAGCAGGTCCTGGCGTCCGAACCGCTGCCAATCCACCGACCGCGGCGGTTCATGCTCTATCACGATATCCCCGATCCGATCGCCCGCCGGAAGGCGATCGTCGATCTGTATCTCGAGGGCTGGAGTGCGAAAGCGATTGCCGGTTACCTGGAAACGGCGCGCTCACGGGTCTACGACACGCTGCGCCGTTGGGTCGCGGAGGGACTGCCCGGCTTGGCGGATCGGTCGCGTGCTCCCCACCACCGAGCGCAGAAGGTCGATCTCAAAGCCATGGTCGCCATTCGTCGGCTGCAGGCAAACCCCGAGCTTGGCGAGTTCCGGATCCATGCCGCCCTTGAGCAGTTGGGCATCCATCTCTCCCCACGCACGTGCGGCCGGATCCTCGCCTTGCACCGCGATCTCGGCGCCCCGAGACCAACCGCCGCCGTCCCACACGAACCACAGGCGATGCCGTTCGCGGCTCAGCGCCGGCATCAGTACTGGTCCGTCGACGTGCGCTATATCGAAGATCACCAACTCGGCACCGGGAAGCCTGCCTACGTCATCTCCATCCTGGAGAACTTCAGCCGGTCTTTCCTCGCGAGTGCGATCTCGCCGCGACAGGATTTGACGGCCTACCTGATTGTGTTACGGGCTGCGGTCGAAACGCACGGCGCCCCCGAAATCCTCATCAGTGACAGCGGCAGCATCTTCAAGGCGAAGCACGCGCAGGCGATCTATGCGGCACTCGGGATCCGCAAGGAGCAGATCGAGCAGGGGCAGCCTTGGCAGAACTACATCGAAACGAACTTCAATGTGATGCGCCGGATGGCTGATTACCACTACGCGCAGGCAACGACGTGGGCAGAGCTCCAAGCAGTGCATGACCGCTTCTTCCATGATTTCAACCACCAACCGCACGCCGCGCATAGCGACCGAGCCAAGGGACGCCGCAGTCCGGGGATGGTCCTCGGCTGGGTTCACGGCGCATGGTGCGAACCGACTGACCTCGATCGACTCTTCCGGCTGCGGACCACGCGCGTCCTCAACGCCGCTGGCTCGCTCAGGTTCAGGCATTGGCGGTTGTACGGAGAGCGAGGCCTGGCCGGCGAGCGAGCCGCGGTCTGGGTCGCCGGAGAAACCCTGACCGTCGAATACCGAGCTGAAGCGTTGGTCCAGTACCGGGTGGCGTTCGAGCCGGATGGACGCGGCATACGGGAGGTCGGCGAGGCGAGCTCGTTTTCGCATCGCTACCCCTCACCGCAACCGTTTCTGCCACCGATGGAGGAGACGGCGTGGCACCCTGCGCGGCGCCTGGCGCCCTACCGCCCACGCCGCACACGCGGACAAGACGCGCCACAAGCATCACTCTTCGCTGGCGACGAAAAGACAGCCACGGGATAGCGTGATCTGACTCGTGCTCATCGGCAAGATGCGACTCACGACCTCATCGGCCACCGATGCTGCTGCCCGGTGTACCGGATGTCATGGCGAGGTGTGCCTCGAAGTCGTGAAAGCATCGATCGGGATCAACTCCGGGTGCGCAGCAACCTCAATCCGTTGGTCACGACGACGATGGTGCTGCCTTCATGGCCGACCACGCCGAGGGGAAGTGGGATCCCGATCGAGAGGGCGGAAAGCACGAGGATCAATATCACCGCGAGCGAGAAGGTCAGATTCTGGATGATGATCTTGCGCGTCCGCCGGCTGAGCTCGATCGCATACGGCAGCTTCGTCAGATCGCCCGCCATCAACACGACATCCGCGGTTTCCAACGCGACATCGGTGCCACCGCCCCCCATCGCGATCCCGACGGTGGCCGTCGCCAGCGCCGGTGCATCGTTGACGCCGTCGCCGACCATCGCCACCGGCCCGTGCTCGAGCAATTCACGGATAGTCGTCAGTTTTTCTTCAGGCAACAGCTCGGCTCGCACATCGTCGATGCCGAGCTGCCGGGCGATTGCGTTCGCGACATCGCGATGATCGCCGGTCAGCATCACCGTTCGCGTGATTCCGAGCTTCTTGAGCTGCGCGATCGCCCCGGCCGCCTGCGGGCGCACGGTGTCCGCGACGGCGACGACTCCGAGCATTTGCTGGCGCGTTCCGACATACATCGTTGTTTTGCCGTCGGCCCGGAGACGCAACGATGCATCGACCGCGGCCTCGCTCATTGGGACATCGAGCTCCTTGAAGAGCGCCTCGTTACCGATCGCGATCTCATGGCCGTCAACGGTCGCGACGATGCCCTTGCCGGAGATCGCGAGAAAATCGTGCGCCTCCTCGAGCACGAGACCGCGCTCGTTCGCCTCGGTCACGATTGCCTGGGCAAGTGGGTGTTCGGAGAGACGTTCCGCGCTCGCGGTTCGGCGCAGAAGCTCGGTCTCGTCAATGGAGCGATCGACTGAAACGATATCGGTCAGCCGCGGTTTGCCCAGCGTCAGCGTGCCGGTCTTGTCGAACGCGACAGTGGTGATGGTTCCCGCATTCTCCAGGTGGTTGCCGCCCTTGAAGAGGATGCCGTGGCGGGCCGCGTTTGCCAGTGCCGAGAGCGTCGATGCCGGCGTCGAGATCACGAGCGCACACGGGGAGGCGACCACCAGCAGGGTCATCGCCCGGTAAAAGCTATCGCCGAAGTCGCGACTGAAGCCAAGCCAGGGGATCAGGCAGACAAGCGTGGCGAAGAGGATCACCCCGACCGCGTATCTGCCTTCGAACGCGTCGGTGAATCGCTGCGTTTTGCTCTTTTGCTCGCGTGCGTCCTCGACGAAGCCGATGATCTTCGACAGCATGCTCTCCGTCGCGAGTTTGGTCACCCGCACTTGAACCGCACCGCTGCCGTTGATCGTGCCGGCGAAAACGACATCGCCGATCCGCTTACTCACCGGAATCGATTCGCCGGTGATCGCGGCCTGATCGATATCCGTTTCGCCGGCGAAGACCGTGCCGTCGACCGGCACCCGCTCACCGGGGCGGATGAGCACGAGATCGTCTAACCGCACCTGATCGATCGGAATCGTCGCTTCGCCGCCCGGAAGGTCCGACCTGAGAACCGTTGCAACGTCCGGACTGAGCTCCATCAGCGAGCGAACCGCGCGCCGGGTCCGCTCGAGCGCGTGATGCTCGAGCGCGTTCGAGGTGGAGAAGAGCCCGAGCAGGACCGCGCCTTCGCCCCAGGCGTTCACGATCGCCGCGCCGGCGGCGGCGGTCACCATCAGCAGGTCCACATTGACCTGACCGTGAGCGAGATCGGTAATCGCGGTCCGCGTGGCAAACGTTCCACCACCAAGGTAGGCAAGTACATAAAGGCCGATCACGAGCCAGTGCGGCGCGGGAGTAGCGTGATCGACCAGGAATGCAACGAACAGCAACGACCAGCACGAGATTGCCGCCAACGACAGATGCCAGCGATCCCACCAGCTCTCTTCCTCTGCCAGTTTTAGACTGCTCTCAGCAGTCGCCGCGCGCGACTCAAACTGGTGCAGCGTTTCGGCTCCGGGATGAGTTTCGGATGCAAGGACCATGATTCAGGGCATCCCGTCTTCGACCGATAAGGTAGGACTTCTGGTTTTGCGGTAAATCCGATGAGGCGAATCGGGATTCAAACGTTTGTTCTATTATATCAGAGCGGTCTCAACCTTCATTCCTTCAGTTGTGTTGGCATGTTTTGTGACCATTGTTTGCAGTCTCGCGCACTGCCAGGTTGTCACATTAAGGTCACGTGCTGTGGATAACTCGACGATAACAGTGGATAACCGGGCAAATTTGTGGAAAACGGTGCGGAAAAGGGCGATTTTGCTGTGCCTGGGTTCGTTTCGGCTTTGTGGGCGAAGAGCGAACGTGCGTGGATTGTCACAGCCGAAGTTGTTTTGATTCTGACAATGTTATGCTCGCGCTGGTGGACATGTGGATAACCTTTCCACATTACTCTGCGACATGACCGGAGCGTACGTACGCGGTCTTATTTCAGTTATCCTCATATCCCCAGTCACTACGTTAACTAGTACTTTGTACATACTCTTTTAAGATTTTAAGACAGTGATAGATATACGTCGCAGTCAACTTCTCGCCGAACCAAACCGTTTGCGAAGGTCTCGTGTGGTGAGCACGACGTTACGTTCCATCGATTTCGGAAATGCGTATGCGAGCTCTTCTGCGACATAGGGTGCGAGCTCGTTGAGAGCCCCGCGGTGACCGCCGGCGCGTTGCAGCTTCCCGCGGCATCGAAGTGCGCAAAGACGCCCCGGAGGCGCTGGCTGAAACCGTGGTCACAGAACCGCTTCCAAACCTACTCGGTCGGTCACAAATTAGTTTCACAAAACGGTAACGATGAGCGCACTGGTATGGCGCGGTGGGGGAGTGGCTCGGAGTGTGATGGATTGCGGTGAAAGGCCCCGGAGGGTCGCCTCTCTCCCGTACAGTTTGCGGATAATAGGTCGACAAGCAGTGACTCTGCGACACTGGTTGATGTCGAAATCGCCCGTGACGCAAGGAGAACCGCTATGTCGACCCGAGCATCACTATTCCACGATTGGCTGGCGCAGGTGGGCGCGCTCCTGCCTGCGATACGAGTCACGCGAAGCCGCACGCTGGCGCGGCTGGTGTTTGGGATGATTCAGTCAGGAAGTGTGGCGCTGTTGAACGTGGCAGCGGCGATACCGTCCGGTGTCCAGCAGGCAAGTACGGAGAAGCAGCAGCGGCGCTGGTTGGGGAATAAGCAGGTGAAGGTCGTGGAGATCTGGCGGCAAGTGCTGCCATCACTGGTGGCAAGTCAGACCGGTCGGGACATCAAGTTGGTGTTGGACCCGACACCGCAAAACGCAACGGCGAGTATCGTCATGATTGGGTTGATCTGTCGTACGCGGACGTTGCCACTAGCGTGGCGGGTGATGCCGGGAGCGGAGACGTGGCCGCAGTCATTGGTGGAGGTGGTCCGGGCGTTGGTGAAGGAGATCGTGGCGGCCATGCCCCCGGGGTGCACGGTCACGCTGATTGGTGATCGCGGCTTGACTTCGGCGGAGCTGATTGATGTGTGCCGGGAGGTGGGGTGGCACGCGCTGTTTCGCCTCAGTGCGAGTGCAAAGCAAGGGTGTTGTACGGTGCGGTTGGCGGATGGGAAATCGTTTCCGGTCTGGGAACTGGTGACAACGCCAGGGCAGCGCTGGAGCGGCACCGTGGAGCTCTTCAAAGGGTCGGGGTGGCGCACGGTCGAACTCACCATCCGGTGGGATGTCGGGCAGGATGAACCATGGATCTTGGTCTCTGATCGTCCGGCGGGTGCGGATCGAGTGCGAGAATATCGAAGCCGGGCACATGTCGAAGCAATGTCACCCAGAGGGTACCCGGACTGCAAGCAACGGGGATGGGACATCGAGGCGAGCAAGATCACCAAACGCGACCGGTTCAATCGCCTGCTACTTGCGCTCCACCTCGCGTATTGGTGGAGCACCCAACTCGGATTGCGTGTGATCCGCCGCGGAGAGCGAGTCCAGTATGACCGGAAGGATCGGCGCGATCTGAGCGTGGTCCGACTCGGACGGGTTTGGCTGGACCGACGTCTTCATGAACCCAAACGCCGGCCACCCCTACCCTTCCGTGCAACCACGAATGGTTTCGCCTTCACCTGGCTCGCCTGAAACTGTACGGGAGAGAGCGGAGTGTCGCCGGGCTAGTTCGCCACTTCCACCGCAACCCCTGGTCGCGGTGGAGCAGCCCTTGCACGGGGTCAACCGTCGTTCGCGGGCTCCGCGG
>CAYJPA010000145.1:0-5776 GCA_964371945.1 uncultured Sphaerobacteraceae bacterium | reverse complement strand
GCCCCAACCGCCATCCCGGCGCCGAGCAGCGGATTCAAGCCCTCATCGGCTTGTCCGATACCGGTGTCTGGGAGGGCCAACGTTGCTTCGCAGAGTGCCTCGTCCGAGCACGCGTACCCATCGCAGCAATCGTCATCGTCCTGGCAAGCCTCACCTTCACCGGCGCAGGTCCCGAGACAGTAACCGTCGGTGCAAATGAGGCCGCCACAGCACTCGAGTTCATCGTCGCCGCAGTACTCGTCAGCTCCCATGCAGAGACCGGAGGGGTTATCGCACACGGCTTCGAAACAAACGAGTCCAGAGCAGCAATCCGCGTTTTCGTTCACGATATCGCACGGATCGCCGAGCACTCCACATGTGCCATTGATCTCGTCACAAATCCCCTCGAAGCAGCTCGTGCCTTCTGGACAGCGCGCGTTCGGATCCTCTTCGTCGATACAGCACTCAATGTTGCGGCAGAACCCCGCACAGCAGATGCCTTCACAGCAATCGTCGTCCACATCGCACGCGTCGCCTTCGTCGATGCAATCCTGCGCTCCCACGGACGAGTGCCGGCCAAACACGGTCACCCCGGCGGCAACGACGCCGAACAGTCCGCCCAGGACCCGACGCCGGGTAGCTCCAATTCCGACAAGTCTCGCGAGATCGTCGAACTTCTGCTCGTTCATCCTCTCCTCGCTTCCTTTCTGTCGCCGCTGACGGCGCTCCATGCACGTTCGCAGGGACGCGCCTCCTGAGCATCACAACACGCCCATCCGTCGGTCTTCCAACCTGATCGACCAGTCAGTCCGCATCTTCCCGGAACCGCAAGCACGTGGCGTGCCAAGGCCGTTTTTCAATTTCGGCGGATTGCCTCGATCTCGCCCGAACTCGATTTTGGATGGAGATCTCCGTTAACCGCCGCTCGAAGCGGGCTCGTGCTTGTACCTCTTGGCCCAGTCCACGCCCTGCCAGGTTGTCATTGAAATCGGCTTCACAAAGAAGAGCCACCGCGGCTCCTCGGACGCCGAATCCAGATAATCGTCCGCGATCGTCCCCAGATAGCGCCGGACCATGTCGTTCGCGACCGCCACCCACTTGCCGCCGATGTTCGGCTCCTCAACCACCCGCGCTTCGCCCTTGACCGTGACCCGCTGCTGCGACCCAGCATCCGGATCGTCGATCACCAACGCGACGCGGGGATCCTTTTTCATGTACTGCGCCCACGCCGATCGTTCCCGCGGAACGATGTAAAACCCGCCGTCCTTATATTGAAAGCAGGTCGGCACGACATACGGCCAGCCGTCATTGTCATGGCACGCCAGCCTGCAAAGCGCGACCCGGCCCAAAAACTCGTCGATCTCCTCCTGGCTCATCTTGCCGGTCTTGCCGCGCCAGATTTCGCCGCCGTTCGAGGTCACCACGAACCCTCCGTTCACTTTGATATCGAATCAACGCGTCGGCAAACTACCGCCATCGAGCGCCGTCAGCACCTCAGGCGGAAGCGATGTCGCCAGCTCAGGTCCGGGGAATTCCCCGGATTCGACCTCAGATAGATAGGTTCGAAACGCCGCCTCGATCTCCGCGCCCAGATTCGCGTACTTCTTGGAAAAGTTGAGAAAGAGCTTGCTCTCGATTCCCAACATGTCGGTCGCCGCCACGATCTGCCCGTCGCAATCGCGCCCAGACCCGATCCCGATCGTCGGCGCCGCCACCTGCACCGTGATCATCCGCGCCAGTTCGGCCGGCACCGCCTCGACCACCATCGCGAAAACGCCGGCATCTGACAGCGCGTGCGCCTCCGCCAGAATGCGCCGCGCTGAGATCGCATCGGCGCCCTGGGTACTGTAACCCTCGGTCGCGCCCGATTGCGGCGTGATCCCGATATGTCCCATCACCGGAATTCCGGCCGCCACGAGCACGCGAACCCTCGCGGCGATCTGCTCGCTCCCGCCTTCGAGCTTGACCGAATCGGCGCCCCCAAGCTGCAACAACCGCCCCGCGTTCTCCAGCGCCTGCGCGTCGCTCAGGTGATAGGAGAGAAATGGAAGATCGGCCACGACATGCGTCCGCGGCGCCCCGCGAACGACCGCTTTGCAGTGATGGAGGATGTCGTCGACCGTGACGGGAATCGTCGAGTCATAGCCGAGCGCGGTCATGCCCAGCGAATCGCCGACCAAAATCAGCTCAATCCCCGACCGGTCGACGAGCCGGGCGATCGGATAGTCGGAGGCCACGATCATCGAGAGCTTTCGCCCACCTTTTCGCGCCGCGACATCGCGGGCGCTCAATGTGCGGCGGACTTGATCGACCATCGTCGGCTCCTTTCTTGGATCGTCTTGCGGGCCGCATTTTCGCACAGCATTCAGCCCTGTCGCCCGGTGCTGCAGCCGAGCACCATGGCGCGAGAAGCCTCGCGCCCGTAGAATCGTGCGGCGAACAATCAGACGAAGCCGGCAGGAGCACACCATGGCGAGCGATACCGCGACGACTTTTCACGATCATTTACGCGAGCTGCTCTCGGTTCGCGGTGAAGGCGAAGGCGTGACCGCCGCCGCACTGGTCGATCCCCGCTCCTCGGCCGAGCACATCTCCTTCACCTTCGGCTTCCCGGATCGCGCATCCCTGCCGAACGCCACCGTGGCCGATGCCACCTGCCGGGCGCTCGACGCGAACCCGGAGTGGGCGCTCCAGTACGGCAAAACCACTGGGGTTGCGGAACTGGCCGGCGCCCTGCTCACCAAGCTCCGCCGCGATCAGAAAATCGTCGCCGGTCCCGAAAACCTGATCATCACCGCCGGGGGATCGCAGGCGCTTCAGCTCGTGCTCGATCTGCTCATCAATCCCGGTGACGTCATCATCTGCGAGGCCCCGACCTGGATGGGCTTCATCGACGCCGTGAACAACGTCCGCGGCCGGCTCGTCACCGTTCCAGTCAATGACGGCGGGCTCGACGTCGACGCCCTCGAATCTGAGCTGCAACGACTCGCCGCGGCCGGAACCCGCCCCAAATTCATCTACGTGATCTCGAACTTCCAGAATCCAAGCGGAATCTCGACCACCGTCGAACGGCGCAAGCGCATCGCCGAGCTCGCGGCCGAATACGGCACGCTCGTGTTGGAAGACGACGCCTACCACGATCTCCGGTACGACGGCGAGCACCTGCCGCCGATTTACACCTTCGACAACCATGGCTACACGATGTACCTCGGCACCATGTCGAAGATCATGGGCGCGGGCATGCGTCTCGGCTGGCTAGTCGCCAACGAGGAGATCATCCGCCGCCTGGCGCGACTGAAGATCGATGGCAGCACCAGCGTCTTCGGCTCCTTCGTCGCGGCCGAATGGATTCCGGCTAACCTCGACGACCACATCGCCAAACTGAAGGGGATCTACGGCCACCGTCGTGACCTGATGCTCGACGCGCTCGAACGCTACATGCCGAAGGGCGCAACCTGGACCAAACCGGACGGCGGCTTCTTCATCTGGCTGACCCTGCCGGAACAGATCGACGCCGCCAAAATGCGCCCGCAGGCGAAGGAGCGCGGCGTCGAATACCTGCCCGGCGCAACCTGCTTCGCCGACGGCAGCGGCAAAAACACCATCCGCCTCTCATTCTCCTTCGCCACCGACACCCAAATCCCCGAAGGCATCCGCATCCTCAGCGAAGTCATCCAGGGCGAACTCCTGGAATTGGTCGTATGAGATGGACTCAGTGAATCCAACTTTTGTGTTCGTGAGTGTAGGTAGCAACTGGACTGCACCGGCGAATTAGGCTATCGCGACTCCAAAGTGCTCGAATCGGAATTAAGCTGTATCTGGGGAGCAGCGCCATCTCGATAGGGCATTGCTCCTTTTTTCGAGCCGAATTGATTTGAGGGTCCATACGGAGCGATAAAGTATGACTCTACATATCAGTTTTGTTTCAAACAGATTCGTTCTTCACATTAGCGATAGGCTCATCTCCCGTCCGACCTCTTTCGGTCAAGTCAGTGTTGATCCAAATGCAAACAAGAGCATCGTGTTTCTGGCGCGTGATGCTTACGTTTCGATCGGATACACGGGCCGGGCTAGCTTGGAGGGTAGACCGACAGATCAGTGGATTGCCGAGAAACTCTCAAATGAGGACTTTTCAACTTGGTTACCAAGTCCAACCGGAGGAATCGGAAGCAAGGTCACCCTTGGCAGAGTGCCTCCGTGGCCTGATATCGGCACAGCAATGATTAAACTGCGCGCATCGTTGGTGGCGAGCGCTCGGCTCCTTCCGGCGCGCGAAAGATGGTGCCTTCCCCGCATAGTGTTGTGCGGATGGCAAAGGGGCAAAAAGCTCTGGAGACCAATACTCTATGTCATTGCCGACACCGGAGCCGGCGACTTCTATCAAGGATTAGGTTGGAGTCGTCGCCACGGTTGGCTCCAAGGCATGTTCTACCTCGACTTCACACCCAGCAATCCACACATCAACCGGATACGACTAGAGGTTGAAAGCAATCTACGCGAGAGCAAATCCATTGATCAAACTGAGTCCCTACTGATTGACGCATTGCGACTGGCTTCGGACCATGGAGTTGGCATTGGAAAAGATGTTTTGTCAGTTGTGCTCCGCCAACCGGCCGAACGGCTAATTAGTAGCCGATATGAATATTTTGAAGAGGTACTAATACAAGTTCAAGGAATTTACGCCAGCTACTTTGGGCCCGTCGGCTTCACACCCTGGATCGTTGCTGCGCAATACTTGAGCGGGCCAGAGGTCGTTATAGGATCACCAGAGATTTCTGGTCCGTTGGGCGAGTTCACTTTTCGATTCGAAAGCCCACCAAATCTGTCAGGTCACGGTCCGGTCATGTCAATCGGAGGAGGTGTCCGCGGATCTTTGTCACCGTCGCCCAGCTATTTCAATCTGGCAAAGTCAAAAGTTGACCCATTGCATGCGACCAGTTTTCAAGCGTTTCCTTACGCGCTCAAGAACCCGAAAACAAGGGGTGAGTATTAGTATAAGAGATATATTTGGATGGCTCTCCGTCGACGTCAATAGAGTGATCAATTCGCCCAGGTTAGAGCAAGTAGTTGAGGACTCGATTAGTGATCTTCGCTCGCCGTCGCGTGCCTTCCCCGTCGCGGCGCATGCGCATGCGAATACCCATCATGGTTGTGCCACACCGGCCGCACATCCTTCGGATCCGCCTTGAACAACAACCTCGGCGCCGTGTACGCCCGCCGGCTCTCCGTCCCGCACACCGGACACGCCGCCGCCGACCCCGCCTCGCTCACCGGCGCCTCTCGCTCGAACCGCGCGCCGCACTCGGGACAGGCGTAATCGTATTTCGGCATCTGTCGGGTTAGGCCACTTCTTCGGCGGCGGACGCGTTGTCCGCCACGCCCTGGCAGCAGGAGCACAGGCCAAAGAGCGCCAGATGATCAATCGTTACGCTAAACCCGTATTTAGACCGCACATGATCGCGCAGCGGTTCGATGATCTCGTCATCCAACTCGATCATGTGCTCGCAGTTCCGGCAGATCAGATGATGATGGCGCGGTCCGTCCAGCAGCTCGAACTGCCGCATGCCGCCGCCCAGATCCGTCTCGGTGATCAAACCTAGATCGCGAAAAAGCTCGAGCGTCCGGTAGACCGTTGACCGGTTGACCGCCGGTGACAGCGGTCCGACTCGTTCGTAGACCTCCTCCGCGGTCAGGTGCTCCCCAGGTGTCTGAAACGCGCCCAGAATAAGCAACCGCTGCGGCGTCGCGCGTTGCCCGATCGCGCGCAATCGGGCCGCTAGTTCCTGTGGAGATCGCG
>CAYJPA010000144.1:0-6035 GCA_964371945.1 uncultured Sphaerobacteraceae bacterium | reverse complement strand
CACGCTGATGCGCTGGCCGCGTTCAATCCAGAGCGCTTTGGGCTTCGCCCTTTTCACAATGGATGGCTCAAAGAGGACAACGAGCTCGGACCGATCGTCTTCTGCGAGCTTGGATGGGAGCATGCGCAGGCGCCGTCGTATGACTACGATGGCTACGACCGCAGGGATATCGATGCGCTGACGCTCGTGGTTCGCCTGCAAGCACGCGTGTGGGGGATGCCGGGCGAGGAGCTCGTGCCGGTCAATCTTCTGGCGGTTCTGCGTGACACCGGCGGGGCATTGCTCGTCGCGTACCAACTTGCGAAAGGATTCAACTACGACGGCTGGCTCGGTTTCGTGATTGGCGCCGGTTCTCCTTCGGGCACGTTCGTATCGCACATGCTCGGCGTGCACGAAACGGTTCGCGGCGCCCGCGATATCGGCTGGTATCTCAAAGTCGTCCAGGCCTATATCGCCCTACGAAACGGCCACACCAAGATGCAATGGACCTTCGATCCGATGCGCGGAGCGAACGCCCGTTTGAACCTGGAAAAACTGGGCGCGGTTGTCGATGAGCTGTCGATCGACAAATATGGAATTCTGAGGAGCGTGCTCTATGGGGATGTGCCGTCGGATCGCTTCACGGCCAGATGGGACCTGCATTCGACCGCAACGTATCGACGATTGTTCGATGTGCATACCCGTGTGCACCACACGCGGTTGCCTTCAAGTGTCTCCGATCTCCCCGAGTTGACCACCGAAGCCTCGGCGGTGCTGAGAGCGCGGGCGCCCATGCGGATGCGCTACCGGATACCTGGGGACATCGACGCCTTGATGCAGTCTGATCCAGCGAAAGCGACTCATTGGCGCCAGGAGATGCGCGAGGTGCTCACCGGTCTGCTTCCGACCAAAACGCGAGTCTTCGAGGATGTCGAGTCCGACGGTCCGGCGGCGATCTCCGTTCATTCCAGCCTGGGCGATTACCGGATAACTGGGTTCGCGAGCGGACTGACCGAAGCCGGCGAGCGAGACAACTACTACGTGCTCGAACGCGGAAGGACGAATCAATGATCTCGAGTATCGCAATCCACCGCGTCACGTTGACGCTCAGGGTACCCTTCACCACGTCGTTTGGCACCTCGACCGCTTTGACGCGGCCATTCGTGGTCGTGCGGACAGGTGACGGTCTGACCGGTGCCGGTGAAATTCCGACGCTCAACGAGCCCGCCTACAAGGCCGAATGCGACACCCCGGCGGCGATCACAAGTCTCCGTGAGTTCCTGGCCCCGACCATTGCCAGGCATCAGCAAACGCACGGCGCAATCACCTCGATCGCACAGTTGCGGCAGAGCTACGCGTGGGTCAAAGGCGCGGTTTTCGCCAAGAGCGGGATCGAGGCGGCGCTCTGGGACATTGAAGCGCAACGGGCCGGACAGTCGCTGGCGCAGTTGTGGGGCGGCACGAGATCGAGCTTTCCAGTCGGGGTCAGCATCGGTGGAAAGACGGTCGAACAGGTCCTAGAACTGGCCGAGAATGCCGCCGGACTCGGCTATCAACGTTTCAAGGTCAAGATCTGGCCTGGATTCGATCTGGACGTCGTTCGCGCGCTCCGCGAGCGCTTCCCGGATATCCTGCTCCAGGTCGACGCCAACTCCGCCTACGACACCACCAATTGGACTTCTTTGCAGTCACTCGACGACTTCAACCTGCTCCTGATCGAACAACCGCTCTACGACGACGACATCGTGCTCCACAGCGAGATCTCACGTGAGTTGAGAACGCCGGTCTGTCTCGACGAAAGCATCCATTCGTTACGCGACACCGAGGCGGCGGTCGGTCTGTGGAAGCGCAACAACGCGCTCGACCGGTTGGTGATCAACATCAAACCGCCTCGCGTTTCTGGATTCAGCGAAGCGATCGCCATCGCACGCTACTGCCAGTCAGAAGGTGTGAAGACCTGGATCGGCGGAATGCTCGACAGCGCTTGGGGCAAGGCGTTCAACCTCAACTTCAATTCGCTCGGCGCGATCGATCTGCCTGGCGATCACTTTTCCCCGAGCGGCGCTTATTTCGTGAAAGATCTCGCGACACCGGAGTTGACTGCCCCCGGCGGCGTCTATACGCTCGGCAGCGGCGTTTCGACGGGGCTCATCTTCGACTGGAACGCCTTCGCTGAGTTGGGTGAGCTCGTCTTCGAACAAAACTGCGCTACCTAGAAAGATGTCCGATTAGTGAGCCGCTCCGGTCTGCGTGCTCCTAGTTTTGGCTTCATCATGCTCATTGGCACCGGCGTCATCTGGGGCACGATCGGCATCGCCGCGAAGTACCTGTACGACGAGAGCGATCTCGACGCCCTTTCCGTCTCCTGGTTAAGGACGTTGATCGCGAGCCCGATCTGCATCGCGATCGCCTGGCACGTTCTCGGCCGGAAGCTCTTTGCTATCAACCGGCGAGACCTTGGGGTTATGGCTCTGCTCGGCGTGCTGCTGATCGTCTATCAGTTCCTTTACCTCGCGGCGATCACTCGGATCGGCGTCTCGGCGGCCACATTGATCTCCTTGTGCGGCTCGCCGGTATTGGTCGTTATCGCATCGGCTGTGATCCTGCGCGACCATCTGACTCGACAAACGATGGCCGCGTTAGTGGGCGCTGTGTTCGGAGCAGCGATGATCGTCGGATGGCGCTCCGGTGGCACGGGCGAAACACGCGATACCGTCATCGGGGTTGCGCTCTCAGTCGGATCGGCAGCGGGAATCTCAGCGCACGTTTTTGTGTCGCGCTGGATAGCTGCCCGCCAGCACCCAATGACGCCGCTCGCGATTGGCTTTCCAACCGGAGCGTTGATCTTTTTGCCCATTGCGACCGGGCGTGGCTTCTCACTTGACCTGAATCTTCCGGCCTGGTCACTGCTCATCTACCTGGCGGTTGGACCGTCCACAATCGCTTACTGGATGTATCAGCGTGGTCTTCAGGACGTGAGTGCGACCGACGCCAGCATCGTCACCCTGATTGAGCCTTTGATTACGGCTGTGTTGGCAGCTTGGCTTTTCAACGAGCGACTTGGTTTCTTGGGTTGGATCGGCGCGGCGATGTTGGTCGGCGCGATCGCGATACTTACGCTTGCGTCGTCAAAATCGGAGTCGATCCCTGTCGGGGAGATACCACTGTGAGCGACCTCGTACTCGTCGAGAGACTGGATCAGGGCATCGCCCGCGTGACGCTGAACCGGCCAGAAGCTCGAAATGCGCTCAGCCGCCAGCTTGTCGTCGACCTGAGGGCGATCATCGAACTGCTTGCGGCGGATGAGGAGGTTCGAGCGGTGATCGTGAGCGGTGCTGGCGAACGCGCCTTTTGCGCCGGCGCCGATTTGATCGAACGGCAGGCGATGACGGTTGAGGAGCGCACCGCCCACACCGATGCGATTCGTGTGGCGATCGACGCCGTTGCCGCAATACCCGTCCCTGTGATTGGTGCGATTCGAGGCTATGCGCTGGCCGGCGGCGCGGAGCTGGCGCTCGCCTGCGATATCCGAATCGGGGCCACTGATGCCGTGCTTGGATTTCCCGAGGTCAAGATCGGCATTTTCCCGGGCGCCGGTGGAGTGGTTCGGCTGCCCCGGGTTGTCGGGTCATCGGCCGCCAACGACCTGCTCTTCACCGGGCGGCAAATCGACGCTGATCATGGGCTCCAGATTGGGTTGCTCGACGAGCTCGCTCCTGCAGCCGGCCTCATGGCGGTTGCATTGGCGAAAGCGACGGCAATCGCCGCAAACGCTCCCCTCGCGATTCGAGCACTCAAGCGCGCGCTTACGGATTCAGCCGGTTTGCCGGTCGATCTGGCGGGCGAGATCGTCGGGTGCGAACGGCGATCCCTCGATGCAACAGAAGACTACGCCGAGGGACTGGCCGCCTTCGCCGGGAAACGTGCTCCAAAGTTCTCGGGTCGCTGAGGATCCGTCACTGGTCGTCGGTTCGTGCGGGTGCGCCGATCTCGAAACCGGTGAAAACCCTGTCGAATCCCGACCCGACCGGCGAACAACACATCGGCCCCACACTGACGACGGCCGGCATCGGTATATAGCCAAGTCGAACCATATGAAATTGCGCTCCGTCGAGCGAGTAATCGACCATCAGGGTTGTGTCGAGCCGGGTGATCCGAATCGTAATCGGCTCTGAGGTTGCCTCGATCGGCATAACCGGCCAGCAGAGAAGTCGCGGGTCAAAACTGAGCTGACATTGAGCTTCCCGATTGTGAATTCGACCCCGTACTTGAGCCAGTTTGACTCATCAACCGCAAGCATCAACCCCGCCTGATCGCAGAGGTCTTTGAATGCTCCCTGGAAGCGCGCCGACGCCGTGAAATCACCGGTCGCGGCTTCCGCTAGAACACGCCCGCTGCACCGCGTGTACGGGTAATGCGTTCGCTGCCAAACATCGGTCAAGGTCGCCGTCGCGACGACCGGCCGATCGCCCTCCTGACTCCAATTCGGCGGTTCATTGATCCAGGTCTTCGTTTGCGATTCCTCGAGAATTGCAGGCGAATCAAGGCGATTCTACTCGTCCATGAGCTCCTTTAGCCGGGCCGGCTCCAGTATGCGGATTCGACTTGGCTCGACCGTCACTAATCCCTCTGTCCGAAAGCGGCCGAGTCCTTGACCGGCTGTTTCGCTCCCTGGGCGATGAATTCGGCCCCGCCCTGGCAACGCCGCCCTCCACCCCGCACTTTCTCATGCTCCCCGACGGTTCGTTCACCGATCTCGAAACGGAAGGGAAGCCGGCAGACGAGATCAGCGAGTGGATTGACGCGGCGTCCCAGAAATGACGGACTGGGTCCAATACCTCGAAGGGTTCGCACTCGGGAAAGGCGCGATTCTGACGAACGTCGGTGTCCTGCCGCTTTACCCCGGCTTGATTGCGCTCCTTGCCGGAAAGGCCGGATAGACGCCTCGGTGAGCGCGGCGATTGCTCGGCACGGTCGTTCTCGCGGGCATTCCCTCCGTGATGATCGGGCTTGGGCTTGCCCTCTATCTGCTCAATCGCTCGTTCAGCTCCATCCTCGACCGGTTTCTTCCGCTGATCTATGGTGTTGTGATCCCGCTTGGGATCGCAATGCTGCTCGGACGAAATCCGTTTTCGGACCTAAGCACGTCGACCAACCCGATCAGGCGATCCCATTTGTTTCGGCATACTCCCGCGGTCTGCTCCTTGGCCCGATGACGCTGCGGTGCACGGGACCGGTCGTCATCAGCGCGTTCGTGCTCGGCGCCGGCAGTGCATCGTCGTTGGCCGAAGGGCTACTCCATTTTGTCGCATTCGGGGTCGGTTTTGGCTGGCAGTTGGTTGCGCTTCCGCTCGTCGCGGCGCCGGTTCGGCAAAACTTCACCCGGTGGCTTACGTCGCACTACGTCGCCATTGGAAGACTCTCGGGAGTCATGCTGATCGGGATCGCGCTGTTCGGTCTTTGGACCGAGGTCTTGCCAAACGCCACTTGATCACCGGTATCCCCGGGTAGGGATCACTTGATCCATTCGTGCCCCAGTCGCACGACAATTGAACGTTAGCCGATCAAACTGAATTTGTCGTTCCTTGCTCCAGAGCGCCCATGTTTTGCGATCTCCACCTTGTAATGCTCATTACAGGCGATTGTTTGGATCGAACGTACCGTGGAGCAGTCGAGTCGAAGTGGTGACCCGGCGAATCGGTCGATCGGTTCGCTATCGTTGAGGAGCAGGAACATGGAATTGAGAACGAATCGAGTGCGCGGTCGGATAAAGAGCGCGTTAGCGCTCCTGTTGGTCTCCGGAACAATCACTGGAGCGCCGTTGGGTGCCGCGGGCGCGCAGGAATCCAGCCCGACGGTGGAGATCCTCTCACCGGCCGCGGGGTCGCAAGTGACGACCGGCTCAATCGAAGTCCAACTCTCGATCGAGAGCTTCACCGTCGATTGCGCCCAGGTTGGGCGCCCCGATGGTGAAGGAGTGGGGCATGTTCACGTCATGCTTGACGGCATGACCATGGCGACCTTGACCAATTTCTATTGCAGCGACACCTTCACGA
>CAYJPA010000143.1:0-6444 GCA_964371945.1 uncultured Sphaerobacteraceae bacterium | reverse complement strand
TCCTCAGTCCGCTTTGCCACATCGGGGCAAGCGTAGTCACCGGGCGTGCCATCGAAGAGGTCGAAAGAGTAAAGCACAGCTTCGAAGGACTCGATTTGCGGACAGTTGCGGTCTTGATCACCGCGATTGCGGTAGTGGATGTCTGTTACGGCAGTCCGGGTCTGGTCGCCGCCGCTTGCCGTCGCGGTGACTTCGGGTGCAAGTATTCGCCGTTCAACTACGGAAACTTCCGACGCAATCTTGCGTGTTTCACAGGTATTCTCTATCCGTGGGGACCACCGTTCTTCGCTCCACATCATGTGTTCCCGCACGAGTTTGAACCCGAGTTTTCGGCTGTTCCCGGTCTTGAAAACATTCATTATCCTCAGTATGGGATGTGGGTGCTTACGCCGTATCACAAACGGATGCATGCAGGCTACAATCGAGAGTGGCGTGATTTCTTCGCAACGCATCCTCACCCTTCGTTTGCAGAGGTGGTTCACCAAGCACATGAGAGCATGTGGTCGCGGCTGTTGCCGACGTTCTTTTGATCAATCAAGATCCGCGGTGCGATCGCGTGCCTGACATGCGAGCGTTCTTCAGACTAACAACACCGATCGGGCGAGCTTTCGGTCCGCGCGACTTCGGTGGACATTCGCGCGATGAGATTGAGCAGTACTCGCGGGGAGAGGCACGACCCGCAACCCCAGTTCGACTCACGTGGGGTCGGGGTGGAGGGACGCCATCAGACGCTATATGGATTACCGTCAGAGGGCTCGTCGCCTCCCCGCGATTATTAGGAGTGCTCGTACGTTTTACAGGTTGGACGACGTACCCGGTAGAGGTAATCGACAAGTCCGGAGCTCCCGTTGAAGGCTACTCCGGTATTGCGATCACCGGACGATGCGGCGCAGCACTTTACGATCGGTCGAGAATCGAGCGATCTCTTCACCGAATCGGGACGGACTACATTGGCCTCTACTTCGACCTCGAGTCGTGGGATGGCACAGATCTTTTCTATCCGAGTGTCGGTCCAGGCCCGATTGTCGCCGCTAATCTTGCGAAGGCTCTTCGCAAGTCGAAGATCTCGAACGTTTTCTTGGAGGCACTGCCGAATGTGCGAGCATCAACCGACATGGTTGATCGATGGATGGACTCGCTGGACCCGCCCATCGATGACGCAATTCGCGGTTCATAATTCACCGTGCCGCGACCAATGTGGCGGACACTACTGAAAGGTATGCCGGAAAACGATTGATTTCTGATTTTACCTTCTCACCGGCGTAAGTTTGCTCTTGATGTTGAAACGGCCTTCGATCTCAAGCAGACATCAGCGCGGGACTGCTCGCGCGTGAGGACTTGGTCATCGATTATCACTCAAGCATTCGGTAAACGAAGCTTGGTTCTCGTGTTCAGCGCTGTGTGCCGTGCGTCGGTCCCATGCGGCCGAGCACACCGGCCGAAATGAGGCATATCTGAACAATTACTCACATAAGCAAAATTACCCTCGGCGTCTGCGACTACGATGCAGCCGGTCGGCTTCAACTGATCGAGCATTCCGACGGACTCGGCGTACTGGCGACCTACGAGTACGAGCTCGACGAGAACGGGAACCGCACACGACTCGACATGAGCGGACCGGGTACACCGAATGGATACGAGACGTATGACTATGACGAGCTCGACCGGCTCGTCGATGTCCGCTATCCCGACGGCGGCACCGTTCAGTATGCCTATGACGAGAATGGCAATCGCGCCCAGGTCACCGGCGGCTCGGTCGACACCGATTACACCTACGACGACGCCGATCAATTGACGGACATCGAAGGGCTCACGCTCGGATACGACGGCAATGGCAACCGCATCAGTGCGGGATCGGACAGCTTCTCCTACGACTGGAGCAACCGGCTGACGGGCGCAACTGTCAGCAGCTCGACGGTGAGCTACGACTACCTCGGTGACGACACCCGGGTGAGCGAAACGACCGGCACGAGCACCGACCTGGTTTACGACCGCGCCAGCGGACTCCCGAAGCTGGTCGACGACGGAACCACAAGCTACGTGCATGCCGGCCCAGGACTGGGTTCCGAGATCGACAACGGCAGTGGCGACACAGGCTATCCGTTGCAAGACGGCCTCGGCAGTGAACGGGTCCGTACCGACGACACTGGCACGATCGCGGGATCAACGGATTTTGATGCGTGGGGGAACGAGCGGGCGAGCAGTGGCGTCCAGGGCCGGTTCGGTTGGGCTGGGGAGACGACGGACGCCACCACCGGCTACAGCTATTTGCGGGCACGCGAGTACTCGCCAGGGACAGGCCGCTTCCTGACGCGGGACACGTTGGAAACGAGTGGCTCGGGCACGCAAGGCTACAACCGCTACGCCTAAACCTCCAATTACCCGACGTCACGCGTCGATCTGAGCGGACACTACTCACACTTAGCGACCTCGTGGCTCATAGCTGGCGCCGGCACATTGGCTCTTGGTGGGGCGGTGGGGGCTCCGTCACGCTCTTAGGCTTCATCGCGGTGTCGCCGCTCGGCGCCTTCAATCTCCTGCTCGCGATCTTGGTCATATTGATCGTTGTGATGGACGTCTTCCTGCCGTGCCAGGAAGCGAGCCAGTTTGGGAATTGCGGCGGTCGGTTCGATGCATCGACGATGGCGACGGTCATCGGCGCGAGTCCTGCGGCGGTCGAGACGGCAGCCAGCGGAGTCGCCGAAGAAGCGCAGCAATGGCTTCGCGACCAGCTCCGGCCACCAGACCCAGATGAAGATCCGGACGACAACGGCTTCCCAATCTGGCCCATCGTCCCGTGGCTCATTGGCACGATTGTGGGCACGATCGCGGGCAGCGGTCCAGAGCCTTCTGGACAACCGGGTCCAATGCCGGAGCCTGCGCCAACCCCGGATCCCGCACCGCAGCCGACACCGACACTGTCACCCTCGAAGAGGACCCCTGAGGACTGTCAAACCAAGCTTGCGGAGTATGGTTGGAGCCTATCTACTGTCCAGCGCAACCATATTGAGGAGCGCCATGGACCGGGGGCAGAATGGGACCCAGTCGGTGCAAATAGCATTTTTGGGATGTCGGCTTGGGCGGCTCTGGATGTTCTTATCCCGCTTGCGCTGTACGCTCCGACTCTGCCGCCACGTCCGCAAAGCAATGGCCGGTGCGTATTTGCGAATACGAATGTCGGCTTCGTCACCGGCAGCAATCTGACGCAGACTGGCCTTACGTGGGGAGTTGAGGCCGTTTACAACGCATTCCGCTCACCTGTTGGAGCTATTTGGACTGCGTATCCTGTGTAGCCCCTGGGAGGCGGCAGATGGCGAAGTTCACAATCCGGTGGATGGTCTACGAGCACGAATGGGCAGTCGCACGCGAGATTTCCGCAAA
Organism: uncultured Sphaerobacteraceae bacterium; assembly: GCA_964371945.1. GTDB lineage: Bacteria > Chloroflexota > Chloroflexia > Thermomicrobiales > UBA6265 > CAYJPA01. The sequence continues at coordinate 3,063 of CAYJPA010000143.1, read as the reverse complement.
GGGGCGGCCACAGCCGTACGAGGACTCCGATCTCGTCGTTTACGACGAACTACTGCTAGGCCGGCTTTGGTTTGGAGATGGTGGGGTCGTTCTTGAACGGTTCGACCCGTCCGATCCCGCACTTCAGCCTCCGTTGGCGCGTGGGTCGGGATCTCGCCCACAAGAACAGTCCTATTTTGTTAGCGGATTTCCGCTCAGGATACTGGACTTTGCCCTCCAGTTCTCGGCAATGCTGGACGAGAAATCGTTTCTCGACGGTTTGGAGGGTCAGTCATTTCACGATTCGCTGGGGCCGCTCTGGATTTTCTTCCAGCCGCAAGCGGACCAAGTGTTCATTTACTCCAACGCGGACCCTGACCTGCGGGAACGGATCGAGGCGGATGAGTTCTTTAGGGCGGGTCGAGAATTCTTGAGTGAAGTGACAGCAGAGATCAAGATTAATGCTCCTCGACTTCTAGATTGGCCAAGTATGACGCCTCTCAGCAAATTTGCTTTGGGACTGTGATGTTGCGTCTACAGCCGTCGGAAAGCTCGCTTCAACGCCTATAATTCCGGGTAGTCAGGTCGATCACATCAGGACTAGTGCCGCCCCGGGCTAATAACCGTTCTCGCTTTTTTGCGCCTGCTCGCCATTCTCCTCGTGCTGGTCGTCATGATGAAGGTGTTCCCGCCTTGTCAGGAAGCGAGCCAGTTCGGCAACTGCGGCGGCCGGTTCGATGCATCGACGATGGCTACGGTCATCGGCGCTCGGGTCGCTTCGAGCACGGACCGATGGTTCAGGCACCGTCGTTTCGACTGACATCTGGGATGTCTGGGGCAATCCCCGCTCCACGCCGAGCGCCGGTCTCTATGGCTGGACAGGGGAACCGCGCGACCCGACCACCAATCTCGTCTGCCTGCGTGCTCGCGATTACTCGGCCGGCACCGGCCGCTTCGAAACACGCGACACGGTCAGTCCGAACGGACCCGGCACGCAGGGCTACAACCCGTATGCCTACGTCTCCGGCAACCCTACCACCTTCACCGATCCGACCGGACACAGCGCATTCGAAGGTTCCGCTATGTTTTCGATTGGAGCCTCGACGACACTAGGGTTCTCTTTGATTTTTGGTGCTGTACTCGTGGCTGCAGGTGTGGGCCTATTTAGCGTAGGGGCCTTCACTGCATTTAACTTCTTTGTCGTCGCTGTCATTTTCTTCGTGCTCCTTCTTCACGCATCCCAAGTAATGAACTGTTCGTCACATGGCGTCTCGTACGGAGAGTGCTTTGGCGGCAGCGCCGAAGGTTCAGGGACACTCAATATCGACCCAGGGATCGCACGCTTCTCAATATCTGGAGCAGCATCCGCGGTCGCTTCCTGCGCTGCAAAATTTGGACTGTTCTTGTACAACGCATCGTTGTACTTTAAAGCCTGCCCTGGCTCGCCGAACGAGCCGGATGATGACTGCGACCTCATTGAGGACGTTGTCGACACGGCTGACACTGTACTTGATGTTGTTGACTCTCTCGATGGCGATTCGAACTCTCCGGGCGGCGGCGGTGGGAGCCCGACGATTCCGGACGACGGGGGGCCCGCGGTTCCGCCAAACAATCCGATGCCTCCAATTGGGGACCAGCCGCCACCCGGAAATGGCTGGGAATGGCGCGGTGCACCAGGAGCTCTTCCTGGTTCGGACAAAGGAAACTGGGTGAATGTACAGACTGGGGAAGAGTGGCATCCTCACAACGAATGGTCGAAACATGGCCCGCACTCGGACTATACCGATCCGGATGGAAACACATGGCGACGATACTCAGATGGCAGATGGGAGCCAAAGAAGCCCCATCAAGGCAGCAAGGGGAGCGCAGGATGTTAGTCTCCTTTACGGTAGGAGACTAATGTCGTACGCGACCGGTCGGGACAGACGCAGCAATGGAGCACGACGACATTACGATCACGATTGATTACTCGACCGAGTTAAGCACCGATGAGTTCTACGGCCAGATCCCCGATTGGCCTTATTGGCTTACGACGCCCTCTCGTTATGAGGGTGGCCGTTTGATCGTTGATGGATATTTCACGAAACTTGGAGAAGGTTACTACTCAGTGGCACAAGCAGTTGGGCGGAATGGTACAGAAATCCTGAGCTTGCGGCCAGAGATCAATGTCTACCGTCTCATCGTTTCTGATGACGTTACTGAGTCATTCAGCACAACATGGGAACTCAAGGCCAACATTAAATTGACAACAACTACCTTGGGGGAGATAGCGTCGACTGATCTTCGGCGAGTTCGAGAGCGCCTTCCTGAGTTGATCCAGACGCATCCACGCTGACCGTTCCGAGCGGGCAACTGCCGGGTGGTGGACTCAATGTGAGGATACTCGTGCAAAGAGGCTGAGCTGTGAAATCCGATATTGCTGCGAAGATCGGCGTGGATTGGGTCGCATCACAAGGATCACTTTTTGACCTGATTCCCAATTGGCCGCACTGGGCGGAACTGGAAAACTCGTACCACGGTCGACTGCTCATCACTCCAACGTTCGTGACAACCCTTCATGGGATCGATTACGCAATCGGTCAACAGGTCGGAGGGCTCGGTTCCCATGGATCGGACGCGCGACCTCGTCTGCAACCAGCGTTGATCGTATGGCGTCTGACACGACGATTTGACGAAGAATTTCCGGGATGGGGGTGGGAGCGGCTCCGAATGATACCTGTCGACGGCATATCGGATGGCGATGTCGCCGCACAAGCACTCGCTCAAGCTCGAACACGGCTTCTGGACTTGGTAACCGAGGCATCTCAAGACTCAAGCTGACAAAGCCCCATCTCCGTTCGTTCTCGTCGAGCCGACTCGATGTGGTCGAGCACGCATCTGGCGTGCTAGTGGTTGCGCGCTACGTCTACGCGGAGGATGCAGACGCCAATCGCGCCGACTAGTTGATCACCCGCACCTCGGTCACTGCCCACACCGAGGACTATGCCTACGACGAGCTCGACCGCATCCTCTCGGCAAGCTACGGACCATCGGACAGCGTCTCCTGGACCTACGATGAGAACGGCAACCACCTGACTCAAACGA
>CAYJPA010000142.1:0-6877 GCA_964371945.1 uncultured Sphaerobacteraceae bacterium | reverse complement strand
TCCAACTGCGTCAATGATCGCTGAAGAACAACGACAGATAACTCTGAAAGTGACAGGCGTCGGTCACTGTGTCTTAAGTCGTCTCGATATCATCGTTTTGCTTCTTGCATTCGCTCATGGGTTTTGAGACGATGGAGTTATGAACATTGGCTACGCTCGGGTCTCCACCGGCGAACAGATCCTCGATCTGCAGAAAGACGCCCTCACCGCGGCCGGATGCGAGTCGATCCATACCGACATCATCTCCGGCACCAAAGAGAGCCGTCCCGGACTCGATGAAGCGCTCTCTTATATAAGGAAAGGCGATACCCTGGTCGTGTGGCGTCTCGATCGGTTGGGTCGTTCGCTCAAGCACCTCATCGAGACCGTCACCGAGCTACAGGGGAGGGGAGTGGGCTTCCGCTCGTTGACCGAGCAGATCGATACCACAACCTCCGGTGGCAAGTTGGTCTTCCATGTCTTTGGAGCGCTGGCGGAATTCGAGCGAGATCTCATCAAGGAGCGGACTCACGCCGGGTTGCGGGCAGCTCGAGCTCGCGGTCGGTTGGGTGGGCGGCCTAAGAAGCTCGCGGATGCGAAGACACTCGCGCTCGCGCAGCGGCTCTATGACGAGGGTGGCACCGACATCGCCACCATCTGCAAGACACTCGGGATCTCTCGCGCGACCCTCTATCGACATATTCGTATCGATTCGGTGAAGCCTGCTTGATCGCGAGAATTAGCTCATCATGGGTCAACGTCCCTTCGTGGAAGAACCCAGAATCGTCAAAGAAGGAAGACGTCGTCGCGCCGCGGTCACCGCAATCCCCAAATTACCAAAGCTGCGGGAGAGCCCGGATGTCGTGGCGAGGTGTGGCACGTGCGCGATCAGACCTTGACCGGTGTCGAAACGAGGCCACGAGTTTCAGAGCCGTTGCTAGCGATTCCTGCAATCTGGCCGGCGTCGTTGATGCCGGTCGCTCTAAGGGCGCGAACTCACTCGTTCGGTCTGATTTTCCATGAGTCATGATCCCGAGCCGAATGTGCGACCGGTCGTGGCGTCAGTCCCTGGGTCGCAACGCCTGAGCCAGACCGTCGCCAACGAGCCCAAACCCGGCCCCAAGCACCAAGATCGCAAGACCGGGATAGGTCATCAATCGCCAATCGCGAAGGAAAAAGTTCCGCGCCTCGGCAATCATCACACCCCACTCCGGATCAGGCGGCTGGACCGCCAGCCCGAGGAATGACAGCGAGGATATCAACAAGATGTTGAGCACGACATCTACCATTGAATAGACGATTGACGCACCCAGGACGTTCGGAAGAACGTGCCGGCGCATGATCCTTCCAGAACTCGACCCAATCACCCGCGCGGCTTCAACAAACTCCAGCCGGCTCACCAACAATGTCTCGGCGCGCACGATCCGCGTGTAGGTGACCCATCCAACGAGCCAAATGGCGATGACAACCTTGCTGGTTCCCGTGCCAAGAACCGCGATCACGGCAATGACGAGAATCAGATACGGTAACGTCAGCACGAAATCAACCAGGCGCATGATAAACGTGTCGAATGCGCCGCCGAAGTATCCGGACAGTAAACCAAGCGCCGTGCCAATTGCGAATGTGACGGCCGTGGCGATCACGCTGATCAGAAGATCGATCCGTCCTCCGTAGGCCAAACGCGTCAACACATCGCGTCCAAAATTGTCAGTGCCGAGCGGATGGTCAAGACTTGGGCCGAGGAAGGCACCGGCGTTGAAGTCGGGCTCCGTCGGCGAATATGAGACAGCAAGTGGGTAGAGCACGACGAAGGCAACCACGAATATGAGAATGGACAGCCCGGAAATAAGCGAGGGATTAACGAAGCGAGACCGATGCGTCCTTCCGAGTCTTATCCTCCGCGCCTCGGCGTCGGCAAGTACCGGCGAAGCGGTAGGCACCTGCTCTCCTGACTCTGCTGATCCGCGCCACGCCGCCTCGTTGCTCACCTCAGTTTGACCCGGGGGTCGAGAGCCGCGTAGCAGAGATCTGTCAGGAGGTTGACCATAAGCACAATTGCGCCAAAAGCGAGTGTCACGCCCTGAATGACCGCATAGTCTCGATCGAAGACGGCACGGATGATGAGTTGACCGAGCCCGGGGATGGCGAAAATTGTCTCGACGATCGCTGTGCCGCCGATGAGGAAGGCAAAATTGACTCCAAGAATCGTTACAGTCGAAAGGGCGGAGTTCCGGAGAATGTGCCAGACGAACACCTGATAACTGGAAAGTCCCTTAGCGCGTGCGGTTCGAATGTAGTCGGAACCCGTTGTCTCAAGGATTGAGTTTCTCAGGCTGCGCACCGATACCGAGGCGATTGCTAGGGCCAATGTCAGCGCGGGAAGGAAGAGCGACGTGATGTGCCCAAACAGTCCCTCGCCGTAACCGGCCACGGGGAAAATCCGGAAGCGGACGGCGAAGAATTGGAGGAACATCATCCCAATCCAATATGCCGGCATGGCGAGAGAGATCAGGACGAATCCGCGTACGAGGTGATCCGGCCAGCGGCCCTTGTTCAGTGCCGCCCAGGCCGCGAGAGGCACAGTGATGATCACGGTGAGGACGATCGCGTACGACGCGAGGAAGAGCGTGGACGGCAGACGATCGAGCAAGATGTCCATCACAGGCTCTTGCATCCTTGCCGACTGTCCGAGGTCGCCCTGAAGAGCATCACGGAGGAAGATGCCGTACTGAACCCAGATCGGCTGGTCCAGGCCCAGTTCGCGCCGTACCTGGGCGACAGACTCGTCAGTTGCGCGTTGCCCAAGAAGGATTGTCGCCGGGTCGCCCGGTACGAGGCGGACCAGGAAAAACACGAACAGCGAAATCAGGAACAGCACCGGCGCCATCTGGGGGATGCGGCGAACGAGATAGGCAATCATGATGAATGAGCAATCAGCCGGTCGCCATCTTTCGCATGGGTTCTATTGTGCCCGCCAAGTTTCCCACAGTCGGTAGTTGCCGGTCGGAAGTATTCGAAAGTCGCTGATTCCGTTCTGAACCGCGGCGCGACTCGTCGGGAAGTAGAGATAGAGCAGATGGGCGTCATTGAGAACTGACTGTTGCATCTGCTTGTAGATCTCTCCTCGTGCGACCGGGTCCAGCTCGGACTGAGACTGGAGGATCAGCGCGTCAACCTCGTCGTTCTTGTAACTAGTCCAGAGGGCATTGATGTCGCCGCCGCTCTTTACCACGATCGTCGTGAGCTCATCCGGATCAATGATGTCGCTGATGTAGTAGCCGAGATAGAGGTCGAAGTCCAGGTCCGTGACCCGTTGCCAGAAGAGGCCGGGTTCAGCCTGGACAATCTCGATCTCCCCTCCAATCTTGGCCAGGTCGCTCGCGATCAGCTGTGCCACCTGGGACCCAATTGGATCACCAGTTGGAACCAACAACTCGGCGCTGAATCCATCTTTCGCGCCAGATTCCGCGACGAGCGCATTTGCTTTTTCCAGATCATAGGGATAGCCCGGCAGCGCATCATCGTGGTAGGTCATCCTGGGAAGATACGAGTTGGCCAAAGAGCCCGCGCCGAAAAGCACGTTGTCGATCATTGCTTGCTTGTTGACGGCGTAGTTAATGGCTTGCCGTAGCTTCACGTCGTTGAACGGCTCATGGGTGAAATTGATGCCGACGTAGTCGACGCGGACCAGCGGCTCCTGGATCACGGTGAGATCGGGATTGGCGCGCAGTGCATCGAGCTCGCTGAACGGCACATCTGTGACGACATCGAGCTCACCGGCCTGGAATCTGAGCATGCGGGTGTTCGCGTCAGTCAAGACGAAGAACTCAAGTTCCTCCAGGTACGGTTTGCCGCTCTCCCAATAGGCCGGGTTTTTCTTGAGCTTGAGTTGAATTCCTTTATCCCAGGAGTCGAACTGAAACGGGCCGCTCCCGACTGGTTTCTGCCAGAGCTCATCCAGCTGAACCTCGTGTAACGCGCGAGGGATGATAGAGGCGGCAAAAAGCGCAAGGTCGGCCTCGAATGGCGCCCATGGCGTTTTCAATCGCGCCACGACGGTCTTCGCGTCGGGCGCCTCAAGGGCGTCGATCGCCGAAAAAAGAAAGCCCCATAGCGATTCCGGGGCGCTGATGACGCGATTGAGGGAATAAACAACATCATCCGCGGTGACGGCCGCGCCGTCGTGAAACACGGCTTCCCGCAAGGAGAACGTGTATGTCAGTTTGTCGGCACTGACCTCGTAGTGTTCGGCCAAGCCGGGTTCAAGCGCCTGGCCATCTGGAGCAATTCGGAACAACTGGTCGTAAATGAGCAGTTGCGTCCAGATACTCATATTGTCCGTGATGGCAATCGGGTCAAAACTCTGCACGTCCTGATCGGCCAGGCTCATCGTCAGTTTTCCGCCTGGCACGGCCTCGCTCTGCGCCACGGCGCTCAGGGGTAATTTGCTTGACGGCAATGACGCCATTGCGAAGGCGCCTCCAACCAGGGCGCTCGACCCTAGGAGTCCGCGCCGCGAGATTCGCCACGCCGCCCACTGTTGGCTCTCGCAATCGTGATTCTCTCGCTTGCCGCCCACCGCCCGTATCCTCTCAGCTGATTGGTTCGTCGACTGTCGCCATCCGCGTTCAAGTCGTCCAAACCGCAGGATTAGGACCCGAACTTGCGCCGTTCGCACGATGCCACGTCGTCTCCACCGCTGACCACGGGGAATGAACATGGATTGGGATTCGGGTCACGCCTCACGTTAGCACGGATGACCAAATTTAGATAATAGGAACGTGCATTCATACCTGGCCGACGGTCCATTCATACGCTCCGGCGAGTAAGGCTTCCCTCGGGGGCCTATACTTCGGCGGAAACAGTTGAGGGACTTCCATGGGTCAAGAACATTATTTCTCTGACAAGTGGACGGTCGGTCAGACGCAAATGGCACTGGCCTTGTTTGTTGCCGCGCTCGCCGCGGGAGCGCTGGAGGAACACCGGTCGTGGTGAGCAACAGTAGTCGATTGCTTTGGGGAAGTTTCTTTCACCTCGGCTATAACACCTACCTTGATCGCGATGACCCTGATTGGTTTGCCCGCACGAAGAACCCACACCTCAGCGCGCAACGCTTTCTCCGATTCGACGTCAACCTCTGGAATGACCTCGTGGGAGTGATGGCCGAAGCCGACCTCAACATGGTAGTGATCGGTCTTGGTGAAGGGGTTAAATACGACTCGCATCCGGAGATCGCGGCCGACGATGCCTGGACCGTGCAGGAACTGCGGGCGGAGCTCGCGCGCTTGAGACGACTTGGCATCGAGCCAATTCCGAAGCTCAATTTCTCCACGGCGCATGACGCTTGGCTCGGCCCGTATGCCCGGTGCGTCTCGACAGATCTTTACTATGCGGTCTGCCGTGATCTCATCGCCGAGGTGATCGACATCTTCGACCAGCCTCGCTTCTTCCACCTTGGCATGGACGAAGAAACCATGACGCATCAACAATATTACAACTATGTGGTCATTCGCCAGTTTGAACTTTATTGGCACGATTTCAACTTCCTCGTAGGCGAGGTCGAGAAGGCTGGCGTTCGACCCTGGGTCTGGTCTGATTACATTTGGGATCACCCTGTCGAGTTTCGCCAACGGATGTCGAAGTCAATTATCCAAAGCAACTGGTATTACGACGCCAACTTTGACCTCGATATCGATCAGGCCGAGAGCCCTCGTTCCCGGCGAACCCATGGCAAACTCGCGGAGCCGAGTGACGGCCGGTACGCGACGCCGCTCAACGCATTCATCGAACTCGAGCATCTCGGGTTCGATCAGATTCCGACAGGCAGCACATACAACGCGGTCACGAACTTCAACGGGTTAGCGCCGTTCAGTCGCGAGCATATCTCCCCTGATCATCTGCTGGGATTCCTCCAAACGGTCTGGCGCCCGGTCTTAGAGGAATATCGAGAGAAACACCTGGAGAGCATTGAGATCGTGGCGCGAACGAAAGCTGCCTGGGAGACACAGAGCTCCTAGCAATTGGCACATCAGTTGCAACCGGCGCCGACGCTGGACTGATCGTGTTTGCGGAAAAAGTCCGTGGTTTAGCTCCGCCTAGCACTAGGGCCTATTTACAAAGTCAGAGCCACAGGACGATGGCGGCGAGGACGATCGCGCGGAAGCTGACCGGCTCTATCGGGCCACCATTGCTTTGAATCCGGAGAGCGACTTAGGGGAGCTTGCACGCCAGGCGCGAAGCCGCATTGCGGAGCGTCAATTGCGTGCCGCAGGCAACATCGCATGGACGCCGTGATGTACTGCCTGGGCGCACTCGAGCGATTCGAGCAGATGCCGCCTGATGATGTGAAGGCGGTGGGGGTCGAGATCGCGCTCCTTGGACAACGCGGACTCGATATCAACGACCCTGATGTGACCTACAGGCTCCAGACCATCTCCGGGGAGTTCACCGGGCTCCACCTGATGAGCCTGATGTTTGTGGCGTTCGTGCAGATCTTTCCGCTGCAGGATATCGGCTTCGACCTCTCAGAGGAATACGCCGCGGCACTCCAAGTGTGTGGGGAGAAGAGACATCAGCAGTAACTCCGGCCAACGCTGAGTAGGGGAGGTTCCAGGACGCCGCTCAGTCATTTCGCCGTGGAGGAGGACACGCACGTTCGCGCCGCAGCTTTATGTTGCGGATAAGGGAGATTGTCCGCAAGACTCGCCACATTTCAAAGTTGCTGACTTCAGAGGATGAACCGCAAACCACCACCCTGAGCCAAACCGGTGTGGGTGTTGATGGCGGTTGCCGTACTTGTCACCCCGCCATTCGCATCCAAAGATCGCATCACGATCGGCGGACCTCTAGCAGGCTGCTGAAGAATCGCTTTCGCGCGCTCTTGAACGGATGGCGTTGG
>CAYJPA010000141.1:0-7221 GCA_964371945.1 uncultured Sphaerobacteraceae bacterium | reverse complement strand
TCGTGAAGGTGTCGCTGCAATAGAAATTGGTCAAGGTCGCCATGGTCATGCCGTCGAGCATGACGTGAACATGCCCGACTCCTTCACCATCGGGGCGCCCAACCTGGGCGCAATCGATGTCGAAATTACTGATCTTCAACTTGACGTCCACCGCATCGGTGGTCACCGGTGTGCCTGCAACCGGCGAGAGAATCTCGATGGACGGATTGGTGTCCTGCGCAACAGCATGACCGAGCGAAGGTCCGGCCAGCGGCCCCGCGAGCAAAAGTGCGGCAAACAACCCCTTGCCGATCACGGCGCGGGATCGACTCAATGACATGTGCATCGTTGTCTCCTCTTCAGTTCCAGCGAATCTTCCAATGTCCACACCACGAGTGCGGGGGACGTCCTCACCATAGCCCGGTTCGACGTGGTAGCCTGTAAGGCTCCTTACAGGCTTTCGATCGTTCAGGCGATGAGTGGATCGATTCCCTTGTCGCGCGAAGTACCCGCGGTCATGACCGGTACCCGATCCTGTCCGCCGGTGGCTGAATCGTTGGGCTCGATGAGTTCGAACGTGGAAGAGCTGACCCGAGGCTCGATGTATCGCCGGATGCCAAGCGCTACCGCGGCGCCTTCGCCTGCCGCGGAAGCGGCCTGTTTCGTGCTGCCGATCCGACAGTCGCCGGCCGCGAAAATTCCGGGTACGTTCGTTTCGAGCGCGCCGTCCGTGACGACGAACCCCAGGTCATCAGTCGCAACCAGATCCTGCACGAACGCGGTGTTCGGAGTCAGCCCGATGAAGACGAATACTCCGGCCGGCTGAATTTCTGAAAAAGCGCCTGTCTTGGTATTCTTGAGCAACACGGATTCCAGTTTGGTCTTCCCCCGGAATTCCGCCACGGTCATGTTCGGCATGACAGTCAGCTTTGGATTTTCTGCGACCTTTTCGGCCACAACCTTACTCGCGGAAAGGAGCTCGTCTTTGGTTGCGATCGTCACTCGATTGGCGAAGCGCGTGAGGAAAATGCTCTCCTCCCCGGCAGAGTTTCCCCCGCCCACGACCAGCACCTCTTTATCGCGATAAAAAGCGCCGTCGCATGTCGCGCAAAAGTGGACACCGGCTCCAATAAAGTCTTCTTCACCGGGAACACCAAGCCGGCGGTAGGTGGATCCAACTGCAAGCAGAACCGCCCACGATCGATATTCGGAGCCATCCTGGGTGCGAACCACACGGTAATCTCCGTCTAGCTCGACCGTTTGCACCTCCTGCGCCCGAAGAATTTCGACCCCAAACCGCTCAGCCTGCCGACGAAGACGGTCGGCAAACTCCTCACCGGTCACTCCTTCGGGAAAGCCGGGAAAGTTGTCCAGGCGCTCGGTAACGCCCGCCTGCCCACCGACACCCGCACGTTCAATCACGAGGGTACTGATTCCCTCCCGTGCCGCATACAGTGCCGCGGTAAGACCAGCTGGACCGCTTCCGATGATGGTGAGCTCGTGGAAGGAGTGGGCGTCTTTGGTCGTCAGCCCGATTTTTGCCGCGAGCTCTGCATTCGAGGGCTCGATCAGCGAACTGCCATCGTCGAAGAAAATCACCGGGATAATGTGTTTGCCGTTGTTGGCTCCTTCAACAACCTTGATTCCCTCCGCGTCGCCGTCGATGTCGACGAACTCGTATTGGACGCGGTGCTCTCCAAAGAATTGCTTTGCCCGCTTACAATCGCCACACCAATACGTCCCGTACATCGTGATAGTCATTTTGTTGAATTCCTCTCCTAATTTACCTCTCGACACGTCTCGACCCATTCCACCGAACATTGCGTTCCGGATCGACGCCGAGATCGTCGATTCGTCCTGTCGGAAGACGAGGATCTCACCTGTCACATCGACGTGGGAACTACGTTAGTTGCAGGAACGGCTCGTCGCAGTAAGCGATCTTACAGCCGGCGTTTCGAAGTCCGAACAAGATGAAAGCAGCGGTACACCAGGTCCAGTGCGTAGGGTGCTGCAATCGATACACGAGCGAACTGATCGCAATGCGACGAGAAGCAAAACGTAGGGCGATCCCAGTGAAACACGAAGTGTGCGGTCATCGGACCGGCATTCGCATTCCGTTCAATGGTCGAGATGCTGCGATGGCCACGTTGTGGTGGCGGCATGGACGAGTTCAGTATCGAGCGATCGCACGACGATCACTGCGAGTGGCTGCTGTGGTGGGCACGGTTCTGTTTTTCATCAATCAAGCCGGAGCAGTCATGCACGGCCAGATGACACCGTCAATCGCTATGAAAATCGGTCTTGGGTACCTTGTCCCGTTTGGTGTCGCATCGTACACCGCATTACATTCCGCACAGCTCCGCGAACATAACATTTCGAGCCGCCGCTGCACGGATTCGCTGAATATCAGCCATCGCCGCCGAAAGACTGCAACGGTTCGTCGAGCAGATGCCCCGCCAAGAATGCGGATTAGCCCTCAGGCGCGATCGATACGCATTCGCCAGACATGCGTTGCCCGTGAAAATGGCCGGTGGGCGCGCCAACAACACGAACAAGTAAGTCGGTACTGCTCGACGCGCAACAAGGATGAATCGTTTCCCGAACAATAAAGTTCGTCATGTTGCTGCCGGAATTTTGCGGCGATTGATACGGCGACCCGAGTTTCATGGTCATGTTGGACGGCTTGACTATGAGTCGATGCCGCATCGACTCAGACAGGCAATCGTGTCTGTTGGCTGTGTCGATCACTGGATGACGCGAGCGACTTTTTCGCAATAACCGTGGCATAGCCTAACCGACCGGTCTTGACCGCCTCAGACGCGCTGCGAACCATCACCTGAGCCGTTTGGATATTGAGCTCGAAGAGCTCGATATCATTCGTCTTCGCCAGTACTTCCGCGCCGAGCAGACGAACGCGAATCTGATTGAGCAAGTCATTGAGCACAGCGTCGTGACGCTCCACCGAGTGGATCTTCAAACCTGAGCGCTCGAGCAACGCCATATACCCGGCGACTGGACGAGCATCCGCGATGCAGGCGGCGGCGGCGAGCACGCCGGCGAGGATCTCAGGTAACTCGCCTTGACGCGTCACATCGCTGATGCCGACCAGGCCGCCCGGCTTCAGCACACGCGCAATCTCGGAGCATGCTGTCACCTTGTTCGGGAACGTGCAAAGGGCGCATTCGCAGATTACGACGTCAAATTGCGCATCCGGAAAGAGAAGGGCCTCAGCATCGCCAACGGTGAATGTGACCCGGCCAGAAAGGTCCTCGGACTGAGCCAAAACACGCGACGCGTCGACGTTTGATTGGCTCAAATCGACTCCTGTTACGGAGCAGCCGAACGTTCGCGTGAGATGGAGCGCGGACGTACCTCGACCAGACGCGACATCTAGGACGTGTGACGCTGGACCAAGATTGAGCTGCGATCCGAGCCTTGACGTCAGTGCAAGACCGCCCGGGTGAAACGATGGACCGAGCAAAAGTTGGGCACAAGCATGGCCGTACAACGCCGCGCAACAGGACTTGACGCCTCCCCTGAGCTCATCGGTGATGATCTCGTCCGGCGAATTCACGATTACGCCTTCGATCGGCGAGGAGCCTGGGCGTGCGGAAAGTCAAATGTGATCGGTTCCGCCAGAAATTCGACGCCATCTCGCTTCGCGCGGGCACGGGCGCGATCGCGGGCTATAAGTTGGGGGCGCGCCTGCTCGCGATATCCGACCGTGTTGTAAGAACAAAACGGAACCTGGAGACCGCCGGGCAGGAGGAATTCTTTGCAGCACTTCATCACGTTCTTTTGATTGAACGTCCATGGATCCATGAAGTCCTGCAGCATGATCATGAACATCCGATCCGCAAACGCGGTTACATCCAATCCTTCCGGCAGCCCGCAGGCAGCGCAGGTGACGGCAAATGCATTCGCCGAGGACTCTGATCCTGGTATTACAGACGACGACCATAAGCCCTCGAGCGCGGACTTTATCTCGGTCCCGATGTCGGGCAAAACCCGGTTGGCAATGTAGTCAAGATAGTCGTCGACCTGAAGGAGTCGCGGCAGGGGAGTAACGTGGTCGCCATCGACATACGCGTAGGTCACTGAGTTGCATGTTGGAAAGCAGCACGGGATCGGAACAAAATCAGATATTACAAAGGTGCCGTTGGTTTGCTCTTCGATGCCGCGAAGGACGTCCGGAATCGTCATTCGCTGCAGCGGGTCGTGATCCGCGTGGCGTCCGGCGTGAAACGCGGGTTGGAAATTGACCCCGCGCACTGCAGGGTGTTGTAGCGCGAAGGCGACGATGCGTCCAATCTCGTGCTCATTGACGCCGCGCTCGATTGCGGGCACCAGCACAACGTCGCACCCGATCTCCGCGAGGAGATCGAGCGCACGGAGTTTTTCTGGAAGAATGTCCGGTTCGCCGCGGATGATCCGGTAGGTCTCCTCCTCAAAACCATCGAATTGAAAGTAGAGCGATGGTCGAATGTCCGCAAGCTGTGACAGGAACCGGTCGTCCCGGGCAATGCGTTTGCCATTGGTATTGATCATGACATGCGGGATTCCGCGCGCCTTCGCCGCCTTCACCATCGAAATGATGTGGGGGTGAATGGTAGGCTCGCCGCCGGAGAACTGAACTACCCGTGGATTTCCCTCTGCCTTGATGAAATCGTCAAGAATCTCCTCGACGTCTTCCAACGAAAGGTTGAACCCCGGCTGGGCGTCGGCAAAGCAGAGCGGGCAGGCCATATTGCAGGCGCTATTGACCTCGATGACGCCAACGCACGCATGTTGCTGGTGGTCCGGGCAGAGACCACAGTCATACGGACAGCCGGCGGAAACTTCCGTTGAGAACTGCAATGGAATCGCTCCCGGTTTGTTCAGTTTGGTTGAGGCCACGTAAGCCTCGGCGTCGGCATAGACGAGCGACTCAAACTGTCCGTGGTCCGGGCATCGCTTCTTCAGGTAGACCTTGTTGTCTCGAATGAGGACCTGCGCATCGATCGGTCTCCGGCAGTCGGGACAGATGCTCCGCGTCAGTTCAAGAAAGACGTAGTCTGCTTCACGCTTGGTCGCCGGCGCGATTGGCGTCGTGTGGGTGACCGTCATAGATATTCCTTAACTCGCCCGCGGCGGTCGAGGTCGCTCAGATTTGACATGGGCAGCGATCGATCTGATTCTGTTATCGCTGTCGAGTCAAGCACAAGGCGACGACTGATCGTTGTAATGGTCCTTACACCATCGACCGGCATGCAATTGATATCGTACGAGCGCGGACGTGGGGTTCGGACGTCGGTCGGGATTCTTCGGCATGATCTCGTTCAACGGATTCGGGCGCTATGTAACCCCAAAAACTGATGACTCACAGAGAACAATCAGGCAATTGCGGTAATGAGCACTACGTCAATCGTCCCCTCTTCACAAAGGAACGCATTTGAATCACCTCGATGCCGCCGATCGGTATGATCTGATCATTCTCGGCTCGGGGTCGACCGCATTCGCCGCCGCCATCCGCGCCCGCGAGCTCGGCAAGCGCGTGGTTATGATTGAGTCAAGAACCATTGGCGGCACCTGCGTCAACCGCGGCTGCCTGCCCTCGAAAAACCTCATTGGCGCGGCCGAGGTACTCCACACAATGCGTCACCCCCGGTATCCCGGCATCCAACCGGTCGAACCGGAATTGGATTTCGCGGCCCTGATTCGCCAAAAAGACGCCGTTATCGCCGGCTACCGTGAGAAGAAGTACATGAGTATTGTCGACGAGACAGGGCAGATCGATATCATTCGCGGCACTGCCCGATTCGTTGATCCGAACATCGTATCTGTTGATGGGCGGATGCTCACCAGTGAGCAGGTACTCATTGCCACCGGGTCACGTCCCACGCTTCCTGCGATCGAGGGACTAGAGTCGGCGCCGTACCTGACGAGCGACTTACTCACCAGCGACGAGCCAATGGAGCTCACTGAGCTTCCGAAATCGCTCCTGGTGGTCGGTGGGGGCTACATCGGCCTGGAGTTGGGTCAGCTCTTTGCGCGACTGGGCACACGGGTGACGATTGTGCATCGCGGAGACCGGCTGCTCTCCGATCCGATGTATGAGCCCGAAACGAGTGAAGCCGTTCAGGAGGCGCTCGAGGCCGAGGGCATTGCCGTCGTGCTAGGCGCTACAGCGCGGAGGGTACGGCGGGCGCAGGACATCATGCTCACGGTCGAGATCGGCGGCCGTCTAAACGAGATACACGCGGAGCAATTGTTGGTTGCGACCGGGCGACGTCCCAATACCGATGACATCGGGATTGAAGCCTCGGGGGTTCAGCTGACCGATGGCGGCGCCGTCAATGTCGACACTCACTTGCGCAGCAACGTTCCCCACATTTGGGCTGCCGGCGATGTCATCGCCCGGCAAACCGGCAATCAGCTTGCCACGCCAGTTGGAGCCCACGACGGCGTGATCGTTGCTCAGAATGCGCTTGCCAATGCCGGAATTGCGGTGGACCACGCGGTCATCCCGCGCGCCATTTTTACCGATCCGCCCATCGGACTTGTTGGCCTGTCAGACGAAGAGGCGAACGCCGCCGGCCACAGTTGCCGCTGCAACAGTGTGCCGATGGAATTGGTTCCGCGCGCGGCAGCCGTGCATGACACGCGCGGAGTGATCAAGATGGTCCTGGAGGCCGAAACCGACCGCGTACTGGGAGTGCAAATGGTTGGACAGGCAGCGCACGAGGTGATCCACGAGGCGGCGATGGGACTTCGATTCGGGGCGACCAGGCGGGATTTCGTCGACCTGATCCACGTCTATCCAACCATGGCGGAGGCGCTGAAGATCGTTGCAATCTCGTTCGAAAAGGATGTGACAAAGTTGTCCTGTTGCGCGGAATGACGCGTCCCGCGACCCGGCGCCTGCTCCGTTGTCTGCAATTTGTCGCTAAGCATCGAAGTTCGGGATCACCTCTGTCCAGACTCCAAAGATCGCGATCGCGATGAGCATTACGCCGGACAGTCGTCCGATGACGACATAGTGCGACGTAAGCCACCGGGTGACCGTTCGCTGGACAGGAGCGGCGACGAGTGGCAGTGCGACCAGGGGCCAGCCAAACCCGACCCCGAACGCGAGGAAGTACAGCAGCCCTTCAACAAGTGAAGTCGCGCTTCCGGCGCCGATCACGAATGCGCTGATGACGATGGGGCCCGTGCAAGGCAGCGTCATCGGTCCGAGCAGCAGCCCATATGAGTACGCGGAGA
>CAYJPA010000140.1:0-7252 GCA_964371945.1 uncultured Sphaerobacteraceae bacterium | reverse complement strand
GCCGCATGAAACTTGACTCAATCGCTACCACTTTCACTACTCAAGACGTCTAGTGAGCTGCCGGCGTCCACTCCCCGGCAAAACTCCATGTTTCTCCACCAAAGAATGCTGTCGGCGGTGCGAAGCAATGACCGTCGACCCAAACTAAGCAGTTGATGCTCAAACGTCACAGTTTCATAGATGCTATTGTATACAACTATGTAGATATCCCCTGGTTATCGCGAAAGGAAACGGGAATGGCTACGACAGTGCGTGTCGATGACAAACTCCACGTGACACTTCGGGAGATTGCTCACGCCGAGCAGCGGTCGATTGGCCAGGTAATCGAAGACGCGGTCGAGCGCTATCAGAAGGAGAAATTCTGGCAGGGTGTTCAGGAGGACTTTGCTCGTTTACACGCGGACCCGGCGGCCCGGAACGACTACCAAGATGAGATCGCTCTTCTTGAAGCAGGGTTGGCGGATAGTCTCAGGCAAGAGGAGCCGTATTACACGCTGGAAGAAGAGGAGGAGATCCGTGACGGTTTCGCTGCAACCCGGCACGGGTGAAGTCTGGGATGTCGACTTCAGTCCCCAGATCGGTCGAGAGCAAGGTGGCGTTCGTCCTGCTCTCGTCATTTCTAACGACTATTTCAACAGAACTCCAAATGGCTTGTTCTTTATCGTACCGCTCACCGGCACGGATCGAGGTATTCGCTACCACATCCGAGTCGAACCGCCCGCGGGCGGGCTCATTAAACCCTCGGTCATCATGTGCGACCAGGCGCGAGCGCAGAGTCAATTGCGGTTTCTGCAGCGTCGAGGCAGCGTGTCACCGGAGATCGTGAAACGGGTCCAGGAGATGGTCGCCGAATTCATCGATCGGTAATTGCCTCTCTCATCGGCGAACGACTTGACGATGCACATCCTTCATGGCATCTTTGTTTCGATAGTTGTCGAACTATCGAATTATCAAAGAGAAAGGAGGACCTCCTTTGATTGCCCATCAAGAGCAAATGGATCGGTTCGTCAAAATATTTCGCGCTCTTGGAGATCCTGTACGGCTTCGATTGCTTGGATTGATCGCTGAGCGGCAACGCACCGGCAAGGAGTTGGCTGAAGCGGTTTCGGTTGGCGCGCCGACCGTTAGCCACCACATGGACCGGCTTGTGCGTTCGGGCCTGGTTTCCGTCGAACGTGCCCGACAGAGCCGGGTCTATTCACTCAACCAGAAAACGCTTCAGGCGTTCGCCCAATTGGCCAGACCGGCGGTGTCGCCCGCGCTCGGTGACGGCACGGAGTCGGAGCAGGACGCGGAAGCAAACGAGCGAACCAAGGTCATTCGCGATTTTTTCGACGGCGATCGTCTGAAACAGATTCCAGCACAACGGAAAAAGCGGGTGATCGTTCTACAACATCTCGTGGAGCGGTTCTCTCCCGAACAAGAGTATCCCGAGCGCGTCGTCAACCAGATCTTGAAGGCAGCGCACGAGGATTTCGCGACCCTACGGCGGGAGCTCGTCGATTACGGATTCATGACTCGCGAGGGCGGCGTCTATCGCGTCGCCCGCGACCTTCCCCAGCGCAGTGTCCAGGTTGGACAAGAGATCACCGGCGACGAATCCACCTGGCTTCGGCGGCTCCTCACCTCAACGGTCGGCCACTAATTCCGCAAACGCCGTCCGCGCATTCTGCACGAACGCCGCGATCATCGCCGGATCCTTCACCCCGTTTGTTTCAACACCCGAGCCGACATCGACCGCGATTGAGCGCACTGCCTCGATCGCTTCCGCGACACTATCAGGCGACAGCCCTCCCGCCAGCACGATCGGCCACTCCCTCGCAAGCTTCGAGACCAGCAACCAATCGGCGCGAACGCCTGCGCCACCTGCTTGCGACGGGTGGAAACCTTCGATTAAAAAGGCCACGGGCGGCCGGGCGGCCGCTGCGAACCGCTCCAGGTCCCGTTGCACGGTGGCAACCGAAGTGCCAGGCTCAGGTCGAAACACCTTGATCGCCGGCACGCTCAGTTCGGCAATGAGCTCAGGTCGTTCTGACCCATGCAGTTGCACGAGGTCGAGACCGACTGTCTGAATGACCGAATTGATCTCATCGGCCGATGCATCAACAAAGACGCCGACCGCCCGCGGTGAATCACCGGATGCGCCGGCTCGCACCGCCTGCACGATGTTTCGCGCGCGCTCGACGGTCACCTGCCGCCGGGCAGGCGCAAAGATCAGTCCGAACAGATCTGCGCCGGCATCAATGACATACCGGGCATGCTCGACCTCACGTAGGGAGCAGATCTTGACGCTTCCAGGCGCAATCACGATTGCCCTTCAGATTCGGTGATTAGCTCGCGAACTGCTTCAGTACGATCGGGTGAGGTAATCAGCGATTCGCCGACAAGCACTGCATGCGCGCCGGCGTTTGCCAGTCGAACCGCATCGGCCCTGGTGAAAATGCCGCTCTCGCCAACGATGATCGCCCCAACCGGTGCCATTGGGGCTAACCGCTCCGTCACCGCAAGGTCCACCGTGAACGTGTGCAGGTCGCGATTGTTGATCCCGATGGTTGCAGCGCCGGCTTCGGCCGCTAGCTCCATTTCACGTTCGTCGTGAACCTCGACCAGCGCCTCCAGCCCATACGCGATGGTGTTTTCCAGCAATTGAATGAGCCTCGCATGATCGAGTGCTCCAACGATCAAGAGCACGGCATCGGCGCCATACGCCTTCGCCTCTGCGATCTGAAACTCGTCGAGCACGAAGTCCTTGCGTAATATGGGAGCAGGCGCCGGCAGATTGTGCGCGACAACCGCCGCGGATTGCATATCAGCCAGCGAGCCCAGGAAAAACGGTTCGTCGGTCAACACCGACATGGCCGCCGCACCACCCGCGAAGTAGTCGCGCGCGACCTCCGATGGGGTTGCCTCGAATGCGAACCTGCCCTTCGACGGAGAAGCACGTTTGAACTCCGCGATCACAGAGATCCCGGGCACGGCTAGCGCGGCCGCGAGCGAGACCGGCACTGGTCGATCGGCGGCCATTCGCTCGAGTTCGGCCAGAGTGGTCAGTTGCTTGCGGATGGCGACATCAGCGGCGGTCCTCGCCAATATTCGATCGAGAATCGTTCCGGTCTCAACGAACGATGTCATACGTTTCCCTTGCACTCATCATCTCGCCTGAACCGGAACCGTGTTCGTGAACTCGACCACGTGCTCTTGCACTTCTTTCGCCCGGCCGGAGTCGATCGCGACTGCCGCAAGTTGAACCCCCTCTTCGATCGAGCCCGCCGCGCCGGCCGTGTAAATCGCGGCGCCGGCGTTGATCAAGGTCACATCGCGGCGCGGCCCGCCCTCGCCACGAAGCACCGAGCGCGAAATCTCGACATTCTCCTCGACCGTTCCGCCTAGAATCGAGTCTCGCGTCGACACTTCGAATCCAAACGACTTGGGCTCGATCACATAGGTCGAAGTCGAATCGCGACCATGGTCGTATTCGACGATTTCGGTCGGACCGCTGATCCCGATCTCGTCCAGTCCGTCGTGTGCTGTGACAAAGAGCACCCGCTCGGAGCCTAGGAGCGCCAGAACCTCGGCGAGCAGCGGCAACATCCGCTGATCGCTCACGCCGATCAGCTGCCGTCTGACGCCCGCGGGATTGGTCAAGGGACCGAGAAAATTGAACACGGTGCGAATCCCGATCTCGCGCCGAACCGGTCCAACATGCTTCATTGCCGGGTGAAACGACTGCGCGAACATAAAGCCGAATCCGGTTTCGTTGACACAAACCGCGACCTCGTCCGGTGTGAGCTGGACTCGAACCCCAAGCGCTTCCAGTACGTCGGCGGAGCCGCACTTACTCGACATGGAGCGGTTTCCATGTTTGGCGACCCGCACACCGGCGCCGGCGACCGCAAACGCGGCGGTCGTGGAGATATTGAAGGTGCCCGCGGCATCCCCGCCCGTGCCGCAGGTGTCGACCACGGGCCGCGGATCGTCGGAAAGCTCGACTTTCAATGCGTGCTTGCGCATCGTCCGTGCGAAGCCGGCGATCTCCGCCGCTGTTTCGCCGCGTACCCGAAGCGCGGTCAAGAGTGATGCGACCTGCGCCGGGGTCGCCCCGCCGGTCATGATGATGTCCAGTGCCCGCGATGCTTCGTCCAGGCTCAGTTCTTCACCGCTCACAACCCTGTGAATAAGCGGTTTCAGATCGCTTACGGCTTCAGCCATTTCACACCACTCTCAGACATACCGTCATCCTCAGTGCTGTAACGAGCGTCATATGTCAGGTTCGCGGTCGCCCGCCCACCGTCATGCTGAGGAACGAAGCATCTCCCCGGAGGGCGTTGTCTTTTCGCACTCCGCGGCATTCGAACCAGAGCTGCTTCGGTGTTCGCCTCAGCATGACGTCGGAAACGGAGGTCTCCGACCAAGACAATCCACGATGGACACGCTACTCAGCTCACCGTCATCCTGAGCTTGTCGAAAGTTCTCGTCGTTCCGTCCCGGTCCCTCGCGCTGCATCAGCACTAACTTCAGTGGAGACCCACCTTCACCGCACGATCACGATAAGGAGCTCACGACGACAAACGATGAATCCCCTAGTATCCGACGACCGCGACCGGCTCGTTTGCGCCAACGAATGCCAACTCGGGTCGCAAGCCAATGAAGTTCGCGAGTAAGTCCTTCCCGACCGGGGTCAGGATCGACTCAGGGTGAAATTGCACGCCCTCGACATTGAACTCACGATGACGGAGGCCCATGATCGTGCCATCTTCTGTCTCCGCGGTGATCTCGAGCGTGGCCGGCAAGGTCGAGCGCTCGACGATCAACGAGTGGTATCGGGTCGCGGTGAAGGGCGATGGAAGGCCTCGGAAAACGCCGGCGCCGTTGTGGTAAATCGACGATGTCTTGCCATGCATCAGTTGAGGCGCTCGAATCACACGCCCGCCGTATACAGCCCCGATAGACTGGTGCCCGAGGCAGACGCCGAGGATCGGCCGCCGGCCGCCGAAGCGTTTGATCAACGACATCGAGATCCCGGCATCGTGCGGCGTGCATGGTCCCGGCGAAACCACAATCTGATCGATCTCCGGCAATCGCCCTTCGATTTCGTCCAGCGTGATCTTGTCGTTCCGCACGACTTCGACGCTTGCACCTAGCTCGGAGAGGTACTGAAAAAGATTGAAGGTGAAGGAATCGTAGTTGTCGATCAGCAGGATCATCGGGAAACTCCGTTCGCCGGCGCTTGCTCGCCGATCCGCTCATACTCAGCCGCTTCGATGCTCTCGGCGAGCTCGATGGCCCGCAACAACGCCCGCATCTTGTGATAGCTCTCGGCGTATTCACCGTCCGGCGTGCTGTCCGCGACCACGCCGCCGCCCGCCTGCATAGACGCCACGCCATTCGCGATCACAAGTGTGCGGAGCGCAATGCACGTATCCATCTGGCCGCCGAAATCGATGTACCCGACAGCGCCGGCGTAGGGACCACGCCGGTCGGTCTCCAGTTCGGCAATGATCTCCATCGCCCGCACCTTTGGAGCGCCAGAAACGGTCCCAGCGGGGAAACAGGCCCGGAGCGCGTCATAGCAGTTCTTTCCGTCCTGAATCTCGCCCTCGACATTGCTCACGATGTGCATCACATGGGAGTAATGCTCGATCTCCATGAGCTTTGGCACATGCACGCTGCCCGGCTTGGAAACGCGTCCAACATCGTTGCGGCCGAGATCGACCAGCATGATGTGCTCGGCGAGCTCTTTTTCGTCCGAAATCAGATCGGCGGCCAGCTCGGCATCGGCCACCGCGGTCGCCCCCCGTGGTCTGGTTCCCGCGATCGGGTGATTGGTGACAATCCCGTCTTCCAACCGCACCAGGAGCTCGGGCGACGCGCCGACAATCTGGTGATCGCCAAAATCCAGGTAGAACATATAGGGCGACGGATTCACTGTTCGCAGCGCCCGGTAGATGGTGAATGGATGGGCCGGGGTCGGAAGATCGACCCGCTGCCCGAGCACAACCTGGAAAATATCGCCCGCCCGGATGTACTCCTGCGCGGCCTCGATGATCTGGCGATAGCGCTCGGGGGTCGTGTTCGACTGGCAACGATCGACAGTCGATTCCTCGACCGGCCTGCCACCTAATGGCAGCGGAGGCAGCGGCGCCCGCAGTCGTGAGACCAGCGCGTCGACTCTTGCGCTCGCCGCTGAATAGGCATCCTCGAGCGAGTCGCCTGAATCCAGGTGAACGTGGCTGACGGCTTTGATCGTTCGCTCGACGTGGTCGAACACAAGCAATGAGTCGACCAGCGAAAAGCGGGCCTCCGGCATTCCGCGACCCGGCCCGCCTGCCTTTCCGACCCGGCCTTCCCATCTCCTCACTGTTTCGTAGGAGAGATATCCAACCGCCCCGCCGAGAAAACGCGGGAGCGGCAGACCGGGCATCATCAGGCTTTTGTACGGAGCTAGGATCTCTTCGATCACCAGGAGCGGATCGGAATATGCGCGGCGCTCGACTCCGTTGGTCGACGTGATTTCGGCGATGCCGTCTCGCATTGTGATGTCGAGGATCGAGCCGGCGCCGATGAAGGAGTAGCGTGCGATCCGCTCCCCGCCCTCGACGCTTTCGAGAATGAAGCCCGTGCCACCGTTCCTGATCTTCAGAAAGGCGGATACCGGCGTTTCGACGTCGGCCATGATCTCGCGAAAAATCGGAACCGTGGAGGGACGATCGATTTCGGACGCAAGCCAACTTCTCAATTCGTCGATCGGCGGCGTCATTGCGCCGCGTGTCCAGACTGGCGGTCTAGTTGCGGTTGAAGGCAGTGCCATAAGAATCTCTCCGGCGGCGAATCCGCATTGGGTCAGGAACAACAAAAAACCCCCATCCCATCAAGGGACGGAGGCCAATCAAGCTCCCGCGGTGCCACCCTCATTGAAGCCGGATCAACGGCTTCCCCTCAAACGTACGGATCGGAATTCGATCGATACGTCGCTCCGCATAACGGTGGAGATTCCGGTGACGCCTACTTGGCGAAACTCGCCGTTCGGGTCACAGCTCCCGGATCCATTCCGCGCCCACAAAACACCGGGCTCACACCATTTCCCGATTCGCTTGGTTGAGTGGAACGGCGCGTACTCGTTCCGATCGCGGCCATTCAGGTCTTCGCTTGAGCCGGAATTTACCAGTGGAATCGTCCAAAGTCAAGAAGCGCTTCATTCCGTAACTGCTCAGAGTGGGGCCAATTTCCCGGCAGGAATGCGTGGGGCGCGCAG
>CAYJPA010000139.1:0-7318 GCA_964371945.1 uncultured Sphaerobacteraceae bacterium | reverse complement strand
CGAACCCGTTCGTGTGGACGAAGTCAGCGTCCGAGATCGTGGAGAAGGTCAATCGCGGTAAGGCGATGCTAGGGACACTACAGTAGCGGTGGACTCCGTATCCCCACTCAAATAGGCCTGCAACTTACCGCGATCGACCACGATCCGGTTGCGCCCTGGCGCCCAAACCATTCCCGCGTCTCGCATTTCGGTCATGACTCGGGTGACGGTGACACGGTTGGAGCCGATCATCCGGGCCAGCATCTTGTGGGCAACCGGGATGCCGATCGCGGTCGTGCCGTCCTGGTTCGCTTTGCCAAACCGATTCGACAAGTTGAGCAGCACCGCTGCGATCCGGAGCGTGATATCCCGTGAAAGCACCCGGGAGATGAGATCCTGCATATCCGTCGCCTGGCGGCGAAGGCTAACCAGTGCCGCTTGCACCAGCGGAGGCGATCCACTAAGTACACCGACCAGCCGCTGGAAATCCTCGCGCAGCATGACTGAATCGACTAATGATTCCGCGGTGATCTCGTCGGCGACGCAGGATCGTTCGTGGAAAAAGAGGTCACCCGGTCCGAGCAGACCGATGCAGATCGAGCGATTTCCAGGAAGCGCCTTGAACAGTGCAATCCATCCAGATTGAACGACGGTGACCGGATCGCTCGGCGCCCCGTTCAATGGAAGTCGCTGGCCGCGGGGCAACGAAAATGAGCTCGTGCCGGAGGATTTCTCGGGGGAAGGGGCGGCAGATCGTGAGCTCGAACCGTTTTTTCGGTCCCAACCGACATGCTGCTCAGTGACAACGGCCTGTCGCGGTGCGACGGCCGTGGCTCGCATCGTGAGCGTGCGGGCCGATCGGCTTTCGCTCGCCGCAAATTTTGACGTTCCCATGTGAGCCTCCCTGTTCGCGACGGCGTCTGGCGTTCGGGATCTCCCTGAGACATAGCCGCGCTGGCAAATCAATCGCCACCTTGACCATCGTATGAGCGAAACCTGAAGGAAAGATTAGGGAACGCCGGACGTTTCCTGGGTATCCGGGCACGAGTTCAAAGGCAGCCATGCGGACAACAAAGAGAGTTAACGATTGTCCGCGGTATTGTGTCGCTTTCCGGCGCTCAAGATCGCCGGGTTTGTTCCCTACTCCAACGTTTAGGCAGGGGTGGGGGAATACGTGCGGCATGCGCATCAGTCTAAGCCGAGTCGTTTCGGAGTTGCTCGTCTCGCGACCGCCCGTGGGAATTGGGCTCCGTACGAATGCGTCGTTCCGGAGCTCGACGATGTGTCCATGGACAAGGTTGCCTGACCCGGAGAGACCTGCGCGGTACAGAGCCTCCGCGTTACGGTGATTTCTGACAGGAACGACAAGTCTTGAGTCATCTCGAGTCCGCGTGCATGTCCTTAGCGTGATCTCCATGAGGCGGGGAAATACACCCCGTTACGCCACTCCAGCCTCATCCGGAGCTTGTTCTTCGAAGAGGTAGTGATTGGACATCAGCCAGTCTCGGGCGATCACGAACTCCAGCGGACGTTCTGCGCCAACGATTGCCGCGGCCGCCGTCGCCAGCGGCGACGCGAACCTCGATTCGATCCGGCGTTGGGCAAGTGCGTGCGCGGTTCCCACGATCAAGCTCCCGCCAGGTCCTCGGCCGATCAATCGAGTCGAGCGCAGCCAGGTGTCGACATTTGCCCGGCTGACATCGCCAATCGCGATCACCTCATCGATCACGGCCGCCCACACCTGGGTGCTTGGCAACCCACATTCTGGAACGATGAAGATCGGCGTCTCCGGATCCGATTCCACGGTGACGCGATCTTGTACCTTCTGGTTTGGTCTCTGTTCAACATCAATCGGTTCACTGACAAGCACCGCGAGCCGAACCGGCCGTCGCATCGCCTCGCTCAATTTTCGTTCGACCAGCTCCTTATACTCCCCACACATCCGCTCCGCCTGTGCGAACCGCGGCACCGATATGGTTACCTCGTCGTCACGGTACCCGACGATCGCGCTGCCGTCGACCAGTTCAGCGAGGCGCGATGCTTCGAGCGCCACGCCGAGCAACGAGACCGTGAATTCCCACGTCTTCCGGCTACTGAATCCATGCGGGAGATCGAAGCCGGGCACATGGGCGTCGACGAGAGGGGCCTGACGCTCCGTGTGATCGCTTCCACGTTGAGTAAAAGGCGGGGGATCGTCCCGGTTCTCCATTCCCGGCAATCCGTCTCGTTCCCATCGCGAGAGGATCTCTCGCAACCGGCGGGGAGCCACGAAGGTGCTTCCTGCCTCAACGGCCTCGTAGATACCGGCCGTCACCCAATCCCAGCCCGTTGCAAGTTCAGGTGTGCCTCGCGACCGCGCGCACGAATCGAATCGTTCCGACAGTCGCCGCAAAAGCGTTCGCTCAGCGACAGTCGCACGGCGTCCATTCGCGTCTTCGAATGCCTGCACCGCCCGGTTCTCACCCGGAAGATCCGAGGGCGCTGTTTGACCTGCTGGTCCATTGCCGGCAACACCTGTGACAAGGTTTTCGCGTCCTGTCACAGGTCTGTGACTGCCGGTCTCCCCCCCGTCAAGGTACCCTGGTTTTGTGCCTGAATCACGTCGTTTTGAACCAGTTCCTGTTGTCGTCGTAGTAGTTAACAGATATTCGTTATACGTCCTGTTGGTCTGGTCAACATCGGTCGAGTCACCGTCGTTGGTCTGGTCAACGAAGGTCTCAGAATCGGACGTCAAACCATTGTTGATCGGTGCAACATCCGCCTCGAAACCATTGTTGGTTGGTTCAACAGAGGTTGTCGAGCGCCTGCTCTTGCGATCACCCCCACTGTCATTTACTGTCGCTTGAGGTGTCGGGTTGTCACCGCTTTCGGGCAAGAGAAAAGCGCTCTTGCGAGCCGCGTGGCCGGCCCTCGTGCGGTCGGAGGCCCGGGTTTCGTCCTTCAACGCCTTCGCGGCAAGGCGCTGCCAGACGTCGGCTTGACGCACCTCGTCCAGTATGGAAACCCACACGTTGTCACGGTCGATCGCGGAGAAGCGGGGCGAAAAGACTCGACGCACATAGCGGTAGACCGTCTGATCGCGATCGGCGAGCTCCGCGACCTTCAACACGTCTCTACTGGTCAAGCTCGATCCGTCGCTGTGGTCCTTGACTCGATAGAAGTTGTGCGGAACCTTCCAGCGCCGGCCTTGCTCGTCGACCCGCAGCACCATCTCCTTGCGGATCTCGATCAAGTCGAGCGCGACCAGGATCTTGTTGATGGTGATCAATTCGGCGCGATCCTCGCCATAGAAATCGGCCTCGCTTTGTTGGGAGGGAAATGCGAACCCGCGGTGCGGAGACTCTTCTCGCCGGTCTGTCCAGACGGTATAGGAGTTCAATAACCCAACGCCTTTCAGGCCGATGAGGGGAGCGTACTGGGTGACGATGCTGTTCCAGTGCCAGAACCAGCCGCGGCGTCGCGTGTCATCGCCGCTTCGTGTTGCCGTGGGGGTGACCGCAAGGCTGGTCGTCTCTTGCGCATTCAGGGGTGCGGAAACCGCCACCTCGTCGACCTGCGACGGATGGGGGTCGGTCTGCGACCGCTGGCGGCGAGAGATCGGCCGATCGCTCATCAAGCGTTGCCGGTGCTCGCGGTCACGTGATGCGCAAGCTGAAACTGGTCTTGACACCTCACGGGAGGTGTGACTAGAATGCAAACGTCGCCTGGGTACATATGCCCTCCCTTGGCGGGGATCATGGCGGCGGGTTTTCGGTTCCGGGATACGCGCTACAGGCGGTTTGGCGACGGTCCGTTCGCGTTTATCCGGTGAGTGACGCTTTCACTTCAGAATCCATCGAGTTGAGAGAGGTCGGCGTTGGCGCGCCGATCTTTTTCGTTGTCCCGATCTCGAGCACATCCATGTGGTCGCGCTCGCTTGTCGGGATCGCTCGATCTCTTCCGGTCGTTCCATCTTCCTCCTTGTTCCGGCCGCGCTTCGCGCCCCGGACGATCCGTTCAATGCTCTAGACGGCCAGGTCGCACGAATCAGCGTTCCCGTTTCGAGGCACGTACGTACGTACGCACGTATGTGCGTATGGCATCCACGTCGCGGAACTCCGAATCGTTTCCGCCTTCCGCCGTGCGGCCATTCAGCACCGCTGAGCCTTTGCTGTCCGGCGCCGGAGCGTGCTCCCGGCCGGCGCTCTCCAGCGCCGCCGCCAGGAGCTCGATCCCGAGCCCGACCAGATCGCTCTTTTCGATGCGTTTGCTCGCCGTCGCATTAAGCCTGGCGTGCAGCTCTCCAAGCAGTCTCAGTTGGTTCGGCTCGAGCTGTGCACTGATCTGCTTGCGCACTCGCTCCGTCTTCGGCTTCGCTCGCCGGTCGATACTCCCGCTCAGCACATCGACCGCCCGGAACGGACGCCGGGACTGTTGGTCGTTTGCTCGCGGCGTGGCGGGCTTGCTCTCGCTGCTCATGCTCCGCGCCTCCGTTCACGCTCGTCGGCCATCGAGATGACCGCGTCGGGCATCGCCAGCGTTCGTTGCACCTGAGTCACCGCCTGGCCATCGGCATCGGTGCCCGTGAAGACCCTGCGGTCGATCACCTCCGTCGCGAGTGGACCGTCAACCTCTGCGCGTTTCAAGAAGATGGCCTCGACCAGGCATTCGGCGCAGAAGTTGGTGATTGCCCGGGGAATCCCTTGCGCTCGATCGTGGATCACGTCGAGCGCTTCATCGGTGAAGATCGGGGGGGCGCTGGAATCGCGGCCGGCCACGGCGAGCCGGTGAGCGATCATGGCCGCGGTATCACGCCGGTTGAGCGGATTGAGCTTGTGGTCCATCGCTACCCGCTGGGCCAGATTGCGCTTGCGCAAGATCTTCTCTTCGAGCTCAGGTTGGGCAAAGATCACGATATCGATCAGCTTCTGCGTTGGCGTCTCGAATGACAGAAACGTCCGCAAGATCTCGAGGTGCGATCCGGAAAGATTTTGCCCCTCGTCGATGATTAGCAACGGATGTTTGCCGGCGAGATGCATCGCCTCCAGGTAGCGTAAGAACTCCGTGGTCAGATCGAGCGCGGTTCGACCGTTCGCATCGAGCCCGAATTGACCGAGTACGGCACGCAAGAACTGGACGTCGGTGCGGCAGTCGCGAGGGTTGTTGACGATACCGATCTCGTGCGTGTTGTCGCCCTGCAATTCCTGCATCAGAGCAACTTTGATCGTGGTCTTGCCATATCCGACATCACCGATGATGACGGAGAGTCCACGCTGCAGCGCGATCGACAATTTCAGCCGTTCGTAACAATCCTCGTGACCGAGGGTGCGGTAAAACATTGCCGGGTCGGGTGTAGTGCCAAACGGCTCCCGCTCCATGCCAAAATGGAGGAAGTAGCTCATTGCGGTCGCTCCGTCATCGCCCGATCCTTTGCCGGATCTCGCGGAGGCTCTCGCCGGTCTGGCGGGCGGCTACGATCTCCCGCAGCAGATTGAGCTCGGCGTCGTCAAACAATAGGTATCCGCTTTCGGTGCGCGCGGCCGGCCGGATCAGGTTTTCTCGCAGGTAGTAATCGAGGTGCGTCCGTGTCAAACCCGTGGCCGCGCGGAGATCGCTCGTCATGTAGAAGTGAGCCAACGGCAATGTCGAAACCAAGCTCGGTGGGCGATTTGAGATGCTGGGTTGCTCGGTCATTGCGGGTCGGCCTCAGACATTGGCGCTTACTGGAATTTGTGGTCTTGTTGGCACCGAGTCACACCGGACGTCGGTCCACTCGAATACCGTTTGATGGTACAACTAGCGTAAGGACGGGACCGAAACACTCTGCAAGTGCATAGTAGCATCTTAGGCTGTAACGGCAATTCTGTAAACCCTTGACGTCATGACACCAGATATTGATGTACGTACCAGTCCAGACACCAGTACATATAGTTCCGCGGCTGATCGAAGTTCGATCCACTGAAACCGGTCAACGCCATCGGGCGTTTTAGTTGACGGATATGCGGCACTGAGCCGCGATCTGTGCCGTCCCGTCAAGATGCCGGTCGATGGCCGATCCGAGCCGTGGACCGGGCTATACTCATTGCACGAATACCGAATACCGCTCGAGCCGTCGAGTGTGGAGCGCTGAATTTTCATGGAGCCACGACCGCTCAGTAAGCCACAACGGAACGTACCGCCGGCCCCAACCCCGTCCTTCCCACCGATCGATCGTTCAGGTTGGGCACCGCCTCCACCGACCTTGGCCCCGGGTTATTCCCAGCCGATTCCGCCGGTTGCGCCGACCTACGGCGGGATTCCGATCGAACAGGCGGCCGCACGCGGGGCATGGTTCGATCCGGCCGCGCCGAGCGCGCCGCTGCCACAACCGGGAGAGCAAGGCTATTCCCCGGGACCGCCGCTTACACCGATCGATGCCGGGCCATTCGGCAAGATCCTGGGTCCGCTTCTGGCATTGCTCCTCCTGGCAGCGGTTGTTGCGGCATTTGTGTTCTTGATCCTCAAGGTTTTTGACGGGGGCGGTGATCGCGACAACAACAACGCGAATATGCCCGCGGGGACGGCCGTTGCCGGCGCTCAGCCGACGTCGACCGTTGCCCAAGATGGCGACCCAACCAAGGAATCAAGCGACGGCCCGGACGAGACGGCCGTTGCGACCTCTGAAAGCCAGACCGCAAGCGCCGGCGACGATGAGGAAGAGCCTCAACCGACCAAGACGAAGAAACCCGAACCGACCAAGGAACCGGCCTCCGCCTTGACGCTGCTTCCGATCACGGACGATCTGCCGGAAGGCTTTGTCCGAACCGAGAACGACAAGCGCACCGAAGATGCGGTCGCCGCTTCCTTCGCCAACCCTGATGAAGCGACGGAAAAGCTTCAGGAGTGGGGTTGGGAGGAGAACGCCTATCGCACCTTCGAGATTCCCGCCAACAAGAGCCCGGATTCCACGATGACCACGTTCGTCAATATCAGCATTCACTACTTCTCGGCGAACGCGGGCTCACGACATGCGCTCTCATATTTCGCGGATTCTGTGATCACGGCACAAGGACTCGATGAGATCGAAGTCGACAAGATTGGACAGGAAACCAGAGCCCTCAAAGGCTCGCCCGATGGCACGAATCTAGTCGTACTCTACATTCGCCACGGGAACTACTTGATTCGGATCGGAGGATCGTCGCCCGACGGCGATCCGACGCAAGACGTGATCGACCTTGGTGAGAAGATCGTCAACGACTAGGAACGACCGGCAATAGGCTGCCAGGGCCGCACAGCGTTCGTCATGCTGAGGAACGAAGCATCTCGCCGGTGTATAGACCGGACAGAAAGGTAACACTCGTTCGGAGACATGGGTAACACA
>CAYJPA010000138.1:0-7383 GCA_964371945.1 uncultured Sphaerobacteraceae bacterium | reverse complement strand
TCGACGAGGAGGATGGCACTGTGACGAAGAGCGAGCAGGCTCGCGCGCTGTTTAGCGATGCGTTGACTGGAAAGATCAACCGCCGCGAACTCATGATTCGAGGAGCTGCGCTTGGGATGAGCGCAACGGTTTTGGCTGCACTGAGCCAGGAAACAGTGCGAGGGGCCCTCGCGGCAGAGGAAGGGAAGCCCTCCGCCACCTTTTACGACTGGATGTTGAACCTTCATCCAAACATTTACGATGTCGGGGAAGAAGCGGGTGTCAACGTCGAAGTCGCACCAACCGAGAACTTCGGCTCCGAGCGCTTCATCGCCGAGGCTCTGGAACAGAAGAGCACCTGGGACGTGTACGGTGGCGTCACTCCGTTCCTCGAAATGCAAGGTCTTGTCGAGACCGAAACGATTGAGCCCTGGGATCCATACGTCACCGATGAGTTGAAGAACGACTTCTACCCGGCGACGCTGGCCGAAGGTACCTATAATGGCTCGTTTTACGTTTGGCCGCTCCTGCTCGACATCTGTGTTCAGGGTTGGAACTCGGAAATCGTTGCCAAAGCCGGATTGGATCCAGCTGTGGCTCCGAAAACATGGGACGAATTCATCGCGAACTCAGATACCGTCGTGAAGAGCGGTGCCGCTCCGTACGGCTGCACCTGGGACAACCGTGATTGGCGATCACTGATTCCAGTCACACACTCGTTCAGCCTTGATGTTTACAGCCCAGACGGATTGTTCCTCTATAACAGTGACGCGGCCGTGAGTGCCATTGAGGTTCTTAAGCGGACGATGGAGCTCACGAGCGCCGACGTACTTGCGGCGGCAGGCGTGGACAATACCGTTCTTGTCGACGAAGCGGCATTTGCGAGCCAGCAGGCCGCCTACTACTTCAAGTACCAGAACGCGCACCTCCGGAATGCGGCACAGTGGCAGGACCCGAGCAAGCTCATGCTGTCCAAGCTTCCAGCACCCGAAGGCGGCGCGGGCGGCTCCGTCTTCTGGAACACGGGTGCGGTGCTCTTCAAATACGGCTTCAACAAGCCTAAGGCCGTGGAATTCCTTACCGCTGTTTCCAAGGATCAACGGATCTGGCAAAACACGGTTGTTGGCAGTCCAGACGAGGGTACACTTCCGGCCGGTCAGCTCCCAGTGCTGCAGTCGGTGTGGGCGGGTTGGGAAGCCTCAACCCCGGACTGGCTAGCTGCCAACACGTGGGCGTATGCGATTCGCGATTCGCTAGCGACGGCCGCCGCGATTCAACCGTCGGTTCTGACGATCAAGCAGTTCGACATCGCCCGTCCCATTTGGCACACGTACCTATCTGGGGAAGAGGCCGATGCGAAGACGGCCCTGACCAAGGCGTACGACGCAGTCCGCGCCGAGTTCAAAAACCAGACTGGGAAAGACGCTCAGTAGGGGCATTCTTCTGATGGGCAGAGCCCCGAGACCGAAGCAGTCTCGGGGCCTCAGCCCTGCCTGAGGATCGCGGGCGCGCCAAGTTCGCAATGTTCAGCTGATCGACGGATCTGTCAAGATTGACTCGAAGTTCGAAGTGCAAGAGGGGCAGCTCATGACGCAGGCTGAAATGCCAGCAAAGGCAACCTACGCGGATTCTATCCAACAGGCGCGTTCCAGTTCGATGAACACTGTGCTGACGGTTCTTCGAACCTATCCTTACCTAGTGCCAGCGATCTTCTTTTTCGTGGGATGGCAGATTCTTCCGATCTATGATGCATTAAGGGTGAGTTTCACAGACGACAAGTTCCTTGACACCGCAGCCCCAAATTGGATTTGGTTCCAAAATTACAATCAAATTTTACACGATCGACTGTTCTGGAAAGGCATCGTGCGAGCGTTTACATTCACGGTCATCTTTTTACCCGGGATGATCTTCATCCCGATGGTAGCCGCAGTGCTGATAGATCGCGTGATTCACAATAAGGTTGCCACTATTTATCGGATCATTCTGCTCATTCCCTCAATGATTCCGGCGCCTCTCATCTTCGTACTTTGGACCTGGATGTACAACAATTACATCGGTCCGATTAATTTCATCCTGGTTGATAAACTCCACCTCTTCAATCTCACGACGCAACCACAATGGATGAATGATGACCGTCTGGTCTACTTTTCGATCGCATTTATGGAATGGTGGTGGGGCCTTGGATACCACACAATGTTCTTCCTGGCGGGCCTTGCAACAATACCGCGCGACCTGTTCGATGCCGCTCGGGTTGACGGAGCCAACGAATGGAGAATGTTCTGGGGTGTAACGGTTTGGCGATTATTGCCGATCATACTTGTACTCATGGTAGTTCGTTTTGGCAGCGCGATGGCGGTCATCACCGAGTACATTATCATGGGGGGGTATGATCGCACGAAGCCAACCTACTCGTGGACGGTTTATATGTACGACACCGCGTTCGGCGGCGGCGTCCAATTCCGGGGACTCGCGGCATCGATCGGCTGGCTCGGGGCGCTCTTTATGCTGATCACCGTCGCGGGAATGTTTTATCTCTTCCGGTCGCGAGACTAACCGGAACCACTTGGACGCGACAAGGACGACAAAATGAGCGCTACGCAAGCGAGCACGGGAAATGTTAGGACTGCCCCGCAGATTTTGGCGGAGCCATGGCAACCCCGGCGAGGAATCAAGTGGTCTGCAGTCGCCCGGCACACGGTATTGATCATCCTCTGCTTGTGGGTGATCTTGCCGTTGCTTTGGGTGATTGTGCTCTCAATGAAATCGCTCCCAGATGGGACGCAGCGGTACATCTGGCCGCAGAACTGGGTTGATCCGATCGAAACTCATTATCGTTTCGTGCTATCAAAACCACGTGCGGTCGGTCCTGTATGGACCGTGTTCAAAAACAGTGTACTGGTGACATCACTGACGGTAGTGGCATCCACGATCACCGCGGTGCTTGCCGGATACGCGCTGGTTCATCTCAAAACGCCCGGAAGCCGAGTCATTATGGCCCTGTTAGTGGCCTCGTTATTCTTCCCTACCCAGGTCACGGCGATTATCGGTATTTACAATATCCAGGATTCGCTTGGGCTCATCAACAAAACATGGAGCTTGATGCTTCCGTACACCGCGCTGACGGTAGCGCTCTCGGCGTTCATCATGCGCGGCGTCTTTCAGTCGGTGCCGACTGAGTTGGTCGATTCGTCGCGGATCGACGGTGCAAGCTCATTTCGAACGCTGATCGGCATCATGCTTCCAATCGTTCGAAACGGTGTGGTGGTGGTGATCATCGTTAACTTTGTTGCGGCCTGGGGAGAGTTCTTGCTTGCCGCTACGCTCATGAATGACCAGGACCAGCGCACGCTGTCGGTGTTTCTGGGGCAAGCGTCGGGAGGCGTCGGCGCATTGCTGTGGCCCCGTATGGCGGCGCTCTACATTGTGGCCATTTTGCCAGCTCTCATCACCTTTGCAGTTGCTCAGCGCTGGTATATGAAGGGGCTCCAGGAGGGAGCGCTCAAAGGATAGGCATCCTTGTGCTCGTGGTGGATTGACGTGAACGACTGACTACCCGGGTGTATCACGGCGGCTGGGTTCCCACCTGAACCCTCCGCCGTGATTGCTTGTGAGTCTGCAGTCGTCAGTCCTAGTCCGGTACATGACAATTGCCAACGGAGGACCCATGCGTCTCGCCGATCAAGTTGTGATTGTTACCGGCGGCGGGTCCGGCATCGGCCGGGCGATCGCGCTCCAATTCGCGGCCGAAGGAGCGACGATCGTCGCCGCCGACCTCGTCCCCGAACGAGCTATTGAGACCGCCGATCTCATCAAGTCATCCGGTGGCCGCGCAATTGGCGTTGCCGCCGACGTCAGTAAAGCGGCTGACGTTTCCGCGATGGCGGTGGCGGCGACGAACGCCTTCGCCCGGGTCGACATTCTCGTCAACAATGCGGGTCTCTCCGTGGGCGATACCGTGCTCGATTTCGACGAAGCCGCGTGGGATCTGAATCTCGATGTGGTGCTCAAGAGCGTTTATCTCTGCTCGCGTTCGGTACTTCCGGACATGATCGAGCGAGGCAGAGGCGTGATTCTCAATATCGCTTCGGTCAATGGGCTGATGGCCGTCGGCGAGGCAGCGTACAGCGCCGCCAAGGCGGGCATGATCAATCTGACCGCGAATATGGCGATCCACTTCGGCGACAAAGGGATCAGAGTCAACTGCATCGCACCGGGCACGATTCGCACTCCGATTTGGGGCGCCCGCGTCCAGCGAGACCCCGAGGTTTTCGAGAAGGTCGCGAAGTGGTATCCGCTTGGTCGCGTGGGCGAACCGGAGGACGTGGCCAAAGCCGCGCTCTTCCTGTGCTCCGACGATGCCGCCTGGATCACCGGCGTCACCTTGCCGGTCGACGGGGGACTCACGGTCGGCTCGTATCGCCTGAATCGCGATCTGCAAGGCTAGCTCCAAGCTCCAAGCCGCAAGCTCCAAGCTCCAAGCTTCAAGCCAGGCGGCAGCTCGATGAATGGCTTCCGCTGCGTTCGTTGATAATTGAGGAACTGATTCGGTCTCAGAAGGAGCTTGAAGCTTGAAGCTTGCGGCTTGGAGCTACGCATGCATGCTGACGCGGTCGTCATCGGAGCCGGAGCGTTGGGGTTCAGCGCGGCCTATCACTTGACGCGACTCGGCGCGGGCGAGGTGGTCCTGATCGACCAATACGAGCCTGGAGCTCAGGTGTCGCCGAAAGCCGCGGGGCTCCTCAAAAGCATCCAGGCGAGAGAAACCAAAACCCGGCTGTCGCGCCTGGCGAGGGAGATCGTGTCCGGCTTCGAGCAGGATCCGATGGCGATGAACCCCGCGGCCGAACCGGGCTTCACGATCGATCGCGTCCCGACCGATCCTCGCGCCACCGATCGCTTCGTCAACACCATGAAATCGGAGATCGCCGCGCTCGACGGCGCGTCGGCGCAGGAAGAGCGGGCCGGACTTTTCACCATGACCGCCGATGGCCGGCTCATGGCGGGTCCCTCGGATCAGGTTCGTGGCTTCTGGGTCGCGACCGGCTGCAATGGCAGCGGCTTCTCGCTCTCCTCCGCCATCGGCCGCGTGATCGCTGAGTGGATCGTCGGCGGCGAACCGCCGTTCGACATGAGCCTGCTCGATCCGAACCGCTTCAACCGCCACGGCATGACCGGCGAACAATTACTCGCCGACACCACCTGGCAATACGCCAACTACTACACTCCGCCGGCGACGCACTGAAAGCCTCGAAGCTGCCTCGCCTCGCATTGTCCGGCGACTCGACTCGATCCCCGTGGCCTTGCGTTTTTCCGTGAGCGCCGGGCACGGCTGTCATTGCGTTGTACGGACCTCGCGCCGGGGCAAAATTCTTGCATCATTCGTCCGCGGACCCATCTTAAGAGCTCATGTTAAGCTGTCCGCGGGGCTACCTTGTTTTGCCGGATGAGTTCGGACTTGGACCTTCTCTTCCGATCTTGAGAACATGTCTGAACGCGGGTTTCTCGGAAGGAGTGCACCTTGGACATCTCGCACACGGATTCTTTGCAGGCATCGGCCCGGCCGCAAGAAGGTTCCGAAGTACGCGTGCCATCGAATTTGAGGGGCGCGAATCTCGTGATTGGCCTTGTTCACCTGGCGCAGGCTATCGCCATCTTTGCCTTGAGCAACAGCTTCACGTTGCCGATCACCGCCTCGTTTCTCGGCGGACCTCCAGGTTCCGATTTCACCACGCGAGAGACGATCTGGAATGTGCCGATCGGTCCGGTGGTCGGCGTCTTTCTCCTGCTGGCGTCGCTCGACCATCTCTTGATGGCCGCGCCCGGAGTGTGGCCCTGGTATCGTGACAATCTCGCCCGCCGCATCAATTACGCCCGCTGGTGGGAGTATTCGATCAGCGCCTCGATCATGATCGTGCTCATTGCGATGGTCACCGGGGTCAGCGACATCGGTGCGGTGATCGCCATTTTCGGGGTCAATGCCGCGATGATTTTCTTTGGAATGGTGACGGAGATCTTCAATCCCGATCGCTCCAGGGTGAACTGGACTCCATTCTTGTTTGGCTGTGTCGCCGGCGCCGTCCCCTGGATCGTGATCGCGTATCAAGTCGTCGGTTCGGAGAGACGCGCGGAAGGCGCCGGGATTCCGGCCTTCGTCTACGGCATCATCTTTTCGCTCTTTCTCCTCTTCAACAGCTTTGCGGTGAACATGGTGCTGCAGTACAAGCAGGTCGGCCGCTGGCGCAATTACATCTACGGCGAACGAGCCTATATCGCCTTGAGCGCGATCGCGAAAACCGCGCTCGCCTGGCAGATCTTCGCCAATACGCTGATCGACTGAACGGAATCACGTTCAATTTAGAGATCGAGTCCCTGCTTCCGGCCGGCGATCCAACCGCCAATGCGCCTCGCGGGATGGCAGACCTGCCTGCATCGGCGGATTCCTTACCGGGGTTGCAGCCCACCGTCGATATTGATTGTCTGACCGGTCAGGTACGCGGCATCGTTTGACGCCAGGAAGACCACCAGTCCCGCCACATCCTCACCAGTGCCAAACCGGTCCAGCGGCACCTGCGATCGCTCGCGCTCCACCATTTCCTCGAACGGCCGGCCGGTTGCAGCCGCGCGGCGGTGCAGTGCGCTCCAGTAAAGCTCCGTGCCCATGTGTCCGGGGCTGATGCAGTTCACCCGGATGTTGTCGGCCGCGAGCTCCCGCGCGAGAGAATGCGTGAGCGCAACCACACCGGCCTTCGCCGCTCCGTACACACTCGAACCGGCGGGGGTGTCCTGTCCGAAGACCGATCCGACGGTAATGATCGACCCGGAGCGCCGCGGGAGCATGGCACGAGCGGCCGCACGACATGTGAAAAAGACGCTCTCCAGATTGACCGCCAGGATGCGCCGGATCAACTCGTCCACCAGATCGATGAGAGGCGCGCCGCCGCCGATTCCGGCATTCGCGACCGCGACATCCAGTTGCCCGGTTGTTTCGAGGATCGAGGCGACAACTCCATCCACGTCTGCAGAAAGGCTGACATCGCAAATGACGCCCGCTTCTGCCCCGATTTCTGTGGCGACATCGCTGACCTTGGGATCGATATCTGCCAGCCAGACACGAGCACCCTCCGTCACGAATCGCCGCGCAACCCCGAGTCCCAACCCGTTTGCCGCGCCGGTTACGAGAACTGAATTGCCTTCAAACCGTTTGTTCATCACGATTCCCTGTTCCGAATCTACGCAAATCTGTGGAGTAACGCGTTTTCGCGCTCTTCAAACATCTCATCACAGATTCGGTAGGTATTTCAGGGAGTCGAGAACGAAGTCGGGAATCTCTTCAGCGGTTCTGGTGGCTGCTAGCCACTCATCCGGCCGCGATTGAGCGCAATCAGGCCGTCCGCGAGCGTGTCC
>CAYJPA010000137.1:0-7638 GCA_964371945.1 uncultured Sphaerobacteraceae bacterium | reverse complement strand
CGCATTGCCCCGCGCCCCCCCGCGACGGGGGACGTTCCCCTGGCACCAACACAGGGACAACGCTATGGCACCTGACACCAGGTTCCTCCCCTACACGTTTGGGACCGCCAATTAGTTCGTCGGATTGTTACCAGATGGCAATGCGTTCTTCGGGCGGTAGGAACATGGGTGATCCAGCTTCGATTCCGAAGGCTTCGTAGAAGGAATCCGCGTTTCGGAGGGGCTGGACTGCTCGAACAGCGCCGGGCGCGTGCTCGTCCGCTTTGACCTGCGTCGTCAAGGCTTCATCGCGCACCTTTTCCCGCCAAACCTGAGATGCCGCGATGAAGAAACGCTGATCCTGCGTGAAACCGTCAATCGAGCCCGGGTCGCCGTTGACTTCGAGACTGACCTGAAGCGCCGCGTAGGCATTCTGGATTCCGCCGAGATCGGCGGTGTTCTCACCGACCTCGATCTGCCCATCAAGGGTCAGTCCAGGGAGGACTTCAATCGCGTTGTACTGATCGACCAGTTGCTGTTGCAACGCTTCGAAGTTCGTCCGGTCCTCCTCCGACCACCACTCGACGAGATTGCCGGCCGCATCGAACTGCGAACCGGTGATGTCGAAGCCGTGGGTGATCTCGTGGCCGATGACGTAGCCAATCGCGCCGTAATTCGAGGCGGCGT
This sequence comes from uncultured Sphaerobacteraceae bacterium, assembly GCA_964371945.1. Lineage (GTDB taxonomy): Bacteria > Chloroflexota > Chloroflexia > Thermomicrobiales > UBA6265 > CAYJPA01. Next base: position 6,972 of record CAYJPA010000137.1, on the reverse strand, counting down.
CGGCTTCGAAGTCGAAGAAGGGTGGTTGCAGGATCGCCGCCGGAAAGACGATCTCGTTGTTTTGGGCGTCGTAGTAGGCGTTGATGTCCTGCGGGAACAGACCCCATTCGCCGCGATCGACCGGTTTGCCGGCTTTCGAGTACTGGAATTGGGACTCCGCGATCGTGCCGTTGAAGATCGAATCGACATAGGTTTCGCCGACCTCGACCGCGTCGTACGAACGCCACTTGTCGGGGTAACCAACCTTGAGGCCAATATGGTCGAGCTTCGCGAGGGCGATGTCACGAGTCTCGGTCGTCATCCAGGTGTTGGCTTCGAGCCGCACGCGATAGGCCGCGATGATGTGATCGACCAACTCGACGATCTGGTCCTTCGCGGCCGGTGGGAAGACCTCGGCGACGTAGAGCTGGCCGACGGCCTCGCCCATCACGCCGTTGACATGATTCAACACACGCTCTTCGACCGGAAGCGGCGATTGCTGACCGGAGAGCGCGACACCGTTGAGGCTGAAGTAGATGTCGTAGGTCGTTTCATCGACATAGGGCGCGGCGAACCACATGATCTGGAGCTTCATGAGGTTCTTGATCGTTTCGATATCCGCGTTGGCGACGATTTCAGCAAGTCCTTGCAGATACTTGAGATCGGTCACGATCACCGTATCGACCCCAGTGATGCCGAGCGTCGCCAGATAGGCATCCCAATCGATCCCGCCATACGTTGCTGAAAGTTCGGCGATCGCGATCGGATTGTAGAAATTCGAAAAGTCCTGCTCTTCTTCGCGAGTGAGCGTGATTGCCGCCTGCGATTTTTCGAGCTCATAGACCGCCTGAGCACCCGCGGCCGCGTCGGCCTCACTCGCGCCCAAGAGCACGAGGAAGCGTGCGTTCGCCTCGTTGTAGACGGTGCGGACCGCTTCGTTGGCCTCGTCATCCTCGAGGTAGTAGTCGCGGTTTGGGAGTCCGAGCAGCGGACCTGACAGGTAGACCGCGTTAACCGAGCTATCCGCCAGATCCCCGAAGACGAATGGAACGAAGAAACCGCTGGCGCCGTCCATGGCATGAACTTCGAGATAAGTTTGGAGGCTGGCGGCGTCGGTGATGGCATCGATCGCGGCGATTTCGTCCGCGAGCGGGGCAATCCCGTTGGCGTTCCGGGTAGGGGTATCGGTTCCCTGCGCGAAGAACTGAACGACCTTCCACGGATCGCTGCCCTCTTCGAGCTCACCGCTGGTCGCCTGTTCATCCAGAATCTCGAGTTGCACGTTCTTCGTGCGCTCATTGAGCTCGTCGAAGACGCCCCAGGAAGCGCGGTCCGCTGGAATTTCCGTGCGATCGAGCCAGCCGCCGTTGGCGAATTGGTAGAAATCGCCGGCCGGATCGACCGTGAGGTCCATGTCGGCGACTTGGATGCCGTGCGTTGCGCCCGCAACCGGCGAGGCGATCGGGGTCGCGGATTCGGCAAGAACGGGCGAAAGAGTCCCGAGAACAAGCAGGCCCGCGATGAGCAGGAACAGAGCTGGAGGAACATGCCGTTTCATCGCTAACTCCTCTTTGTGTTTGAAGCTGATAGAGCCGTCTTATTTCGAACTCAGACCGAACTGTACCGCGTTCATGGCTACGGCCGGCTGCAGGGTACTCCTTGCGGTCAAACGAGCACTGGGTCCCGGATCAACCTGACTTGTCGATGGATCGATCTTTGGGCCTTGATTTATTGGCAAACTCATGCGACACGGTTGATCTACAGCGGTTGGCAAAAGTTTCGCCAGTCTCGCTCCGGGTTGAAACCCAGAGCTACGCTCACAAAGCCCTTCCAGGGCTGAGATTGGCAACGCGAAATGATTCCCACCAATTTGCACTCTTATCGGCAACCGCTCTAGTCGGCAGCATTAGCCGCGGCATCAAGATCCTTCACTACACGACCAACAGCTGTACCACGCTGCTTTTGCACAATCTCGCGACGGATTTCACCGACTTCACCTGCCGTTATCCCTCGCAACTCGGCGATATCGAGGATGTCCAGCAAATGGGGGTGCTCAGGTGCGACGCGAGAAAGGAAGTGCTCGATTTGAAAGCCAACAAGTCGCTCTCCGTCGCGATCCCATCGCAACATCATTTCGTCGGTAACGTTCAGACTGACACCGGGTATGCCCGTTCCAAAGAGGTGCACGGTAACAGAATCGCTCTCGCGGTCATAGCTCACGAACACCTTTTCCGCATCGATCAAGTCAGGAAGGTTCTTTAGCTGCCCAAGGGCGCGATTCAATGTGGTCGAGACCATAATCTCTTCTCTCCGCGAGCGACGCGATCAGTGGCATACGCTGTAACGATTCGCCCGATGTCGTCGCCGCCTTCGCCTTGAAACGCGACCACAACCTTGAGCAGGTCAACATGATACGGAGACGGCAGGACTCCAGCGCGGTAGAAGACTTCGCGGTTCAAGTGGACCTTATCCCGATTTCTTGTATCGGGGTCGGCAAGCGTCCGTTCGATCGCCATTTCGTTGCCATCTAGTTCGGCGTGATCTCGGAGGATCTTTTCACGCCACGTGTCATCATCAAGTGTGACTTTGCGATTCAGGCAGTCTACAAATCGAAGCACGCCGGCTACGTTGCCTCCCAAACCAGAGTTCTCGCACTTTACGAGAGACACTGAGCCCACATTGCATCAGGGTGTTTCGACTGTCAATCATCGTTTGACTCTTAGGTTGTGCGGCAATAGAGAGCGCGGCTGTTGCGGTTGTCAATTCTCGGTCGATCTAGCTGGACATGGTTCGGGCCGACCTCGCACGTTTAGAGATCCCTCAGCAATGCGCTAACGCATTGTTTCGATTCGAATACGGGCGCCGTTCGTCAAATTGATCGGCAAATCAACCACGGACGGCGATTCTCCGGCAAGGACAATCTGGAACACGGCGTCGCCGCGTTCGTATTGGAGTGTCCCGATTTCAGTGGAGCCGTCCGCTGGTTGCGCGAGGTCGATCCAATGCTGACTGGCGATGAACCGGGTCGTGGTCAAAACGCCGGGAATGCCTGTTCCCGGGGTGGAGGTGCCGGGTCCGAGCAACGCCGTGTAGACATGCGCGGCCGACGCGAGATCGCCAACAGCAACCGTCACCCCGGCAATGCCGGCGACACCCAGCTGATGTTTCCCCGCGTCGCCAGCTGGAACGCGAAGCTCGTGGGCAGTTACATCCTGAATCACGAACGGAACCAGCGGCGCGGCGGTGCTCTCCGGTGCGAAACTCCGCCAACGGATCGGCGTTCCGTCCGGACGCAGACGCCCGCCGTCCCGCGGACCGTCGGTGATGACCTTCGATTTCGAAAGTCGACCGTGGTCTTCGTCGAGATCATCGGAGCGTAAGGCAAAGGCAACGGGGCCCTCCCGCCGTTCAATCTCCGAGAACCAATGGTGTCCCGCGGATTGTGACGAGTCGGTGAGCGCAATCAGCTCGAAGTAGGAACCATCTGCGAACGCGACTAGCGCGTTGTGCGTTTTGCCACCGGTGTGAATCCCACCGGGCGTGACCGTGAAGCCCGCTTTTTCATAGTTTTTTGAAGCCTCAGCGAGATCCCGGACGGCGATGACGATGTGGTCGATGGATCTGATCATGCCGGCGTTCGTTCCTATGGTTTGGTGTGCCGGTCCAGACCGGCGGCCGAAGCCGAGGCGCTGGGCGCGCCCCGTCCATGTTGGTTGGGGCGCTCCCCGACCGCTAGAGGACCGATTCCATTTCGACGTCTTCCCAACGTACTTCGCCGTCGACATTCTCGACGAAGCGGTGGAACCAGGCGTCTTGCTCCGGCAATTGCGCCAGGTTGCGGTACGTTGCCTCATCCTGGGCCAGTGCGACAAAAACGCACTCATCCGGACTCCCAGCCACGTTTCCGACCAGATTGATGAACGTGCCGGGAACTTTCGGCCGGATGTTCGCGTTCCAATCCGCCATCATGGCATCGAAGTTATCGCGAGCGCCAGGTTTGAGTTTCGCGTGACCGATCGTGCCAAACATCATCCTACCTCCGTTCGCTTTGACGAAGCGCGGCCAATTGTTCGGCGACTACCGTCGAACTTAAGACGCAATCGTATCGAAGTTGACGGGATTGTGCCTCGACAACCGCATTTACTTCATTGGTTCCCCGGCGAGTCTCGTCAAGAGCGTGCACCAGGCGCGGCGGGCTATTTCCAGATCGGAGAGGCGGACTGATTCGTTCGGGGCGTGCAGGTTGTTGTCAGATTGCTCCCAGGAGAAGAAGACCATGTCAGCGCCGAGCTCGTCATGGAAGACCTCGGCGATCGGCAGGGTGCCGCCCAGCCGGATGTTCAGCGGCTCCTTGCGATAGAGCTCGGTGATGACATCGGCGGCCGCGATCAGGGTCGGGTGGTTGCGCTCGATCTCGAACGCCTTGCACGACCCCTCGCCACCGATCACCTCGAAGCTGGCCGATGCGGGGCTGTGCCGCGACACGTGCGCCTGGAACAAACGCAGGATCTCCGCTGGGTCCTGGCCCGCAACCAGGCGGCAGGTGAATTTCGCGTGCGCTTCGCAGGGAGTGACCGTTTTTGAGCCCGATCCCTGGAATCCGCCCCAGGAGCCGTTCAGATCCAGGGTGGGGCGAAGCCAGAGACGTTCCAAGACGGTGTAGCCGGGCTCTCCCCAAAGGGCAGTCGCGCCGATTTCGCTCAGGAAGGTGGACTCGTCGAGCGGAACCTTGGCCGTTTCGGAGCGCTCGAACTCTGTGATTTGGCGAGCGGAATCGTAGAAGCCGTCGACCGCGACCGCGCCTTGGTCCGTGTGGAGCGTGGCGAGCATCTTCGCCATCGCCTGCACGGCGTTCGGCGTGGAGGCGCCGTAGAGACCTGAATGGAGATCGCTCTTCGCGGTACGGACGTGAATCTCGCCCTTAAGCATGCCTTTGGTGGAGAGCGTCAGCGAGGGGTCGTCCACGCCGTACATCACGCCATCGGCGGAGATGACGACATCGCAGGCCATTTTGTCGAGATTCGCGCGGACGAGCGCGCCGACGGTCGGACTGCCGATCTCTTCTTCACCTTCAAAGAAAAAGGAGAGGTTGACGGGCGGGATGCCTGACGGTGAGGTGCGGACAAGCGCCTCGACCGCCTGGATTACCGCGACCACGTTGCCCTTGTTGTCGGCGGCGCCGCGTGCATAGAGAAAACCGTCGCGAACGGTTGGCTCAAAGGGGCCGGTCACCCAGAGATCCAGCGGGTCCGGCGGTTGCACATCGTAGTGACCGTAGACCATCGCGACCGGTGCGGCAGGATCGACGATCCAGCGGCCGAAAACGAGCGGGTGGCCGCCGCCTTCGAGCAGCTCGACCTCGGGCACGCCGATGATTCGAAGGAGACCGGCCACCCAATTCGCGGTCGTGCGCATGTCGTCGCGGTGCCGCGGTAGCGCGCTCACGCTGGGAAAACGCAGCGCGGTTTTGACTTCTTCGAGGTGGCGATCCGCGTTGTCAGCCAGGAACTGCTCGAATGTGACGGTCACGTTGTGGTCCTCATCTCGATTGTCGATCTCCGGGCGGCATCATACGGCATTCGAGGAGGCGTACAGATTGGTATGCTCTCGCTCTTGCTTATCTCTGATCCGTGCGGAGCGAATGATGAAGATCGTCGAAATCCGGCACAAAACCGTTCCGATCTCTTCTACTCTGACGAACGCCTACATCGATTTCAGCAAGATGGACGTTTCCGTGGTCGCGGTTGTGACCGATGTCGTGCGAGACGGACGCGCTGTTGTTGGCTTCGGATTCAACTCGAACGGCCGGTACGCGCCAAGAGGGTTGCTGCAGGATCGCTTCATCCCCCGGTTGGCCGAAGCCGACCCCAGATCGCTCATTACTGACGACGGTGAGAATCTCGATCCGGACAAGATCTGGGCGACCCTGATGACGGGAGAGAAGCCGGGCGGACACGGCGAGCGCTCGGTCGCGGTCGGCGTGCTCGACATGGCGGTTTGGGACGCGGTGGCGAAGATCGAAGGGAAGCCACTTTATCGGGTGCTGGCGGATCGGTATCGCGGCGGCGAGGCCGATGAGCGCGTGTTCGTCTATGCGGCCGGCGGCTATTACCAGCCCGGCAAGAATCTCTCGGCGCTCCAGGACGAAATGCGCGGGTACCTGGAGCACGGCTACAGCGTGGTCAAGATGAAGATCGGCGGGGCGCCGTTGGCTGACGATCTTCGCCGGATCGAGGCCGTGCTGGATGTCGTCGGTTCCGGCGAACATCTCGCGGTCGACGCCAACGGCCGGTTCGATCTCGAAACCGCGCTGGCCTATGCCGATGCGCTGGCGCCGTATGGGCTGCGTTGGTACGAGGAAGCGGGTGATCCGCTCGACTACGAGCTCCAGGCCGAGCTTGGACGGCGGTACGAGGGTCCGCTCGCGACCGGCGAGAATCTCTTTTCGATGCAGGATGCGCGCAACCTGATCAGATACGGCGGGATGCGGCCGGATCGAGATGTCCTGCAGTTCGATTGCGCGCTTTCGTATGGATTGGTCGAGTATCTGCGCACGCTGGAGATGATGCGGGAGCATGGCTGGCCGGCGAGAACGGTGATTCCGCACGGAGGGCATCAGATGTCGCTCAACATGGCGGCCGGGCTCGGACTCGGCGGCAACGAGAGCTATCCGGGGGTGTTCCAGCCGTTCGGGGGGTTTGCGGATGGGATCGCGGTGGTCGACGGATATGTGGGGTTGCCGCAATCGCCCGGGATCGGGTTCGAGGAGAAGGCGAATCTGTGGGCCGTGATGCAGGATCTGGCCGGGTAGAGCCGCCTCTGGTGTAATGTCACAACATGTCACTAAATGTCACACTTCTGGGAGCACCGCCCCGGAATAAATTCCAGGGCTACGCCAACGAAACCCTTCCAGGGTTGAGAACGAGGCTGTCGCCCCGGGGTTGAGAACGAGGCTGTCGCCCCGGGGTTGAGAACGAGGCTGTCGCCCCGGGG
>CAYJPA010000136.1:0-7666 GCA_964371945.1 uncultured Sphaerobacteraceae bacterium | reverse complement strand
TGACGCGACAGAATCACAGAACAGCTCAATGCGACAAATTCATAGAACAACGAGATCCGCGTTGACAGCCCAATCACCGGCTCGTACGATCCGAACTGATTTATCCTCCGTGCGGATCGGTAATTCGGAGAATTCGTGTGACCTCACTGCCAGCGGCCGGAACAGCGCCTCTCACAGCCATCGAGCTCGGCAAGTTGAGCGCGCTTGCGCGCAAGCTGATCATCGAGTCCGTTTTTCGGGCCGGTGCGGGGCACCTTGGCGGACCGCTTTCGGCGATCGATCTCCTGGTTCATCTCTACTTCGATCAGCTTCGAATCGATCCCGAGCGACCGGATTGGGAAGAGCGAGATCGCTTCATTTTGAGCAAGGGCCATTCGTCGATCGCGCTTTATGTCGTGTTGGCTCTGCGCGGCTATCTGTCGATCGGAGAGCTCGATACATTCGATCAGATCGACTCCCGATTGCAGGGCCACCCAGACATGACGGCGCTGCCAGGACTCGACATGTCGACCGGCTCGCTCGGCCAGGGGCTGTCGCCCGGTGCCGGAATGGCGCTCGGGGCCCGCCTGAAGGGACTGCCGTTTCGCACCTGGGTGATGCTCGGGGATGGCGAGATCCAGGAGGGGCAAGTCTGGGAAGCGTGCTTCACCGCATCCCGCCTGGAGCTGGACAACCTGACCGCGATTCTCGACTACAACCGGCTGCCCCAATTCGGATGGCCAACGACCGAGGGGTTCACGCGAGATCGCCCGATTGACGATCCGGCCGCCAAGTTTCGCGCGTTCGGATGGAACACGATCGAGTGCGATGGTCACGATCATACGGAAATCGCAGACGCATTTGGCAAAGCAACGACGCACAAGGGTCAACCAACTTGCATTGTCGCCAACACGATCAAGGGCAAGGGAATCTCCTTCATGGAGGGTGATTTCAATTGGCACGCAAAAGTCCCGACCAAGGATGAACTCGACCGTGCCCTCGCCGAGCTGGGCGAAGGGGGTGCCAGATGATGACCACACTGGTAGCAACCACGCCGATCGCCGAAGCACCCAGTCTGGCTCTTCGAGACGTTTGGGGCCAGACACTTGCGGATTTGGCTGGCTCGTATCCGAATCTCGTCGTGCTCGACGGTGATCTGGCCAATTCAACCCGGGCAGATATCTTCGCCTCCGCCGCTCCCGATCGGTTTTTTGAGCTGGGGATTGCCGAGCAGAACATGATCGGTGTTGCGGCGGGCTTGGCGACCGTCGGATTCGTGCCGTGGATCAGCACGTTCGCTGCCTTTGTCGCCAAGCGTGCGCTCGATCAAATCAGGGTCGTCGTCGCACAACCTCATCTCAACGTGAAACTCTGCGGCAGTTACAGTGGAATTCTGACGGGCAAAACCGGCAAGACACATCAGGCTGTGGAGGATATCTCCGTTTTCCGCGCGATGCCGGGAATGGTGACGCTCGCGCCGGCGGACGGTCATGAGCTCAAAGCGATGATGCACGCGATGATGGAATACGACGGTCCGATGTACCTGCGGCTCACGCGCGATGCAACCCCCACGATCTTCCCGGCAGACTATCGGTTCGAAATCGGCAAAGCGGCGCTCCTGCGCGAGGGTGGCGATGTCGGATTGATCAGCACTGGCGTGCAAACCGTGCGAACGATGGAAGCGGCCACGCTCCTTGCCTCTGAAGGTATCGACGCATCCGTGCTCCACGTGCCGACGATCAAACCGCTTGATGTCGAGGCGATTGTCGAACTTGCCAATCGCACGAAGTGCGTCGTAACGGCTGAAGATCACTCGATCATCGGAGGTCTGGGCGGAGCGGTCGCTGAAACACTCGGCGACCACTTGCCGGCGCCGATGCGCCGGATCGGCATCCGCGATACTTATGGCGAGTCGGGACCTAACGACGCGATCCTCGAGAAATACGGTCTGACGCCGCGGCACATCGCGAACGCGGCAAAGGACGTTCTCAGCCTTGAGCGGTAGTCATCTGAAGAAGGGTCGTTGATGAGCAATCGGGTTCGAATCGCGATGATCGGAGCCGGCCGGATTGGCAGGAGCCACGCGCGCACGCTCGCTTTTCAGACGCCGGGCTGCGATCTTGTCGTGGTGGCCGACGCAATCCAAGAATCGGCCCAAGCATCAGCCGGTGAATGCCGGGTCGATCGCTGGACGACCGACACGGATGCGATCATGGCCGATCCCGAGATCGACGCCGTCGTGATCGCATCGTCGACCAGTTCACACGCTCCGCTCATCATCCAGGCGGCGCGGGCCAAGAAAGATGTCTTCACCGAAAAACCGATCGCGCTCGATCTCGAAACCACAGATGCCGTTTTGGATGCAGTCGAGCAGGCCGGCGTGCGGCTGCAGGTCGGTTTTCAGCGCCGGTACGACAGAGGATTCAAGCGGGCAAAAGAGAAGATCGTCCGGGGTGAGATCGGCCGTGTCGAATACATACGCGATGCCATGCGCGACCCCGAACCGGCCCCGGAGTCGTACATCGCCGATTGCGGTGGTCTGTACCGGGACATGACCATTCACAACTTTGACAACGTTCGCCATCTCATGGGCGACGAAGTCGACGAGGTCTATGCCCTTGGCACGGTTGCGGTCGATCCGATGTTCACGAAGTACGATGACATCGACACGAGCGTGATCACGCTAAAATTCCAGAACGGCGGGATCGCATCGATTGACAACAGCCGCCGCTCCACTTTTGGCTACGATTGCCGAACCGAGATTTTCGGATCGACTGGCGCGATTTGGGTCGGTTACACCCGCGATACACCGCTTCTCCAACTGGGGCCCGACGGTGTCAAGAGCGACCACGTGCACTGGTTTCTCGAGCGCTTCGGCGAGGCATATGTGGACGAACTGAAGGATTTCGTTGCGGCCATCCAAGAAAAGCGCGCTCCAAGCATTACCGGCAACGACGGGCGCGCGGCGATCGCGCTCGCGTATGCCTGCGAGGCATCCCGGCGAGAAAACGCACCGGTGAAGCTCAGCCGGTTCGCGCGAGGAGCTGTCACAGCATGATCAATCCCAAAGAGCTCCACCTCAAGTCAAACTGGCCCAAGGTCACACCGCACTCATCGATGACTGTTACCGCGAAAGGCGCAGGGTGGGAGTATTGCAGCCTGAATGTGCTGCACTTGATGGCGGGCGACAACTGGAAGGGTTCCAGCAGGCAGTCGGAAGTCGGGCTGGTCGCTCTCGGAGGGATTTGCAGAATCGAGGCATTTGGGCAGACCTGGCAGATCGGCGGCCGCCGCACCATTTTCCAAGGTCAGCCTTGGGCGCTCTACCTGCCGATCCAGTCCGACTTCACAATCACCGCGATCACCGGCATCGAACTGGCAATCTGCGGGGCGCGAGCGGAGGAGCTCTTTCCACCACGATTGGTGACACCGGAAGATGTCGAGGTCGAAATCCGCGGAGCCGGGAATGCCGCCCGCCAGATCAACCACATCATCAAACCCGAATTCCCGGCGCACAGGCTGTTGATCGTTGAGGTCTTCACCCCGAGCGGGAACTGGTCCAGCTACCCGCCACACAAGCACGACGTCAGCAACATGCCTGCCGAATCGGATCTCGAAGAGATCTACTACTACCGGATCGATCCATCAGAAGGTTTCGGCCTCCAACGACTCTACACGGCTGACGGCAAGATCGACGAGGCGTTCGTGATCCACGATGGCGACGTGCTGCTCGTTCCCGAGGGCTACCACGCGTTCGCGGTTGCCCAGGGCTACACCGGCTATTACCTCAATGTGCTGGCCGGCAACGAACCAGTTCGCACGATGCAACCGGCCGACGATCCCGCGTATCACTGGCTTCGATCCACATGGAACGATGACCAAAACGGCGGAGCGTCATCCTGGCGTGAGATCGAAACGTGGGTCAATCGAGGCGCCGGCGAACATCATCCATCGAAGTAGCTGGAAGAGGGTATTCGAATGCAGACCGTGCGAATGACCGTGGCACAGGCGATTGTGCGGTTCCTGTCGGAGCAATACACAAGCCGCGACGACTCCGAGCAGCGCTTGATTGCCGGGTTGTTTGGAATTCTCGGCCATGGCAACGTGACCGGGATGGGACAGGCGCTCGAGGAAGTCGGCGGCAATCTCCGCTATTACCGGCCTCAGAACGAACAGGCGATGGTTCATACGGCCGCCGCTTACGCGAAGATGAAGAACCGTCTCTCAACGTTTGCCTGTACCTCCTCGGTCGGGCCCGGCGCGACCAACATGATCACCGGTGCTGCGACCGCAACAGTGAATCGCCTTCCCGTTCTCCTGCTGCCGGGAGACACGTTCGCATCAAGACTCCCCCATCCAGTGCTTCAGCAGCTCGAGAATCCGGCCAGCATGGATCTGAGCGTCAACGACGCGTTCCGGCCGGTGTCGCGCTTCTGGGACAGGATCAACCGTGCTGAGCAATTGCTGACGAGTTTGCCAGAGGCGATGCGGGTGCTCACCGATCAGGCCGAAACCGGCGCCGTCACGATCGCACTTCCGGAGGACGTTCAAACGGAGGCGTACGATTTTCCAGCACACTTTTTCGAGCGCCGGGTTCATCGAGTTGCTCGTCCCGCGCCGCCAACAACCGAGATCTCCGTCGCGGTAGAGATGATCCAGAAGGCCAAACGGCCGCTCGTCATCGCCGGCGGCGGTGTCATCTACTCGCGCGCGACCGCCGAGCTTGCCGACTTCTGCGATTGGTTTGGCATCCCAATGTGCGAAACTCAGGCCGGCAAGGGCGCACTGCCATGGCATCACGAATGGAATGCGGGGCCGGTCGGTTCAAACGGCGGTCTGGCCGCGAATCGTCTCGCCGCCAAAGCCGATCTTGTGATTGCGATCGGCACTCGGCTGGCAGACTTCACGACTGCCTCCCGATCGGCATTTCAAGACCCCGACGTCAAATTCATCGCGCTCAATATCGCCTCGATGGATGCGCACAAGGCAGGTTCGCTGCCGCTCGCCGGCGACGCGCGTGAGGGCCTGTCGCTCTTGTGCGATCGATTGCGGGTCGCTGGCTATCGAACTGATTCCGAGTATGGCGCGGAGGTCGCGTCACTCAAGGATGAATGGAATGGCGCGGTCGACAAGCTCCTCGCGATCGAAACGCCAGAGTCTCTGACGCAGGCGAATGTGATTGGGATCGTTAATGGGGCCGCCGGTCCACGTGACGTCGTTGTCTGTGCCGCCGGCGGGCTGCCGGGCGATCTGTTGAAGCTTTGGCGGCCGGTCGATCCCAAGGGCTATCACCTGGAATATGGCTACTCGTGCATGGGCTATGAGATCGCCGGCGGCTTGGGCGTCAAAATGGCCGATCCAGCGCGCGAAATCTACATCATGTGCGGCGACGGTAGTTATCTGATGCTCCACACTGAGATCGTGACCTCCATTCAAGAGGGATACAAGCTCACGATCGTGCTTGTCGACAACGGTGGGTTCCAGTGCATCCGTGGACTGCAGATGAGCGCCGGAACACCGGCCTTTGGCAACGAGCTCCGTTACCGAAACGACGAGTCCGGCCGCCTGGACGGCGATTTCGTCCCAATCGATTTTGTCAAGAATGCCGAGAGCCTTGGCGCTGTCGGGATCAGGACACGAACCGAACAGGAGCTCCGAAACGCGCTCGAACATGCGAAGACTATCGATCGCACGGTGCTGATCTACGTTCCAGTTCAAGTCGACGCCCGTGTGCCTGGATTCGAGAGCTGGTGGGATGTGCCGGTCGCCGAAGTCTCATCTCAGCCCAGCGTCCAGGACGCCCACGCCGCGAACCTTCGAAACCGCGAGAAGCAGCGCTTCTACTATTAGGCAAGAACGGCTGGGAGAGTGGCATGGCTGACCCGCGGGTTGGTGTCATTGGGCTTGGCCGCATGGGCTGGCTCCACGCGGAGCAAATGGCCGGTGCGGTGCGCGGCGCATCGCTGGTCGCGGCGGCGGTCGATCCCGATCACAAGCGTCAACTGGACGCGGATGGCACAGCCCCGTGTTTGTTGGTCGACGACGCGGCCGCACTGATCGGCGACCCGTCGATCGATGCAATTATCGTGGTTTCGCCGACAAACGCCCACCGCGAGCACATCGAGCAGGCAGCGCTCGCCGGCAAGGCGATCTTCGCCGAGAAGCCGGTTGCTGGTACGGTTGAGGATGCGATCGCCGTTGCTGAGGTGGTCCGCCGAACGGGCGTGCCGTTTCAAATCGGCTTCCAGCGTCGTTTCGATCCGGGCTATGTCCGAGCTCGTGAATTGATTGCTGGCGGCGCAATCGGCGAGGTCGAGATGTTCCGCGGCCTCACCTGCGACTCGATCCCGCCGGTGGACTACCTTCGCACAAGCGGGGGTCTCTTCTGGGATTTGGGGATCCATGACTTCGACGCGGCTCGATTTCTCATGGGCGACGAAATCGTCGCGGTTCATGCGGCCGGCGGCATCAGAGTCGAACCGCGCCTGGCCGAGTTTGACGACATCGATCATGGAATCGTTACGCTGAAGTTTCGAAACGGCGCCCTCGGAGTCGTTCAGAATGCGTGGCGAGCCCCGTACGGTTACGACATCAGGGCCGAAGTTCATGGTTCACTCGGAAAAATCGTGACCGATCTCGACGCTCGGGAATCGACCGCGCTCTACACCGACCGGTCGTTCGGGTATCGCCGGCACCATCTCTTTGTCGAACGATTCGAAGAAGCCTATCGAGCGGAATTGCAGGCGTTCGTCGATTCAGTTCGAGCGGGCAAACCTCCGACCCCCGGAATCGATGACGCGGTCAAAGCGGTTTTGATCTCGGATGCCGCGACGGTTAGCCGGCGGGAGGATCGGTGGGTGGAGGTCCCGTAGTCGACAAGACGACAAGACGTTCAGTCGACTAAACGACACGTCGACAAGGTTCTTTTGGGAGCACTCCAGGAATCGTCAGATTCCATTCGAATAACAGACTTTGTTATGATTTATGAAGGAGGTAATTGCAATGAATTTCTCTCTCACCCCACAACTCGAAGAAATGATTCGGCAGCGAGTGGAATCCGGTAAGTACAACAACGCCAGCGAAGTGGTCCGAGATGCCCTGCGGCACCTCGAATCAAGTGAGCGCCTCGATCATTTGCGCGCTTTGATTCAGGTCGGCCTGGATGAGGCCAATCGAGGGGAGCTAATCGACTTCACCCCCGAATGGGAAGCGGACATGGATAGGAGGGTGAGAGAAGGATTGCTGCGTGGAGACACGCCTGATCCAGATGTCTGCCCATCGTCCTAAACTCCGTCTTTCGCCGAGCGCTGACCGGGACGTCTACAGTATCCGTCTCTATACGGAGCGGACCTGGGGCGAACGACGCGCGGTCACATACAAGGCGGCGATCGAGGATTCGTTTCGTAGGCTACGGGACTTTCCCGAAATCGGGGTAGAGCGTAACGAGATTTTCCTCGGCTGCAGGTGCCTTCAGGTAGAGCAGCACATCATCTATTACCATCAGCCGATAGACACTGAGATCGTCATTGACCGAATCCTTCACGTGCGACAGAGTGCTGAAGCCGTTTCACAGTACTTTGAATCAATCGAGGAATAATCTATCTGCCGCGGAGCTCCTGGCCGCCGGCGAGCGCCCGTTGATATAGTCCAAGCGATTCGGCCACTCGTCCCGTTCCCCGCGCCACGC
>CAYJPA010000135.1:0-8081 GCA_964371945.1 uncultured Sphaerobacteraceae bacterium | reverse complement strand
CCGACGCGATCGTGGCGAAGGTCAATCGCGGTAAGGCGATGCTAGGGACACTACACTAGTGCCTGGAGTACGGGTGCGAATGCGTCGATGGCTTCGGGGGTCATGGGGTCGAGCCAGATGATGAGGTGCTCCACGGACGCAGTTTGGTAAGCGCGGATCTTCTCCGCGAGCTCCTCCGGCTCGCCGTAGAGTGGAAATGGCGCCTGGACGAACTGTCTGGGCTGGAACGGGGAGCGAATGTCGTTCATGACGTCCACCTGAATGCCGATGATCCGGCTCAGCGATTTCGGGTCGCGTCCGACCTGGTGACAAATGCCGTCGACTCGCTCTTTGAGCGCCAGAACGTCAGCGAGATCGTTTTTGCGATCGACATTCCAGGCGTCCGCATACGTCGCGGCGAGCCGAACCACGCGACCGCCCCCACCTCCGACGAGAATCGGCGGGCCGGACGAGCGAGGTCCGCGCGGACGCAATTCGCATTCGCGGGCGGAGTAGAAGCGACCTTCAAAATCGACCTCGCCGGTTCGGAGCAACGAGGTGATGATCTTGAGCGCCTCCTCGAACCGGCTGACGCGGTAGTCATACGGAAAGCCGAATGCGTCGTACTCCGGTTTGTGCCAGCCCGCGCCGAGTCCCAGGATGAACCGTCCGCCGCTGATCTCGTCGATCGTATCGGCCATCTTCGCGATCAACGCTGGGTTGCGAAAACTCGAGCACGCCACAAGCGGCGCGATTTCGAGCGTTTTGGTGGTTGCCGCAAGCGCGGCCATCAGGGACCAGGCATCCCAACCCCCCTGCATGTTGACCTGCTCGAAGTGATAGAACATGTGGTCCGGGAGCCAGATCGAATCGAATCCGACCTCTTCTGCTCGTTGAGCGAGGTCGCTTATCTGACTCCATCGCGGCTCGGGGCCACCCCACGCCGATTCAAAATGCGGAACGAAGATTCCGACTTTGAACGGTCGTCCACGCGACGTTATTTCGGTTGTCACGCTCTCTCCCCCACCACACGGGCACTACTCGACGATCTAGACTTTATCCATGACCGTGGTCAAAACACGAGTTGATGTAGCGATCTGTCACGCCTGCAATCATGAGGCAACCGCGAATCTCAGACAATCGCGCCGCCCATCGAACCAAACCGCACCCGGTTTTCGCGCGTTCAGATTGATGGAGCGCTCTCGAATTGTCCGCGATCAAGGATCGCCAACGACACGAACCCGCAGGAGGTCTATATGAGTCCATCCCTCGAATCAGCATTGAGCCGCCGCCGATTTCAACAGCTCGGAATCGCGGCCGCCGGCGTGCTTGCGGTTCCCGGTCTGAGTCTCGGGATCGATGAGATTCGAGCGGCGACTCCGGTCGCCTCGCCGACGCCTTATCTCCCGCCGACGCCGGCATGTGATGACGGCGATGATGAGGAGCTGACGCTTGCTCAGACGGAAGGTCCCTATTTCACCCGGAACTCGCCGGAACGTACCTCGTTAATTGAAGAAGGTATGACCGGCGAGCACATGATCGTGACAGGTTATGTCTACTCGACCGCTTGTAAACCGGTCGATCAGGCGCTGCTGGATTTCTGGCATTGCGATGAGAACGGCGTGTATGACAACGAGGGCTACCGGTTGCGAGGACATTTGTTCACGAATGCAAATGGTTCTTACCATTTGGAGACGATCAAACCCGGCGTGTACCCCGGACGAACGCGTCATATCCATCTCAAGGTCCAGGCGCCCAACGGTCCGGTTCTGACGACCCAACTCTATTTTCCCGATGAGCCAGAGAACGAGCGCGACGGTATCTACAATCCGGAACTGGAAATGGAATTGGTTGAACCTGAGTCCGACGGAGAATTGCTAACCGGCGTCTACTCCTTTGTCGTCGAGTCATAGTTCCGGTTTCCGCCGAGGCGTAACGAACCCGGCCGGTCCCGAGACCACACTAACAATGAGCATATGCGCTCGCTAAGCGAATCACGGAGACCGGCAACAAATGGCAATCACGATGTACGGCACTTATTGGTGCGGCGACTGCAAGCGCGCGAAACAGTTCCTGGGTGAGCAACGCGTTCAGTACGAGCTCGTCGGCGTCGACAAAAACGCCGAAGGTATGGCGATCGTCGAGAAGGCTAACAACGGCAAGCACATCATCCCGGTTATCACTTTCGACGACGGCTCGACGCTCATCGAACCATCCAATACCGAGCTCGCAACGAAGCTGGACCTCAGGACCAAGGATGCCCACTCGTTCCACGATCTGACCGTGGCCGGCAGCGGCCCCACCGGTTTGACCGCGGCGCTGTACGCGGCGCGAGAAGGCATCAGCACGCTTGTGATCGAGCGCGCGGCGGTCGGCGGTCAGGCAGGAGTGACCGGGCGGCTTGACAATTTCCCCGGCTTTCCGGAAGTCGTGACCGGCGCCGAATTTGCAGACCGGCTGCGACGCCAGGCCGAGCGATTCGAGGTCGATGGGGATTACCGCGTCGTTCGCACATCCGACGGCTCCGAATACCGCTCGTGGGCGGTGCTGCTGGCGCTCGGCTCGACCTACCGGAAACTCGACATTCCTGGTGAGATGGACTTCATCGGCGCCGGCGTGCACTTTTGCGCGACGTGCGACGGCGCCTTCTATCGCGATAAGGATGTGCTGGTCGTGGGCGGTGGCAATTCGGCCGGCGAGGAGAGCATTTTCCTGACCCGGTTTGCTCATCACGTCACGATCGCCACGCGCGATGACAACCTGTCGGCCAGCAAAGTCGTCATCGAAAAGGTCGAGGAGAACCCAAAAATCGATCTCCTGCCTAATGTCGTCCCGGCCGAGCTCAAAGGAAGGACAAGCTCGAATCGGTGGTGCTCAGGAACACGAAGACCGGCGAACGGACGGAAATCGAGCCGGACGGTGTTTTCGTTTTCATCGGACTGACGCCGAACACGCGGGTTGTGCGTGATCTGGTCGAAACCGATAAACGCGGATTCATCGTGACTGATGTCGCGTTCGAAACGAGCGTTCCGGGACTGTTCGCGGCCGGTGATTGCCGCGCCGGCAGCACCAAGCAAGCGGCTTCAGCGGCGGGAGAGGGTGCCGCGGTCGCACTCGCGATCCGAAAGTACATCATGCCGCGGGCCGAATCCGGCGGCGGACCAGAAGCCGGCTAGCGCAGATCTCGATCTCGCCCGCTTGAGTTTCATCCCGGCTCCATTTATTGGCATGTTGATTGCGCAATACTGTCCGCGATTTGCGCGAGTGACAGTGAGTCGATTGGAGCCTTCCGAATGCCGCGGACCATCTTCGAGGAGCCGTTGGTGGGATTCGGCCGCGAGACCTGCGGCGATCTCAATGCCGGGTTGCGCCGGGAATGGCTCGTCGCGAATGGCATCGGTGGTTACGCCTCGGGCACGCTGATCGGGGTCAGCAGCCGGAGTTACCACGGCTTGCTGGTCGGCGCGCTTGAGCCACCGGTCGGGCGGATCGTGCTCGTCGGCGGGTCCGTGGAACAAGCGACGTACCGTGGGCGACGGTTCTGGATCAGCACGAACGAGTATGCCGACGGCGTGTTGGCGCCGGATGGATACCGCAATCTCGCCGGATTTAACCTCGATGGCACGCTCCCGGTTTGGACATATGCGGTGTCGGACGCTCTGATCGAACGGCGCCTCTGGATGGCGCATGGTGAGAACACGACTTATGTCACGTTCCGGTTGCTCCGCGGCATCGCGCCGGTCGATCTCGAAATCACGCCCCTTGTCACCTACCGCGATCATCACATCCTCACCTCCGGCCAGGGATGGCAGATGCAGGTCGAAAGCCAGCCGCACGGCGCACTCGACAAGGCCTTCGACGGCGCAACACCGCTACGGCTCCTGACCGATACCGGCGACTTCAAAGCGGGCGGCCGCTGGTATTGGAATTTCCGATATCGCGCGGAGACGGAGCGCGGTTTCAATGATCACGGCGATCTCTATGCGCCGGGTTCATTCACCCAACGACTCAAGCCAGGCGAAACGCTGACCGTCATTTATTCGATCGAGAATGATGTCGATTTGGATGGAGCCGCAACGCTTGCCGCCGAGCAGGCGCGGCAACGAGCACTGCTGACGCAAGCGAGCGCGAAATCGGAAGATCAGGTTGTTCAGCAGTTGGTCCTTGCGGCGGACCAGTTCATTGTCGATCGCAAGACCCCAGGCATCAATCGGAAAACTGCCGGCTCGAGCAAGACCATCATTGCGGGATATCACTGGTTCGCCGATTGGGGCCGGGATACGATGATCGCGCTGCCCGGGTTGACCCTCGCAACGGGTCGCACAGAAGACGCGGCAAAGATCCTGCGGAGCTGTGTTCCGCTGCTCCGCAACGGTCTTCTGCCAAACAGCTTTTCTGACCGCGAGGGCGCCGATCCGACGCGCAATACAGTCGACGCAACACTCTGGTTTGTGAACGCCGCCCACGCATATTGGCTGGCGTCAGGCGACGACGAATTCCTCCTGGAGCTGCTTCCGACACTGGTTGAGATCGTGGATTGTCATCTTGCTGGAACAGATTACGGTATTCGCGTCGATTCTACTGATGGACTGCTCCGTGCGGGCGAGGAGGGCGTCCAATTAACCTGGATGGATGCGAAGGTCGGTGACTGGGTCGTGACCCCTCGAATCGGAAAGCCGGTCGAGATAAACGCCCTTTGGTACAACACGCTCCGCATCATCACGACCTTCTTGGAAGTTCGCGGTGAACCGGAATCGGATCGTTTTGCCAAATTAGCATCAAGAGCGCGTCAGTCGTTTTTGACTCGATTCGTGCGATCAGATCTCGCTCATTTGGCGGATGTCGTGGACGGTCAAAACGGCGACGATTGGTCGATGCGTCCGAATCAGATTTTCGCGCTTTCGCTTCCCTTTCCGCTCGTTGAAGGCGAATTAGCGAAGCGCGTCTTGAATGCAGTTGGGCAACATCTGCTCACAACGTATGGTTTGCGAACGCTGTCGCCTGACGATCGGGCGTATGTGGGAGCCTGCCAGGGAGATCGATTCGGGCGAGATGGCGCGTACCACCAGGGAACGGTCTGGGCCTGGTTGCTGGGTCCTTACACGGAAGCACTTTGGAAGGTGACCGGCGACGCCCGCGCCGCGCTTTCGGTTCTGCTGCCGTTCGTCCATCACCTGAAGGACGCGGGGCTGGGCTCCATCTCGGAGATTTTCGACGGTGATCCGCCGCACCAACCTCGTGGGGCGATTGCTCAGGCGTGGTCGGTCGCCGAAATCCTACGAGTATGGCGACTGTTGGATGCAAGTTTGGGGGAGAACGAAGAGATCAGTGGGGCCAACGGATGATTCTCTAAACACAGCATCCGCATTCCCAAATGGCGTTTCGTAGCGTGCAATTCGCGTTCTTGCCAGCGCCGGATATACGCGGATCGAAGCATTGTCGGGAATCAGCGAGGCAGAGCTTGCCAAACGTCATGGCGTTGGTCCGAAAGCGCTTCGGATCATCAACCGGGCGCTGATTGACCTTGGGTTGAACCCATTGAAACCATGAGCGGTCATTGTTGTGGCGGGGTGGCGCGGGTCTCTTCACGACGATTTTGCGCATATCGATCAACTTCACGCTCGATGCAAGACACCATTTCTCTTTCGGCGAGGGCACACGCTAATGGACACGCAAACTTCTCATTACTTCGCGCGCTCGCCGAGATGGAGCACGAAAAGCAACCGATCGAGATCGTGAAGGCACAGATCGTCAATGACATCCAGCGGGCAAATGGGCAAGAGCGAAGCTGAGAGAGCATTGCTGAGTCTCCTGAAATGGATCGATCGATTGGCGGTTGAAACTGGATCTACTTCGAAATGGATGATTTACGTATTGTCCGTAACAATTCACTCCTGCAGGTACGCGAGCACTGCCAACACCCTCCGATGATCGGTTTCGGATTCGTCCAGGCCCAACTTGCCGAAGATGCTGGTGACATGCTTCTCTACCGTTCCGGCGCCGACCGCCAGCCGATCGGCGATCGCCTGGTTCGAGCGTCCCTCCGCCATCAGCGCGAGCACTTCTTGCTCTCTCGCGGTCAGCGTCATCACACGGTCATCACGACGGCGGCGTGTCACGAGCTGGGCGACTACTTCGGGGTCCAACACCGTTCCTCCTCCCGCCACTCGCCGCACCGCGGAGACGAATTCGGCGACATCGGCGACGCGGTCCTTGAGCAGGTATCCGATGCCCCCTGCTCCGGTTGCGAGCAGTTCGGCCGCGTAGCGCTCCTCCACGTATTGAGAGAGGACCAAGATGCAGGTGCCGTTGACCGCGCCACGGGCCTCGATCGATGCCCGTAGCCCCTCGTCGCGAAAGCTTGGAGGCATCCGGACATCGACGATCGAAACATCCGGCCGGTGCTGCTTCACCGCCGCCACAAGCTCGGGGCCGCTGCCCACAATGCTGACGACCTCGAACCCGGCGTCGACCAACAACCTGGCGATGCCCTCTCGCAACAGCACCGAGTCGTCCGCGATCACGACGCGCATGGAATCTCCGCGAAGACACGGGTGCCGCCGTTCAGGGGGCTGACGACCGCAAATCGGCCATCGAGCGCGGCGACCCGATCCGACAATCCGCCAAGTCCATGATCCGGCGTCATCGTTGCCCCTCCCACCCCGTTGTCCCAGATATCAAGTCTGAGCAATCCCGGCTCCTGCATAACGCGAACGCTTGACTGGGTAGCATTGCTGTGTTTGGCGATATTCGTCAACGCTTCGGCCACGATGAAGTAGGCGGTCGACTCCACGGCCTCAGGCGGGCGCTCGTTCAACATGACGTTGACGGTGACCGGAACAGGGCAGCGACCCGCAATTGACGAGATCGCCGCATCGAGACCACGGTCGGTCAGAACCGCCGGATGAATTCCTCGAACCAGTTCTCGGAGCTCGCCGAGGACTTGCTTCGCTTCTTCGTGCGAGGTGGCAATGAGCTTCTGTGCGGCTTCTGGATCCGATTCCATTTTCTCCTTGGCCATACCGAGATTAATGGCCAGCGACACCAAACTTTGTTGCGCGCCATCGTGCAGATCGCGCTCGATCCGGCGGCGCTCGATCAGCATCGCATCCATGACATCGGAGCGGGTTTTGGTCAGCACGTCGACCCGCTCCTCAAGCTCTTCGGTTCGCGACGGACTCAGCATCCAGTATGCGAACGCCACGTGAGCACGAGAAACCGCAACCAGGAGCCAGCCAAAGGGAATCAGCAGCAACGCCCCGGCGGCACATGCGAGCATCGCCTCCGGCCAGGTATCGACCTGCCATCCCTGACCGGTCGAGGAGTCGCCGAACATGTTGAAATCAACGATCCAGAAGTAGGACGGCGCCGCCAGAAGACTGATCGGAAATGACACGGCGACCGTAACAATCACAAATTCTGCAATCCCGATCGGGAAGAGTAAGAAGTCGTAGAGGAGATCTCGCCACACGGCCGGATCGAACAACTGCGCTTTGGCTCGTTGGAAGAGCGTTCCCTCGGGCACGGGCCGATAAGGAGATTCGATCTTCTTGTCAAAGAAGAGCCGGACCCGTTGCCGTTCGAGCCGGGCAGCACCCTTCCAGACCTGGAACGCGACGACGAGAATCGGAATGCCAACGAGTGTGACAACCAGGCCGCCACCAAGCGCAATCAGGGTGACCAGGATGACGAACAGTGCCGTGCCAAATGCAAAACTGGTGATCATGAAGCCGGCAGCCATCCAGGGTTTCGCATTCCACAAACCCTGGATCAGCCTGCGGTCCGACTGGTTCAATTCGACGGTCTGTTCATGTTCAACTGTTGACGCAGACATGTAACGTGTTCCTCTCGCGGCGCCGTATCTCGGTCGCACTGTTCAAACCTTACTGGTATCCAGTGTAGGAGCACATACTGCCTCCGCCAACACGGAAGACTGCAGATCGCGCGGTAGGGTTAGCCCCCAGCAAGCTTCAAGCTTCAAGCTCCAAGCTCCAAGCCCCAAGCTCCAAGCCCCAAGCTCCAAGCTCCAAGCTCCAAGCTCCAAGCCCCAAGCCCCAAGCCCCAAGCCCCAAGCTCCAAGCTCCAAGCCCCAAGCCCCAAGC
>CAYJPA010000134.1:0-8427 GCA_964371945.1 uncultured Sphaerobacteraceae bacterium | reverse complement strand
CGAGCCCCGCACCGGAATGAATTCCAGTGCTACTCCAACAAAGCCCTTCCAGGGCCGCGGACTTTGACCTCGGCTCAACCCAACAAAGCTATGGGGGATTGGGGGGTACTCTTCTACTTCGCGACCCCAGCCGCGACGGGCGAGCCTGATGTCCGCGGCAGGGCAGGAGGCAGCGAGACGCGGTAGGCGGTTTCGACGCCGGGGATCGTCTTAATCTCCGCCAGTGCGCCGTCGGGAATCACATCGTCGACGTTGAGCACCATCAGCGCTTCGCCGCCGCGATTGTGCCGTCCGACCTGCATCCCGGCGATGTTGACCCGGTGCAGGCCGAGGATCGTGCCGACCCGGCCGATCACTCCCGGCACGTCGCGGTGATGGGTGATGACGACTTCGCCGGCAAGCGCCTTGTCGAGTGCGAAGCGATCGACCTCGACGATGCCCGCGTTCTTGCGATCCCACGAGATGCGCACATGGTGCGATGTTTCGCCGGTCGCTTCGAACGAGAAGGAGGGCTCGATATTGGGATCGGTCGCGCCGGTGACGGTTCGAACCTGAATCCCGATCTCATGGGCGACGAGCGCGGCATTGACCGCCGTCGCCCTGCGGCTGGTCCAGCGTTCGAGCGAGGCGCAGAGCGCGGCGCTGGCGACATGCTCGGTCACGTCGTGCGGCACCAGTCCGCGAACGGTGACCGAGAAGTTCCAGGGTCGTTCCGGCTGCAGCACCGAGAGCAGATGCCCGGCGGCGCTCGCGACGGAGGTGAGGCGCTGCAAATCGGGCGCGAGCAGCGACGCGGGCGGGAGGTTGACGGCGTTTGGAACCGCCTGCCCGGCAAGCGCGGCCAGTGTCGATCTGCTGATCATTTCGCCGACATTGGCCAAGGCTTCCGCGCTCGATCCGCCGGTGTGCGGGGTCACGATCACGTGCGGGAGTCCGAATAGTGGACTGTCGGAGCAGGGCTCGCTCGGGAAGACATCGACGCCTGCGCCCGCAATCCGGGCTCGCTTGAGCGCGTTGGCAAGCGCGTACTGATCGACCACTTCGCCGCGCGAGGCGTTGATCACGATCGCGGTCCGCTTGAGCTGCTCGATCCGTGAAGCGTCCAGCATGTGGTGCGTTTCGGCATTTGCCGGAACATGATAGGTAACGACATCCGAGACCGAGAGGAGTGTGTCGTAATCGGTTGGCTCCACGCCCAGTTCTTCGAACCGTTCGGCCGTGATGTAAGGATCGTAGGCGATCACGTTCATCTCGAATGCTTTGAGGCGGGTGGCGACCACACTGCCAACCCGGCCGAGTCCCACAATCCCGACCGTTCTGCCGGCGAGATCGATCGGCCTGATCAGTTTGCGCTCCCAGCGGCCGGCATGGGTCGATTCATTTGCGTGCGGGAGCTGCCGGGTCAAGGCGAGCAGCATCGCGATCGTGTGCTCGCCCGCGGAGATGCGGTTCGCGCCGGGGGCATTGAGCACGAGCACGCCGGCCCTGGTCGCGGCATCGAGATCGATGTTGTCGACCCCGACCCCGGCCCTCGCGACGACACGCAAACGGGGCGCGGCGGCGAGCACATCGGCGGTGACCATCGTTTCGCTGCGCACGATCAGCGCATCAGCTTCCCCGAGAACCGCGAGCAGATCTGATTTGATCGTGCCGTCGACATCGATCAGATCGGCGTGCTCAGTAAGGTGCGCCCGCGCGCCTGGGTGAATCGCGTCCGAAACCACGATGCGCGGCCGGCCCGATATTCCGTGTCCTGCCAGATCGAGCCGGTCACGTTCGGCGGCGACGATCTCCTCGAGCTGGAAAACGATCGACATCAGACTGTTGACCCGCCGTATCCGCGGATGGTCCTCGATCCTCGGCGTCGTTGGCGTCATCAGCAGGAAGCAGGTCACATCCGCGGCCGCGTAATTTTTTGCGTGCCGGACGCTGTCCTCGACCGCGTAGGTGCAACCGCATTCAAGCGCCACCGTCGCCTTGTCGTCCGAAAAGGTGATCTGGCATTCCGGGAAACCGTAGCGCCGGAGCCAGGCGCGGGTCATGTCGATCGACTCGTCGTTCCGGGCGGTGAGGATTCGGACGTTGTCGTGGCCGAAGAGCTCGACCACGCGAGCAAGGAACTCTTGCGCTTCCGGCGCGGGCATGAGCATGGACGCCGGACCGTTCGGCCCGTAAACCCAATCGCGGATCTCCCGCGGCACATTGAGCCCGGCGGAATCGACGAAGGCGCTTTCGGGCAGGTCGAAGCCGAAGTGGGAGGATGCGGCGATCGCCAAGGGGCGGGGATGCTCGGTCATGACCCCGTCCAAATCGATGGCGATGCTCAGGCAAGATGGTGGAACGTGTCCATTGGACGAAGCATGTGACGACAACGACGACCCCCAGTATTCGGTACGCAATGGCGGCGCGGGCTGAACGGCGATGAACAAACGCGAAAACACGCCGCGCACGACGCAAGAGTAATCGATACACGCTCAAGAATGGCTAATCGCGGTCCACAGCTGGGTACGATTTGAGGAGCGTATCACTGGTGGTCGCCCAGCACCAATCGAAGTTGGGCAATTCATATCTTCCGCGCTACACGGTCGAGCGCTTTGCAGCGAAGAGGGAACGGTCGGAATGAAAAAGCTGCCGTCAGTCTCGTGAATCTCAGGACGAAGTTCCCTCGTATTCTTTGATGAATTCCGTTGGAATTCGTTTTACTCTGCAGTAAGTAGGGTCCGGCGTGATTGCCGCGTCGCAGGATTGTCGATGAATCTGAGAAGAGCCTCAACCTACATCTTTGCCGACAGGCAGTGGCCGCGCAAGATCGGGGTGATTGCGCTGGTTTCGCCGGTGCCAGTCATCGGGCAGCTCTGGGCGATGGGCTACGCGAATCTTTGTCTCCGCCAGATCGCGAATGGCGGGAGCGAATCGGAATTGCCCGAGGTCAAACTCGGTTGGGAGCTCTGCTGGGAAGGCGTTCGCGTCCTTCTGGTCACGATGATCTGCGGATTGGCGGTCGCGCTGCTGGGAATGCCACTGTTCGCGGCGCAAGCGGAAAACGCAAGCGCGGTGGCGCCCGCGATCGTGCAAGCCCTGCAGGGACCTTCGTCGCTGCTGGTCGCGGTTGCGTCGTCGGTGGTCACCAGCGTCGTTCTCCTTCGATTTGCGTTGACCGGAACATTCGGCGGTGGATTCAGCCTGTCGAACTTTTGGTCGTTACTGCGCTCTGAGCCGGCGATCTGGATCAGCTACGCCCTGATCGGTTTTCTGGTGACCGAAGGACCGTACGGGCTGGTTTGGGTGCTGCCGCTGCACGGTGGTTGGGATGTCGGAGCCACCCTGGCTGCCACAACCGTGATCTGGGTTTACGGGTTGACGATCAAGACACACTTGATCGCGCAGGCGTACGAATGGTCACGACGTACGGTTGCGCTCCGCAACGCCGAGATGGGCTACCGCTATTGATTTTGAGCGTCGCGATGTTGGCTCCGGGCTGCCTAATACATCCGATGTTTGTCGAGCAACGGCGACATCTCTGAGAAATTTCTGTCCAGGTAGAGTCGAAGAT
The DNA here is from genome assembly GCA_964371945.1 of uncultured Sphaerobacteraceae bacterium. Classification (GTDB taxonomy): domain Bacteria; phylum Chloroflexota; class Chloroflexia; order Thermomicrobiales; family UBA6265; genus CAYJPA01. The sequence continues at coordinate 4,874 of CAYJPA010000134.1, read as the reverse complement.
TGCGGCAAAAGATATCGGTGACCTTTCGATTCTCGGAATAGGCCGTGCTCGCCGAATGTGGGTTGATCAGCACATTTGGGAGCTCCCAAAGCGGCGACTCGTCCGGCAACGGCTCGGTGGTGAAGACATCGAGGCCGGCGAACGCGATCTTGCCGTTTTGCAGTGCTTCGATCATCGCCGTTTCGTCGATCACCACGCCCCGGGCGATATTGATCAGCACCACGCCGTCCTTCATCGCCGCGATCTCATCCCGTCCGATGAGTCCTTCGGTGTCGGGCGTATGCGGCGTGCAAAGCACGACGTAATCCGCGCCGCCGAGCATTTCGTGCAGGCGTTCGCGGGGGAAGACGGCATCGACGCCGAGCTCCGCGGCGCGATCTGGCCGGAATGTTCTGGGCATCGCATGCGCGGTCATCCCGAACGCGTGCGCAATGCGCGCGATCTCACGTCCGATTCGTCCCGGCCCGATGATCGCGATCGTCTTGCCGGCCAGCTCTCCGCCGCAGAAGCGATCCCATCGCTTTTCACGCTGCAGCGAAAGCAACATCGAGAAGCGTTTTTCATAAAAGAGCAGGACCGCAAAGACGAAATCGGTCAATGGTTCGGCGTGAACACCGCTGGCGGTGGTAACGAGCAGATTGGTTTCCGCGACGCCAAGGCGTTTGACCATCTGGCCGACTCCGGCCGAGCTTGTTTGGACCCATTTCAGGTTTGGCGAGAGCTCGAACGGTCCCAGTCCGTCGACCGAGGCGAAGTCCCACAGGACCTCAGCGCGTTGGAGCAATGAGCGCCACGCGGTTGATTGTTCGTCCGTTCGTTTCCAGCCGTCGATCCCGTTGTGATCCGCGATGTAGCGAACCGGCGGCATCAGGTCGGGCCTGTAGATCAACTCCACCCGATCGGGGTCCACGGCAGCGATCCGCTCGGCGTGCTCCTGCTCGAGCGGCGTCGAAATCATTACCACCGTCTTGATGGGCTGTTGTCCAAAACCACCCACGATCTTGCTTCCCTCGATTCAAGCCGCTTTTTGCGCGTTGCCCGTGCATTGTATGTCCGAGGGGTGTGATTGCGATGCTAGAATCCGGCGTGGCTCCGGCCGGCAATCTGCGCCGCGACCCACACTCTTGATTTCAGATGATACGGAGGAGCTCGGCGACCATGGCATCCGGTGGAATTGCACTTTCGGTTTACAGCGACCGGATCAAACGCGCTCAAGCGGAAATGACCGCGCGCGGAATTGATTTCTTGTTGATCGGTCCGTCGTCCGATCTCTTCTATCTCTTCGGATTCGACGCCCACCTCAGTGAACGCCTGAATCTCTTGATCATTCCAAGTCAAGGCAAACCGACCTACGTTGTGCCGGTGCTGGAGTCGCCGCTCGTGCTCAATCGTCAGGAACTGGCGAATATCGAGAAGTGGGAGGAGACGCAGGCGCCGTCTGAACTAGTGGCGATGGTGATCGGCGATGCGACCGGCAAGCAGCTTGCCGTTGCCGATCAGCTCTGGAGCGTATTCCTGCTGCGTCTCCAGACAGCCGTGCCGAACGGCTCCTGGACCTCCGCCAACGACGTTTTGCGCGCGTTGCGGATGCAGAAGGATGCGTACGAGATCGAGCGGATGACCGAGGTTGCGCGGCTGACGGATGAGGCGTGGCACGAGCTCATCGAGGGCGGCCCGCTGTCCGGCCTCACCGAAACGGAAGCGATGACCAGATTGCAGGGTTTGATGCTCAAGCGCGGATTGAAAGCCGGGTTCGGTATCTGCGCCAGCGGGCCGAACAGCGCATCGCCGCATCACCACACCGGCGACCGCACGATCCAGACCGGGGATACCGTCATCTTCGACTGGGGCGGAACGCTCGACGGGTACCACTCGGATGTGACGCGGACCGTCTACATCGGCGAGCCGAGCGAGGAGTACCGCAAGGTTTACGACATCGTCAGCCGCGCCAATCAGGCAACGCTCGATGCGGTCAAGCCGGGCGTGCCGTGCGAAGAGCTCGACAAGGTCGCACGCAAGGTCATTACCGATGCCGGCTACGGGCCGCGGTTCCTCCACCGGGTGGGGCACGGGTTAGGTCTCGATGTGCACGAAGAGCCGTATCTCGTGGGCGGCAATCAAATGCCGCTGGCCGAGGGAATGGTCTTCAGCGATGAGCCGGGGATCTACATCGAGGGCAAATTCGGGGTCCGGATCGAGGACGCGGTTGTCGTTACCGAAACGGGCGGAATCAGAATCAACCACGCAACTCGCGATCTTACGGTCATGGACTAGGAACAGGATCAGACCATCGTGCAGGGGTAGTGTCCCGCCGGCGCTACCCCTGTTTCGCGCTAAGATCTTCGTCGTGCCAACCCTCTCGGTGCGCGAGGGTGATGGCGCTGCCCGCGCGTCCATGGCCGACACCAGGCGACTCCAGAAGAAACGCGGCCAAGCCCGTTCGTTCGCGGAGTAGTCCGGCGAGAACGTGCAATGTTCCGATTTCGGAGTGATTGCGCTTGGCAGCATCTTTGGCCGCGAGCTCGAGAACCCGAACCAGTCGAGGGCTGTAAGCCTGCTCGACTTCACCTTCGAGCGAGGTCTGTCCACCCCCACGGATGAAGTGCATCGTCGATGTCAGCCGCTCCGCGGAGGCTTTGAGCGCCGTTAACACGCGGCTTGCCGCGCCGGCCTCGATCAGCGCCAGACCGAGCAAGACGTGATCGGTTCCGATGAAAGCATCGCCCAATTCACGCGCATGTGCCGCGGCGGCATCGAACGCGGCACGGGCACATGGAGTAAGCCGATCGAGGTCGACTTCCACCAGCTCTTCTTGTAACTCTTCGTCGAGTAATTCGTCCATGGTCCCCAATACTTCGGTCGAGCCTGCTTGAATGGTCGCTGATTGTGCGGAATTCTGCACGGGAGGCGGTTTGGGTGTTGGCAATGGAGCGGTGGTAGGTATAACGAACGCATTGATGCGCAATCGGGGCCGCTCAGGAGATCCGTGCTACCCGGGCGTCGTGAATTGCCCGGAAAACTCTGCGAATAATGCCCGGCGTTCGGTTCGCGATCGCCTCGTGGGCAGCGTTGTGGCCCGGTGCCCCATGACGCAGCCGCCAGGCCACGCGCCGGAACCGCACAGATAGAGTCCGCTGATCGGACCCTCGTAATCCTTCGAACCAGGAACGGGTCTGAGATCGAATGCCTGATCTGGCACGAGCTCACCCTGGAAAATGTGTCCGCCAGTAAGCCCGAACCGCGCTTCGACATCCGGCGGCGTTAGAACTTGCCGCGCAATGACCGCACCGGACACATTGGGCGCGAATTCGGCGACGCGAGCCATTGCCTTGTCCGCGATCTCTTCCCGCCGCTCTTCCCAGGCTCCTTCAGCCAGATCATATGGAAAGTACCGCGTGAAGATCGACAGCGTCGCCTTGCCTGCAGGCGCGACCGACGGATCGACCGCCGACCGCGTGTGGACGCTGAAGAACGGACGGTCGGCAGGCTGTCCCGCTCGGCACTGTTCGTAAGCACTTTGCAAATAATCGATGCTGGGACCGATGAAGACGCCTCCGGTGTGAGAGTGCCGCTGATTATTGGTTGAGAGTGCCGAATATCTGGGCAACTCCTCGAGCACAAGATTGATTTTCATTACGTGGGATGAAATTTGGATCGCCTCAATGCCGGAAATGAAACCGGTGGGCAGCTTTTCGCGGTCGACGAGCTTCAGATAGGTTCGCAATAGGTCCGCATTTGAGAGCACCAGTCGAGCATCGAGCTCCTCGCCATTCGCTGTTGTTGCGCCCGTGGCGCGCCCGTTTTCGACGCAAATCTGCTCGACTCAGCGTCAGCGCGGATCGTGACCCCGAGCGAAAGGGCGACGCGCTTCAGCGATTGGGTGACAGCGCCCATCGCGCCTTTGACGTATGCCCACTGACCGCGCTTGCCGGTCGACCTGCCCTTCGAGTGGTAGAGCTTGACGTAGGCCGGCCCGGCATCACGAGGTCCTCGAAACGTGCCGATCAGGCCGAACGCGCAGGCGACCGCCTGCATTTGCTCGCTCTGGAACAAGTACTCTGCGACATCCGCCGCGGAACCGAGAATCATCCTTTGAAAGATCCGTGCTTCCTCCAGCGTTCTGAGCTCGGCCGCGAACTCGGCAAAGCTCGGGGGATTGCGGAGAATGAATCGATCCATGGTCTCCGTGGCCTTTTCCACGAAAGCATCGTAGCGGGGATAGCTCGCCGCGTCCTTCTTTGAGAACTTCGCGATCTCCTCGAGGAATCGATCTTCTTCCTCCCACGCGGTCAGGGATCGACCGTCCGGGAAGGGCATGAAGAATCGTGGATTGCGTCCGATGAGCTGAACGCCATCCCAGGCGCCCAGATCCGTGAGGATTTTGCGCGGCATGAGTGCAAGCACGTATGAGCCCTCGGAAAGGCGGAAGCCCGGATGAATCTCCTGGGCAAGGCCGCACCTCCGACTTCGTGGCAACGCTCCAGAATGCAGACCGAGAATCCGGCCTTGGCCAGATAGCACGCGCTGACCAGCCCGTTGTGTCCGCCCCCGACGACCAATGCATCGTAGGTATTCGTCATTCCGACCGGCTCCCTATTGGCTCTTCCGCGTTGGGTGCACGAATGCCGGGGCGATTGATATCGCCGTTGCCTGGCCGTCGCTAGTGATCGAACTGTTCGGAAGGCGGCGTAAATCGGGAGCCGGTTGGCGTGCAACTAGGAGTCCGATGTTAACGGGTCGTTTGAGCCAGGCCGCGCTGAGCGGGTAATTGCGCCTAACTGATTTTCGGGCGCAAATAGCGGAGCGTGTTTGACGGGTAACCGCCGGGTGTCTGATAGAGATCTTGCGGCGCGACGGAGCTTAACAATCCGTTG
>CAYJPA010000133.1:0-8466 GCA_964371945.1 uncultured Sphaerobacteraceae bacterium | reverse complement strand
GATCTATTCGTTTATGGGGTACATCGCCGCAACGGACAAGCTCGTCCACGAAACCGCACCTGAGGTTGCTCGCCGGCTAAAGGAGGATGGAGCCGATCTCGTTCTCCTTGCCCCCACCTGACCGGTCTGCCAGCAGTCCGTGGGACTGATTCAGCGCGTTTTCGATGAAGCGGGCCTCGTTACGATATCCATCACGCAAGTTGCGGAGATCGCGGCGATCGTCAAACCTTCCCGTTCACTGTTCGTGGCCAATCCCTTTGGCCTGACCTTCGGTGACGTGGGTGACGCTGCCGGTCAGCTAGCAGTAGTGCATGCCTTGCTCGACGCCGCCCAGTCGATGGAAGCGCCAGGCATCCTGGATAGCGGCATCAAGTGGACGAAAGATGATCTTCGTTATCGGCAGCTTCGCAAAATGCGAGGATGATACGACGGCAGAGTCGTGCATCTCTCCCTAAAAGGGCAGCCCCTTGAGCATTTGGGCGCCTTTCAACGTGCTGATCTCCCCCGTGTGGACCGGCAGATGAACGAGCGAGAACGCGATCAAGAGCTCTCCAACAGACACGTCGGTTCCAATCGGACTGACGACGAGCCGGTCGAGCTGTTCCGAGGTTGCACTGGAGATAAATGTGTCAGTTGCGGCGAAGACTGCGTTAGCATAGGCGCGCAACCCGTCGAGCTTGAAGTCGCTAGCGAGCCATTCAGGGGTCATGGATGGACCTGGCGATGTGATCCCGGTCACGGCCCGGAAGCCGCCGGCAATGAGCACTGACTCTGCGCCCCTTGCCCGCTCATTGACCATCAGATCTTCGCCATAGAGCGAATGGGCGATGACCGCCATCAGCGGCGGCACGTTGCTTCGAGGTATTCGGAAGCTCGCGGTTTCTTGATCGAGATCGCCGATCACGGTCAGAAGAATCATATGCGCGGCGTCGAATCCTGCCTTCAGCAAGGCAGTTCGCGGCTCCATCGATCCCTCCCGATCCGGTTCAGATTATGGGACGAAGCAGATCGACCCTGGCGGCATGGCTTCGCCGGACGCGAAAAGAGTGACGAAGCTGAGCCTTCGCCACTCCCTCCACCGCGCCTTCAACATCACTCTAGAATGGGTACCCCTTCAGCCCTTGAAGCCCCTTGATGCACGAAATCTCGCCGCAATGCAGTGCGATATCGGTCAGGATTTGATTGAGCAGGTATGAGAGTTTGACCGTGCCCATGCCCATCGCCGAAAGATCGAGATCTCGATTGAGCTCCTCTTCCGTGATTCCCGCGAGGTATGAATCAGTCGCGGCATAGACGGCCTGGGCATACGCTTTGACCGCGGGAACGTCGATCGCAACGCTTCGCGCCCAATCCGCCCAGGGGCCCATCGGCATCGGTTCGCTGAAACCTGCCGTCCCTGCAAACGTTGACGCCATAAGAGGAGGCTTCCCCTGGAACAGATTCTGAATGAAGAAATCCTCTCCAATAATGTGATGAGCGTAATGAGCTCCGGCCGGAACGGCGTCGCCCGCGGGCTGCCAGGCGGCTTGCTCTGGAGTGACATCGGCCATCGTGCCTTCCAGCCACTCGTGACTATTCGCGAACAACTCACGATACAGCGCGCTCTTTGAACTCACCATTTGCCGCTCTCCTTCAACCACTCTTCTCGACACGTCGAGCTTCTCACTGCATCGGAAGCCAATTCACCATGCCCGTCTTCCCCGATGAGGGACTACCCTACCCGCTTGAAGCTTGAAGCTTGAAGCTAGTAGCGGTACTTAGGCTCCCAGTTGCCAGCTCCTCCGGCGAGCAGATCGAACATCCGCCACGGCGGGCAGTAGTCGTCACCGAGACCGAATTCGTCTTTCCCTGTTCGCACGATCGAGCCGTCTTCATTGCGATGAAAGGCGGAGAATCCTGGCATGTAGCCCCACTCGGCATCGGCAAATCCCATGTCCTTAGTGAAATCGCTCTTCACGGCAGATGCCATTTTGAACGTCCAGCCCCTGGACTTGGCGAATTCAATCTGTACTTCAGGCTCGTCCGGCGAAACGACGACGAACGCCGCCCGATCCTCCAGAATCGGCTTCAAACTCACGAATCCGTCCGCCCACATTGTGCAATAGGCGCATCCGCGGCCCATGTTGTGAACCAGCAGCAGGTCGCTCTTGTCGCCGAAAAGCTCCGAAAGTTTGACGGTTGATCCGTCCTGATGGAGCAGGTCGTAATCTTTCACCGGCTCGGGCGGCCGTCGCCGTCTGGCTTCTGAAAGCTTGCCCTTCAATTCTTCGATCTGTTTGGAAAGCGCGGTAATCTCTTCATCTGGACCCATCCGAGCTCCCACCACGATTGGATTACTCCGGCCGGCCGGCATCGGTGTCGAAGAATATAGGTGACAATACAGTCACCTGTCAATAGATTGTCCCGCTGATGGTCGCGACGATCGCTGGACCCACATTATCTCGTGCGGCGAAGTCGCGGATCAACGATCGGTTCCATGGCCAGCGCAAGCAGCATGAACGCGATCGCCGTGAAAACGATCAACACGCCCGGCGGGATGACCCACCACCAATAGCCGATGTATAGCGCGCCCGTGCGGAATCCCTGTTCGAGCATCTGACCCCAGGTCGGCACCGATGGATCGCCCAGGCCGATGAAGCTGAGAGAGGCTTCGGCCAAGATCGCGCCGGGGGCAAAGAAGATCATCTGGGCAACGATGTACGGTGCGACCTGCGGGAAGACATGCCGGACCATGATCCGCGTTCGCGAGGCGCCGAGCGCTTTTGCCGCTTCCACGAGTTGACCAGACCGAATTTGAAGCACCATCGAGCGCACCAGGATGGTGAGACCCGGCCAGCTGAAGGCGACGAGAACGAGCAGGATCAAGTAAAGGTGAGAACCGAGCACGAAGACGAGAAAGATCAGGAGCGGGAGTAACGGCACATTCGTGATGATGTCGCAAAGCCGCTGGATGATCGCATCCGTCGCGCCGCCGGCGTAGCCGCTGATGATTCCCAGCGCCGCGCCGATCAAGGTCGAGAAGAAGGCGGCGAGCGTGGCGATCAGCAAACCAATCGGAAAACCATAGAGTAGCCCTTCCCAGAGATCGCGGCCGAGCGAATCGGTGCCCATCCAGCCGAAGACGTTGCCGCCGGAAACAGCTTTGATCTCGGCGACCTGGTCGCTGGGATCCGCGACCAGGACCTGGATCAGGAGCGTGTAATCGCCGCGGAGGGTCATTAGCCGGCCCGAGCCGTCCTCCGAGGGATGACTGAAGAGCGCCTGATTGACTCGTGAATCGAGATCGGGCGGCAGCGCGACACCGGGATATTGCTGCCCAAACCACTGCACGATTGATTTCGCGGCCGTGTCTTGCTGGGTCAGAAGCTGTCGCTCTGCCGTGTCGTAATAACGGCGATAGGGTGCTGTTTCGCCTGTTCTTGGGCCAGGCACGGCCAAGTTCGTGAGCCGGATTTGCCCGCCATCCGGTCTGATCAGTGTGGCAACGACGACCGGTGCACGAGCGTAGTAGGTCAGACCGTTCAGCGTCATCGAGAGGAAAGTGGGCGTCACATCGGAATCGATCGCTATCGGAAACGAGAAATCGCGGACTTCGGCGGCGCCGCGTTGCGATCGGGCGTCGGGCTCCGACTTCGTGAAGACTTCGTGCTCGATACCGTCGCGACCGAGCCAGGTCATCCAAAAGGGCGGCGATGTTTTCGGGTTGTCAGCCCAGACGGTCGGGTTGCTCCACCGCTCTGCTCCGAACCGGAGCGGGTAGGTGAACAGTACGTATGCCGAGAGCGCGGTCATCAGCACGAAGAGGGCGATCGCCGATTTGCCTGTGCCGCTGGCGACAAGCAGTTTCAACGACCCGCGAAAGGAAAAGGCGCCGCCGTCCGATCCGGACTCGTCGTCCGGAACAGTGCTCCTCCGCTGTTCGATCGTCAGAGACTCGGTCGCCACGCCTCGATTGCCAGCCTAATACCGCACGCGCGGATCGAGCGTCACATACAGAATGTCGAGAATGAACCTCGCAATCACATAGATCAACGTGAAGATGAAGGTCAATGCCACGATGACGCCCTCGTCAGGAGTGCCCGAAACCGCGTCGTAGTAGAGCCGTCCCATGCCCCGCCAGTTGAAGACGGTCTCTGTGAGGATCGATCCCGAGAGTGAACCAGCGAGCCCGAGCACGAGACCGGTCACAATTGGCGGAGCGGCAACGCGTAGGATGTGGCGCGACGTAATTTTGCTCTCCGGCAGCCCCTTCGCTCGCGCCAGTTGGACGTGATCGTCCTGGGCGATCGTAACGGTCATCGTCCGCACCGAATAGATGTATGGGCCGACACTGACCGGCACGAGCGTCAGAATCGGCAGGATCGCGTGTTTGCTGAGATCAAACCAGCGGTCGAAACCGGCCTCGGGCGGCGGATTGCTGTACATGCCGCCCGCGGGCAGGATGTCCAGCCGGAACGCGAAGACCAGGATGAAGAGAATGCCGAGCCACCAGGCGGGAACCGCGAACGAGATCGCGGCGAAGTAGGCGACCGCGCGGTCAAGCCGACTGCCGACCCGCGTCGCCATGCGCACGCCCACAATCAAACCGATCACAGCCGTAATAATGGTCGATGTAGTCAGCAGTAACACGGTATAGGGCAGCCGTTCGAGAACGATATCCGAAATCTTACTGCTGCCTTCGGCCGTACGCAGGGATCGCGCTTCTCCGAGATCGAGCGTCAGCACCCGGAGCACCTGCGGTGGCAGGCGCTTCCACCATGGATCGTCGAGGCCATAGAACTCTTCGAGCTCGACTTTGCGTTCCGCGACCGCGATCTCGAGCGCTTCCGGTTCCCGAACGGTTTGTGCGAGTCCCTGCCGGAACCCCCGCAACTCCTCATTGACCTGTGCCTCGAGCAGCCGGTCAGAAAACCCCGTCGCGCCAAGCGAGATCACAAGCAAAACGAGCACGGCGATCAGCACGCCGAAAAGCGTGACCGCCCGCACCGCCAGGGGCCTGAGAATCGAGATCACGAGCCAATGCCGGCAATATGGATCGGATCGAAAACGACTGAGTGTCCGCCTGTTATGAGAACGACCACCGCCGCACTCCAGCCGGCTTCAGCCGGGTCTGTTAATCGAGCACGGGGACTCTACCCCCGTGCTCTTCGGAATCAGTGCCACTAGGCGCGATGTCGCGCAATCGTCGTTTGCTAAACCCCAATCGACAAATCGACCCGCTGTTCCGCCACTTGAGAGACCGCGTCGCTTGATGCGAGCAAATAGAGCTGGTACAGACCCGGGAAGAGTGTGGCGGTTGCGTTTGGATCGACATTGACGGTGAAAAGCCCGCCCTCTCCGCCTTCGGACACTCCGGTCGTTACGACTGTTCCCGCGGATGGATCGATCAACGTGAACTGCAGGGCGATCGTCCCGGGGCCGTCGACCTGTACCTGTAGCGAGATCGGATCGCCTAGGTTAATGACAGGCGGATTCACCGGCTGGATCGTCAATTTTGGCGGCGCGCCGCGCTTGAAATCCTCGGCCGTGAAGGGATAGCCCTCTGCCCGGAACGCGTCGAGTTGCGCGAACTGCGCCGGCGGATCGTAGCGCGTGAGTTTGAATGGTCCGTTGCCGAGTACGAGATGATTCGTCTCTTTGAACCAGGCATCGCAGGCGTCGTAACGCTCCGTGGCTTGTTCCGCAGTCACCAAAGAAGCGCCGCCCATCTCGAAGACGCCCTTGGGAATGCTATTTTCGCGTTTGAACTGGCGAATGGACCGCAGCACCAGCCGGGCGTCGCTCTCCGTAACGAGACTGATCCACGGCACGCTAAAGCGGGCAGCGGAGGTGTCCGAGAATGCCCCCTGTCGCTTTTCGTAGACGACATCATCAAGCGCGGCCAGGAGCTCCCAAGGCGAGGCGACTCCAGAGGGCGTCGCGTAGCTCGCGATGTACCCCTCCTCGAAATGCCAGTAGTCGACGTACACCTCGAGCGTCGATTCACCCGCGAGCCGGAATCCTTTGTAGGTTTCGAGCGCCGGCCGCGAGGTGATGCCCAGCGCGGTTTCGATTTGGATTTTTGCCTCGTCGTAGGCAATTTCAAAACCTTGTGCGATGGGGTAAACCACATCGGCCATTGTGATCTTCGGCCCGTGATGCCATGACGACTGTAGGAACTTGGCAAAGTCGAAGGTCACTTTGCTGACCGCGGTCGATCCGGCGGCGACCGGCGTCCAAACGTCACCGGCCGCGTCCCACATCACCGCATCGGCCGGAACCTCGAGCGTTGCCGCGGGGCCGGCGGTTTCCACGACGTAACTTGCCCGGAACGGCTCGGGAATGCCGGTGAATGGGTTGTTGATCAGCGGTGGATCGGTCAAATTCCTGCGGATATCGGAGCTGTAAACATCCCCAAAGCCACCGACCGGATTCCAGGTCGTCCGTTCGGTCCAGACCCAGAGGTGACCGACTCTGATATCGGTCCGGTTCGGAATTGATGCGCCTCTGAGCGCGAAAAGATTCTTCGGTCCGCTGACGAGATCTTCGGTCAAGTCCTGGACATCCGAACGAACGGGAAAACTCTGAATCGCGGTCACAAGCCAGATGCGGATGGATTCATCGAGTGCGATTTGGGTCATCTGCTGGAAGAGTTGGTCGCGCTCCTCTTCGCTCTGGAACCCACCCCGGTAAATCTTCTTGCCGATATCGTCCAGATCCTGGTTCTCGTATTGCCAGAAACCGACTTCCTGCCAGCCCGGCATATTGCCGAGCCAGGGCGCCGCGAACTGGTTGATGTTGGCGTCGTCGTACCGGTTTGCGCCGCCGCTGCCCCAACCTTCCGTGTAGATATGCCACTGGAAGGTCTTCGGATCGCTGGCATACACCGCGAGGGTGGCCGGTCCGAATTGCTGGTAGACCGGCGCGACCTGGAACCCCAGTCCCTCAAGCGCGGCTCGAACCAGATCGCCGATATCGCGCCGTTCATCCTCGACCCGGGTGACGATCTTGAGCGTGATTCCGTTGCCGTTGAAGCTCCATTTTCCGTCGCCGCCGAGCTGAGCCCCGGCCGCTTCCATCGCGGTAGTGATCTGTTGCTTGGCCAGCTCGGCGTCGTGGCGGAAATTGGCCGCGCTCGTGACCGGAAAGACCGTGAGTTGATCGTAGCTGAGTGGGCTGATGCTCGAGAGCATCGGAATCGCTCGGCCCTGGAAGATGTCGTTCGCGATAAAATCGCGATCGACCAAGAACTGCATCGCCTGCCGCACCTCGACGATCGAAAAGGGATTCAAGTCGCCTTCAGCGGCCGGCGCGGGGTTCAAAATCAGGGAGAGGGTCGATGCCGGCGCCTGGATCACGCGAACGTTCTCGACTCCTTCGAGACTTTGCGCTCCAGCCGTTTTCAAGCTGAAGAGGTAAAGATCCATGTCCCCGTTCTGGATGTTCAACGGCGCCTGATCGACGTTGTACGCGGAAAAGGTAACCGTGTCGACGGCAGGTCCAGGAACGCCGCCGCCCGCATCCGGGGTAGCGTCCTGGGCAAAGACCGCTTCCTGTTGGGCCGCTAGCACGGTTGCTAACGACGCCGAGATCCCAAGCGTCGCGCATCGCTGGAAAAAGGCGCGGCGCGATAATCTGCCGCTGGACAGTTCGGTCAGAAGAGTTGACAGGTCGGCCATAAGGAGATGCTCCTTGTGCTTCAGTTTCGTCGCCTTCGCTCGATAATACGCAGCCGGCAGCTCGTTCGGTTTACGATGCCGGGGTTGCTGCCGGAGGCGCTTCAGCCACGGTTGGTGTTACCCCGGCGCCGACAGGAGTCACCGCGCCGCTCGCCGGAGTAAACGCCGGCGGCGTACTCTCGTCTGACCCCGCGCTGTCGAGCTTGGCATTAATCGCATCGAGCTCGCGCTGCAACGTATCGAACCCGAACTCGGTATAAAACGACGACGTCGCCACATTTCCAGTCTCGTCGTATGCGGTGATACTGGTCGGTCCTTCGCCCGTTAGGGGCATATAGATCGATGCTTGGAACTGCCCTTGTTCATCGGTTCTCGGATTCGACACGATCACCCCAGAAACGAGGAGCAGGACATTGCTATCGGGTTGGAATCCGAATCCCTGGATGTCGACGACTCGCCCGGCCGAGCCAGACGGCGGATTCAGGAAGAGCTCTGGACTTTCGATTGCCGTCTGACGCGCGAACGCGATCTGTTGATTCGCGGCGCCGAATTCGCCGAGCCGGGTGTCCGCCCAGACCATGTACACCTCGCCCTCGGTCGCGACGAGCGAGAAGTAGTCGCCGATGAACCGGCCGCCGGGGAAACCGCGCAGTGAGTTGGACGAGAAGTCGGTCACCCTCGTATCCGGAACGGTGAAGTTCTGCTCGGGGATCGTGAATCCCCACGTTTCGCCCTGATCGTCGGACCGGGAGTAGTAGATGTTGTAGCGGACTTCCATCGGATCGTCCCGCATATCGCCCCACATCGC
>CAYJPA010000132.1:0-8816 GCA_964371945.1 uncultured Sphaerobacteraceae bacterium | reverse complement strand
GCCAACGCCATCCGTTCAAGAGCGCGCGAAAGCGATTCTTCAGCAGCCTGCTAGGGCTCGCCGTGATACTTCCGGTCCTCTTTCCGCTCGGCCGCGGTGCGGCGTTTGTGCCGCGGCGCTTCAATCCCGAGCTCCTCGGCCTCACCCCAAACCAACTCTTTGCCCGCGATATGCACGACATCGCCCGGCTGCACGCCGTTTCGATTCAGTTCCGACGTGATGCCCGCCGCGGTGAGCACCTTCTGGAAGCGGTCGCCCGCTTCATCGAGATCGAAATTCGTCATCTTCGTGAAGCGCTCGATCCCTGTGCCTGTTACCTGGAACTGGTGGCGCGACAGCCGTTCGACCGCCCATGCACGTTCGTCCGCATCGGCCAGGGTGTATGTCCGGCGCTCTTCTGTCTTCTTCTTCGCCAGCTTCGCTTCCTGCGCCATTTCGCGGAGTCTCGATGAAACAGCGTTCATCAGCTCCTGCACGCCCTCGCCGGTGGCCGCCGAGATCGAAAAGGTCGGCAACTTGCGACGCGACATGCTCCTGCGAAGTCGCGGCAGGTTCGCCTTTGCCTCGGGCAGATCAACCTTGTTCAGGGCCACGATCATCGGCCGTTCGAGCAGCTCCTTGTCGAAATCCTCCAGCTCCGAGTTGATTGTCTTGAAATCCGCCAGGGGATCCCGGCCTTCCAGCCCGCCCGAGGCATCGAGCACATGAATCAACAGCTTCGTGCGTTTCACGTGCCGCAAGAACTCATGGCCAAGACCCGCGCCCTCGGCCGCGCCCTCGATCAATCCAGGCACATCGGCCATCACGAACGTCTGGCCGGTTGGACCGCCGACCTGGACGACCCCAAGATTTGGCTCCAGTGTCGTAAATGGGTAATCGGCGATTTTAGGCCGCGCGGCCGATGACGATGCGAGCAGTGTCGACTTTCCGGCATTCGGCAGGCCCACGATTCCGACGTCGGCGATGATCCGCAACTCAAGCTTGATCCAACGCTCGACGCCCGGCTCCCCGAGCTCAGCGATACGCGGCGTTTGCCGGATGGACGACTTGAAGTGGGTGTTCCCGAGTCCCCCTTTGCCGCCCTTCGCGATCACGTATTCCTCGTCCGGCTCGGTCAGGTCTGCCAGCACATCGCCGGTGGCGTCGTCGTAGACGACGGTGCCCGGCGGAACATCGACAAAGAGATGCTTGCCGGACTTTCCGAATTTCTGCGATCCCATTCCACCCTGACCATTCTCGGCGGCGAAATGCTGGTTGTACTGGAACGCGAGCAGGCTGGTGATGTTGTCGCGCACGCGAAGCCGGACATCTCCTCCCCTACCGCCGTCGCCGCCGTCGGGTCCCCCTAGCGGAACGAACTTCTCCCGGCGAAAGGTCATGGCGCCACTGCCGCCGGTTCCAGCCTTCACAAAAATGCGGGCTCGATCGATCAACACGATATGAATTCCTCCAATTGGAGCAAGCGAATACCGAAACCGGCGGCGCTCCGCACATACCAGGATGGTCTACGCACGCAAAGAGCCCCGTTCCGGGTCGGAACAGGGCCTGTTATGTATACACTATTTGCGCGAAGAAGCTCAGTCCAAAAAGTCCTTGAGCTTCTTCGCCCTGCTAGGGTGACGCAGTTTTCGAAGAGCTTTCGCCTCGATTTGGCGGATGCGCTCGCGGGTCACCCCAAATTCGCGGCCGACCTCTTCCAATGTCCGGCCCTGGCTACCATCGAGACCGAACCGCATTTCGAGCACCGAACGTTCGCGCTCAGATAGCGTCCCCAGCACGTCATCCATTTGCTCCTTGAGCATTTGGCGAGACGCCGCGTCGGCTGGCGGGAGCGCTTTGTGATCCTCGATGAAATCGCCGAGATTACTGTCCTCTTCCTCACCGATCGGCATCTCCAAAGAGACTGGATCCTGTGAAATCTTGAGGATTTCCCGGACGCGCTCCGGCGCCATCTCCATGTCGCGCCCGATCTCTTCCGAGGTCGGGTCGCGGCCGAGCTCCTGCTGCAGCCGGCGCGAAGTCCGGATCAACCGGTTGATTGTTTCGACCATATGCACCGGGATGCGGATCGTCCGCGCCTGATCCGCGATTGCCCGGGTGATGGCCTGGCGAATCCACCAGGTTGCGTAGGTCGAAAATTTGAAACCTTTGTGATGCTGGAACTTTTCGACCGCGCGGATGAGACCAAGATTGCCCTCCTGGATCAGGTCGAGCATCGACATTCCGCGTCCGACGTACTTTTTCGCCACCGAAACCACAAGTCTCAGGTTTGCCTCTGTTAGAGCGACCTTCGCGTTGTGGCCGGCGCGGACTTGGTCTTCCCATCGCCGGCGAAGGCGAGCTGAGTGATCACGGAAGATTTGATCAACCGCGCTGTCCTCCGGCCATTCATCCGTGTCGCGAATCAGCGACTGCACGGCGACCGGCAGCAATTCCCACTCGACCGAGCGGATCCGCATCGATTCTTCGAGCTCTTCCCGGCTCAGATCAAAGGTTGCGCAGACTTCAGTCACGGCCTCTTCCGGAACCTGCGTGATGGGAAGCACTTGTTTCAACATGAGCGACTTGGCAGGAATCCGATCTTCACCACTGATCGCCACAAAAAGCGCCCGCACATGCGGCCAACCCTGCCGAAACGAGTGATAGATCGCCCGGCCAAGCACATCGGACTCCGGTAGATCGCCAAAGTCACTCTTGAGCTGGTTCTGCTTGGCGGATAAATAGTCGCCACGTTCCATTGCGGAGGCCAGCTCGACCTCGCGAGCACCAGTAAGCAGCGGAACGCTGCCGATTTCTCGCAGGTACATCCGAACCGGGTCGTCAAGACTGATTCCACCGATGTCGAAGTTCGGCGTATCGAATTCCGGACTGACCGCGCTCTCCTCTTCCTCGAGCGCGACATCGTCGTCGCCGATCTCGGAGCGCGAAGAGCTGAGAACGGAATCGATCTCCTTCAGGCGGCTATTGAGCGCATCTATGCCCGTCGGTTCGCCGTCGCCGCCCGGCATTGCTTCAAGCAATGCTTCGAGTGCGATCGCGCCGTCGGCATGCTCGTCTAGCGAAATTCTGGAGTCGTCGCTCATGAATGCTGGTCCTTCCGCGATGAATCGAGGGAGATCGTCTTCGTTCTCGTCCTCCGGGTCGGAGTCGTCAAAGTCGTCATCCTCTTCGTCCGCGGAATCGTCGGGAAACTCCGCTGCTTTGCTCTGTTCGTCGTGAGTCGATTCGCCGGACATAGTCGCGTCGGAATCGTTTTCGTCCCGGTCGCGGGCGCTTTCTTCAAATGGAGAGGAGGTCTTTGTCACGTTCGATCACTCCAGTGTCCGTGGGGAAAATGTGCGCTGCGCTGACAGTTGAAATGGATTCCGACGGACGTCAAGGCCGCGGCCAGATCGGTTGTACCGAATCGCACTTCGTTTCCATTGACCGGAGCGCGGAGACTACTACGTCGCCTCATCATCACGCAACCCTCAACTCGACATCAGCGAACACCTGCCCGCGGAAGAGTCAGTTCGGCGGCAAAAACATCCGCGTAGGTTTCCCTTCGTCGTATTACAGTTGCCGTCCCTGCTTTGACGAGCACCACCGCTGGTCTGGGCGTCGCGTTGTAATTGCTCGCCATCGGCAATGCGTAGGCGCCGGCCGAGGGCATCGCCAGCAGATCGCCCGCATGAAGCGCCGGTAGATCGATATCGGTGATCAAAACATCGCCGGATTCGCAGTATTTGCCGGCAATGGTAACCGTTTCAAACGGTCCCTCATGCGCGCGATTTGCAATCTCCGCGGTGTACCGCGCGCCGTAGAGGGTCGGCCGGATGTTGTCGGCCATTCCGCCATCGACTGAAACATAATGGCGCACACCGGTGATATTCCTGTGCGCGCCGACCTCATACAGCGCAACGGCGGCGGGTCCAACAATGGAACGTCCGGGCTCGACCGTCAATTCCGGCAATGGGAGTCCGTATTCGGCACATGACTGAATCGTGGCTTCGCCCGTGATCATCGCCCACTCTTCGAACACGGACTCCTCATCGGAATCCGCATAGGCGATTCCGAACCCACCGCCCGGAGAGATCACTCTCGGTTCGATTCCGTGTCGTTGGCGCATCTCGGCCCCAAACTTGATCAACATCTGAATCGCGACCTTGCTTGCGTCCGGATCGAACAGTTGCGAGCCGAGGTGGACATGGAAGCCGGACAAATCCAACCCGGGTTCTGCCGCGGCAATCGCGCAGGCCCGTTCGGCATCGCCGGTCCACAGTGGGAATCCGAACTTCGAATCGATTGCACCGGTCTTTATCTTGGCGTGAGTATGCACATCGATTCCGGGGTTCAACCGTAAAAGGACCGGTACTCTTGTACCAAGCTCAATGGTGAGCCGCGATAGCCTTGCCAGCTCAAGATCGTTGTCGATCGCGATGTAACCCACGCCTGCATCGATCGCCTCGCGGAGCTCGGCCGGACTTTTGTTGTTGCCGTGAAATGTCATCTCGCTGGCCGGGATACCCGCGAGCAGACCGCCATAGAGCTCGCCGCCAGAGACGACATCGAGCCCAAGTCCCTCCTGGTGCAGGATTTGGACGACTGCCGGCGAAAGTGACGCCTTTCCCGCGAAGAGCACGCGCGATCGAGGATACGCGGCCGACATCGCCGCCATCATCCGGCGTGCACGCGCTCGCAACGTCTGTTCGTCGAATACGTAGAGGGGTGTGCCAAAGGTTTCGGCAAGCTCGACCAGTGTCATCCCTCCGATCGAAACTATTCCTCGTTCATCTCGCTCCGTCGTCTCGGGCCACAACATCGCTGTTCAACTCCAATGGAAGGGTTCGGGTTGGGAGGCACATCGCCTCCACTCGCTTTGATCGGCATGGATAGTGTACGTACACTTGCTGGGACGGACAAGGTACAGCGCCGGCGAAGTGCGGCAATCACGACAAACCGGCATTGCTATACTTACCGGCTGGACGCCACGAAATCGCGGCACCCCGCGTTCTCGATATTTGAAAGAGCTCCGATGCCTCCGGCAACGATTCTTACTGTAAACGAGCTCACCAAGACCTTTATCTCTCACGAGATATTCAAGGGCGTCACGTTCCAGGTCGCCGATCGTGAGCACGTCGCGCTGGTTGGTTCCAATGGCGCCGGCAAATCGACCATCCTGCGCATTATCGCTGGAACCGAGCATGCGAACGGCGGCAACATCGTTCGCGCCCAGGGTTTGCGGATGACCTACCTCCCGCAGGAAGCCCGGTTTTCGAGCGACCGTACCGTCAAGGAAGAGACAAGACTCGCATTCGAGTCCGCCCTCAGGGCCGACGAGCGGATGCGCGAGATCGAACAGCTTATGGGAACCGGCGATGCGGATCATCTTGACGAGCTGCTGATTGAGTATGACCGGCTTCATTCGCGATTCGAGCTCGGCGGTGGCTATGACATCGAGCACCGGATCGAAGCCGTTCTGACCGGGCTCGGTTTTGATGAATCCCAGATCGAAGAACCCGTAAACCAGCTCAGCGGCGGGCAGAAAACGCGGGTGGCATTGGCGAAAGCGCTCCTGGCCGATCCAGATTTGCTGCTGCTCGACGAGCCGACCAACCACCTCGATCTCGAAATGCTCGAATGGTTGGAAACCTTCCTGCGCTCCTGGAATGGTTCGTGTTTGGTCGTCTCGCACGATCGCTATTTCCTCGACCGCGTCACAACCAGAACCCTCGATCTCGCTTTCGGCCGGCTCGAGGACTACAACGCGCCGTATTCCCGGTTCCTCGCCCTGCGCGTCGAGCGCATGAGCCGTCGACTAAAGGAATATGAAGAGCAGCAGGAATTCATCAACCGGACCGAGGAGTTCATCCGCAAATACAAAGCGGGGCAGCGCTCACGCGAGGCCAAAGGTCGCCAGACCAGGCTCGACCGGCTCGAGCGCATCGAGCGCCCGCAAGAGCAGCAGGA
This sequence comes from uncultured Sphaerobacteraceae bacterium, assembly GCA_964371945.1. Classification (GTDB taxonomy): domain Bacteria; phylum Chloroflexota; class Chloroflexia; order Thermomicrobiales; family UBA6265; genus CAYJPA01. The sequence goes on along the minus strand of CAYJPA010000132.1, from coordinate 2,867 downwards.
GCTCAAGCTCAAACTTGGCGCCGCTTTTCGGAGCGGCCAGACCGTGCTCTCGACCACGCGGCTTCAAGCCGGTTATGGTTCGACACCGCTGGTGAAGACGCCGGAATTGACGATCGAGCGAGGCGATCGGGTCGGTCTGGTCGGTCCAAACGGCGCCGGCAAGACCACACTGTTGAAGACGCTGACCGGCGAGATTCCCGCGATCAAAGGGCGTTTCGCCTTCGGCACCAACGTCAAGCTCGGCTACTACGCACAGGCGCACGAGCAGCTTCCGCCCAACGGCACGCCGCTGTCGGTGATTCTGACGGCTCAGCCCTGGGGCGAAGAAGCTGCCCGGAACTTCCTGGGACGTTTCCTCTTTTCCGGCGACGATGTCTACAAACCGATCGAGGGACTCTCCGGCGGCGAGCGGTCGCGGCTCGCTCTGGCGCTCCTGCTCCTGCAGCAGGCGAACTTCCTGATCCTCGACGAACCGACGAACCACCTCGACATCTCGGCCCGCGAAACGCTGGAGGAGATGCTTTCTGAGTTCGACGGCACCATTCTCTTTGTGTCGCATGACCGTTACTTCATGGACAAGATCGCCACCCGGATTTGGGCGATTGGCGATGGCGCCATGACGCAATATCTCGGCAACTACACCGATTACCAGCGTCAACTCGGACACCGGCAAGACATGCTGGCCAAGGAAAAAGAGCAAGAAGCGGAAGCGGCGGTTGCTCCGAAGGCGGAGCCGGTGCCGCGGCCGCCGCACGGTAACCGATCGATGAAGTCCGATGCGAAGGTGCAGAAGGCGTTGCTTCAGGTCGAGCGCGATATCGGGCGGCTCGAAGGCAAACTGAATGAAATCAGCGATGCGCTCACCGTCGCCAGTATCGATGCCGATGTCGACGCGGTTGCGCGGCTCGGATCCGAGTACGATCGCCTGCAGAGCGAGCTGGAGGACGCCTACGCGCGTTGGGAAGAATTGTCTGCCAATCTGCCGGTCGCCGCGGCACCGGGTTAGTTGGTGACCGCAACGCGCGCTCGCCGGCCCTTTGTGATCGGCGTCACCGGAAACATCGCCTGCGGAAAGAGCACCGTGCTCGAAATTCTCGGCGATCTCGGAGCTGAAACCATCGACGCGGATCGCCTATACCACAGCTTGATTGAGCCCGGGCAGCCCCTGGCAACTGCCATTTTGAATCGTTTCGGCGACGCTGTCGCCGGTCCCGGTGATTCGATCGATCGCGCGGCGCTCGCCAGGATCGTCTTCTCGGACCCGAAGGCTTTGAGCGATCTCGATGCGATAACTCATCCAGTTGTCATCTCCGCGGCACGCAACAAAATCGCACTAAGCAGATCGCGCGTGGTTGCGATCGATGCCATCAAGCTCGTTGAAAGCGGCATGTATCGAGAGTGTGACCAGGTTTGGCTAGTCGAGTGCAATCCCGAGATTGAGCTCGAACGCCTGATTCACCGGAACGGTTTATCTCGAGATCAGGCGCTGCAACGGATCGGTGCCCAGCCACCGCTGGAACAGAAGCGAAGGGTCGCCGATCTCATTATTGACAACGATGGCGACCGAGCCGAAACGCGACGACAGGTTGAATCGGCATGGTCTCGAATCTCAATACTTCCAAGTTGACAGCAACGGCATTTATGGATAGCTTTAGCCCAACAGTGAACTGGAATTCTGTCGGGAGGAAACCGTGTCCGAGTCCACGTCAATCGATGTTTATGTCGACTACCTCTGCCCATATGCACATGCCGGGTCGGCGTTTTTGCGCAACGTTCGCTCGCGGCTTGACGGCGCGCTGAAGATCAATTGGAAGTTTTTCCCCCTCGAGCAAGTGAATTCCGATAAAGGCCCAGACTGGAGAGTCTGGGAGCAGTCACTCGAGCATCGAACCCGCGGTTGGGAAGGGTTTCGCGCGGCCGTCGCCGCCGCGCAGCAAGGTGACGACGCGTTCGAGAAGTTCCACTTTGGCTGGTTCAATGCGCTGCACGAAACACCGGTTGGCGTGAAACGGCCGACCGTGTTTGAGGTGGCGGAAAAGGTCGGGCTCGACATCGCTCAGTTCGAGCGCGACTTCTCCGACCAATCGCTGTGGCAGCGAGTTGCCAAAGATTTCGAGCAAGGGCGGGCCTCGCTCGGCGTTTTCGGCGTGCCCACGATCGTCTTCGAAAACGGAACCAGCGCATACATGCAAATGCGCCCAACCGCGCCCGCCGATGAAACCCTGGCGGTCTGGGACGATCTGGTCACTACCATCACGGGCCGCCCCTATATCAGAGAGCTCAAACGGCCCACCAAGCCCGAGTAACGACAGGGAGTCCCGCGGTCTTTGAGACCGCGGGACAATCGCTTCGTATACTTCCTGGCATGAGCAGTACTCCTCCCGCCGACCCTGATGTTGTCTTGAAAATCCCCAGCGTCCAATCGGGGCTGCTTGCTTGGTTCGCATCGAACCGGCGGGATCTCCCGTGGCGGCATACCCGCGATCCTTACCGTATCCTGATCTCTGAAGTCATGCTGCAGCAAACCCAGGTAGACCGGGTCATCCCCTACTACGAGCGATTCCTGGAGCGTTTCCCGAGCGTCGAAGCCCTGGCCTCCGCCCCGACCGCCGATGTCATCACGATGTGGGCCGGACTCGGCTACAACCGCCGCGCGGTCAATCTCCAACGAACCGCGCGGGCCGTAGTCGATGACTTTGTAGGCGAGTTTCCCACTTCGATCGATGCCCTGAAGCAACTACCGGGAATCGGTCCGTACACGGCCGGGGCGATCGCGGCCTTCGCATTCGAACAGGATGTCGCGTTCATCGACACCAATATGCGCCGTGTCCTTCACCGGCTCTTCTATGGAGTGGACATCCCTGCAC
>CAYJPA010000131.1:0-8854 GCA_964371945.1 uncultured Sphaerobacteraceae bacterium | reverse complement strand
TCGAACTGGTACATCCGCCGGAATCGGCGTCGCTTCTGGAAGAGCGATAGCGATCGCGACAAAGCAGCCGCTTATCAGACGCTATACGAATGCCTGCTGACGCTGACGAAGCTGCTCGCGCCATTCATCCCGTTCATTTCAGAATCGATGTACCAAAATCTGGCGCGGGCAATCGACGACTCGGCGCCGGAATCGGTTCACCTCAACGACTACCCGATCCCGGTTCACGATCACATCGATGCCCGGCTCTCATCGGACATGAACGCTGTTCTCGAGGTGGTCAAACTCGGTCGAGCCGCTCGAAGTGAAGCGAACATCAAAGTCAGGCAGCCTTTACCCGCGGTGTTGGTCTACTCGCGCGATAGGTCGGTCATGGAAGCAGTGGTTCGTCTCAACGACCAGGTGATCGACGAGCTCAATGTCAAGGAGGTACGCCCGCTCGATGAGCTCAGCGAGGTCGTCGCGTATGCCATTCGGCCGAATCTCAAAACGCTCGGTCCCAAGTACGGTAAGCGACTAAACGAGATTCGTCAGCTTCTTGCTTCAGAGGAGCCCGCAAGCGTGGCCGAGCGAGTGAACGCGGCACGGACTATCAACCTATCGCTTTCCGACGGTTCGAAGGTTTCACTCGAGCCTGATGAGTTACTGGTCGATCTCACAAAGCGAGCTGGTTACGCGGCCTCGCAGGGTTCGCTCGCGACCGTTGTGCTCGACACCGCAGTCACGGCCGAGTTGATCCAGGAAGGGATTGCTCGCGACTTCGTTCGCGGCGTTCAGGACGGCCGCAAAAACGCCGGTTACCGGATCGAAGATCGAATCGTCGTCGAATACTCAGCCGATCCAGAGATCGAGTACGCGATCGCTAAATTCCGCGACTACGTTAGCTCAGAGATCCTTGCTGACCAACTGAAAGGCAACGGAGTCGTAGGCGCCTCGGACCAGGTTGACACGGAGGCGACCGAGGGACCGGGCGGCGTAACTGATGCCGAAGGCGCCTACTTGGACCAGATCGAGGTCGGTCAGCATCACGTGCGGATCAAGCTCCGTAAAGCTTCAGAATAGTCAGGGACCTTCGGGGAGTGCGCGCTGAACCCCCTCCCCGAAGGCATATGCCTTTCGAGTTGACGCAGCGGTCATTCCAGGGGGCACAGCAAAAGTTCCGATCGAAGGAATTCATCCGCACCTCATCCGATTGCTAGAGTGTCACGTAAGGAACTCATCGCCCTCGGCAGGCGGCTCTGAAAACGAAACCGAATATCGCAAGAGGAGAAGACCGGAATGAAACGGCTGATCTTCCTGATCACGGCTACGCTGCTTGTCATGGCAACAGCCATTTCAAGCCATGCCGTGGCTCAGGACACAACGTTCCTCAACGTTGCGCAAGATCCCGCGTTGGGCGCGATTTTGACCGATGCCAACGGTATGACCGTGTATCTCTTTACGCCGGACACCGCGCCAGATGCGAGCGCGTGCTATGACAAATGCGCCGAGAACTGGCCGATCGTCGTGGCGTCCGACAACATGACGTTGCCGGCGGGAGTTCCAGGAACCCTGGGCTCGTTCGAACGAACCGACGGCATCACGCAGGCAACCTACAACAGAATTCCTCTCTATCTCTGGGTTAACGACAAGGCGGCCGGCGAAACAACCGGACAAGGCGTCGGGGGCGTATGGTTCGTCGTTCCCCCAGGCGCGGAATTGGGGCCGTATGCAGCAGCTCCTGGCGATGGCACACCGGTTCCGGCAACGACGCCACTGTGGATCGGGTTCACGCCGGAGCTCGGTCCATTCCTGACCGATAGCGCGGGGATGACCTTGTACCTCTTTGTCAAGGACACGGTTCCGGGTGAAAGCGCTTGCTATGAGACGTGCGCCGAGAACTGGCCGCCGCTGCTTGCGACCGACGCTCCCGTTGCAGTTCCAGTGGGGATTCAAGGGGAGCTTGGAGTGATCGAGCGAACCGATGGAGCACAGCAGGTCACCTACAACGATATGCCGCTTTACTACTGGGCTCAGGATGCCGCCCCTGGCGACACAACCGGACAGGGTGTCGGTGACAACTGGTGGATCGTGCCGCCTGTTTCGATGATGGCGGATGGCGAAGCGACTCCAGCAGCGATGTAGCTTGTCTGCAACGCACAAGGCGGAGGTCGAGTTCGACCTCCGCCTTGTGCGTTGACATGGCCAAGCAGAACTTGATCAGTCACGCCTTGCTGAACGGCTGGAGTTGGTCCACCAACGTCAATTCGCATGGGTACGACACGAGCTCATTGATCGCCGAGCTGAGTCCCCTTTGTGGCTAGATCGTCGTCATGCACTGGATATTGCGGTGCATTTTGTTCATTCTGAACCTGGTTGAAGTTGGACACTTCGCCTACGTTTCATCAGCAGTCGGCGCAATCAACTCGATCCTGGGGAGATTCCCATTCGCGGCACGTCCGGAAGTCCGCGGGTTTGGTATGATCCTGTCAATCGGAATTTCGTAATTCACAACTCGGAAACGCGAGGCGCATGACGAATTCTGCCGGGGAGTTCCACCCCCGCGACGACGCGTTTACGCGCGAGATCATCCGGAACAAGCTCCTTGCGATCGCGTCCGAAATGGGCGTCGTGCTCGCGCGGACGAGCATGAGCCCCATCGTCTACGAAGTCCTTGACTTCGCTTGCGGTCTCTGTGACGTTACCGGTCGTGTGATCGCGCAGGACAACGGGCTCTGTCTTTTTACCGGCACCTTCAAACCCCAGGTCGAGTCAATTCTTGCCAAGTGGCCGGTCGGGCAAATGCGTCCCGGCGATATCTATATGACCAACTCGCCGTACGGCGGCGGCACCCACAATGCCGATATCGCGTTGATCAATCCGATCTTCGCCGGCGACAAGCTGATCGCCTTCGGCATTTCGGTTACCCACTGGACCGAGGTCGGCGGCAAAGTCCTGGGCTCGCTCGCTCCAGATTCCACCGAGATTTTTCAGGAAGGTCTCCAGTTCCCCCAACTTCGGCTCTACACGGAAGGTGTCGTCAACGAAGCAATTGTCGACATCATTCGCGCGAATGTTCGGCTGCCACTGATGTCGATCGGCGATCTCAATGCCGGTGTCGCAGCCGGGCGAATCGCTGAGCAGCGGCTGACCGAAGTCGTTTCGCGATACGGCATAGACGCGACGCTGACGACCTTTGAGTCAATTCTCGACCATGGTGAATTGCTTGCCCGCAGCGCGATGGCGGCAATCCCGCCGGGCGTCTATGAGGCCGCCGACATCATCGATGGCGACGGCGTCACTGACGATCCGATCCCAGTTCGGGTGCGCGTGACGGTCACCACCGACAAATTGACCGCCGATTTTACGGGCTGTTCGCCGCAAACCCGAGGACCGATCAATTGCGCGCGCGGCGCGCTCATGTCTGCCTGCAAAACAGTCTTCAAGGCGATCGTCGCCCCGTGGGCTCCCTCCAATGAAGGACTCTTTTGCCCGTTCGAGCTGATCGCTCCCGAGGGAACGGTTTTCACCGCCACCAGACCCGCTCCCACTGGTTGGTATTACGAGGCTTCCGCTCACGCCACAGAGTTGATGTGGAAAGCGCTCGCGCCGGTACTGCAGGGGCGACTCTCCGCCGGCAGCTACCTCTCACTTTGCGCCTACTACATCGGCGGCAATCGTCAGAACGGCGATTACTGGGTGCTGGCGACACCGCAGGATGGCGGTTGGGGCGCATGCGTCGATCAAGATGGCGAGAGCTCGCTGATCGCGACAACTGATGGCGATACCTATAACTACCCTGCCGAAGTCATCGAAACCGCATTCCCGCTAACGATGCTGCGCAACTCCTTCAATGTCGAAGCCGGCGGGGGGCATGGTCGATTCCGCGGCGGGTTCGGCACCATTCGCGAGTACCGGATTGAAAACGACGCTGGCGGCTCGCTCCTTGCCAGCCTCGGACGATCCGTTCAGGTTCCGTGGGGCATCGATGGCGGAAAGAACGGCACTTCGAATTACTTCGAGATCGTGCGTGTCGATGGTGCGACCGAGCGCGGCGGCCGCGTGACGAGCCTGCCGCTGGCAAGAGGCGATATCGTTCGCATTGTGACTGGCAATGGAGGGGGTTGGGGCGCACCGCGCCTCAGAGACCCAAGCGCTGTTCGCTTGGACGTGGCCGACGGCTTCATCACGATCGAAACCGCGGAACTGATCTACGGCTTGGAAGCCGGATCATGACGGCGCCATCGCTGCGAGTCGCGGTCGACATCGGCGGTACCTTCACCGATCTCGTGATCGTTGATGATGAAACCGGGCAAACGTACGAGGCGAAAGCGTCGAGCACGCCAGCCGACTTCGCCAATGGCGTCTTTGACGCGATTGCGGCCGGCGATGTCGATGCGCGGGCGATCGACTTCCTGGTTCACGGCACGACGGTCGTGATCAACACGATAACTCAACGCCGCGGCGTCAAAACGGCACTTCTTACAACCGCCGGCTTTCGCGACGCCCTGGCGATCGGCCGTGGCAACCGCCCGGACATGTACAACCTGAAGTTCCACAAACCCGAGCCGTTCGTTCCACGGTCATTGAGATTCGAGGTCGCTGAGCGAGTAAATGCCCGAGGCGATGTGCTGACGCCGTTGGTCCTGAGCGACCTGGATGCGATCGCGGAAGCATGCCGAAATGCGAAAGTCGAGGCGGTCGCGATCTGCTTCCTGCACTCATATGCCCATCCGGAGCACGAACGCGCGGCGGCTTCCTATCTGCGTGAAAAACTTCCCCGCGTGCCGGTTTCTGCTTCATCCGAGATCACGAACGAATGGCGGGAGTACGAACGTTCAAGCACGGTCGTGCTCAATGCCTACGTACAACCGATCTTGGATCGTTACCTCCGCGATCTTGAGACGCGATTTCGCGATTGTGGCGTGACCGGACATCTCCACGTGATGCTCTCGAACGGCGGCACCGCCACGTTCGATAGCGCCCGAACGCGGCCGATTCAGCTCGTCGAATCGGGTCCAGCGGCAGGCATCATCGGTGCGGCGCTCATCGGAGCGCAGATCGGCGAGCCAAATGTCATTTCGCTCGACATTGGCGGAACGACCGCCAAGTGCTCATTGATCGAGGGCGGCGAGGTCAAAATCTCGGGCGATTACCGCCTGGAATGGACGCCGCTTTCGCCCGGCTACCCGGTCAAGGTGCCGGTGGTCGATATCGTCGAGATCGGCGCTGGTGGCGGCAGCATAGCCTGGTTCGATGACGGAGGCGCGCTAAGGGTCGGTCCGATCTCCGCCGGCGCTGATCCTGGACCGGCCGCATACGGCAAAGGCGGAACTAGCCCGACGGTCACCGACGCGATGTTGATCGCGGGTGTGCTCGATCCAAGCTCGTTCCTCGGCGGACGTCTCAATATCAACATCGAGCTCTCGCGGGCGGCATTTCAGCCGATTGCCGACCGGCTGGCAGTGACCATCGACGAAGCGGCCGAAGGCGTGATTCGGCTGGTCAACGAGTATACGATCGACGCGCTGAAGCTTGTTTCGGTGCGGCGTGGGTACGACCCGCGCGATTTCACACTCGTGGCGTTCGGTGGTGGCGGACCAATGCATGCGGCGGCTCTGGGAGCAGAGTTGGGAGTGAAACGAGTCATCATCCCGCCGTTTCCCGGCACATTCAGTGCCTGGGGCATGCTCATGACTGAGCCGCGCGTAGACCTGACGAGAACCCGCGTCCTCGCCGTCGTGTCCGGCATCGAATCGGAATTTGATGACGTTTTTGCCCAACTCGAATCGGATGCGGCTGCCCGTCTGTTCGAACAGGGCTTTCCGACTTCGTCCGTCAGACACCGCCGCGGGCTCGACATGCGATATCACGGTCAAGAACATACGGTCAAGCTTACAGTTTCGGAGCAAATCGCGGTTAGGGCGCTACAAACTGCCTTCCATAACGCACATCGACAACAATACACATTCTCACTTGAGGATTCGGCAGTAGAAATCGTAAACTTCCGCGTAACCAGCACCGTCGATCACCGGCGACCGATCGCAAGTCGCGGCAAGGAAAAAGGGGCGCGCATTGGTAGCGCTGCCGCGAACGGCCGCCGAATCGTTGCCGTGGAGGGTATGCGTCTCCAGACCTCGATTTATCGGAGGGACGCCCTTCCACCCGGATTCTGCGTAGAAGGACCGGCGATCGTGGAGGAACCGAGTGCGACCACGCTCGTGCCGCCCGGACAATGGGTCGAGGTCGATGAGTTCGGAAATCTGGTCATATTCGCGCCGTGAATGGTGATGTTGCGGTCGTGCCGGGCGCGGGGCACGATCAGGGAGGAGGTGTCGGGCCATTGATCGAAACGACGTTTCAACCGCGTCACTAGATCGACCACGGCAAACGCGCTCGCTGTGTTCGCAGCGGATCAATTAACGGATGGCGGTGGCCCGGTCACCGGCAAATGATGGAGGAGAAGAGATGTCGTCAGTCAACGAACAGCTTAAGCAGCTCGCGGACGATTTCGCGGCCAAGAAGATCTCGCGCCGCAAGCTTTGGCAAGGCGCGGCCGCCCTCGGACTCTCAGGAATGTGGATCGCCGCACTCGAAAAGGGCGCCACCGCGGGCCCAGCGCCGCTCCGCGGTCAGATCAGATCGGCGGATCAAGATAAGGCCACCACGCTGATCATCGCCGTCGCCGAGAACGTTGACACGTTCGACCCGGCATGGACAGTGGGCTCCAAGACCGCGCAGACGGCACTTCAGAATGTCTTCGATCAACTCACCCAGTACGAGATTGTCGACGGCGCGGCGCCGGACGGCACACCATACAAGACGGTCAATACCGAAAACATCATTGGCATGATCGCTGAGTCGTGGGAGTACGATCCGGCCAACACCGCCAATATGGTCTTCAAGGTTCGGCCGGGCGTGACGTACGCGAACGGAAATTCGATCAACGCGAATACGCTGGTCGAGAGCTACAAGCGCGTCTTCGACGCTGGTGTGTCGAAGTTTCTTCTGTCAATGGGCGGCGCCATTACCGATTCCTCGGCATTTGAAGCCGCCGACGAGTCGACTTTCGTCATCAAGATGTCGAAGGCCAACACACTGACCGCGAAGAACAATGTCATGCACAACACAAGCTGCATCGATCCTGCTGAGATTGCCGCCCATGCCACGGCGGACGATCCGTTTGCGCTCGAGTATTACAGGGCGAATCTCGCCACCGGTAATGGACCGTACAGGCTCGAGAGCTACAAGCCTGACGACAGCGTTGTGCTCGTGGCCAGCGAAACCTATTACGGTGAGCAACCGGCCTTCACAACGGTCATCATGAAGATCGTGCCGGATGCGACCCAGCGCGTGCAGCTCATGACTCAAGGCGATGTCGACACCGCGACCAAGATTCCGATCAAGGAGTACGAAGCGCTCAAGGCCAACGCGGACATCAAAACTGTTTCGATCCCGACTCCGCTGATCGTGATGCTTGAGCTCAACAACACGATTGCGCCGTTCGACAACAAGCTCGTGCGACAGGCAGTCGCGTACGCGACGCCCTACGATGACATCATCAACGAGATCTACCTTGGTCAGGCTGGAATCGCCAAGAGCTTGGTGCCGAACCTGATGCCGACCAGCGACTTCTCAACCAACGCGTATGAGCTGAACTACGACAAAGCCAAGGAGCTCCTGGCTGAGGCCGGTTTCCCGGAGGGCGCAGGACTCCCAGGGATCAAATTGTCAGTCGCGGCCGACGATGTTCAAAAGCAGCGCACCGCCATCCTGATGCAGGATTCGCTCAAGAACATCGGCATGAACGTCGAAATCGAGCAGCTCGCGTACGCACAGTTCAACGAGCTCGAGCAAACCAGCCAGTTGCAAATGTGGACCGATGAGTGGATTTCTTGGGTCAACGATCCCTTCTACCACTTAAGCTGGCTGGCCAAGAGCGGCAGCTCCAACAACTATCCGAAGTTCGCCAACGCCCGCGTCGACGAGTTGATCGACACATTCACGCTCTCCGACGACGCGGCAGGGCGAGAAGCAGCTAGCAAGGAAATTCAGGCGATTGTCATCGACGAGTGCCCATATGTCTTCCTCTGCCAGCCGAACTGGATCTTCTACAGCCGCCAGGATCTCGACGGCTACGTCTATTACAACGACGAACTGCCTCGCTACTACCACCACTTCCGCGCGACGGTCTAGGCGTTCGCGGAGCATTCGTTCATTTTGAGTCGTGGGGCCGCGCGGGGGGGGCGCCCCCGCAACTCACGTGGGAACCTGTAATGCGTCTTCTTCGGTACACATTGAGGCGACTGCTTTTTCTTGTTCCAGTCATTCTGGGATCGATGTTTATTGCCTTCTTGTTGACCCGAATCGTTCCAGGCAATCCGATCGAGCGCGTCGCGGGCCCTTATGCGAGCGACGAAAAAGTTGAAGAGCTCAAACGTGAAGCCGGCTTGTTGAATCCATTTTATGTTCAGTTCTATCACTATATCGGCGATTTACTTGATGGCGATATGGGAATCTCCTATCAAACCAACCAACCTGTGACAAAGGATCTTAAGGATCGCCTTCCGGCGTCGCTCGAACTGGTCTTTTTCGGAATCACCCTCGCGATAACATTGGCGATACCGCTGGGTATAGTTTCAGCAGTCAAGCGAGGAACCTGGGTCGATCACATCGCACGAGTGCTTGCTGTACTCGGTGTCTCAGTGCCCATCTTCTGGATCGGGTTAGTTCTGCTCTCAACTTTTTACGTGCGGTTCGGCATCCTTCCAGGACCACAGGGCCGGCTCCCGATCGGTTTTCCCGAGCCCGAAAGGATTACCGGACTCTTCACCGTCGATTACCTGATAAACGGAGACTTCTCGCTTTTTTTGGT
>CAYJPA010000130.1:0-9110 GCA_964371945.1 uncultured Sphaerobacteraceae bacterium | reverse complement strand
GAACTAACCGAACGAATGAAGCGCGTGCAAGACGTGTACGCGGCCACGCTGCCCGGCGACAATGACAGTGCCGAACCAACCGGAGATGGAGATCCAGTTTCGTGACGACACCCACTCCCACACTGACCCGCTCGTACGATCGCGATGCCGAACAGATGCGTCCGATCGAGATCATTACCGGTGCCGCTCCCTACGCGGAGGGTTCCGCGCTGATCAAAGTCGGGCGAACCCATGTCCTCTGCGCGGCAACGATCGAAGAGCGGGTTCCGCGATGGCTGGCGAACAAGGGCCGGGGCTGGGTCACCGCCGAATACTCGATGCTGCCACGCGCGACCAAGGACCGGACGATGCGGGAAGCCGTCGGCGGCAAACAGGGTGGCCGTACGGTCGAGATCCAGCGCTTGATCGGCCGCTCGCTACGAGCGGTGGTCGATCTCGAAGCGCTCGGCGAGCGGCAGATCATCCTCGATTGCGATGTGCTCATGGCGGACGGCGGCACCCGCTGCGCGTCGATTACCGGCGCATACGTGGCGCTTGCACTGGCGCTGCACAGCCTCTCCGAACGCCGCAAGTTGAAACGCAACCCACTGCGAGCCGCGGTTGCCGCCGTTAGCGTCGGAATCGTCGGCAGCGTTCCGTTGCTCGATCTCGACTATTCCGAGGATGCCGGGGCCGATGTCGACTTCAACATCGTGATGACGGACCGGCACGCTTTCGTCGAAATCCAAGGCACCGCCGAAAAGGAGCCATTTCTCCCCGGCACGCTCGACGAAGTGCTCGTGCTCGCCAGCACCGGTCTCGACCAGCTCTTCGCCGCCCAGCGTGAAGCCATTGCCCTCGGTTGAAAACCAGTCATCGGGCTGGGCTGTGGGCCGCGTTCACTGATCCAATGTTTGGAGAGCCGGTTCGCACACGTTCGGCGAACGCGCACTTCCCGGATTCGCAACGCGTCAGAGCTTCGCGGCGACGTCGATCAACGCATTTTTCAACGCCGCGGTCGCTTCTCGGGTCGTGGCGCTGATCCGGAAAAAATCTCTCATAGCGGGATTTGACGGACGGTGAATGTGGATGTCGCGTCGTAGGAGCTCCTCGTGGAACGCGCCGGCCTCGCCCCGTTCGATCTTGACCAGCAGAAAGTTCGCCCACGACGGAAATGTCTTGACCATATTCAGCTTGCGCATGGTCCGATAAAGCCGCGACTTTTCCTCGCGAACCCGATCGACGGTCGCCATCACCCATGGGAGATCGTCGATCGTAGCTTCGGCCGCGATGACCGAAGCCTTTGCGATCTCCGGCCGCAGCAGCGCATTCGCCACTCGCGTGGCGAGCTTAGGAGGCGCTACCGCGTAGGCAAACGGCAGCCCGCTGAGTCCCGCCCACGTTTCAAACGTCCGCAGGACGACCACATTGTCGAACTCCCGGACCAAAGGCACGAGCGTTCTCGGGCTGTAGGCGACATGACGTTCGTCGATGACGAGCAGCTTGCTCCTTCGAGACAGCCGCACCGCATCTTGCGCGCCGAGAATCGTTCCCGTCGGATCGTTCGGCGATTGCACCAGGGACAATCCATTGGGCTGCAGCACGAGCGCTGCCGGATTGAGGTCGACCTCGAATCGATGAGAGCGGCCGATGTCGATAATCTCCTGCCCGCTGTATGTCGCAAGACGAACATGCTCGTCGTCGGTCGGTGAAAAGAGCGCGACCTGGCCCTCGGCAAGTCGAAGCGCGGCGTGGATCAGTTCGACGATGCCATTGCCCGGCACGATCCATGATCCAGGTATCCCGTGAATCTCTCCAATCCGGCATGCGAGTGAAGAAAGGTGCTCGCCCGTTGGCATATGGAGATCGTCTCTGCTCGCGATCGCCTCGACGACGCGCAATGATGCGCCGTACGGATTGACCAGGAGATCGAGCCGGAATGGAGTCGAGGGCGAAGCGATGCGCCCGCGGTCGCTCGTGTGCCCGACGCGAGACTGACTCAAATTCGAGCACCGACCGGAATGGATGCCGCGGTGTGGGAACGAGGTTTATGGGTTTCGCCCAGCTCATGCATCACGATTCCGCGACTTACATCGCGCGCGACATTGAAAACGGGCGTTCCACCTAGCGTCTCGCCGAAAAGATTCCCGAGATGCGCATGGCCATGGTAAACAAGGTCGACTTCGTGCCGGTCAATCACTTGCCCGAACTCGCAATTCCCGAGAAGCCAGAATTTGAAGAGCGGCTCGCCCTTGAGCGTCGACAGCGTCGGCGACACGTGCGTGATGACCACCTTCAGGTCGGTTGTTAAGCTCGACAACGCACGCTCGAGTCGCTGAGCTTCGCTCCGCGCCCGAACCGCGAGTCGTTGCATCGCCCGCCTGGGTAACGTGTCCGGACCTTCGACCGGCCAGAATCCGCCTCCAGAGCCGCTCACTCCCGCAAATCCTAGGCTTCCGTTGGGCCCATTGAGCTCGAACGTCGTTCCGTCCAGGAAGTGGACCCCGGCGCGTTCAAGGATTTCGATGTATCTCGGCATGCGGAGCAGAGCCCGTCGATCGTGATTGCCCATCACCGCAACGATTGGAATGCGAACGAGCTTGAGCAGCTCTGCAGCGCGTTCGGCCTGGACAAGCATTCCGTTGTTTGTGATATCGCCGGTGATGACGAGCACATCGGCGCGATCTCGAAGCGACTCGAAATCGGAATAGAGCCGTTTCGGAACGCGTCCCCAGATATGCAAATCACCAATAGCGGCTATTCGGTAAGTCACGCGTTGTCTCGTTAGGTGATACCAAGCGGGTCGTAGCCAAGAACGACCACATTTAGTGTACCGCAGCGCTTCAAGCCACCGGCTATGAACCATGGGTCGCGACAAGAGTGAACGTATGGCCCCCTACGGTGATCGACTCTATACTCTTGTGCAATGATCTTCTATCTCTTGTGGAGTCATTCGAGTGCCCGATCGCTCAAGTACGAAGTTCGTTCACCTCGTCTTGGCCCTCGTGTTGGGACTGGTGGTCTTCCTCACCTTTGCGATCGACGTGCCGGCGCTGGAAGGTTCCGAGCTTCCCACCGTCACCGCTCAGGCGGTCTACTCTTTCGACATCGATGCCGGCGAAGTCCTGTACACGAAGAACCCGGATGAACAGCGCGAGCCCGCGAGCACAACCAAAATCGCGACCGCGCTTCTGCTCATCCAGAACGAAGACGACTTAACGAAAACAATAACGATCGAACCACAGGACGTGAACGCCGAGGGCGAGTCGACCATGGCGCTTGAAGCCGGCGACATCGTCACGTACCAGGATCTCCTGTATGGCCTGCTGCTTCCCTCTGGCAACGATGCCGCGAACGCGGTTGCACGCGTGATCGGAGGCAAGTTGTTGGCCGAGGAGGGCAACGAAGGAGCCGATCCCATTGAAAGATTCGTTATCGAGATGAACAATCTCGCGGCCAATCTGAAGCTAGAGAACACCCACTTCTTGAATCCGACCGGTCTGCACGAGAAAGGGCATGTTAGTTCCGCGCGCGACATGGCGGTTCTCGCGCGCAAAGCATTCACGAATCGGCTGATCAGAAATGTGATCATTGAGCCCGTCTACACCGTCTCCTATCAGGGTCCGAATCCTCGCGAATTGATCATCGAAACGACCGTGCAGTTGAAAAAGGATGGGATGGATGGCGTGGTGGGTGGAAAAACCGGCACCACGACAGAAGCCGGCGCGTGTCTCGTGCTGCTGACGCAGGAAAATGGCGGCAATCGCGTCATCACCGTGCTGCTCGGAAGCGCGGTCGAGTTCGACGAGAACGGCTTCAGAATCGACGATTCCGATCAACGGTACGCCGATGCGACCGCGATCCTGGACCAAATGCACAACGACTACGTGTGGGTCGATGTTTCAAAGGATGAAGAGCTCCCTGGTCTTCATGAAGAGCTCTCCGTCTGGCAGGTGGCGCTCGAAAAGAGCGACTCGATCATCGTCCCGAGGCACGAAAATGCCTCCGTCTCCTATCTGCTCCAGCTTGGACCCGAGGGCGAGCCCGATACCGAGGTTGGCCGCGTGCTATTCTTCATTGATGCTGAACAGGTGGCCGAACGTGCCGTTGTGCAGCTTCCGCCCGGCGGACAGGCTAACCACGATGATCAGGCCGCCTGAAGGTACCGCATTTTCCCCCGAGCATCCATTAAGTTAGGAGCTATACCCGCCGATGGAACGGCTTCAACGTATTCTGGCCGCCCGAGGCGTGAGCTCGCGGCGTAATGCCGAGGAATTGATCCGTGCTGGGCGGGTCAATGTCGACGGCGTGGTCGTGACTGAGCTTGGTTCGAAGGCCGACCCAATCCGATCCGTCATTCGTGTCGATGGCAGAGTCCTTAAGCCGCAACGGCCACGTTACATTTTGCTCAACAAACCGCGCGGATACATCACGACCGTCAAAGATGAGCGCGATCGCCGCACGGTGATGGATCTCGTGGAGATCCCTGAACGCGTTTATCCGGTCGGCCGGCTCGATCGCGACACGGAGGGCTTGCTGCTGCTGACCAATGATGGTGATGTCGCGAATCGCGTCATGCATCCCCGGTACGAGCTCGACAAGGAGTACCAGGTACTCACGCTCAGCAGGCCGACCGAAACGACCCTGCAACGAATCCGAGACGGCATCGTGATCGAAGGCAAGCGAATCGTGCCGAAAGAGGTTCGTATCGTTCGCGAATCGGCCGAGGGCCTGATTCTCAAAATCGTCGTCCACGAGGGTGTCAATCACTTGGTGCGCCGGATGATGGACGCGGTCGGCATCCCCGTCGAGCGCCTCCGCCGCATCCGCGTCGGTCCGTTGACGGTCACCGGTATCCAACCCGGCACCTGGCGCGAAATGACCCACGGCGAGATCAAGGGCCTGCTGGAGGCGCTCCATCTCGATCTCGCGGAGCACGAAGCGAATCAACGTATTGCGGCGCCGTCACCGGGTTCGCGCACCCCGCGAAGAGGTGTTCATACGCCTCGCCCCCGGGACGAAGATCCGCTCGATGAGATCACGCTTGACGTGCCGCCGCGGCGCGAGACCGACCGTGGACGGTCTGTACGTCCACGAGCAGAAGCTCCACGCAACGATCGCAATCGCCAGGCTCCTGACCGCTTTGTACGCGGCGACGACCGTGCTCCCGAACCGGTTCAACGGGCGCCCGAAGAGCGATTCCAGCGCCGTGATTCGGAGCCCGCCCGATCTGACCGGCACTACACGCCGCCAGCCCAGGTTCGCCGTCCTGTTGGGTCGGCGCCCAGCCCGTCCGGTGCGCAGCGACATCGTGACGATGGATACCGTCGCTCCAATGAAGGATTCGATCACCGCAACCGGCAGTCGTTCGCCCCGCGCACTCCGGCCCTGCCGGCTCGCGAATGGAGCTCCGATGACCAGGGTCCACGCGCTGACTCGAAACGCGAACAGGCTCAACCGCTGTCTGTCGATCGACCTTCGCCCAGGCAGCTCGAGCGTCCAGAGCGCGCTCGCTTCAACGATCGTCCCGCCCCGGCTCGCGACGATCGATCTCGGCGAAACGACGAACCTCGCCCGTTTCCGCGAAATGCGGCGAGAGACCGTGACGATCGGTTCGATCGACGTCCGCCGCGCCAATTCGAACCGTCGCGTGACGACCGAAATCGCCGTGACGACGGACCACGAGGACCAAGACCCGGCTCGAACCCGCGATTCGAGTCTCGACCGCCTCGCCCACTTGATCGCGAACCCGATCGTCCACGCGACAACCAGCCGCGAGAGGACACGGATCGCGCCCCCCGCGACTTCCAACGGCGACCGGATAGACCAGTCGAGCGATTCAACCGGCAAGACTCGAACCTAAGGACGAGTTTCCCCTGGTCGTCGCGGCGCGATGGAGAGCAACCAGAGCGACCAAGCGCGCCCGCCGAACGCACAGCACCTATCGAAGAACGGCCGCGACGCGGCGGACCTCGTGGTCGCGCCGGTGGCACCAAGGGACCGCCTCGCGGTCCGAAGCACGGAGATCGCACCTACAAGGGTCCAACCCAACGACGAAATCAGGACGAGCAGCCGCAACAGCGACAGGCGCGGGTCAATGATTCAAGACCAGCACAATCGAGTGATCGCGATCGACGGTCCGGCGGCGGCGGGCAAAACGACGGTCGCGCGCTCCCTCGCAAACCGCGTCGGCGCAATCTTCCTTGACACCGGTTTGCTCTACCGGGCGGTTACATTCGAGGCACTGCGACGCGGAATCGAACCATCCGACGGCCCGCGGTTGGCGAAACTAACTCACAATCTCAAGATCGCGATCCGTCCAGCGACCATTGATGACGGCCGCCCGTTGGACGTGCTCGTCGATGGCGAGGATGTCACATCATGCTTGCGATCCGCCGACATTGATCGCCATATCTCCGAGGTTTCCGCGCATCAAACAGTCCGGGATGAGCTCCTGCCGATTCAGCGTCAAATCGCGTCCGGTGCGGCGGTGGTTATGGTTGGTCGAGATATCGGATCCGTCGTAACGCCCAACGCGGGCGTGAAGATCTTCCTCGACGCCAGCGTTCGCGAACGCGCTCGCCGGCGCCACGATGAATTGATTGGCAGCGGCCGCGATGTCGCACTCGACACCGTACTGTCAGATCTCGAGCGGCGCGACAAAGCGGATTCGAACAGAGAAGCCGCGCCGCTGATGATCGCGGACGGGTCGCACATTGTCGAAACTGACGGACTCACGGTCAATCAGGTGGTCGACGAGATCGAGCGAATCGTTCGCCGCGCGTGGGCGGAAAACGAGACCACCGAACACGTAGAATAGCGCTCATGAGCTCAGGAACAGTCTCTTCCCGCGTCGCAATCGACTATGAGCAGGGCACTCTTCGCGGACCGTGGCGAAGGGTCGTCCGGTTCTTGATCCTTGGCATCCTCAAGATCCTACTTCGCGTGAAGCTAGAGCACATCGAACGAGTTCCGGCGAATGGCGCGCTTCTGGTCGCGGCCAACCACATCCACAATGCCGATCCTCTCGTCGTCAATGCGGCCTTTCCCAGGCCGATCCACTTCATGGCCAAAAAAGAGGCGTTTCACGTACCGGTTCTGCCCGTTTTTCTCCGGTGGGCCGGCGCGTTCCCGGTCGACCGCGGCAAGGCCGATCGCAGTGCGATCAGGCGGGCCCAGGAGACGCTCGCGGCCGGAATACCGATCGGAATCTTCCCAGAAGGCACGCGTAGCGTAACGAGAGCGCTTGCGCCCGCACACTCGGGCGCTGGGTTGCTGGCGCTGATGTCCGGCGCTCCGGTCATGCCGATCGTGGTGACCGGCACGGAAAAACTGCCACTGAATGGCGCGAAGGGGAAAGCTGCCGCCAACGTGCCCGGCAAAGACCCAGGACACAAGGGCGTTCGCGTGTTGTTCGGCGAGCTCTTCATGGTGCCGCGCGAGATCGACGGCCGAAAGGTGACGTCCGACGAAGCCACGGAGATCATCATGGTCGAGATCGCGCGCCTGCTTCCGCCCGATTATCGCGGCGTCTACACCGAGGCGCTGGCGAACGAGACCGTTCGCCGCGCCGTCCCCTACTCCCCGTCGTAGGCCGCCTGCAGCTTGTCGATCTCGATCTTCGACATCGTGTACACCGCTTCGGTGACCCGACGCGTCTTCTCGGGATCGTGGAGCATATCGATCAGCACCCGCGGCGTCACTTGCCAGGTCACGCCAAACCGATCGTCGATCCAACCGCACTGACCCGGCGTGCCGCGATCCCCGAGTGCGGCCCACAGCCTGTCGACCTCTTGCCGCGAGCTGCAAACGATGAAGAGAGAGACTGCCGGGCTGAAGGTGAACTGGTGCGGCGCGGCGCTATCGATCGCCATGAGCTCTTGACCTGCCAGCCGGAAGATCGCGTGGCGAACACTGCCCTCCGGCCCGTCTTCTCCGGCGGCGTAGCGATCGATCTTCTCGATCCTCGAATCTGGCAGGAGCGAGGTGTAGAAGTTCATCGCCTCCTCAGCGCGGCCGTGCGCCGAGCCGGCAAACATCAAGAACGGCGTTACCTTCTGTTTGACCCGCTCGAGGCTGATTTGCCACGACACGCCGTATTTGTCGGCCAACCAGCCGTATTTCTCGCTGAACGGGTACGCGTCGAGCGCGATCAGCGCGGTTCCACCGTCGAGCAGGCGGGACCAGAGTTGACCGGTCTCGGCGTCCGTCTCGCAATGAACGAAGAAAGAAATCGCGGGGGTTATCGCGTACATTGACCCGCCGTTAAGCGCCGTGATCTCAAGATCGCCGATGCGAAAGGTGACGATCAGCACGCTGCCAGGTGCCTCGGGTCCGGCCTCCGTGTAATACAGCCGATCAAGCACTTCCACGTCAGTGAAGACCGAGGCGTAGAACTCGACCACCTCCTCGGCCTGATTATCGAACCAGCGCATCGGTGTGATCTTCTGGGTCATATCTGCCTCGTGAGATTGTTCGGCGAATTGCACCGTCGGTTTAAATATCCTCGTATGCCGCTTTGAGTTTGGCGACGTCCAGCTTGGTCATCTGCATCATCGCCTGCATCGCGCGACCGGCGCCTTCGGCATCGCTGCCACCGAGAACCTCGCGCAGGATTCTTGGTACAACCTGCCAGGAGAGCCCGTACTTGTCCTTCAGCCACCCGCACTGGCTTGTTTCGCCACCCCGCGGAAAGCGTGTCCCAGAAGTAATCGACCTCTTCCTGGTCCTTGCAGTCGATCAGGAACGAAACTGACTCGTTGAACTTATACAGAGGTCCGCCGTTGAGCGCGATGAGCTCTTCGCCATTCAGCCGGAATGAGGTGGTGAAGACCGGTCCGTCCTCGCCCATCCTGTCAACGCTCAAGACCTCGGAGTTCTTGAAGACCGAAACGTAGAATTTTGTCGCCTCTTCTGCCTGGCTATCGAACCACAAGAACGGGGTGATCTTTTGATTCATCGAAACCTCCTCACGTCGGTGATCGAAACGATCAGAGGCCGCCGATCGGCAGCCTCTGATTCTCGTCGAACGGTAAGAGCGAGTTTCGACACTTTTTCAGAATTTGAATGGAGGTCAATTGCCTAGCAGGCTGCTGAAAAAAGAGCATTCTCTTCCCACCACGCGTAGTTTG
>CAYJPA010000129.1:0-9260 GCA_964371945.1 uncultured Sphaerobacteraceae bacterium | reverse complement strand
GATCCTCGGGTCCTCGCGCATTGCCCCGCGCCCCCCCGCGACGGGGGACGTTCCCATGGCACCAACACAGGCACAACGCTATGGCACCTGACACCAGGTCTCTCCCCTACGACATCCTAACGAAGTCCCAGGTTCACCGGCTACGACAAATCGGTGTCGGGGTCGGCGCCAGCGCGCTCTATGATTTCGTAGAAGTTGCCGTCTGTGGCGCGGTAGTGATTCCAGTCCGATCCGCCTTCTTCTTGTGGCTCGCCGATGAGCTCGATGCCATTCGCGATCGTCCGGGCACGCGTCGCGTCAAAGTCGTCGACGAGGAATCCAGTCACCGGACCGGACCCGAAGAAATCGTGATCTTCATCGCTTTAGGCGTAAACATGAAGCTCGTTGCCATCGCCGAGCTGAAACCAAACCGCGATGCCGGTTTCGCGAATGACGGTCAACCCGAGCGTCGCCCCGCAGAGCGCAACCAACTCCGCAAAGTGGGGTGTGCGAGCACCGAGCCAGATAAGCGATTGCACCGACATGTTGTCAAAGCGCCTTGGCGCCGATGTCGCGCCGAAAGTGGGCCCCCTCGAACGAAATGGCGGAAACGCCCTTGTATGCGCGAGCGCGCGCTGCAGCCAGATCCGGTCCCAACCCGACCGCGGTCAAAACGCGGCCACCTGAGGTTACAACGGTTCCATCGTCGAGCCGGCGAGTGCCGGCATGGAACATGATGACGTCCGAGGGCACGTTTCCGAGACCGGAGATCGGCATTCCGCTCAGGATCGGACCCGGGTACCCGCCCGACGCGATCACGACCCCCAGCGCTGCGCCGGTTGTGGGCGCGGGCGGTGGTAAGTCGGACAATGTGCCGGTCGCCACTGCCATGCAGAGCTCCGCCAGATCGGCGTTGAGTAGCGGCAGTACGACCTGCGTTTCCGGGTCGCCCAATCTGGCATTGAACTCGATTACTTTGGGACCATCCTGGGTCAACATGAGTCCCGGGTAGATCGCTCCCTGGAGAGGCGAGCCTCGAATCATTAGTTCTTTGACCAGTGGCTCGAGAATGGTTCGCTGAATCTCAGCCTGAAGGACATCGGTCACTCGATTTGTGGGCGCATATGCACCCATCCCGCCGGTGTTCGGTCCTTCGTCATGTTCGAAGACCCGCTTGTGATCGCACGAGGGAGCGAGCGAAACGATCGAGTCACCGTCGGCGAAGGCGTGGATCGAAACCTCCTGACCAAAGAGACACTCTTCAATCACGACGGTTGACCCGGCGCCAGCGAGTGCTCCATCCTCGAGAAACGCGGTCAACACGATCCGCGCTTCGTCGCGACTCTCGGCGACGACGACGCCTTTGCCGGCCGCCAATCCATCTGCCTTGATCACCACGGGAGTGTCGAATCTCGACAGCGCGGCGATGCCATCGAGCAAGTCCCGGACGACCATCGACCGGGCAGTCGGGATGCCGGCCGCGGCCATCACCTCTTTCGCGAATGCCTTGGAACTTTCGATTCTGGTTGCGGCCGCGGAATTTCCACAAACGGGAATGCCCGCTTCACGCAGTCGATCGGCGAGCCCAAGCGCAAGCGGTTCCTCCGGCCCGATGATGACGAGGTCGACACGGAGCGCTTTAGCGGCGTTGAGCATCCCTTCGATGTCGTTCGCAGGCACAGGAACATTTTCGGCCAGAGCACTCGTGCCGCCATTGCCGGGAGCGCAAAAAAGCAGAGTGGTTTTCGGGCTTTGGGCCAGCTTCCAGAGCAGAGCGTGCTCCCGACCTCCGCTACCGACTACCAGAATCCTCATGCATGCTTCTCCGCCAATTCCCACGGACACCATCGTAAAGATGATACGCGGATTAGTAATCCAACACCGCGAGCTTCTCGTACCAGCCGTCGATCCACGTTGGATGGCCCATGTGCCGATTCTGGTTGATAGACGGAGAAGAGTCGATAGACATTTGTCGTCGTTCGGCTGTTGTTATCGTCGTGCTTCTTTCCATGCTTCTAGGAAGCATGGAGACACTGGCTCAAGACGATGCCGCGGGGATCACTCTGCCGCTAACGCCCGATCCCGCGCGCTGCACGATCGAACCCAGAAGCCAAGCTGACCTACGAGCGATCTGGGAAGAAGTCGGCTCTATGAGCGCGACACCTGAGGTTAAGCCGGAAGAGATGATCGGGACCCCGGCAGACGAAGCAACAATCGCCGCGGTCACCGAATTAGTTGTCAATGTCATTGCTTGTGCGGCCAATGGAAACGACGGACTTCGCGACGCGGCGTACCCGACCGATGCTCACCCGCGCGAAAACTTGACGGGTATGACGGAAGAGGACTTCCTCGGCTACGCCTATGAGACACCGGAAGCATCGCCACTGAAAATGTGG
This sequence comes from uncultured Sphaerobacteraceae bacterium, assembly GCA_964371945.1. Classification (GTDB taxonomy): domain Bacteria; phylum Chloroflexota; class Chloroflexia; order Thermomicrobiales; family UBA6265; genus CAYJPA01. The sequence goes on along the minus strand of CAYJPA010000129.1, from coordinate 6,885 downwards.
TTGATGGTCTACGCGATTAAGGATATTCGCGTGCTGCCCGACGGCAAAATTACGGCAGATCCCGAAATTATTGTTCCGGGTGTCGGTCATTTCAGCGATACGCTCCGACTCGAGTGGGTCGATAGCCGGCTGCTGATCGATGCCAGCTTTGAAGGAGAAGGCAACCTCTATCCGGGAGCCGAAGCCTAATAGCGGCTTCCTAACGGGAGCGTGGTAACCTTTGTCTGTTATGGCAACTGTTTCCACGCTTCCGATTCCATCCATCTCAACAAACCACGATCCAGCGACCCCGAAACCAAGGTCGATGTTGCGGAAATCCGAACGGCCCGTCTCGGTCTTTGATCTGACGTTGCCGGAGATCGAAGCGAAGCTCGTCGAGCTCGGAGAGCCGGCATTTCGTGGTCGCCAGACCGCCAAATGGCTGTACGACACAGAGCGACTGGCGACGAGTTACCAAGAGATGACCGATCTGCCGGCTCAGCTCCGGCAACGGCTCCAGGAATCTCTGCCGATCTCCACATTGCAGACGGTGCAGGAGCTCAGATCGGAGAACGGCGACACCCTCAAAACGCTCTACCGCTCGATAGACGGTCAGTTCATCGAAACCGTGCTCATGCTCTATCGCGATCGGGCGACGGTGTGCGTTTCTTGCCAGGTGGGCTGCGCGGTCGGGTGCTCGTTTTGCGCGACCGGCATCGGTGGGCTCAGCCGGAATCTTTCGGCCGGGGAAATGGTGGAGCAAACGATCGCGGCCGCGCGTCGAGCGAAAGCACTCGTGCGCCCGCTGACCAATCTGGTGATGATGGGGATGGGCGAACCGCTGCAGAACTACGCCGAAACGATGAAGTGCGTGCGTATCCTCAACGATTCGAAGCTGTTTGGCTTCGGAGCACGCCGGATCACGATTTCGACCTCTGGGATCGTGCCGCGGATCGAAGCGCTTGCGGACGAGCCGATCCAGGTCAATGTCGCGGTGTCGCTGCACGCCCCGAACGATGAGCTGCGGGACACTCTTGTGCCGATCAATCGCCGCTGGCCGGTCGCGCGGCTCATGCGGGCTGTCGATTACTACATCGAAAAGACAGGCCGCCGGGTTTCGTTCGAGTACGCGCTCATGGGCGGCATCAACGACAGCGACGAGATTGCGATGCAATTGGCTGATCTGTTGCGCGATCGCCTCTGCCACGTCAATCTGATCCCCTATAACCCGGTTGAGATGCTCGAATTCCACCGGCCGTCACCGGAGCGAATCGAGCGATTCGCTTCGATTTTGGATCAGGCCGGTATCGCGACGACGGTGCGCTACTCGCGAGGTGTCGAGATCGCCGCCGCCTGCGGTCAACTGCGGGCCAAACACCTCGAGATTCCCGACCCTGTATCTGATGACCCGCTAACGCATTAGACTCGTTGCCGCACATTTTCTGTTGGGCCGGTTCGTGAACCGGATTGATCCACGGCGCAGTCGATTCCTGACGACCTGGCCTCAATTCAGGTCGCGCGAAAATGAGATCGCAACGCGGATTGCTCGTTTGCGATTAGGGACAAGGGCGGTTCTCGAACCGCCCCCTACACGTGGCAAACCGATTCTCCGCAACGGGTTGAACTGTGACCGTGAAGGGCTAAGAGCGCTCGGGGTAGGGTTCTTGGCCTGAACGCAGAAGAGCCATGCCTGAGAGGGTTTCGAGGACGATGCGGTGGCCGGCGAGGGCGGTGATTCCCGCGTGGTTGTATGGTGGAGAGACTTCGACGATGTCCGTTGCGCGGAGGTTGACCCGGCTGGCGATTGTGCGCACTGCCCAGAGTAGCTCTCGGGTCATCAGACCACCTGGTTCCGGGGTGCCGGTTCCCGGTGCGAACGCCGGATCGAGCACATCGATGTCGACCGTGAGGTAGGTTCGCGGCGCTTTCGAGATTGCTTATGCGATCGTTTCTTCGACCACATATGCAGACCACGTTCCAGCACCTCGCCCATCGTGCGCCAGCGAAAACCATGCTCCCGCATCCATTGGAATTCTTCCGGGAAGGGCCAGGCACCGCGCAAAACGATCTGCATGATGTGATCGCCGCGCATGAAACCCAAGGCGACACCGCGAAAGAAGGGAGTGCCGTGAGAAAGTTCGGTCATCCCGAACACGTCAGCCCCGGTGTCGGCATGCGAGTCGAAGTGAATGATCGAGTAGCCATCCGCGCCGAATTTCTCGCCCAGCGCCTGCATGACCGGCGCCGAAATCGAATGATCTCCACCCAGCACGATCAACGCCGCAACTGCATCGACTACTTCGCGCGCTCACCGGTGGAGCTGGGCGTGGGAGGCCGCGAGATTCGCGGGCGCGCCCTCGATATCACCGTAATCGGCCACATTGAGCACGCTGAATGGGTCGATGCCGAGCTCCATGTGCGGATGCGGCGATGGACCACCGACATCTTCCGCCTGGCGGATCGCTCGCGGGCCAAATCGCGTGCCGGGCCGGAAGGAGACGCCTTCATCGAACGGAGCACCCAAGATCGCGACATCGACGCCGGCAAGATCCTCCGGTTCGAGCGCCAGTGGCCGGCGGCAGTAGGTCAGCCCGGCCCCCGGAGTACGCGACCTCGTTCTCTCGTTGTGGACGCACGGGTCACTCCTCCATCGTGGGGTCGATCGAATCAGGAGACGCGATCGGGGGCGCAATAAGCTGCGCCCCCTGAGCCGGATTATGTTCGTTGTCGCGAAATGTGCAGGCTATGCCATCAATTCCGCGGCGAGCTCTTCGAACATCGAGAGGAATCGGTCGGCGTCCTCGATCGAGTGCTGCACCGAGAGGGTCCACTCCTCTTCGCGTCCTGGGGTTACGTAAATCCCACGGTTCATGCCGTAGACCCACGCCAAATCGACCAAGGCACCGTTCGAATAGGCCTTGAACGATTCATAGTCGGTGATCTTCACCGGCGAGTAGGTGACGCAGCCCTTTGAACTAATACCAACCGTGTACCCCGGCAGCCCGTGCGCCTCCATAATCTTTTCGCAACCCGCGAGAAGCCGGTCATTCAGCATGTTCAAGTGCTCGTAGGCTTGCGGCGTCATGACCTCATACAGGGTCGCGCGGGCGGCCGCCATCGTCAACGGATTCCCGTTATACGTGCCGACCTGATAAACGCTGCCGTTGGCGACGATTTCCATCACTTCGTCGGTGGCGCCGATCGCCCCGCACGGCAGACCGCCGCCGAGCGCCTTTGCCAGCGTCACCATATCCGGCGTGACACCGAACTTCTCGACCGCGCCACCGGCCGCGACGCAGAGACCCGTTTTCACTTCGTCGAAAATCAGCACGATGCCGTGTTTGCGTGTGATTTCGCGCACGGCTTCGAGATAGCCCGGCTCCGGTAGGATGACGCCGAGGTTCATCATCGCGGCTTCCATGATGACGCAGGCGGGCTTTCGACCTTCCGCAATCAACCGCCCGATCCGGCGTTCCATCGCGCCGGCGTCGTTGAACGGCACCGCGATTGTCATCTCCGCCGCGGAGCTTGGAATGCCGGCCCCGTATGGAATGGATGCGTAATTCTCGCGGTTGCCGATCTGCTCGTACGGAACGCCGATCGAGACCATCGCGTAATCGTGATGGCCATGGTACGACCCGAAGATCTTCACGATCGTGTCCCGGCCGGTGAGTCCACGCGCGATCCGGATCGCGTCCATCGTCGCTTCCGACCCGGAATTGACGAAACGCCATTTCGGCAGCTTCCAGCGGCGGGCGAGGTCCTCACTGACCAACATCGCGTCTTCGACCGGCGCAGCAAAATGAGTTCCCTTAACGACGCGCTCCTGAACCGCCCGCACGATTGCTGGATGGGCGTGGCCCTGGACCATTGAGCCGAATCCATTGTGGTAGTCGACGTACTCGTTTCCATCGACATCCCACACCCTGGACCCTTTTCCTTCGGTCAGGAAGATCGGCCAAGGGTCGCGTTCCTGGTACGAGGAGGGCACGCCGTTGACCATTGATGCTCGAGCTCGCTCGAACATCGTGCCCGATTGCGACGTGCGCTCATTGAGCCGCTTCTCTTCGCGCGCGGTCAACTCCGCCACACGTTTCGGGTCCACTAAATCCTTCATCGATTTCGATTGTGTTGCCACCATGCTGCGATCACCCCCCAGGAATCCGGCTTCATCCAGATCCGTATTCTCTTCGGCCGAACGGTTCTGACGTGTGACGTCAGCTCGGAGGAGGGCGATCGATCGGGAACGCGCGGCCGCCGATACTGCCCACCGCGGAGCCGGTGTACGCGTTATCGAGCAGATGTGTAAAGGAATGGGTCCGAAGAATATTGTGCCGTGTACGCACGATGCATTCCTGTCATAGGGCTACGGGAAAGCTCCCGCTCGACGGGTTACTGGGCCAACATCTTGCACAGGTTTGTTCGATCCTATCACAGAGATAACGGTTTTGATTGCTTTTGCGCAGATTCTGGTCGCACCGCTCCGATCCGTCCAGACTACGCTTTTCTCAACCCGGTATCGATCCAAGTGATCAGTTTCGTTATGGGCGTAAGATCACCGGCGATCAAGGCAGAGTTTGCATAGCGAATGATCCCGGTTCGATCGACAATGGATGTTCCCGGCAACCGCTGGGTGTCGCCAGATGGACGGGAAAACCGTGACCGCGCGAGAACTGCGCGGATCCCGCCGGGGTAGAGTTTTGGATTGACGAAATCGGCATAGGCGGCGCGTCCGAGCCCATATGCTCCATACGCTCGCTGATGACGATCGGCCAGAATTGGGAATGGCAGATTGAGATATTGTCGATACTTCGCGGCGCGGAGAGCCGTTCCGTGTCCAATCGCGACGACGACGTAACCGCGATTGATGAATTCTTGGTGATCGCGACGCAACTGCATCGCATGCTCGCGGCAGAAGATTCAGCCAAAATGGCGAAGAAAGACGAGTCCGCGGCCACTCCCCGCGGTTGTCCAGAGATAGCTGAGCATGCGCTCTTCACTGGTATCGTCGAGAAGCGTGAGATCGGGCGCCGGGTCTCCAACACCTGGGGCGCGATGCTGGAAGCTCGAATCCGTCATGATTTGTTCCGACTGCCGATTCGCTCGTGTGGCGAGCGTGAGACCGAAAAACGGATGCCGCTGGTCAAAACGACCCCGGCGACGAATGTTGGGAGAGAGTATGACCGGTCCTCGCCGATTCAGCGTCAAGTCGATTGGTACGGTCCGCCGGGATGGCGTGGCCCGGTTGGAAGAAGGCGGATTCTACGATCCATTTCGGGTGACCGAGCTCGAGATCGACCCGGGATGGGAGTCAGCGCTCGCGGGCCTGGAGGAATTCAGTCATCTGGTCGTGATCTTTTTTCTCGATCAGGCAAAGCGTCCCCGGAAACCAGGGCCGGCTAAAGCAGCGGAAGAACAACCGGACGCCGATCCAGTCGGGCTCTTTGCGACCCGCACCCCTCGCCGGCCAAATCCGATTGGGATTTCTTGTCCGCGTCTCCTTCGCAGGGAAGGGAATCGACTGTTTGTCTCGGGAATCGACGCCTGGCCCGGCACCCCGATTCTCGACATCAAGGGATACTACCCTCGGGACGAGCAACGCCCGAACGCGACGGTGCCTGACTGGCTCACAACGCTCTGGGAACGGCATGACCAGGAGCGTGCGCCGCGCTCGGAGTGACCGATTCGAGCAATTGACACGAATTCGACACACTTTTGTTGCACGGTGAGATATCCGCCGAACATGGGTCCCTCTAGGATTCCCCTCAGAAGCGAAAAGCCACGGATGAACATATTGCATCCAAACGGGAGAGAGTGATTCGCTTCAAGGGAGAGAGCCATGAAGATCTCACTACCGGAATGGAGAAATCCGAAGTACGCCGGTGCGGCAGTTTTCGGTTTGTTGGGTTTCTTGCTCATCGTTTTGGCGACGTCAGGCACATTGACATTAGGGGCCTGGCATCACAGTTTCGACATCAGCACCGGCGGCAAGTGGTTGGCGCTTATCGCGGGCGTCATCATCTTCCTCGCCGTATTGGTTATCCTGCTCCGCGATTACGCTGATGCACCAACCGATGACGTCACCGTCGGTCAACCTCGAATCGCGCATTTCCTCTTCGCAAGCAATCGTTCCGCCCCACTGTGGCTCGGTATTAGGATTTACCTCGGGCTCGAATGGCTCAACGCCGGCTATCACAAACTAGATACGCCCGCATGGCGCAACGGTGACTCGCTCAAAGGCTATTGGACTGGCGCCGTCGCCATTCCTGAGACCGGCAGTCCGAAGATCAACTACGCCCTTTGGCGCGACACCGTGCAATACATGCTGGATCACAAATGGTACGAGTGGTTCAACTGGATCATCATGATCGGCGAAGTGCTCGTCGGACTGGGACTCATCTTCGGCGCACTGACAGCGGTCTCGGCCTTCTTCGGCGCGGTCATGAATACATCATTCATGCTCTCCGGCTCGGCCAGCAGCAATCCAGTTCTCTTCGCTCTGTCAATCGGCATCATCCTGGCATGGAGAACGGCAGGACTGATCGGGCTCGATCGTTTCCTCCTGCCGATGCTCGGCACACCGTGGGAGCAAAAGGTGGCCGTTGGAGTATCTCCCGCGAGCCAGGGACCCAGGGTTGCACCTACTGGCAGCTAGCCTTCGCCTAATTCACCTCGGCTACGAAGGAGCCCGGCCGCTTTGGCCTGGCTCTTTTGTCTGCGCGGAGATGGCTAACCTCGGTCGAGGATCTCGAGCGCAGGGGCGAGCGCTTCGATTCCGGCGACGGTACACGGGTCTGGATAAAGCTGGATATGGTCGATGCCTTCCCGCGCATATGAGCGAAATTCCTCCGCGAGCTGTTCCGGTGTCCCTGCCAGCGACGAGACCTTTTGTCCCGGGCGACCGTA
>CAYJPA010000128.1:0-9599 GCA_964371945.1 uncultured Sphaerobacteraceae bacterium | reverse complement strand
GGCGATCGTCGCGCGCTGACTCGCCACCTCCGCCTCCAGCTCGCGTTGCCGCCGCTCCAGCTCAGCGATGTACTCGCGCTGGGTCACCACAACGCGGATCAAGTCGTCACGGGTGGCGTGGAAGAGGTCCAACATGTCCGTATACTACCCACCGCCACATCTCGTGACAACCAGACACCCTCAAGACTGAACAGATACTCGTTTTGACGCCATACGCTATCGGTGATATCTGGAGAGAGCATGATCTGAACACTTTTTCGTCCCAGTGCAATCTCAGCGATATGATGAACAAAGACCGAGCGAGAAGGAGAGGCGGCGAGATGGCTGGCGAATTGCGTGTGATTTCGGATGAGCTCGTTGGACAGGTGATTGCCCTGGACGAGGTGATCGAGATCGTGGAGGCCGCGTTCGCGGCCGATGCGGCTGGTCAGAATCGCTTGTTTCCGGTTGTGCGCGAGCGATTGCCCGTGCCATTGACCGGCATTTTCGGCGTCAAGGCCGGGATGGCCGGGAATGTGCTCGGGCTGAAGGCGGGAGGATTCTTTCCGGCGAATCGCGCGCTCAGCCAACCGCCGCACCAGTCGACGATGCTGTTGTTCGATCCTGAGACGGGCCGGGCGGTGGCGCTCGTTGGCGCGAATCGGATTACCGGATTGCGGACGGGTGCAGCGGGTGCAGTCGCGGCCAAATACCTCGCGCGCAAAGATGCCGGGGTTGCCGCACTGATCGGCTGTGGAGCGCAAGGACGCATGCAGCTCCGGGCATTGCGACACGTGCGAAGGCTCGAATCGGCTCGGGTCTGGGATCGGGATGTTGTGGCGGCGGCGGCGGTCGCCAACGAGCTTGGCGCCGAGCTTGGGATTCAGGTCAGTGTCGCGACTGGGCCCGACGCGGCGATCTCGGGGGCCGACATCGTGATCACGGCGACGCCCGGGGAGGCGCCGGTGATCGAAGACGGGTGGATCGTCGCTGGGCAGCACCTGATCGCGATCGGATCGGATACCGCGGGTAAGCAAGAGATTTCGACGCGAATCCTCGCGCGCTCCTGTCTGGTCGTCGACAACTATGCACAGGCGGTAACGCTGGGCGAAACGCAGCATCTGCCGCGGATCGGGCTCAACCCGACAGATATCGTGTACGCGGAGCTGGGCGAGATCGTGGAGGGAACGAAGCCGGGACGTGAATCGGCCGAGCAGATTACCGTGTTCGATGCGACCGGCGTGACATTCCAGGATTTGGTCGTTGCTGATGCGGTTTTTCGGCGGTGTGTCGAGCAGGGGCTCGGAACAACGGTGACTTTGTAGAAGCTGCTCACTCCTTGTTTCATCGACAACGAGAGCCGGCCCGTTCGTCCACGTCGTAGCCATCTGGACCTGCACCCGGAAGCCTTTGCGGCTCCAATGACTGCCCCGGAGCAGGCGGGTCGTTGATCGGTTCGCGTGGAATCCGCGACCGCGTCACTTGTGCTCATCGTCTTCGATCTCATCCAGAAGACCGTCGTCGCCCTCGAACTGACCAGCTTTAATCGCTTCTTCCATCGCACCAACTTCGAGAATGACCCCGAGGATCGAGGCCTCTTCAGTCACTCGAGGTACGTCTGCCGGCTCGTCGTTCCATTGATCGTTGGTCATCGTTCTGTCCTCATCACATGGGAGTCCGCTGCCCCCGCGCTGGAAAATGCAGAAAGCGTGCCGCGGGCCGGTGATTTCCGTACTGATCTGCTTCGTCGTGTCCGGCCGAGCGCCGATCGCTGGAACAAAATTGCACGAGTTGCGCACCCGCGCGGACGCGACCGCCACCGCATCACCAATGTGGTTGTGCCTCATTCTGGTCATTTGTGCGACGATTTTCGGGTCTCAGTACCAGCCCTCGCTGTCGTTCGATCGTGAGTGAAGACCGCCGCGGGAAGGGCTCCCCAGTGAGATTCGGCGGGAGGACATGGACGTCGCGGTGATGGCACTTCACACGGGTCGGTCGTTGCCACCTCAACTGGTGACGAACGTCCAAAATTGGGCACAACATGAATTGACACCCGGTTGGCTCAGGTCTTTGCCGTCGACGGTGGCCGATCTGTGCGGAACATGGAACATCGAGCTCGATCCGTTCATCCCCGATTCGTACATCACCCTGGTGCTGCTTGGTCACTCGACCCAACTCGGCCCGGTCGTGATCAAATCGTCGCCGTTGGCGGATGAGCTCCGGTCAGAGGCAACCGCGCTGAGATTGGCGGCGGGCGAGAACGTTGCGCGGCTGTATGACGTGGATTTCGAGCGCAGTGTGATGGTCCTCGAACGGATCGTGCCTGGAACACAGCTTCTGCACGCCGCGATGACCGATGAAGAGGCGACCCGCCTGGCCGCCAACATGGTTGCCAGCCTGTGGCGCACTGTGCCCGACCCGGGCGGACTCCACCCATTGCGGCAGTGGATGCGGGCGCTGTTCGACTGGTCGCACCATTCAGCCCTGATCGACTCGGTGTTGATCCAACAGGCACAGGAACTGGCCTCGGTTTTGTTAGCGAAGTCGACTCGTGAGTGCCTCCTGCACGGCGATTTTCAACATCATAACCTGCTGCAGAGAGCATCAGGAGACTGGGCAATCATCGATCCCAAAGGATTGATCGGTGACCCGGGATTCGAGATTGCCGCATGGATGTACAACCCGCCGGGCGTGACGGCGCGGGAGGACTACCTCGAGTTAGTTACGCGGCGAGCGGCGATTTGTTCTGAGGTCTGGGGGATCGATCGGCAATCCCTGGTGGAGTGGGCGTTCGTGGGGGCCGTGCTTTCCGCGTGCTGGTATGCCAGTGATCCGGCGCCTGAGGGATGGTCGAGCGAATTCGATCGGGGTGCGAAACGGCTGCGCACGCTGCTCTGATATGAAGCGGGCCGGCGAGCGCACAAGGAGAGTTAGGGAAATCGAACAGGCGATCAATCACGAAGGCGACAGCGTTGGACGGAGTTGAACGTGTATCGGAAACCGTCCAGCGTCGTGCCAGAATTGCGATATCGGCGGTTTTTGTAATCAACTGCTTTCCGCACGCTTCCTGGATTTCTCTGATTCCCACGATTACCGGAAAGCTCGATCTCAGCAACGGCGAGGTGGGAACGGCATTGATGTCGCTTGCGGCGGGCGCGATTATCGCCTTTCAGCTTGCCGGCCGGTGATCGACCAGCGCTCATCCCTGGCGGCGCCGCACATCTTCTCGGTCATTTTGCTGCTCGCGCTGCCGTTTGCCGGCGTCATGCCGCATTTGCTCCTGCTGATGCTCGCGCTGGTTGAGTTTGGAGCCGGCAACGGAGAACGGGTCTCCCTAAGAGCACGTGACGCGCAGACTCACCACGTCCGCGGGAATTGCGCGGTTAATGGCCAGTCAACGACATCTCGGAGAACATGCCCCAAGCGGCTCACGCTTCTGCCAGTGCGGAGCGGCCGCGAGGGTGTTTCAGGTATTATTTGCCTGTAGTTGATAGTGCTGCCGCAGCACCCGGCGTGTGCGCTTTGGGCTCCGCACGAGCAGTGGGACTTCGCCGTGGCTGATCCGTGGTCCGCCCGTCCGACACATCGTGATCCCTCGCCGCTTGTCCCTCGGCGAATGCCGGAGCGAGCCGGCACGCCGGTGCCACTCCCGCTGACTTCGTTTGTGGGGCGGGAGCGCGAAGTGGCCTCCGTTGTGGCGCTCGTGAGCCAAGACAACATCCGCGCCGTGACGCTGACCGGTCCCGGCGGCGTTGGGAAGACGCGGCTGGCTCTTCAGGTGGCAACCCGGCTCGCTGCCGGCGTCCGCGACGGAGTCTGGTTTGTCGATCTCGCCACGATTGCAGATCCGGCTCTCGTCCCGGCAACGCTGGCCAGTGCACTCGGGGTGCGCGAGGGCGGCGATCGCTCAGTGCTCTCCCGGCTCACGACCGCACTCGGCGACCGCCAAGCTCTGCTGATACTCGATAACGTTGAGCATGTCCTCGCGGGTCTCGCGCCGCTGGCGAATCTGCTCATGACCTGCCCCGGCGTGACGCTGCTGGCCACCAGTCGTGTGCGACTGGGTATCTCCGGCGAGCACGTCGTAGCCGTTCCGCCGCTCGCGCTTCCCGGATCCGACGCGGGGAGAGAGATTACCGACGCGGAGGCAGTGCGGCTCTTCGCCGATCGGGCACAGGCTGCATGGGCGGACTTCGCGGTGACGGAGGCGAATGCCGGGGCGGTTGCGGACATCTGCCGGACGCTCGATGGGCTCCCCCTGGCGATCGAGCTCGCGGCGGCCCGCGTTGCCTATCTCTCCCCAGCGGAGCTGCTCGTCCGCCTGTCGGCACGGTTGCCTGAGTTGGTCGGCGGCCCACACGATGTTCCGCCCCGACTGCGCACCATGCGCGATGCGATCGCCTGGAGCTGTAACCTATTGACCCCAGACGTGCAGCGGGTGTTCCGGCGGCTGGCCGTCTTCGTTGGCGGATTCGATCTCGAGGCCGCGCAGGCGGTCATAGACGACGACCTGTTCGAGGAGCTCGCCGCGCTCGTTGATGCCAGCCTTGTGCATCGCTGGGGCGGACCGGATGAGGAACCGCGCTTCGCAATCCTCGAAACGATTCGCGAGCTCGCCTGGGAGCAGTTGCTCGCGGCCGGAGAAAACCAACCGCTGTGTGAACGGCATGCGGTCTGGTGTCTCACCCTTGCCGAGCGCGGGTTCACCGCCCTCGTGCTCTCCCAGTCAGTGGAGCCGCGCTGGCTCGATCGGTTGGAGGCCGAACGCGGCAACCTGAGAGCAGCGTTCACCTGGTTTGCGGAACATGGTGACTGGGTGAGCGCCATGCGCTTGGCGGGGGCGCTCGGTCCGTTCTGGTTTTTTCGCAGTCGACTGATCGAGGGGAAGTTGTTATTGGAACGAGCGCTCGCGGGCGCGACCTCAGTCCCTCCCGAGGTGCGAGCATGCGCGCTCGTGTCGCTCGGCGTCCTGCTCCAGGTATCCGGCGAACCGGCCCGGGCCGCTGCTTTCGTGACAAAAGGGATGGAGCTCTGGGAGACCGCCGGTGACGTCCTGTTGACAACGCAAGCCAAGGTGATCCTTGGGTGGATGGCGGTGCGCGCGGGTGAGAATGACCGCGCGGCTGCACTTCTCGACGACGCGAGTCGACGGTTTCGGGATCTAGGCGCCAACTGGTGGATCGCCAAGGCGGTCTTTCACCGCGCGGAAGCAGCGCTCGGTCAGGGATCGGCGGACGGGGCAACGGCTGGATTTGCCGTAGCGCTCGATCTCTACCAAGCATTGGGCGACCAGTGGGGCATCGCGAGCTGCCAGCAAGGGCTTGGTGTGGTCGCCTGTGACGAGGGCGATGCCGCCGCGGCGGCGGGTTTGTACCAAGAGAGCTTGGTCGCGTGGCAGGCAGTCGGGACGATGGAGGGCGTCGCGACGTGGGTCGCCGCGGTTGCCGCGCTTGCGGGAGCTTGCAATGACCCGGAACAGGCGGTGCGGCTCTTCGGCGCCGCGGCCGCGGTGTGCGAGGAGCTCGGGGTGACCTTCGGCTTGCCGTACCGTGCTCGATTCTCACGGGCCGAGGCGGAAGCACGGGCCCGTATCGAAGACGGGTTGTGCGCGGAGGCACAGGCGGTCGGCCGCGCGATGTCGATCCATCAGGCGGTCGCCGAGGCATGTGGCGCCCTTGCAGCCATCGAGCACCTGCCTCCGCTTCACCGCGGAAGCGGCACCGATCTCGGACTAACGCGCCGCGAGCACGAGGTGCTTCGCTTGATCGTGACGGGCTCAACCGACCGCGAAATCGCGACAGCGCTGTCGATCAGTCCGCGCACGGTCGGCGTGCATGTGAGTCATCTGCTCTCCAAGCTGGGCGTCGAGACCAGGCGGGCCGCGCGGGCGCGGGCGATCCGGGACAACCTTCTGTCGTAGCGCAGTACGTATCTACGTAGTGCACCGGTTCCCGGTTGCCATTTGAAAACGCGTAGTTCTTCCAGATGCGATGAGCAAGTAGCTACAGGATGCTGCAATTGCCGGCGTGGATCCGACCGGCCAGAGTTTCCGTGCGATGCACGCCGAAAGGAGCAATCGTTGAACGCAGCACTCGGTTCACTGACCCGTCGTCGCGCGATCCGTCAGATCGGGTTGACTGGCGCGGCCCTGGGGGCCGTCACGGCCGTCAAGCAGGCATCTGCCCAGGACTCGGATGCCATCGCCCGGCACCCGATCGTCGGGGTCTGGCGCGTAACGGCCGATCCACCCGGCCCGTCACTCGGGTTTGCCGCCTACCATGCCGATGGCATCATGAGCTTCGCCACGCCGACCCCATCGGTGGATCCCGCGGCGGCCGACGCGCTCGCATTCGAAGTGCCCGCATACGGCGTCTGGGAGGCGACCGGCGAGCGCACGGCGGCCATGACCGGCGTGCACCTGGAGTCCGATGAGAACGGCGCCTTTGTGGGCACGTTGACCTTCTACGCGACGGTCGAGGTGGACGACACGGGAGATGCCTACGAACTCCAAACCCAGTTCGAGATTGCCGATCCGACTGGTGCGGTCACGTTTGCGGCGTCCGCCACCACCCATGCAACACGGTTGCGCGTACAGTCAGCACCCATGCCACCGGAGACGGCGACCCCGAGCAGCTAGGGGGGCGCCACAGACCAACGCAGCGAGCCCGTCCGTTGCTCGCTTGGATGGGAGAGATCCTATGTTCTCGCGCCGCATGCTCCTTGTCAATGTTGGCACTGCCTCGCTTTTGCCGGCCACTCCGGTCCATATCGCCAGTGCTCAGACCTCGTTCGAGAAGGTACAAGACATTCCCTACGGGAACGTGGACGGTCAGGAGTTGCTGCTTGATGTCTACCGGCCACCGGCACGCGAAACCGCTCGCCCGGCGGTTGTGCTTATTCACGGTGGCGGTTGGGTTACCGGCGCGCGCTACGATATGGACTGGCCGGCCTCCGAACTGGCCGAGGCGGGCTATGTTGCCTTTTCCATCGATTACCGGCTGTTCTCGGTCGCCGATGCCGAACGTCCAAATCGCTGGCCGGCCCAACTCGACGACGTGCAGCTCGCCGTCCGCTGGATCCGAGCGAATGCCGATGCCCATGGGGTCGACCCCAAGCGGATCGGAGCGCTGGGTCATTCCGCCGGGGCCCATTTGGCAGCGATGCTTGGGGTCCGCGAGACCCGCGATACCAATGATCCCGCTCTCGCGGAGTTTTCCAGCCGTGCGGCATGCGTGGTCGCGCTGGCTGGCAACTATGACACCACGATTCCTGATCCCATTCCGACTTGGGACGAATTCCTGGCCTCATTCCTGGGCGGTACACAGGACGAGGCGCCGGAGGCCTACCGTGATCTCTCTCCGATCACGCGGGTCGACTCCGCGACAGCGCCGTTCCTCCTGGTCCAAGGCGGCCGGGACGTCGAAACCGCCGTTGAGCATGCCTGGCGGATGGCAACCGCGGTTCGCGATGCCGGCGTCGAGGTGATCTGCGCCCAGATCCCCGACGCCGATCACTTTGATCTTGTGAGCTGGACCGTGATCGGGCCGTTGACACTGGCGTTCCTTGGGAAACGCCTTCAGCCAGAGAAGTGACGATATCGCCCGGCTGAACTCAGATGTAAGGTTTTTGCGCCGGACGCGTTTAACCAGATGAGGAGCATCGACACACGTGACGCAATCGGGGCAGGGCGATGGAGGTCCCGGCGGCAACAATTCGAGAGACTGGAACGGCGCCGGAGGAAGCGGAGGCGGCTCTGGTTGCGGCAGCGCTGACTGACCGTGCCGCGTTCACCCCGCTCTATCGTCGTTACGTCGGCCCCGTCTATGGTTACTGCTATCACCGGCTCGGCGGCCGGGAGGCGGCAGAAGATGCCACCGGCCGTGTTTTCACCAAAGCGCTCGCGGGGCTGCCTGGATTCCATGGCGGATCGTTCCGGGGCTGGCTTTTCACAATCGCGCATCACGAAATCGCCGGCGCCTACCGGAGCCGCATCGCAGAGGCTCCGCTCGAGGCCGCGGCTGAGCTGGTCGATCCAACTCCCTCGCCCGAGGACCAAGCGGAATCGGCCGAAGCGCGCCGCGAGCTTCTGGCGGCGCTCGATTGCTTGCCGCCCGATCAGCGCCTGATCGTCGAGTTACGGCTGGCGGGCCTGACGAGCGCCGAGATCTCTCAGGTAGTGGGACGTACCCGCGGCGCCGTCGACGTCGCGCATTCGCGCGCGGTGGGCAGGCTTAGATCCCTGATGAGCAACACGGAAGGGAGCCGTCATGGAGCCTGACCGTCACGTTCCAGACCCCGACCGATTGCGCGATGCCTGGGATCGATTCGTGCGCGGCGAGGATGATTTGAGGGACCTCGATGCTGGCGATCGCGTTGTAGTACGGCGACTTCATGCTCTTCATCGCCCGCCAGGAGCGGCCCCGGCGTTCGTAACGCGCTTAGAGGAGGAGATTATGAACTCTGCAGTCGTTCCGGCTCACACGCAAAGAAGGTATGTTCCTAGCTCCCTGAACGGCAGAGCCTCAACAGCGTTTCCGCCGCGTCGTGCAGCTCGTACGTTGCTGCCTGTGCCGAGGTTCATATCTCACATCGCTCTGGCCGCGATGGTCGCGCTCATCGTCGTGGGCAGTTATCTGGCGTGGTGGCCACAAGACTCGGCGCCGCGACGGGGATCGCAGGTGCCCGCCGCCCTGAGCAGTCCTGTGGCGACGCCGACGACGGATGCTCAGGCCGCCGAGTCTGTGCTGATCACCCAATTCGACACCGCCTGGCTGCCCTCCGGGCTGTCCACGACCTTTCTCGTTCGTGTCGTCATCGATCCTGGCGTTCGTACGACCCGCCAGCCGGGCGATTTCCCTTCCGGGGCTCGCATTGACTATGTGGTGGCGGGGAGTTACACGGTGCGGAGCGAAGGTCCGCTCACCGTGATGCGCGGGAACGGCGCTGATACGCCCGCCAGCGAGATTCCGCCGGGCACGGAGGTAGCGCTCGCGGCCGGTGACGCGGTCATCCACCAGGACAATGCCGCTGGACAGATCTTCGGCAATCCTGGCACCGAGCCGACCGTCGTCATGTTCGCAGGCATCCTCAAGAGCTCGCTGCCGTCGCCACCAACGGGAATGGTGGCAGGCACACCGGCAGAGCGTGTGGAGACGCTCGAAGGTCCAGTCGCGGTCGAGTTGCGCCGCTCCGAAATCGAACCGGGGGGCACGCTCGCGGGACCCGAGGCGGACGCCGTCCAGCTCGTTATCGGAGAGCCTGGTCCGGCGGGATCGGTGAGTCTGGCGGAACGCTCCGATGGCTCAGTTCGGAATCTCGAACAGGATCCGTTGAGCGTATGGATTCTGCTGGTGACCCCCGCCTCGAGCGCGACCCCCGTTGCCTGAAGCAGTTGGTGGGCAATGGGCGCACGATGAGCTGAGTTAGGACGAGGATGAACGAAGGCGACCGATCGGTTGCGAGTCCGATTGCGGAACGGGACGGCGGTCATTGGGGTCAACTCCGTCAGCAACCGGGATTGAATGCACACCCGATTTCCAGGGTGCCGCGAACGGAGCCGGCGCCGGCTAAGCGGCTTCGCATAAGTCTTGTCGCCAAATGAGATGTGGATAGAGGGGTGC
>CAYJPA010000127.1:0-9822 GCA_964371945.1 uncultured Sphaerobacteraceae bacterium | reverse complement strand
GTACGGCGAGACGCGCTCCCTGATACACCGAATAAGAATGCACGTTTCATAATTGCGCGGCTACGAGGCGACGTCGTTCGTTGAATTGACGCTCGATATCGGCGGAATCCCTATTGACGGTTGCCGGATAATGCCACTATACTTTTGGAAGCACAGCCTTCGGGGTTTGGTGAGGCCGCGAGCTATGACGGCCAAGTCCTGACCGGCGGTAAAGCCCGCGAGCAAGTGGCGAGTCCACGAGCACGATCCGGTGAAATTCCGGGGCCGACGGTAAAGTCCGGATGGGAGAAGGCGCGTGACACGGCGACCGTTCGCTGTGTTTTGCGTTTGCGCTATCCCTAACACTCTGACCACGCCCGACGGCTTTCAGCCCGGGCTTTTTGTTTGCCCGGCGGTTGGAAGTCAATCGCGCGGGTCAGCGTGCCCCGCGGCTATTCCCGGCGTTATCGTACGCCGAGTAGTCCGTTAGGGGATCGCGTCGTGATCGGCTTCTTACTCAACCGAATCCTGTACAGCCTCGGTGTGCTGCTGGTCGTCGTGACCGCGGTTTTTGCATTGATTCACCTTGCCGGAGATCCAACCGCGGGATTCACGGCTCCCGGCGCATCGCCTGAGCAACAACGGCTCATCCGCCAACGGTTCGGACTCGACCGTCCGTTACCGGTCCAATACGCCACCTACCTCTCACATGCCGCCAAAGGCGACTTCGGAGAATCCTGGCGAGCGAGGCGGCCGGCGATGGATGCCGTGCTGGAACGACTGCCCGCGACGCTCGAGCTCGCCGCGACCTCGATCCTGCTCGCGCTGGCGATCGGTATCCCGCTCGGAATCGCAGCTGGTGACAAACCCGGCGGCATCAGAGACCTCGTCACATCCAGCGTTGCACTCTTCGGCCAGGTGATGCCGGGCTTCTTCCTCGGTACGATTTTGATTCTCATGTTCGCCGTGCGGCTGAAGTGGCTGCCTTCTTCGGGCGGCAACGGCTGGCAGTCGCTCGTGCTGCCGTCGATCGCGCTGGCGGCCTACCCCACCGCGATCGTCGCCCGTCTCCTTCGTGCCTCGCTCGTCGAAACGCTAGGCGCCGACTTTATTCGAACCGCTCACGGCAAAGGTCTCAACCGGCGAGCTGTCTTGCTCGGTCACGCGCTGCGCAACGCGGCTCTGCCCACGCTCGCCTATGTCGGCTTGCAGGTCGGGTTCCTGATTGGAGGAGCGGTCATCGTCGAAGGCGTTTTCGCCTATCCCGGCATCGGTCAATTGGCGCTGAACGCGGTTTCGGATCGCGATTTGCCGGTCGTGCAAGCAACGGCTTTGGTCGTCGCGGCAATGATCGTCGTCGTGAACCTCCTGGTCGACCTTGCTGCCAGGTTCATCGATCCTCGTATACGCCTAACGCCGCGGGAGGCGTTCTGATGAATCCTCCCTTGGCTGGACAACTTCGCGGCATGACGCGTCGAGATTCCTCGAGCGAACCACTGATTCCATCACGAACGCGTCAGCGACGGCAGATCACGCCGGGCGCAGTCGTTGGGTCGGCAATCCTCGTTGCTCTAGTGTTCACCACGTTGCTCGGCCCGCTGGTGGTCGAGGGGGATCCCGCCAAGCAGGCGCTCCGCGATCGGCTTGCCGCCCCCTGGCTCTTCGGCGGCGACTCGTCACATCTCCTCGGCACCGATCAGCTCGGGCGCGATCTGCTTGCCCGGATTGTGACTGGTGCGCGGGTTTCGATCGCGATCGGTCTCATTGCGACATTGATCGCCGGCGCGGTGGGTATCGCGCTCGGACTGGCCGCGGGTTATCTCGGCGGTCGAGTCGATCGATTGGTCACCTTTCTTGCCGATGTACAGCTCGCGTTGCCATTCGTGATCATCGCGATCGGCGTGGTCGCGGTGCTCGGCAACAGCACGCGGAATGTGATCGCGGTACTCGCGATCACGGGTTGGGTTGGGTACACGCGAGTGGTCCGATTGCAAGCGGCATCACTTCGCCACGCCATATACGTCGAGGCCGCGCGTGCGGCCGGGGCCAGCCGCTGGCGCGTGATGGGTCGACACATCATGCCGAACGTGGCCGGCCCGATCATCGTGATCGCCAGTCAGCAGATCGCCGGCATGATCCTCTACGAAGCGGCGCTGAGCTATCTCGGGCTCGGCGTTTCTTCTGGAACGATCACCTGGGGCGGAATGGTGGCGGACGGTCGCGAGAGCCTGCTCAGCGCGTGGTGGGTTTCAACCATCCCCGGAATCGCGATCGCCGTAACGATTCTCGGTCTCAATCTTTTCGGCGACTCGTTACAGGTACGGCTTGCCCCCGCACGGGGACGGTTGCGATAACGCGGCACATCAGTCGCAAGATAAGTAGGGAGAGTATTATGTCTACTAAGCCGACACCGGCACATTCCATGACGCGCCGCCAGTTGTTCGGCGCTACCGGAGCGTGGCTCGCCGCGACCGCTCTCGATCGCCCTCATCGCATTGGAGCCAGCGCATTGTTCGCTCCCGCCGGTCAAACGCCCGAGATTCTTGACGAGCTCGTGATCGACCTCTCGTCTGAACCCGCGTCGCTCGATCCGGCTACGACCTACGAGGTCGACGGCTGGTCAGTCGTCCACTCGGTATACGACTCACTGGTGCAATTTGGTCCGACCGGAGAGTTGGAGCTTCTGCTCGCCGAATCGATGAACCAAATCGACCCCACGACGATTGAAATCAAACTCAGGCCGGGCATCACGTTTCACAACGGGGAAGCATTTGACGCCTCGTCTGTTGTTTACTCGATCAGCCATATCGTGGCAGAGGAGACCGCGTCCTCGATCGCCGGCAATTTCGCCACGATCGCGGAGGTCAAACAGATCGATCCGCTCACGGTGCAACTCGTGCTCTCGACGCCTTCGCCGTGGTTGCCGGCGCAGATCGCGCCGTGGCTCGCGTGTCTCCCACCGGTTTATGCCGCCGGAAACGATTTCACCCGGCAGCCAGTCGGCACCGGACCATACAAATTCGTGGAGTGGACGGCCGGCGAACAGATCGTGCTCGAGGTGAACTCGGATTACCCTGCTGACAGCCTCAAGGGCCGGCCGATCGCCAGACGCGTCGTTTACCGGTTCGTCAGCGAACCATCCACCCGGGTGGCCGACCTGCTAGCTGGAACCGCGCAGATCGTGCGTGGTGTACCGGTCGATCAGGTGGAAGCAGTCGAAAGCGAAGGCGCGACGGTCGCGGTCACGCCGCTCTCCGGCACCACGTTCATCCGGATTCCAACGGACATTGAGCCATTTTCGGACGTTCGCGTGCGGAAGGCGCTCAATCTGGCGGTCGATGTTCAAGCGATCATCGAAACATTGTTCGGCGGTCGCGGTACGCAACTCGCCGGGCTCTTTGTCGAAACCAGTTTGGGATTCGATCCCGCGCTGGCGCCGTACGTTTATGATCCAGAGCAGGCGAAGGCATTGCTGACTGAGGCAGGATACCCCGACGGGTTCGAAACACGCCTCTCCTATGCCTCACTGGAGCGTTCTGACCTCGTTGAGGCGATCGCCGGGCAGCTCACCGAGGTTGGCATCAGAACCAAGGCCGAGCGGATCGAAGTGGCTACTTTCAACCAGCAGTGGAAAGACCCGGAAGCGGCGCCATTGCGATATGTGAGCTGGCGACCGATGTTCGACCCGTACACCTTGCTAAGTCTCCTCGTCTCTAGTGCCGGATTCCTGTCACGTCACGACAATCCAAGCGTGCAGGCGTTGATCGATACCGGCGCGGTGGAAACCGATCCTGCCACGCGGGCCGGCATCTACAAGCAACTGGGACAGGTTCTGCATGACGAGCCCGCGGCCATCTATCTCTGGAGTCTGACCGCATTCTACGGTGTCGCCGGTGACGCTCCAGCCTGGTCGACCCGAGCGGACGATTCGATCATCGCGACGGTCCGCTCATAGCAATGGGGCATCGACCGACGTCCGTTGATCTCGAATTCGTGGCCTCCCGGCGGATCGGACGTCTCGCGACGGCCGACGCCGCCGGGAGGCCGTCGGTTGTGCCCTTTTGCTATGCCGTAATCGAGGACCAAGGAGTTCCAGTGATCGTGTCAGCGCTCGACGAAAAGCCAAAATCGAAACCGCTCGATCAGCTTCAACGGGTGCGGAACATTCGAGAGAACCCGTCCGTCTCCGTTGTTGTTGACGACTACAACGAGGACTGGAGCCAGCTTCGATTCGTTCAGATCTCTGGTGGGGCGCGGTTCATCGACCCCGGTGACCCGCGTTTCGCAAGTGCGATCTCCGTTCTTCGCTCGAAGTACCCACAATATCGGACCATGGCGATCGACCGCGCTCCGATGCTTTGGATCAGTGATCTGCACGCGATCGCATGGAGCTCCAGCGTTCAGGCCGCGGCAGAAACCCGCCCACGGGATTTCACCGCGCTCGTCCAGGGCCGGAGGTCGGTTCGCTCGCTTCGCCCCGATCCCGTTTCGCGTCCGCTCGTCGAGCAGGCGATCGCGGCGGCTGGCTGGGCGCCCTCTCCACACGGGCGGCAACCCTGGCGATTCGCGGTGGTCGAATCAATCGATCGGAAACAGAAGCTCGTCGACGACATGGCGGCGACCTGGCAGCAACAGCTCGAGCTGGACGGCCAGGACGAAACGATCGTTCAGATCCGGTTGCAGAAGAGCCGGCAGCGACTGCTCGAGGCGCCGTTGATCGTAGTTCCGTCTCTCTATCTCGAAGATCTGGACGACTACCCCGATCCGGAACGGCGGGCAGCCGAGCGAACAATGGCCGTGCAGAGTCTCGGCGCTGCGATTCAGAATCTAATGGTGTCGTTGTATTCCGCCGGACTCGATTCGGGCTGGATGTGCGCGCCACTTTTTTGCCCGGATGTCGTCCGCGATGCGCTCGGTCTTGCGAGTACGCTTGTCCCGCAGGCGTTGATTCCGGTTGGTTATGTCGACAAGGAACCGGTCAGGCGCCCGAGGCTGCCGGTGGATCAGTTGATTGTCGATTGGTCGTGACGCCGGCGATGAAGCGGACAAGCTTGATTCGACCAATGAGCTAGGAGCAACATGACGAACAATTTTCATCTACTTGCGATCTACGCTCATCCCGACGACGAAGCGTTCGGCGCTTCGGGCACGTTCGCAACCGTCACCGATCGTGGCGGGACCGTTACGCTGGTTTGCGCCACGCGCGGCGAAGCCGGCGAGATCAGTGATCCCGCATTCGCGACCGCTGAAAATCTCGGGGAGGTCCGCGAGCAGGAATTGCGCGACGCCATGGCGCTGCTCAATGTCTCGGACGTGCGGTTGCTTGGATTTCGCGATTCCGGCATGGCCGGCACCGCCGGCAACGGCCGTGAAGACGCATTCGTGAATGCAGATCCGGCCGATGTCGTGAGTCGCTTGGTCGACATCATGCGCGAGGTGCCGCCTCACGTGGTCCTGACTTTCGGGCCCGACGGTGTTTACGGACACCCGGACCACCTGAAAATCCACGCGGCGGCGACCTCCGCGCTCGAGATTTATGCCCCGGCAACCGAGGTCAAACCGGCGCTCTACTACAACGCGGTGCCGAAATCGCGCATCCGGGAGATGGCCAAACGTCCGAATGGCCCGTTCAAAAACGTTTCGGCGGATGAACTGGGATCGTACGGCACGCCGGATGAGCTCATCACGACCCAAATCGACGTTTCTCACCAATTCGAGCGAAAATTGGCGGCGATTCTCGCTCACCGCACCCAGATCGCGGCCGGCGGTCCCTGGAGCGGTCCTGAGCACGATGTCCGGGAGCTGACTCGTGTCGAGCGTTTTCGGCTGGCCATGCCATCGGAAAGCGAGTCGGGCGTCGATCCGCTATTCGAGTTTTGCCAACCACCGGTCACCTGAACGTGTCCGCGCCATCTGCCGACGACCTCTTTTCGTGGAGCGATCGCCAGATAGTGCTCTTCGTCGAACGATCGGCTGCTGCATGGACGATTTCGCGAGGATGGCGGTCAGACGATCGCTTGGTCGACGTCCGCCGTTGGCACTTCGATTCCTCACGCCGGGTGGTCGGGCAAATGCGGCGTCTCGTCTACGAAGCTACCGGCAACCACGAAATCTCCGACAAGATAGCGGAGGAGCTCCGCGCTTGGCTCAACGAGGACCCAACTGCAGCGAGCTGAAACCGGATCCCAGGACTATGTGCTTGTCGCAGCGGTGGGTCTCTCTTGGGATGAGGATCAGTTCTGGATTAACCCTTCCACCACCTTCTCGGCAATCACCGCGGTTGGAATGTTGGTGTTGGCTCTGGCGACGAAAGGCATGATCGAAGCATCCGCCACAAAGAGGCCGTCCAATCCGTGGACTTTGCCCCGATGATCAACGACGGCGCCTGGATCGCTGGAGGGTCCCATCTTGCAGGTGCTCGCCGGGTGATAGTCGTGGGTGCACTTTGCAATCACATACCCCAGGAGATCGTCCTGCCCAAGTAGCGGTTCGATCTCGGGGCCGCACAATCCCGACATCGGCAGCTGGGCGGCGAGATTGCGGGCGTGTCGAATCCCGTCGACCAAGACCGTCAGGTCGGTGCCCTCGGGATCGGTGAAATAGCCGGTATCGATGATCGGGAGCGCTTCTGGATCGCGACCACCGAGTTTGATGATTCCAGTCGATTTCACATCCATCACCGCTGTGTAGATGGCGAAGAGCCATTCGCCATTGCCTCGTGGACTGGCGATGGGATAGAGGTGGAGGTCGAAGCCACGTTCGCACCGGGAGCTCTTCGCCAAAACAATCGAGCCCTCTTCTCTCGGTGAACCGCCAGACGCCACAAAGTCGTTCATCGCGGTTACTAGCTCCGGGGTTCCGGTGAAAACGACGCGAGTCGATGGGTGGTCCTGCAGGTTTCGCCCCACGCCCGACAATTCATGAAGCGGTCTGATGCCGTGTTCCGCGATCTCGTCCGCGGGTCCGATGCCGGAACGCAGCATGATCAACGGTGATCCATACGCGCCCCCGCACAGCACAACGCGGCCCGCTTTCACACGGTGAGACTGGCCCTCAACAATCGCCTCGACACCGGTGGCAGCGCCGCCTTCGACGGTGACCCGGTCAACGAGTGCATTCCCGGCGATTTGGAGGTTCGGACGGTCTCGGACCGGATCCAGGTAGCCAAACGCGCTATTCCAGCGGACGTTTTGATCGACATTGAGCGCGCCAAAGCCAATCCCAAGCTCCGCATCAAGGTCATTGAGATTCTCGAGAAAAGGAAAGCCCGCGGCCGGTCCCGCATCGGCGCAG
This sequence comes from uncultured Sphaerobacteraceae bacterium, assembly GCA_964371945.1. Lineage (GTDB taxonomy): Bacteria > Chloroflexota > Chloroflexia > Thermomicrobiales > UBA6265 > CAYJPA01. The sequence goes on along the minus strand of CAYJPA010000127.1, from coordinate 2,550 downwards.
GCGCGATGCCACGGGGTGACCTCTTCCCGTTTCGGTTGAAAAACGCGCATCGCCGCATTCGCGCGCTCGAACAGCGGAAGAAGCGAATCTGCATCCCAACCGGGATTGCCCGCCGCGGCCCAGGCGTCGTAGTCGCCACGCCACCCCCAGACCGCGGCGCATCCGTTGTGCGACGAACAGCCGCCAATCACCCGAGCGCGTTCGATTCCCAGATCCGGCGTTCCGTTGGCACATGAACTGGTGTAGTTCCAGGAATGACTGTCAACCGGCATGAACGTGCAGTCGAGCAGTTCCGAGGGCCAGTTGCCGTCTGACAGCGGACCGTAATCGGGACCTGCTTCCAACAGCAGAATCTGTTCGTCTGATTGGGCCGCCAATCGACCAGCTACGACCGCACCGCCAACTCCGCCACCGACAACGATGGTATCGGCGTACGCCGGCAACCTTGACCCCAATTCACCCACCGGACTCTCCTCGGCTTTGTCGCCACAGCGAAGGCGATCTTACCCGCTTTTTTCCAGCGCGGGATCGGCGCAACCCGCAAACGAAAAACGGCCGGTAGATTCCGGCCGCTTCTCTAGATCGTTCTAGGGTCTGGTAGTGTTCGTTATCCGGCTGGTTCAAGCATCAAGACCGGAATGATCCGCGTCGTGTTTTCCTGGTACCTACCGAAGTCGGGCCGCTCGGCGACCATCCGCGCAAAGAGTCGATCGCGCTCAGCCCCAGTCACCTCGATCGCGGTTACCAGGCGAGTTTCATTGCCTATTTCGATCGTCGCGCTTGGATTGGCTTTCAAGTTGACGTACCAGTCTGGATTTGTCGGAGCTCCGCCCTTGGAGGCGATGATGACCGGCTTGTCGGCCGTGCCGGTGTAGACGAGCGGCGCCAGTCGCGTTTGCCCGCTCTTGGCGCCGGTGCTGTGCAGAATCAAGAGCGGCGCGCCTTCGAACATCCCACCAGCCTTGCCGCCGTTGGCGCGCATCTCAGCGATCAGTTTGCTGTTGAAATCGTCGAAGTCGACCATCTGTTCCCTCTCCCTGTACCTTCATCCTCAAGCGCCGGGCCTGGACCGGCTCCACGGTTATTGCTTGATGGCTTCGAACTCGACGGCGATCTTCACCTTGTCGCCAACCACGACCCCGCCACCGTCAAGGGGAATGTTGAACTCCATGTTCCAGTCTCTTCGGCTGATCGTGGTCTCCGCGCTGTAGGAGATGACCTCAGAGCCCCAGGGGGTGCCGCCGCGGCCGCCTAGCTCGGCATCGAGAACGACCGGCCTGGAGATGTCGCGAATCTTCAGATCGCCGGTGATTGACAGGCGGTCTTTGCTGTTCTGCTCTACCTTCGTGCTCTTGAACGTCATGATCGGGAAGTTCTCGACGTCGAAGAAATCAGCGGATCGAAGATGCGCGTCTCGTTTCTCGTCGCGGGTATCGACTGAAGCCACATTGATCGTCACATCGATCGCGGAATTCGTGACGTCGGCCTCGTCAAGATGAAGGGTCCCGGAGATTTCGCCAAAGCGACCCTTGACTGTTGAGACCATCAAATGCTTGACGCCGAACTCGGCATTCGAGTGCGACGCATCGATCGCCCACGTTGAAGTCGTCGTTCCAATCGTCGCTGTTGTTGACTGAGCTACCACAATGTCCCCCCGACTCTTCGGTCGTTTTCGTGCACCGGCGGGCATCTGTTGCCGCCGGAATCCTGCGCAAGCTCCAGATCGCTAACTTGAATAGTTGTCTTTGCCGGAGCCATCGGTTCACTAACCGTCTGTAAGCAACTATAGTGCGGTTAGGTTACCCTTGTCAAGTCGCTTACAGAAGATTAGAATGGAACGATGAGCACGCGGCATGAGCAGGGTGCGTTCTGCCCCGTTTTTCACAAAGCAGTTGAACTGATCGGTCGCCGGTGGACCGGGACGATCATCCGCGCCATGCGCAGCGGACGCACGCGATTCAGCGACATCGCGCACGCGATTCCGGGATTAAGCGATCGCTTGCTTTCGGAGCGGCTCAAAGAGCTCGAGCACGAGAAAATCATCACAAGAACGGTCTATCCCGAAACCCCGGTGCGGATCGAATATGAGCTCACCGAAAAGGGCCGCGATCTCGATGCGGTTATGCAAGCGATCGGCGAGTGGTCCTACCGGTGGGTCGAAGTCGATCACACCGAAGAAGCGAGCATTCGCGAGTGCGTGGAAGAGCGCGATTCGTCCGATGTCTTGAGAGATGCTCCAGCGTCGGTTCGCTAGCCTCTTGCTCGGCCCCATTGCAGTCCTGTAGTCGCGCAATCTATTGCACTCGCGCGGTGATACATTTACGGGCGCGATAAATGAAGAATGCGTCATTGATCGGACTATTGTCTGTTGTGCATCGCCCGGCAATAAATTGACCGGGCTACGCCAACGAAACCCTTCCAGGGTTGAGAACGAAGACGTCGTACGGCGAGACGCGCTCCCTGATACACCGAATAAGAATGCACGTTTCATAATCGCGCGACTACAAATCCACCAATACAACTTTGGCTGGTCTAGGAAATCCAGCGGAT
>CAYJPA010000126.1:0-9993 GCA_964371945.1 uncultured Sphaerobacteraceae bacterium | reverse complement strand
CCCCATACGCATCAAGCTAACGGTGACTAGGTGACAACGGGGACCAGATCGAGCATGGTTGTGGTGTTGAAACGCAGCCGGCCCGATTGGAGGTCCCCGCATGTCCAGTGTCCCACAGGTTGCCCACGCCCTTCAGCAGGTCTTGACGCGGGTGCCGACCGAGCTGGCCCGTGCGAGCGGATGTTGCCAGCGGCAGAGCAAGGTGACCGCCGCCTGTTTTGTGGAAACGAACGTCCTTGGCTGGTTGGCGCATCCGAGCGCGACGCTGCATCAGTTGTGTCAATTCGCCGGTGATCGCGGCGTGCAGGTCACCCCGCAAGGGCTGGCCCAGCGCTACACGCCGGCGGCGGCGGAGTTGCTGCGCCAGGTGTGGGAGGCGGCGTTGACGCACGTCATCGTCGCGGACCCGGTGGCAAGTCCGGTATTGGCCCGGTTTTCCGCGGTGCTGATCATGGACAGCACCACGATCTCATTACCTGAGGCGCTCGCCAGTGTCTGGGTCGGCTGTGGTGGACGGGTGGACCAGGGGAGTCAATCCGCCCTCAAGTTGACCGTTCGGCTCGATCTGTGCACCGGGCGCTTGGAGGCGCTACCCGGCGATGGCCGAGCCCAAGACAAGAGCAGTCCGCTGCAAACAGCAGCGCTGCTGCCGGACGCACTGCGGATCACCGATCTGGGCTTCTGGAGTCTGGCGGTGCTCCGCCAGATCGCCGAGCAGCAAGCGTATTTCCTCTCGCGCTTGCATCTGCAGACGGTCGTCTTCGCCCCCGACGGCGAGCGACTGGATCTGGTCACCTGGCTGCCGCAGCAGAAGCGGCGGCGGCTCTCGCTCGCGGTCACCCTCGGCGTGACGGAGCGGCTGCCGGCCCGGTTGCTCGCCGTGCGTGTGCCGAATCGCGTCGCCGCCGCCCGCCGGGACGCCATCCTGGCCGACGCCAAACGCGAAGGCGAAACCCCGAGTGCCCGCAAGCTCGCCCTCGCGGACTGGACGCTCCTGGTCACCAATGCGCCTCCGATCCTGATCTCGATCTCCGACGCCTTGGTCCTCGCCCGCGCTCGCTGGCAGATCGAGCTCCTCTTCAAACTCTGGAAGAGCCACGGGCACCTCGACGACTGGCGGAGCGCCGATCCCCACCGCATCCTCTGCGAGGTCTACGCCAAACTCACTGCGCTCATCATCCAGCACTAGATCCTGCTCGTGGGCTGTTGGCTCTTCGCCGATCGCAGCTGGACCAAGGCCGCGCATACCATTCGTGACCACACCGTCAGCCTCCTGCTCGCGCGCTCTGCTCTGCGCGGACTCATTGCTATCCTCACCGCCATCGCTCGCACTCTCGCCCACGGCGGTCGGATCAACCCTCGTCGTCGCAAACCCAATCTCTTCCAATTACTCTCGGATCCGACCTGTGGAGGCTTAGCTTGATGCGTATGGGGCACGGTAGTCTGCCCCTACAGATTGGATGAGCATCTCAATTTGGCGCGACGTGTACTTGTAGCGGCCAACCTGTGTGTTGACCTTCGATGGGCAATCGCCGCATAGGCAGGAAACGACGCCCCCCGGGGAGATCATTCGTTCCGCAAGATGACGATATCGCTTGCGCAGGGACCAAGCGCCATGTTGAACCTCGTTGCCAACCGCCATGTTCTCTGAGGGCGCCGCGCTTGTACCATTATGAAAAGCCGTGACGAATTCGCCGGATGAACCCATCATCAATAGTTGAGGAGCCGAGTTGCTGGCTGAAGACGTCAACTTGATTTGCGTGCTTGAGATCGGAGCCAATCACCGCGATTTGGATGAGGCGATCGCGGCGGCGAGCCGGATCGCCGGGGCTGTCGTGCTTTCGGTTCCGGTGGGCCGCGCCAATGTGATGCAGTTCTCATCGGCGTGCGCAAACGTTGCCGCGGTGAGGGAACCAGACCCGTTGGGCGATGCGCTGGCGACGCTGTGTGGTGAGCGCGACCTCGTCTGGGTCCTCACACTCGGGACGGACGACCGTTTCCCGGCAAACGATGGCGAAGCGCTGGTCCGGTTCACGCTCTCAGAGGCGCTGCCCGGTTGCACATACGGGCTCCATGTCTGCCACATGACAGCCGACGGATCAGGCTATGTTGATGGGAGCGACCCTCGGTTCTGTCTCACCGCGTGGGAGCGAGAACCATCAGCGTCCGGTGGGTTTCGCGAAACGCCTACGCTGGCTCGGGTTGCGACCACGTTTCGGCTGCAGCGGTGGCGCGACGAAGTCGTTGATCCGGGCCTGATTCGACCATGGAGAGCGCGTTCCGCCGGAGATCCGGCTCTCCAACCACCGCGCCCTCAGAGCAAGCCACGCGGTCCAGTTGAGGTGCATGTCTCGGCGAAACCGGTGATTCGGATCGAACCTACGAAACCGCCGACTCGACCCACGCCGTTCGATCAGATCGTGCGCCATTCCGCGGCTCAGTTGAAGATGCCTGAAGAGCAACGAACTCTCCTGCCGGAGGGAATCACGCATCGCCTTGCATCGGTCACGTCGTCGTACCACATGTTCGCGCCGCCGATGGCGCAAAACATCGCCGTCGTCTCCCGCTTGCTGGCGTCGATTCAGATCGAGCCCGGGGTGGTCTTTTCGCTCGATCGAGCGATTGGCCCGATCACGGAAGAACGTGGGTTCACCGAGGGCCGCGTGATCGCCGGCGGACGGGTCACGAGCGATATCGGCGGCGGTCTCTGCGCCGTTTCAACCTTGCTTTTTCGTGCCGCATTATTGGCGGGTTTCCCATTCATCCGGTGGAGCCCGCACATTCTGAGGCTGCCGTTTTACGAGCAGGCCGGGTGGCCGGCCGGGATCGATGCGACCTACTTTCAACCGAACGATCCCAGCCAGAAGCTGGTCGATCTTCGATTCCAAAACGACTCTCCATGGCCGTGCCTGATTCAGCTAACCGCCAGGCGGAAGTTGATCACCGCGGAGATTTACGGCGGAGCCATCGACTACGATGTCGAGATCGACGGCCCCGTCGTCACCGGTAATCGACTGGCGCGGCTCGTCGAGCGCCCCGCACAATGGTTGAAACCTGGGAAACGAAAGATGGTGCAAGAGCCGCGGGACGGCATCAATGTCGAATTCTGGCGGATCGTCCGGTCCGGTGATCGGATCAGTTCGGAGCGCTCGTTTGCGAGCAGGTATCGTCCGGAGCACGGGGTCGTTTATGTTGGTACGGCGCACGAGACCGCCGAGACGATTTCGACCGGGTGATGCGAGCAGGAGCTCGATCGCCTTAATCGTTCACCAAGCCCGAAGGTTGACCACGAGATGAGCGTCCGGTTGTTCGTACTGCTTCCCGTTCGCAATGGCGATTCAGATCTCCCCGGGTTTTTCGAATCCGTGAGCCGGTTCGCGGACGGTGTGGTCGCGCTGGATGACGGATCGACCGATCGTACCGCGGAACTGCTCGCGAACGAACCGCTCGTTAAGCGCGTGCTCTCAAATCCGCAACGCGAGGACTATCGCGCGTGGAACGACTCGGAGAACCGGCAACGACTGCTTGAAGCCGTCGCCGAGTTCGCGCCGGATTGGATTCTCTCGCTCGATGCCGATGAGCGACTCGACCCCGACGATGGCGCGGCCCTGCGGCGTTTCATCGAGGAAGAGGCATTGGCGGGCTGTGCATACGGCTTCAAAGTGCTTCGCATGTGGGGGGATGAGCAGCATTTCTCGCGGTCCGGCCTATGGGTGTACCGGCTCTTCGCGTTCGAGCCGGGGCTGCGCTTTCCGGCCCGGCGACTGCACTTCGTTCCCATTCCGCGCGAGATTCCTCGTGCGCTCTGGGTCAAAACGACCCTCCGGATTCAGCATCTCGCCAGCCTGACGCCGGAGCGGCGAGCGGCCCGCTTCGAGAAATATCGCCAGGCCGATCCCAACCATCGCTATCAACACAATTACCGTGATCTGCTTTCGGACGAGGGTACGGTCGATACCTGGGTGCCGCGCAATCCTGGCCAACCGGTTCTCTTGCTCGGTGAGGATGTTGAGCTCGAGTCGCCGGATCACCCCGCACTCTCGGCGATCGTGATCGCACAGAACAATGAGGCGACCATCGAGCGCACGGTCGGGTCGGTGGTGTGTCAGCAATGCATGTGGCCGTTCGAGGTCATCGTCGTGACAAGCGGCTCCGATCGCACGGCCGGCATCGTCCGTTCAAAATTCCCACGGGTTACCCTGATCGAGTTGTCCAAACCCGTGCTACCAGGTGAAGCGAGGAATGTCGGGCTCAAGGCGGCGCGTGGCGACATCATCAGTTTCCCAGGCTCCCACGTCGAGCTTCCTCCAGGCTCCCTGGAGGCACGGATTCGGGCGCACGATCTCGGCTACGCAATGGTCACCGGCTCGACGCTGAACGGCACGACAACGAACGCGGGTTGGGCGTCCTATTTTCTCGATCACTCCGCCGTCCTTCCCGGGAGACCGTCGACCGAGCTCAAAGGCGCACCCTCTCACTGCTCTTACACGCGCGAGGCGTTGGTGGCGGCCGGCGGCTTTCCCGAGGATATGCGAACGGGCGAAGATACCGTGGTCAATCAACGGATCGCGGCCAGGGGCTTGGTCGCCTACCGAGCGCAAGATGTCACCCTGATCCACCACAGCCCGTGCCGAACCGCGCCGAAACTGGTGCGGCACCACTTCCGGCGGGGACGCGGATTCGGACGGATTTTGCTGGATCAACGGCGGGAGCGAGGCAACCTGCTGACGCGAAAAACGTTCAATTCGCTCTTTTCGAAGCAGATCCAGAAGCGCCTCGATATGACCCGGCGGCACGTCGAATCCTGGGGTGACGCCGATGCCAGGGCGCATTTCGAACGGGTGTACCCGCTGGTTCAGGCAGGCGCCACCGCGGCCTGGCTCGGGACCTGGTACGAAATCCTCAAACCCGAATTGGGACTGCGAAAAGCACTGCTCCTGCGCGGGAAACCGGTGTACACGGTGCTTGTCGCCGGGTTGGACCGATGGTCCGGCAAGAAAATCGGCGGTCGAGCCGATGTGCTCATGCTCGTTCGGTTCGATCTGATCAGTCACCGCATCCGAATCCTCAGCATTCCCCGGGATTTGCAGGCAACCATTCCGGGACACGGGGTGAGCCGCATCAACGGCGCGTTTCAAATCGGCGCGTGGCGGGACACGAATGATCGGGACGCTGGCGCCCGCCTGTTGGTTGAAACGGTCCGTAAGCGGTTCGAGATCCTTATCGACGACTTCGTGGTGCTCGATTTCGACGGTTTCATGGAGTTGATCGATGCAATGGGTGGAGTCGAAGTCGACGTACCCGAGCCGATCGAAGACACGTCCGAATGGAAAGAAGATGACGGCACCTCGATCGGCACGCTGAAGTTCGAAGCCGGTAAACAGGTGATGGATGGCGATCGCGCATTGAAGTACGCGAGGCTTCGGCAGCGTGACAGCGATACTGCCCGCAGAGCCCGGCAGATCCGAATCGGGCTCGCGATGCTGGAGCGCGCGAAGGCAATCCGCTCGCCGGTGGAAGCGATCAATGCGTTTCGAACCGCGCGGCGGGTGGTGCAGACGAGTGTCACACCGGTGCGAGGGCTGCTCCTGCTGCTGGCCGCGGCGACGACCCCGCGCGATCAGATCAGCTCCGCCAGGCTGTCACCGCCGCTGCTGCGCGAGGGCAAAACGAAGACTGGCCTCTTCATATGGAAGGGCGATGACGAAAAGATCCGCACCTTTGTCCGGGAGAAGCTCGAAACCCGGACCGAAGCCGAGCTTACGACCGCCCTCGAACGCTCGACGAACTAAGACCGAACACGGAACTCGAAGTCCCGTGCTCACGCTCGTCAGTCCCGGAGGGACTGACGATGGACCTCTGTTGAGCGGAGAGCACGGCGGGATACGGAGCTCCCGCGCTACGGTTCACAACTCGGCGAGCTTCGCTGGATGTCAATGGGGCCGGGCAATTCGCCCGACACCTTCACCTGAAACGTTACGAGTCTGCTGGTTACGGACGTAAATGAGCGCTACGGGCCGCCGTCGCCGCCGTCTCCGCCGGTGGCGTCGCTGCCGTCGGTAACGCTGACAACGCTTCCGCCGGTGGTGGTGCCACCAGTTGCGTTGCCGCCGGTCGTGGCGGGGCCGGTCGTCGATCCCCCAGCATCACCGCCGGTTCCCGCGCCTGCGGTGCCGGTACCACCGGCTCCGCTCGATCCGCCCGTGGCGCCGCCGCCGCTTGCATCCCCACCGGTCGCGGCGCCGCCAGATGCCGACTCACCGGAAGTGTCGCCAGATGCCCCGCCGCCGGACCCGGCGCCCGCGTCACCGCCGGCGCCGCCTCCCGCTGCAGCGGAACCGCCACCAGAGCCGGCGCTGCCGCCCGAACCACTCGCGCCGGACCCTCCGCCGCCGCCGGTGCCGCCGGTGCCGCCGCCGGCGCCACCCGTGGTGGCATTGCCGCCTCTGTCCGCGGTGCTTCCGCTTGTGCTCGATCCGCCCGAGCTCGAGGATCCGCTCGCGTTGCCGCCGTGACCGCCGGTTGCATTACCACTGGTGCCGCTTCCCGCACCGCCGCCGGAACCACCGCTTCCGCCGGAGCCGCCGGTGGAATTGCCACCCTGCGACGTGCCGCCGTCTCCGCCCTGGGCGTCGCCGCCGACACCGTTGCCGCCAGTCGCGCTGCCGCCGGTGCCCCCGGCGTTGCCGCCGCCCTGGGTCGACCCGCCGGTTGTGTTCCCGGAACTGCTGCTGCTGCCCTGAGCGTTACCACCCGCTGCATTGCCGCCGGCCGAACTGCCGCCAGTTCCGGGTGCGCCGGTGCCATCGCCACCGTAATTGCCGCCACCCTGGGTGATGGAGCCGGCGCCACCGCCCGTTACGTCTCCGCTGGTGGCATCGCCGCCCTGATTGCCACCGCCGTCTGTGTCCCCGGAGGCCGCATCTCCGCCGTCGCCCCCGTCGTAGAACTCGTCGTCCTGAAAGGATGCGCTGGCGACCGGGCTTCTCCGCAAACCAGCCGCGGCGGCGCTTTTCGGTTGGAGAGCCGCCGCATGGGCGCTCGCGACCGCGACCGAGAATCCGAGCCCGACCAGACCGCGAATGAAGGCTCGGCGGGTAATACGCCCATTGACATAGCCATCGAGCAGTTCACTTCTGGTCATTGCGACAACTCCAATCGAATATTCACCCTGAACGACCAAAGCAGCCCACTACTAACCCAATCAGGAAGAGAAGAGACCGGTGGCGAGCTAGGCCGCGCACTCGTCGTCGGTCGACCTTGTCGGTCGTCTATGGCGACTACCAGGGCACTCCGGCCCAGTGTGTCCCCGCCGATCGGACGACAGCATCCGGATTCCGCGATCGATCACGTGCAGAGAAACGTCGTCTCTGGCTTTGCACAATAGCACCTGGGCGGTTGCGTCGCAATTGGGATGCCTTCGCTTCCAGGGCTATCGCATCTAAATCTGCTCACAACTGGCAACCGCGGGCGGTCGTTTCATGCCGGAGCACTGATACCCGGCGAAATCGGCGCGCAAGTGTCGGGAATTGAATGATTAGCTCGCGGTTCAGTCGATCTGGGATCGTCGATTTTGTTCGATTCGTGTGTCAATCGGCCCGAGCAGAGCAAAACGACGACCGAACCCGATTATCGACTTTCCATAACTAGATGCGATGGCCCTGCCTTCGCTTCAAGTGCATTCGTTTGGCATTGTGTGAATCGGCCCGTGCCCGAGCGGCGATCCTGGGGAGATGATTTGCAACAGATGTGAATCGGCAACGTGGTGATGGGCTACAAGTTAAGCAATTTCCAGCTTCGTCAAGGCGGAATTCGACGGTCGATCAACGACACTGACGACGGTACTGAAGCGGACAATGGCACGATCTGGCGATGGCAGCGGCGTTCGAACCGAGATTGACGAACAATCGGATGCCCTTGACTCGTTCGCTGTCTGCCATCGGATCAATTGCGACCGCAGAATCGACCTTGACAGCCATGCAAAAGCCTTAACTTGTGACCAATCCAACGTGGTGGGAGCCTACGGATGCACGGGATGAATGGCGATTCGGCCAAAGTGAACGGCACCAATGGCACCGGAGTGCGACTCCGTTCGAATGCAAGCTCGTCGGCTTCCGTGCTTACGGTCGTCAGCGAACGCGCGGTCGTCACCGTCCGATCCGGTGGCACCGGCGACTGGATCGCCGTGAAATCACAGAGCCTGAGCGAGTTCATTCACCGGGACTTCCTGGTCGCGACAGCCGCAACGCCGCCGGCGGTTCCCGCACCGAGCAGCGGACTCACGTCCGGAGACCACGCGAACGTTACCAGCACCCTCAATTTCCGATCCGCGGCCAACATCACCAGCAGCGTGATCGGGATCGCTCAGAACGGCACCGTCGTTCCGATCAAGGGCACGATCACGAACGGCTTCTACCCGGTCGAGTAGAGCGGACGCTCAGGTTTCATCCACGGCGACTGCCTGGTCGAGACCGCGTGCCAGGCTCTCTACACTGGCCGGGCCGCCGTAAACTGGGCCAACTTTTTGAACAGAGTCGCTCCGGACCAGAATGACCCAATTGTATTAACTGAAGCGAATAAAGGGGACGTCATATATGCTGCAGGCGCCCACATCCAGTTGATCTCCCGGGCACTGCTCTTGCTTCGGATTGCGACCGGAATGGTTCAACGGTTGCTGAGGCAATCGGGGGTTACTTCGGCCGAGTCGCAGCCATGGATCAATGACGAATTAGGTGGTTTAGGTTTGGCCGATGCGGGCCTGATCAATCACCCCGTGGATCTATGGGCGGACATAGATCCCGAACTTACGAATTTGAGCCGATGGAGACAGCATCCTCCCGGCCCAAATCAGAATCGTCAAGAGTTCTTTCGGGATGTGCCTGAGACATTACTCAAGCTTTCCGGCTTCGAGCGTGTTTCGATTTGGGGTATCTGGCCATGAACTTACTTTGCGCGAACTATTAGCGAAAAGTCGACTGCCCCCTCGCTCGAGGCCAGTTGGGTTACGTTGATTTTGCAACGCATTGAATGTGAAATTACTTCTGAGCGACTGCGTAGCACTCCACAAAGCTAACCTAATCTCCACAAAACGCGGGAACGCGACTCCTCAACGAGTGTCCCAGGTCTCCAGCTCGCCCGTGATGATTCGTGCGTCGCCCAACTTAACATGTCCAACCTCGGAAGGACCGCAAAGGCTCGTCCCGAACTGCGAAGATCACATGAACACTTCGTCGTTATCGCCCGCCCCGAACCGTACTCGATCTCGTCCCGAACACCATCCCACGTCCTAGGCAAAGGCCACGGCCACGACATCATCCTCACCCGCGGATCACCGCGTCAGCCCGAAGGACACCCTGGATACTACCGTCCGAACGCGCCGTTTCGCCGCCGTCATTGCGGAAGAGATCAACCAATTGGTCAGAACCTTCATCTTCACCCACGACCATCCCCAGCATTTCAGCAGACTCCCCGAGTCCGATTCTCCTTCTGCAAGCACTATCATGGTACATACGAATCAACATTGAGCGTTGGTCAATCACCGTCGGCGACTGGCATGCTCAGCGACGCCCACTTTCAATTCGCCGAAGACCGGACAACCGCATTCTTCGGTTCCGACGCGCTCTACTCCGACGAATAGGACAACGGTGAGCACGGCTCCGGCGGTGAAATCGAACGGCCCGTCGTGCCCCACGTGCCGATCGTCTGTCGGAACCCTCGCAGGGGTTTTGTGATCTTAGCCTTGGGTTTCAACCCGGGGCACGCTCATCTTGGGATAAGTAGAATCTGTATAGACAATATCCACATTACAAATGAACACGATGCGATTCGCAATGAATCATGGACTTCCAATCACTCACCACTCCAACCTGTGACATTTTGTGACATCGACCCCGCCCGTCGTCCTCAACCCTGGAAGGGTTTCGTCGGGGTAGCACGGTCAATTATGAAACGTGCATTCTTATTCGGTGTATCAGGGAGCGCGTCTCGCCGTAC
>CAYJPA010000125.1:0-10608 GCA_964371945.1 uncultured Sphaerobacteraceae bacterium | reverse complement strand
CGCCCCGGGGTTGAGAACGAGGCTGTCGCCCCGGGGTTGAGAACGAGGCTGTCGCTCCGGGGTTGAGTCGTTCGGCGAGATGCGCGCCCTGATACACCGGTTAAGGTTGCACGCTTCACAGCATTTGTGAAGTAGATCCGACGAGATACCGCGGCGCCGAATGGTGATAATATTATTCAACTGAGGAAATTGACTATCCAAGTCCGAGTGAACCGCGGTGCTTGAGGAGCAAGCGTAGATGCCAAGTACCGAATTTAGCGAAGCACGCGGACTGCTCGACGAGATCGAATCTCGATGGATTTCGCTTTTACTCTGGCTCTCGGCAACGAGCGGAATCGGCAGTGAAGCGCTCGTGAGCGGACTGGGCGATCCCGGCACCGATGCAATCACCAACTACGAAGCCCGGCGACGTGCCGTTCCGACCGGCCAATTCACTCCACTGCATTTCTTGCAGTTTCCACAATACGTTGAGCTCGCCCAAGCTCAACAGGCAGCGCTCCAGGCGCTTGGCAATCCGCCCACGAACTGGATCAGGCAGCTCAATCAGCAGAATCAAACGGCGATCACCTATCGTAACGATCTGCAGCACGCGGGCCGCTTCGATCTGCTGTCGCCGGCTGACCGCCAGGAGGCGGTCACCGTTTTCCGGCAACAACGCGACGCTTTGCGACAGTGGTGGCCAGAGCACCCGTATCGGCCTCAAAAGGTTCAGATTGAAACGAACAAGATTCGCGCCGCGCTGCAAATGCTGAGTCGCGATGAACGGTCGGCAGTGGCGTTGGCCGAGGAACTTGGCTTTCGCGCCATCACGGCGCCCGTCAATTTGCTGCCACCCGGCGCCCAAACCGATCTCGCCCGCACGTTGGGCGCGGACTTTGGGCGGCTCTATCGCGTTGGGCAGAAACCGGTGGCGAACGCTTCGGCGGGACTCTATCTGGCCTATCTCAGCGACTGGCCGGAACGTTCGGCGGCCCGCGAGCGATACCGGCGGCGGCTTGCCCGCGCACTGACACTCGACGGCAGTCAGGACGCGCGTTTCCTGGTCGTCATGATCGACGACAACGCCGGAACCGGCGATTCCCGGCGGAACGAAATCGAAATCGTTTACCCGCGGCAGCGAAGCGGCAGACCGTTCGGCACCGTGCGGGCGGTCATCGAGCCCGATCGCCCCACGCGCTATCACATTGAATTGTTCAACGATCTCAACGTCGAAGGGTTGACTTCGATCCAGCAAATCGTGCATCGCTGGAACGGCGCGTTCAATGTCGAGCGGGTCACCGATGCGTTTTACAAGGAGTTCAAGGAGCTTCGCGATCAGATCGGACGCGCATTACTCGAGCAGAACGCCGATCACCCCGTGCTCGAAGGGTGGAGCGTCGCGGATCTGACCGCGAAACAACCCTCGGCGGTGCAACGAGAGCGGCAATTCAAGGTCAATGCCTTCGCAACCCGGCAGCTCAGCCGGCTGCTCTTCCTCTGGTTCCTGCAGCAAAAGGGCTGGCTTGGCAGCGACGGCATTCCGGGACCCCGGACATTTATGGTGGATCTGTTTCGAGCGCGGCCAAAACCCGGCGACACGTACTACGCGGAGGTGCTCGTTCCCCTCTTTTTCGACGCGCTGGGCGAACCGGCGCATGACGAACGCCACCGCGCGGCCGAGCTCGCACTGAACACCCGAGCTCCTTACATCGACGGTGGGCTCTTCCGGGCAGATGCCGATCCGTTTGAGCGGTCGCTGTTTGGCATCGGCGACGACAACCTGCGAACCATGACCATCGGGCTTCCAGACGCGCTGTTCGATCCCGCGCGCGACAATCCTGAACTGACAACCGCACGGCGCGCGCAAACGCGGTCGCGAACGATTCTTGGGTTGTTGCGCAGTTACCGCTTTACCACGCAGGAGTCGACGCCGGACGATCAGAGCGTCGACCCCGATCCCGAGCTTCTGGGCAAGGTGTTCGAGAATCTGTACCAGGAGGACGACCGGCACGAAACCGGCGCCTACTACACCCCGCGCGAGATCGTGCGGTATATGTGCCGGCACGCACTTGACGGGTATTTGCGAGATCGAACCGGGGTTGCGCAAGAAACGATCGACGGTCTCAGACGAGAAGCGATCGATTGGCAGGAAACGGCGCTTCGTCTGACCGCGGCCGGCGAAAGCGCGCTCACGGAAGCATTGGACGATGTGACAGCCGTGGACCCCGCGGTCGGTTCCGGCGCGTTTCTGGTCGGGATGCTGCAAGAGATCGTGTTGTTGCGGCGAGGGGTACGCTCCGCGACGATCGACGCCAATATCGATCGCGGTTCGGAGCTTGTGTACGACTGGAAGCGGCACGCGATCACGCACAGCCTGTACGGGGTCGACATCAACTCCGCGGCGGTCGAGATCTGTCGACTGCGGCTCTGGCTTTCACTGGTGATCGAATACGACGTAGCGCGACTGAGCGATATCCATCCGTTGCCGAATCTCGAATTCAGGGTGGTGGCCGGTGACAGCCTGGTGGACAGGATGGGCGTGCGGCCCTTTATCCACTCGCTTCCCCTGGCGCACGTGCAAACGGATTTCGAGACCGAGCGGAAGTTCCGGGAGCTGAGCGGTCTGGTCAGTCAGTACAACGAAGCAGACGTGCGGGCGCGGGCAACACGACTCCGAACACTGGCCGAACGGATACGGGCCTTGCAGCTGGAGATCGCGGCGGGCCAGTTGGACGCGGCTGTGCGCGATGCGGAAACCGCATTGAATCGGGTTCAGACGGCGGCGAGACCGACTCAGAATGCAGTACGCAACGCGGAACGACATCTGGATTCGCTCAAGGCGCTGCAGGCCGGACTGCAACCCAATGCGCCGTTTTTGAAACCGCTGCTGTGGCCGCTCGTGTTTCCAACTGTGTTTGAAAACGGTGGATTTGACATCGTGGTCGCCAATCCACCGTATGTACGACAAGAGAACCTTTCACCGATCGATCAGGAATCGTATGCCGCGGCGTTCGCGGGCGCGTATGCAGGAACCGCTGATCTCTACGTCTTTTTCTTTGCGCGGGCGGTGCAGTTGCTGAAACAGGGCGGCTGGCTGTCGTACATCACGAGCAACAAGTACATGCGAGCAAATTATGGTGAGAAGCTTCGAGAATTTTTGCCGAAGAATCTCCAAATGGAGCAGGTGATCGACTTCGGCGACCTTCCGGTCTTCTCGGTTGCCGCATACCCTGCCGTGATCGTCGGCAAGAAGGATATCGAGCCAAATCCCGAGGGTTTTGTGGCTGTCGCCGATCTTTCAGTTCCGATTAGGAAGCAATTGAAGGACGAGGTCCAGACCGTCAATACAGAGCACGTGAGGTCGGGATTACAGGAGCTCAACGGTTTGATCGGGGCGAACGCCGCTCCAGGCTTTCCTCAGGTTCTCCTTCGCAAAGGGGGTTGGATACTTGAAGACCCCACGCTCGTGCGGCTTTTTGAACGCCTGATGAATACTGGAACGCCCCTGGGTCAGTACGTCAACGGACGCATCTATTATGGAATCAAGACCGGACTCAACGACGCTTTCGTGATTGATCAGACCAAGCGAGATGAGCTGGTCGCCGCCGATCCTCGATCTGCCGAGCTCATCAAACCCTGGTTGCGCGGAGGTGACATCAAACGCTGGACGCCAAAATGGGCTGGGCTTTACGTCATATTCACTAGGCGCGGCATCGCAATTCAAAACTATCCCGCGGTCCATGAGCACCTTTTGCAGTGGCGGGAAGCACTACAACCCAAGCAGCCGGGAGAGCCCCGAATGAAAAAAGGAAGAAAACCGGGTGACTACCAGTGGTATGAAATACAGGACAACGTGGCTTACTATCGAGACTTTGATGTATCAAAGATAGTTTGGCCACGAAACACACCACCGTGGGAGGCCAGATTTGCCGTTGATGACACCGGATCCTATGTTAACGATAAGGGCTATATCATTCCTGGCGGAACTGAAAATCTTTGCAGATACCTCAATTCACCAGTTATCTATTGGCTTCTTGACAAGATGACTACCAAACTTCGGGGCGGATACCTTGAATTGAAATCTGATAACGTCGTTATTGAGGTACCGATTGCGGAAGAGATGCCATTGCTAAACAGCCGTGCTCCACGTGACCTCCTGGACGAAACCAGCGAGGTTCTCCACGTCGGCCCCAATGAACGCGAGCTGATTTGGGAGTGGTATCAAGCTCGGCAAGTATATGAAGGTCCGCTGGACGCCGTCGAAGATCTCGATGATTAGCTCAAAGGAATGTCCGATGCCTAATCAACTTCCTGGGATTGGAACGAACCTAATAGCGTTCAAGCGGAAGCCGAACCGCAGTATTGTTCGAGCAACCATCGTGGCGCATCCAGATTCCGCTCGGGGTAGCGCCGTACTGTTTGATGGCAAGGTCTACGATTCTTTGACATCGGCCGCACGTGCTGCAACCGGATATGAAACAAACGGCTGGCTCTGGTGGAAGAACGAAGATGGCAGCTTGCTGAACCGCGAGTCGACAAGCTAATGCAAATTGCTAATGCCCCGGTTTCGGTTTCCAATGACCAACTGACCGGAACGCTGGAGCAGCATCTCCGGGAGGCCCTGGCTGAGACGCGGCCGGACGATGTTGCGATTGCGACCGCCTACCTCACGCCGGACGGGTTTCGATCGATCAAAGATTTGATCCAGGAGACCCGGCGCGTGCGGCTTTTGCTCGGGGAGCGTCCATTTCTGAGCCGGCGCGGACCCGGCGATCGTCTCGGACGACCGAAGGACGACGACGATCTGGTTGGTCCCGGCGAAGCGATCGACTGGTATGCCTTTCTGGAAGGGGAATACCCCTGGTTGCTGCTCACCCATTCCGAACGCAAGGCACTGCTCAGCGACGATTCGGCAGGTCCCGCTTCGCTGCAGGCGTTCAATGTCGAGGCGTGGGAAAAGGTCCGCGAGCTGGTGGAGTTTCTCGACCGAGATGGAGTCGAGGTCCGCCGGTATCTCGGCGATAAGGCCGGCGCCATTCCCGACGGCAAGGTGCTCAGCCACAAAACCGCAAGCAACGTTCGGCTACATGCTAAGGCTTATCTCTTTCGAGGCGAGCCGGGCGCGTTCGCCGCCGTCGGGTCGAGCAACCTGACACGCGGCGGATTGACGCAGAACATCGAGCTGAATCTGGCGACCCGCGACGAGCGGCTCGTTTCAGAGCTCGAGGCGTGGTTCGACAGCAAATGGGATCAGGGTCAGGAATGCACCGATGAGCTGATCGGACTGCTCGAATCGTGCGTCCTGTTCGGCCGCCGCTTTACCCCGTGGCAGGTGTTCGTTAAGGCGCTCGATGCGGCGTATGGCCGCTTCCTGGATTTTTCGCTGGCGGACGATGTCGCGGAGCGGCTGGCCGCGTTTCAGCAAGAAGCGGTCAGCCGCTGTGTGGCATTGCTCGATCGCCACTGGGGCGCAATGCTGTGCGATTCGGTCGGTCTCGGGAAGACATACGAAGGACTGGGCGTGCTGTCCGAATTCACCCGCCGCCGGCGCGAGGCAACGGGTCAGCAGGTACGGGCGTTGATCGTCTGCCCCGCGCAGCTCAGCGACAACTGGTCCGAGGAGAAGCTCTTCTCCTACGGGATCGACGGCACGACGATCACGATGGAGTCGCTGGCCGGATTGGTGGTCGACCCCGACGAGGCTGAAGCCGAAACGGCACATCAGCGCCCCGTGCGGGAACGGCGGCTCAAGCGGTGGCAATCGTTCGATCTGATCCTCGTGGACGAGTCGCACAATTTCCGCAACCCCGCGGCCAAACGGTATCAAGCGCTGTTGGAGATCATTCGCGGCGGCAGCAAGCCGGACAAACGGGTGCTTCTGCTCACCGCGACCCCGATCAACAACTCTCCCTGGGATCTCTACTACCAGCTTGGATTGATCACCCGCGGGGACGACACCTGGTACGCGGGTCGGGGTCCGGTGTCGAATCTTCGCAATACCTTCCGCGCGATCGAAAAGGGCGGTGGCGGGGTGGGATTGCTGGACACCATGCTGCTTTCGCTTGTGCGGCGAACCCGGCACGATATCCGCGCACTGCAAGAAGCAGGGCAGCCCGTCGAGCTCGGCGGCCAACCGCTGCAGTTTCCCCAGCATGAGATTCCGCACGCGATCGCCTACAGCCTGACCGAGCTCTACGGGAGCATTTATCGCGAGATCATCGAAACGATCCAGTCGCTTCATTTCACCGTCTACAACCTGGAAGCCTACGGGGTTGTCACGGACGTCGCCGAGTCGACACCCGAGGCGCGGGTGCAACAGCGAAACCGCACGTTCATAGGCATCATGAAGACGATTTTTTTGAAGCGGATGGAGAGCTCGGTCGTTTCACTGACAAGCACGATCCGAACGATGGTCGATTATCTCGATCTGTTTTTAACGGAGTACGACAAAAACAACCGCGTAATCACCCCGAAAGACGCGCAGCGGCTGAGGGCGTCCCTCGGCGGCAGTCTCCCAGACGACGCGCTCGACAGCGAAAAAAACGAACGGCGCCTTCGCAGGCAGGGCGGCAAACTACCCGCGGCCCCAACCGATCCAGACAAACGTGCGCAGCTGCGTGCCGACGTCGCCGAGGACCGCGAGTGGTTGGGCATCCTGCTGAGCCAACTCGATAACCGGCAGGCTAAATGGCAGAGCGCCGAAGACCCGAAAGTCGAGTCGCTTCGCGAGGTGCTGGAGAGCCTACCCGCCACCGACCGCCACGGAGTCAAGACGAAGGCCGTCATCTTCACCAATTACAAGGACACGGCCGATTATCTCTTCCGCAGTTTCGGCGGCATCGATGACGGATCGTCCCACCGATGGCGAAGCAATCTGAGCGGGGATCGTTGGCTTTCAAAGCTGACGGGGGCGGACGACCAGAAGCGTCGCATGCAGGTCCTGCGCTATTTCGCGCCACTCGCGTTCAACCGTGAAACGGAGGCCCCGGACGATCCGGAACTGTTGAGCAGAATTGCTCCATTCAGGGAAGAAAGCATCGAGATCTTGATCGCGACCGACGTGCTGTCGGAAGGTCAGAACCTTCAAGACGCGCAGTACCTGATCAACTATGACCTCCATTGGAACCCGGTTCGCATGATCCAGCGCGCGGGCCGGATCGACCGGCTGTTCTCGCCCCACGAACGGGTCTACATCTACAACGTGATGCCCGAAAAGGAGCTCGAATCCCTGCTCAATCTGGTTTCACGACTCTCCGACAAGGTCGCATCGATCGAAGACATGGTCGGGCTGGACGCGTCGGTTCTGGGAGAACAGATCGAGCACAAGACATTTGACAAGATCATGAAGCTCGCGGCAGGTGGACAGAAGGCGGAAGAGGTCTATCGCGAGGGCGAACAAGCCCAAGGGTTGGATCAGGCATTCGATGAGTTGAACACCTACATCCAGATGGTGAAGGACCTCGGAACCCAGGATATCCGCGACGTTCCCGAGGGGATTTACAGCATTCGCCTTGGCAAGCAAGCGGGCGTATTTGTGATGCTCCGGATGCCTGAGGATGCAAGCGGGCAGGTCTTTTGGCGCTTCTATCCCGCGTCGGATCGACAGCCGTTGACCATGCCGTCAGAGGTGATCAAGCTCATTGAGGCGACCCGTGACGATGAACGGCAGGAGTTGCCTGAAAACGTGAATCCGCTCCGCTATCTGCAGCGGCCGCTTGGAGCCGCCGTGGAGCAGATCGGCGAAGAGTACAAACGGCAAGTCCGCGAACAGACTCAAGACGAGTTCACGAAGCGGCTCGCCCAATGGCTTGCACGTGACGATGTCCTGGACGCCGATCCAGACCTATGGGGCCAGCTCAACGATTGGCGGCAACAGCCCCCGCCGTCAGACGTACTGAATCGATCGCGGGTGGCCGGCATTGTTCGATCAGTTCGACTGATGCGTCTTGATACGCCGGTTCATGAAGCCATTTGCAAACTTCGTGAGCTCATGGAAGGGCTGCGAGCGGAAGGACTTGATCGGCCGATCGTCCGTCCACCAAGCCGCGAGCCGAGCGATCGCGATCTCGAGCTCGTGTGCTGGGAGCTCGTCATCACACCGGAAATGCTCCGAGCCGGAGGTCTACCAGACCCGGTCATCTGGGGAACGCCGCCTACATCGACGATTCCTCTCCCGCTCGGCCAGTGAGACCTTGCTCCCACTATGCCGCCCTGATTTTCAGACCGCTGAGGGTGACGTTGGCGTCGATCGTGAAAACCGGGGTTTCGCCCGCGACCGCGGCGACCGTCCAGTAGGCTCCCTCTCTGGTTTGGAAGCCGTCGCCGATATCGACGCCCGCGAGCACCGAATGAGCCGCGATCCTGGCGGCGGTGCCGCCGGGAATCGTGATGTCGACCCCGGCCGCGCCCGCGTTGATCCGGGCTTTCGAATCCCGGCTCAGCGTTCCGCCGAAGTCGAGATGAAGGGCCGCGGCGCCAGCCTCGATCGCGATCTCAGCGGCGTTCGCGTTGGCGAGTCCGCTCGCGGTTGCCTCGGCGGCGCCGGCGGTGAATTGGAGCCGGTCCATCGGCCGTGGATTGGGCGCGCTGAACTGGAGGCGGCATTGGCCGGCCCCGATCCGGCATTCGAACCGGTCCAGCGGCAATCCGCCGAGCTCGGCCACGATCTCGTTCGCGCCGCCCTCGATGATCAGCCGGTACGACTTCGCCGTGCCGAGGCTGAGGTCGAGCACCGGCGCGCCTCGCGGCCATTTCAGGCTCGGCAGGCTGACGGACTGGGAGATCTTTGCCTTGTTGCCATTGGTTTCGACCCGCAACGGGATGTTGCCGGTCGGATCGCGGTAGGTTCCGGTCACCCAATCGCCGTTCGCGGCCGGCGCGATTCGGAGCTGCCCCGGACCCATGACGATCTTCAATTCGAGATCGGTCGTCTCTGGGAACGCGAAGATAATGTCTTGATCGGTTGTATTTGACATGCGCGGCTCCTTCTGATGAACGGGCTCATAGACCCAATCAAAAATACGCTACCGGCTCTCACTTGGGCGCATCGCTCGCGGGCGCCGCTTCTTTCTGCATCGCGCCACGGATCGTGATCCATGGCGGTTTGATTTCCGTTCTGTTTATCGATATCTGGTTCGAACTTGCGGCATTCAGGCGTAGAATAGCGGCGAACCGGCAACAAGTCGTTTTCGAGTGCCTGATTCCGCGCGTCCGGCAGTACGTGGCCGTACTCAGGAGGAGAGCATCGATGGACGCCAAATGGCAGGGCTCCGTTGACATCAACGCCCCGGTTGAGCGGGTTTACGAGTACCTGTCCGACTTTCCAAAACATTGTGAATGGGCGCAGACCTTGGATCGCATGGAGCAAAAGCAGCCGGGCGATCAACGTGGCGTTGGCGCCGTTTATCGCACGTACGAAATTCAGGCCATGCAGTCCGACCGTGCGCCTCGCGGCCCATTGCCCGCAAAGGGGATGAAAGCCGCGACAGAATGCACGGTTACCGAGAAGTTTCCGAACCGCCGCATCGCCTGGAAGGCCAAGCCGGCGCCGGTGGGCATGGGCGTCCACGCGTCGCTCGCCTTCGACCTTCAACCGGGTCAGAACGGGGGCACGCGTCTGACACAGTCAATCGAAATGCATCAGCCATGGTTGATCAATCAGATGTTCGCCAGAGTCTCATTCAAGTCGAAGCCAGAGGCACTCGAAGCAAAAGCTGCCGCGCAATGGCAGGCGAGCCTCGACAACATCAAGACGATCATGGAACAGTGACGGATCACATCGAATAGCGAGCGACTGTTGAGAAACGGATTGACGAGATGGACGCTGCCGGGCAATTCAAATCGGAGACGGAGCCGCTCCTGGCGAGACCAGGGGTGACGAGATCGACGATGATGGGCTTCCCATGCGTTCGAGTTGACGGCAAGTTTTTTGCCTCGTTTGATCACAAGACGGGTCACTTGCTGGTCAAGGTGCCTGCTGCCCGGGTTGATCAGCTCGTCGAACAAGGCGACGGCGTGTCGTTCTCACCGGCGGGAAAGCGGTTTCGGGAGTGGGTCGGGATTCCGCTCGAGGATCACGCGCGCTGGCCGGCGATGCTCGAAGAGGCACTGGCTTTTGTCTCGATTTGAACACCAGCCTGTTCAGCGGCCTTTATGGAGCGCCTGCTTCGCGGCCACGTACGAGGCTGAGCTGGTCTGAAAGGTCTCCACGATCGCGTGCAGCGGGAGGTCGTCGACACCGCGGAATTCGAGACAGCTCGTGCCCGTCAGGAAGCGCTTCAAATCCGCTCCGTGACGTAACTGAAGCTCAGCAGAGGCGTAGTACGGCATGAGGTGAAGCGTCGTGCGATCTTTCCCACGGGGACCGATCGCCTAGATCATTTCGCCGTCAGGTGTGCAATACCCGATGAGTCCGGGGAGCCACTTGCCGGTGATGACCCCTTCGTTGAGACCTGGATCGTGCTGCTCTACAAGACCGCGAATCTTCCGGATTGCCGCCGGCTGCGCGGACGACAGGTCACTCAGATAACTCTCAAGTTCCTGGTCCGTCCCGTTCTCCTCACTTTCGCGGCTCAATGGAGTCCAGATCGAGCAACGTCGCTAGGCGTTTCGGGGCGGTCATGCAGTAGC
>CAYJPA010000124.1:0-11324 GCA_964371945.1 uncultured Sphaerobacteraceae bacterium | reverse complement strand
TAAGAGCCGCCGCGTACATACCAACGCACGAGGGAGGTTTCACCGCGGCTTGATCCCTTCACGAACACACCACATCCGCTTCGTATTCGCGTTCCCCTGGGTAGGGGCAGACCGCTTGTCTGCCCTTGTCATCTCCCACCATGGCGTCCACGGACAGCGGCGCCTCTTCCCCCATCGTCATCTTGAGCCTGTCGAAAGATCTCCCCGTGAGGGCGTTCTCTCCGCTCATGGTCATCCAGCTTCGAACTGCGCCAAGGTCCTCCTTCGGAATATCATTGATCGTCAAGGAGCAGCCACTCCGGCTGTTGCCATGTTCTGCTGACACGCGAGCATCAGATTCCCAAAAGGAAGCCGATCCGTGACACACCCATTCCTGCAGCGACTCTCCGAGCGAGTGCTCCTCATCGACGGCGCCATGGGCACCATGCTCCACGGCGCGGGCATTGGCATCGACGAGTGCTTCGATCACCTGAACCTGACGAAACCGGAGCTGGTCGGCTCGGTGCACCAGGCGTACCTCGCTGCCGGTGCCGACATCATCGAAACCAACACCTTCGGCGGAAACCGCATTCGTTTGGATAGCTTTGGCATCGGCGACAGGGTCCGCGACATCAACCGCCGCGCGGTCAAGGTCGCCCGCGAGGCACGCGAGATCTCCGGAAGCTCGGCCTTCATCGCCGGTTCGATCGGTCCGACACAGCGCACGATGCTCCCCTACGGCACCACGACTCGCGAACAAATCACTGCTATTTTTCGGGAGCAAGTCGAGGCGCTGCTCGAGGGCGGTGTCGACCTGCTCGTGATCGAAACCATCTCAGACTTATCCGAGATGCTCGCCGCGATCGATGCCGCCCGCTCGGTCTCAGACCTCCCAATCGTCGCGCTGATGACCTTCGCCGAGGACGGCAGCACGGTCGCCGGCAATCGTGTCGACGAAGTGGTGTCGACGCTGCTCGATGCCGGCGCCGACGTCATCGGTGCAAACTGCTCGGTCGGCCCGCGGCGAATCTTGCCCGTCGGCGAGGCCATGATCTCGCTCATGCACGCAGCGAATGGCCGCGTAGTGCCGATCGCTTCCGTTCCGAACGCGGGTTGGCCGACCCGCGCGGCCGGCCGCGTAATCTACCCGAGCTCGCCGGACTATATGGCGCACTTCGCCTCGGAAGCCGTGCGAGCCGGCATTCGGCTCATCGGCGGGTGCTGCGGAACCACTCCGGAGCACATCGCCGCGATGCGAATCGCGATCGATCAAGGCGCAAACGATCTCGCTGGTGCGGTGACTTCCAGGCCGACGATTACTGTCGTCACCGAACGGTCAGTCGAGCTCATCGCGCCCGAGGGTCCGACGGAGCTCGCCCAAAAACTTGGCAAGAAATTCGTGGTCGCGGTCGAGATCGATCCTCCCAAGGGTCTGAGCCCGGCCAAGGCGATCGAGGGCGCGAGGCTCCTAAAAGCAGCCGGCGTCGATTTCATCAACGTCGCCGATTCGCCGATGGCCCGCGTCCGCATGAGTGCGATGACGATGTCATACCTCATTCAACATGAGGTCGGCATCGAAACGATTTTGCATTTCACCACGCGCGACCGCTCGCTCATGGGGCTGCAATCCGAACTGCTCGGCGCACATTGCGTCGGTGTGCGCAACATCCTGGCGCTTACCGGCGACCCGCCGAGCCTCGGCGATTACCCGGACTCGACCGCGGTGTACGATGTCGATTCGATCGGTTTGATCCGCGTGCTCCGCAAGTTGAACGAAGGCACCGATTCGGCCGGCTCGTCGATTGGGCGCATGGCGAGCTTTACGATCGGCTGCGCGGTCGACCCGACCAAAGCCGATCTGCACGAGGAGTCGAGGCGACTGAAGGCAAAGCTCGAAGCCGGCGCCGACTTCGTCATGACCCAACCGATCTACGATTTGTCGGTCTGGACGAACTTTCTCGAAATCCATAACGCGGAGATCGCGGTGCCGGTTCTGATCGGCATCCTTCCGCTCCAGAGCACCAAGCACGCCGAATTCCTCCACAACGAGGTGCCCGGGATCACGCTGACCGACGAAGCCCGCGACCGCATGCGGAAAGCAGGCGCAAACGGCCGGGTGGAAGGCGTCCATATGGCCCGCGAACTGCTTGCTTCCTTGAAGCCCTGTGCCCAGGGCGTCTACATCATGCCCTCGTTCGGCCGCTACGAGGTCGCGGCCGAAGTTCTGCAGGGTTTGAACTGGCCGGACTCATAATCGTTCGTATGGTAGAATCCGTGGTCGGCCCGCTTGGCCGCGGAAGCTTTGATTTGTGCCTGATCGTCCGTCGACCCCGAGCATCCGCGCCCGGCTCCACGGCGGCATTTATACAGATGAGGAATACAAGGCAATGGTTGCCCAGCTCATTCGCTCCGTGGAAGCAGAGCAATTCAAAAGCGATGTGCCCGATTTCGGCCCCGGCGACACCGTCCGTGTCCACGCCAAAGTGGTCGAGGGCAACCGCGAGCGCATCCAGATGTTCGAAGGTGTCGTGATTCGCCGCCGGGCTGGGGGCATCAACGAGAACTTCACCGTTCGCCGGATCGCTTCCCACACCATCGGCGTCGAGCGCACGTTCCTGATCCACTCCCCTCGTATCGACAAGATCGAGGTCGTGCGTCATGGCAAAGTCCGCCGCGCCAAGCTCTATTATTTGCGCGGATTGACGGGCAAGGCCGCCCGTATCAAAGAGCGCCGCCGGCCATTGATGACCGCATCCCAGATCGCGGCTGCCGCGAGCACGGGTTCTGCACCGGCTGCATATGTCGAGCCGGAGATGCCTGCCGAAACCGGGATCGAAACGCCCGGGGTTGAGAGCACCGAAGAATAGGGCTCGTTGAAGTCCCTCGAATGCTCCAATCGGTCGTTGAGCGCGGGTAACACCGCGCTCTTCGTTTATCCGGAGGTCACGAGGTGGCGAGAATCGCGACCGAAGGCATCGGACCCGGACTCGATTGGGAACGATCGTGGTGGTCGCACGGCGTGCAGCTCGTGGCCGGCGTCGATGAGGTCGGCCGCGGTGCGCTGGCCGGTCCTCTGGTCGCCGCTGCGGTCATCCTCCCAATGTGTGGAAAACGCGGACTGCCGGTCTTTCGCGGATTGACCGATTCGAAACAGCACACGCCGCAACAGCGCGAGCAGTGGTTCGAGGTGATCTCGGCGGAATCGGTCGCGATCGCCGTTGGCGTCGTGGAGTCGGATGAGCTCGACCTGCTCGGACTCGGCGCCGCGAACCGGATCGCCATGGAACGCGCGGTGATCGGGCTCTCGCACTACCCCGATGCGTTGTTGCTCGATGCCGCGGTGATTGAAAGTGAGCTGCCGCAGGTCGGGATCATCGATGGCGACGCGCTCTGCCTCTCGATTGCGGCCGCCTCGGTGATCGCCAAGGTGATTCGCGATCGCACGATGTGCGAGCTCCACGAGATCGAGCGGAATTACGGCTTCGCGATCCACAAGGGCTACGGAACGCCCGAACATCTCGAAGCGCTCCGCGTGCATGGTCCCTGCTCCGCCCATCGCAAATGCTTCGCGCCCGTTGCGGCGATGATCGGACTGATCTGAAGTGCCGGCTCCGCGAAGCTCGTTAGGCGCCGCGGGCGAGGCGATCGCGCGGCGATATCTCGAAGAACGCGGCTTGACCTGGATCGAAAGCAACTGGCGCTGTTTCGCCGGCGAGATCGACCTCGTGATGCGCTTTCGTGATGAGCTCGTCTTCGTCGAGGTCAAGACCCGCCGCGGCGACGGCGCCGGCCGCGCCGAAGAAAGCATCTCGATCAGCAAGGGACGTAAACTCCTCGCCAGCGGGGAGTGGTACCTCGCCGCCCATCCCGAGCTCGGCGACCCAATCTGGCGCATCGATTTGGTCGCAATCACCCTCTCCCGCTCAGGCACCGTCGAACGTATCACCCACATTGAAAACGCCGTGAATTGCGGTTGAATCGCAATAGGTTGCCCAGAATGATCATTTGTCTGTCGTAGAGGCCCACTGCTGTGTTGCCCTGGCCTCTCCGCGATCGAACCCGCTCCGTTAACCCGGCCACGGTCAATTGTCTCTTCCTTCGCAAACAACGATTTCTGGATCAAAGCATGTCGCGTATCGGCTAACGAACCTGTATGCTGCGCATCATAAGAAGCGAAACGGAGCCGTAATGACACAGGTCGTCATCGAAAACCCAATCCTCAACTCGCCGTTCGCCGAACCCGAACGCCATTTCCGGTTCGACGACGACGGCATTACCAACGAGATCATCTCTGGCCGCCGGTCGAGCTCCTATTTCGTGCCGATTGCCGCGCCGAAGAAACGTGGCAAGCAGCTCTCGTTCGAGACCGAGTGGACCAACGACCGGCTCGAGGAGAACCCGCTTGTCAACCAGATCCGCGCGCGCGTCTCCCTGTGGCGACAGGGCGGCTATCCCGGCGTGACCCCAACCACGTCGAAGTTGCTCGAGTATTGGACCGACCCGGAGCGCGAGCGCAAACTCTTCTTCTGCCAGATCGAGGCGCTGGAAACCGAGATTTACATCACCGAGGTCGCGAAGAAATTCGGCGATGCCTGGATCGAGAACACGCTCCGCGATAAGAACGATCTCTCCAATCCCGGCTTGCCGCGGATCGCGTTCAAAATGGCGACCGGCTCCGGCAAAACTGTCGTCATGGCGATGCTCATCGCGTGGCAGGCGCTCAACAAGCTCGCCACTCCGCAAGACGCTCGTTTCACCGACGCTTTCCTGATTGTCACGCCCGGCATAACGATCCGCGACCGGCTGCGCGTTCTCCTCCCGAACGACCCGCACAACTACTACGCGGAACGGGACGTTCTCCCGGCCTATCAGATGCAAGAGCTCGGACGCGCCAAGATTGTGATCACCAACTTCCACGCATTCCTGCCCAGGGAAAAAGTGAAGGCCGCATCACTGACGAAAAAGTTGCTCGCTGATGGTGACACCAGCGCCTTCACCGAATCGCCGGACGAGGTCGTCCGCCGCGTCTGCCGTGAGCTCGGAACCAAGAAGCAGATCGTCGTGCTGAACGACGAGGCGCACCACTGCTACCGCCGTAAACCGGAATCCGAGGACGAGACGCTGACCGGCGAGGATCGCGTCGAAGCCAAAAAGCGCGACGAAGAAGCCCGGATCTGGATTACCGGGATTGAATCGGTGAAAGCCAAAATCGGCGTCAAGTCGATCTACGATCTCTCAGCGACCCCCTTCTTTCTGCGCGGCTCCGGCTATTCCGAGGGCACGCTTTTCCCGTGGGTCGTTTCCGATTTTTCCTTGATCGACGCAATTGAAGCCGGCATCGTGAAGGTCCCACGGGTGCCGGTCTCCGACGACGCGATGACTGGCGATCTTCCGGCTTACCGCGATCTCTGGCTCCGCATCCGCGACAACCTGCCGAAGAAGGGCGCGAGGACCGAAGCGCTTTCCGGCGAACCGAGACTGCCGGCCGAGCTGGAAGGAGCTCTGCAGTCGCTCTACGGCAACTACGAGCAGTCGTTCCGTCGCTGGGAAACGGATCCGATCGCGCGTGCGAACGGCCAAACTCCACCCGTTTTCATCGTGGTCTGCAACAACACCAATGTCTCCAAGCTGGTCTACGACTACATCTCCGGGTGGGAGGAGCAACTCGACGAGAATGCTGCGCAGCTGCTCGGGAAGCCGTCGATCGTGAAAGCGGGCCGCCTCGGAATCTTCCGCAATGACGACGGGCAGGGTGGCTGGCTCCATCGCCCGAACACGATCCTGGTCGACAGCGTCCAGCTCGAATCGGGCGGCGCGATGAGCCCGGAGTTCAAAGCCATCGCGGCGGTCGAGATCGAGGAGTTCAAGCACGAGTACATGAGGCGTTTCCCCGGCCGCGATGCGGAAGAGATCGCGGACGAGGATCTGTTGCGTGAGGTGATGAACACCGTCGGCAAGCGCGGCCGCCTCGGTGAGCACGTCAAGTGTGTCGTCAGCGTCAGCATGCTAACCGAGGGATGGGACGCCAACACGGTCACCCATATTCTCGGCGTGCGCGCCTTCGGCACCCAGCTCCTCTGTGAACAAGTGGTCGGGCGTGCGCTTCGTCGGATGAGTTATGCCCTCAACGACGAGGACCGCTTCGAGCCCGAATACGCCGAGGTCTTCGGCGTGCCCTTTTCCTTCATCCCGTCCAATGGGAGTCCAGTTGGCACCAAACCCGCCCAACCGCACACCCGCGTGCGCTCACTCGATGACCGGATCGACCGCGAGATCACCTTCCCGCGCCTGCTCGGCCATCGCTACGAGGTCGGCGAGAAGCGCCTGACCGCCGAGTTCACCGAGGACTCGCGCATGTCCGTCAGCACGCTCGACGTGCCGACCAAAACCGAGAACGCCCCGATCATCGGCGAAACGAGCCTGCTTACGCTTTACGATTACAGAACGCGCTTCCGCGAGAACCAGGTTTCCTTCGATCTCGCCAAGCGAGTGCTTGACCGTTACTTCCGTGATGACGATGGCAACGAGAAGCCGTGGCTCTTCCCTCAAGTGCTTACGATCACGAAGCAGTGGCTGGCCGGGAGCGTTACCTTCAAGGACGGCACCTTCCCTCAGTTGCTGTTGATGATCGAGCTCGGCAACGCGGCCGCGGACAAGATCTATCAGGCGATCGTCCAATCGGACCCCAGCGCACCGGCCCTCAAACCGATCCTGCGACCCTACGACACGGTCGGGTCGACGCGCTACGTCGATTTCGACACCACCCGGCCGGTTTACCTCACACGCGACGACAAGTGCCATGTCTCTCACGTCGTGGCCGACACCGATTCCTGGGAACAGAAACTCGCGCAGACGATCGAAGACATGCCCGAGGTGCTCCGCTACGTCAAGAACCACAACCTCGGTTTCACCATTCCCTACACGCTGAACGGCGAGGAGAAGAACTACATCCCGGACTTCATCGCCTGCCTGCACGACGGTCGCGGCTCCGACGACCTGCTCAACCTATTGATCGAGGTGACCGGCGAAAAGAAGAAGGACAAAGCCGCCAAAGTCGCCACCGCGCGCAACCTCTGGGTGCCCGCGGTGAACAACCACGGCGGCTTCGGCCGCTGGGCATTCATCGAGATCGCCGACCCGTGGGACGCCGCCAACGCGATCCGAGCATTGTTGCGGGCGGTCGTGGAACAGGGATTGTGATGGGCGGAAATGGGATTGGGATTGTGGCACGCGGACGTGGGACGCAGACCACGGGAAGGACTTCCGTGGTTGAGCGCGGACTTCAGTCCAGCGCCATCGCATGGTAAAGGGGACAGGGATTGTGATGGGGATTGCGGGCCCGAGACCACGGGAATGAATTCCCGTGCTCACTCCCGGAAGTCCCTCCGGGACTGAGCACGCAATCGTTGCGTTCGTAGTCCTGGAAGGACTTCCGTGGTTGAGCGCGGACTTCAGTCCAGCGCCATCGTCCGAGCGCGGACTTCAGTCCAGCGTCGCCGTCCGAGCGCGGACTTCAGTCCGGCGCCGTCGCATCGTAAGGAAGAATCATGCCGTACTGGCGACTGTTTTATCACCTGGTCTGGTCGACGAAGGATCGATTGCCGGTGATCGGGGCGGCCGAGGATGCATTGATCCGCCGGTCGTTCGATTTGACGTGCGAGGACCTCGACCTGATACCGCACGCGGTCGGAGTTATGCAGGACCACGTTCATGTCGTCGTTTCGATTCCGCCGAAGATATCGGTTGCAGAGGCCGTGAAACGGCTGAAGGGCGCTTCATCCAACGCGGTCAATCATCGTGGTGAAGGAGAGCGCGCCGAGCGGTTTCAGTGGCAGGGCGATTATGGCGCCCTGTCGTTCGGGGACAACGCCCTTGCTCAGGTCATCGAATACGTCGAGCACCAGGTGGAGCATCATGCTAGTGAACGCTTATGGGCCAAGCTTGAACAGGCGGACGATGGGTTTGAACGTCCACCGGAGGAGTCGTCTGCGCGCGCGGGAGAGCCACGGGAATGAATTCCCGTGCTCACTCCCGGAAGTCCCTCCGGGACTGCGAATCGGCGCATCGTCAGCTTAGTCCCGGAGGGACTTCCGTGGTTGAGCGCGGATTTAAGATACGAGCGGATTTAGGACAAGGATCGTGATGGGGGATCGTGGAACATAGACCACGGGAATGAATTTCCGTGCTCAGGGAAGGTTCAGATTCAGTTGACAGTTAGAACTGACCGGGGCGCATCGAATCCGGCGAAAAACGGCGGAAGCACTGGCGTTGCGATCGGATACGACCCGTCAAAAGTGTCAAGTGACGTTTGTGCGTCAACTGAACCTTCCCTCAGTCCCGGAAGTCCCTCCGGGACTACGAACGAATCGATTGCGTGCTCAGTCCCGGAGGGACTTCCGTCACTCAGCTCTCGACTTCAGTCGGGAGCAAATCCGACGTCGTCTGAGGAGCCTAACCATCATGCCGCCGACCAAAAAGACCCCAATCCGGGTCGACTCCATCCGCCACAAGGACACCCGCACCAACATCCCCACCGAGGAATTGCGCGATTTCGTGGCCGAAGACGAATCGGCCCCGCGAACCATGCTCTACCCGCGCGACCCCTCCCTCGACCCCCAACTCGTCTGGAAGGGCAAAGACGATCAAGACCGCCAGGATCTCGCCGTGCCCGTCGTCCCGGTCTACATCCAGGAAAAGATCCACCCGCGGGCGATCATCGACGATCTCCCCCGCGCCGCCAGAACCGGCGAAACCCAGCTCGACCTCTTCTCCGATTTCAACGGCCTCGGCGATGACTTCGACCGCCGGATCGACTTCTACCAACACGACCAGCACTGGACCAACCGCATGATCCTCGGCGATTCGTTGCTGGTGATGACCAGTCTCTCCGAAAAGGAAGGATTGAAAGGCAAAGTTCAAACCATCTACCTCGACCCGCCCTACGGCATCAAATTCGGCTCCAACTGGCAGGTCAGCACCCGCAAGTCGCGGGTTCAAGATGGATCCATCGCGGATGCAACGCGCCAACCGGAACAAATCAAAGCCTTTCGTGACACTTGGAAGCTCGGGATTCACTCTTACCTGGCCTACATGCGAGATCGTTTGATTGTGGCTCGCGATCTTCTCACCGATTCTGGAAGCGTGTTTGTCCAAATAGGTGATGAAAACGTTCATTTGGTGCGTTCCATAATTGATGAGGTCTTTGGGGCAAATAACTTTGTTAGCCAAATCGTTCTCAAGACAACGTCGGGCGCGGGCAGCCCGAGCGGCGGAACACTGACACTGGCAGGCGTGAGCGATTATGTGCTCTGGTATTCCAAAGATGCGGCAAACGTCAAATACAGACAGATATACAACGACAAGAATTTTGGCACGACATCAAGTTCGCTATACAACAGGGTGCGATTCAGCGATGGCTCTCACCGTCGTGCGACCGCCGCTGAAATGGCAGAGCCTCAAATCCTCACCTCCGGCGCGAGGCTGTTCCGGCCAGACAACCTGACAAGTCAAAGCTCCCCGGAGAGTGCCACATTCGCTGTCGATTTCAAGGGTCGTGCTATTCGGCCAGGCAAGGGAGGATGGAAAACGAACCCCGCTGGAATGTCCAAACTTATTGTGGCTGATCGGATCTGGCTCACAGAGAACGATTCAATTCAGTACATTAGGTTTCTGGACGATTTTCCGGTAATGCCGCTCAACAACGTATGGACAGATGTCGGAACTGGTAGCTTCACCGATCCCAAGGTGTACGTAGTCCAGACCAACGTCAAGATCGCGGAGCGCTGCATCCTCATGACCACCGATCCCGGCGACCTCGTCCTTGATCCCACCTGCGGCAGTGGCACGACCGCCTATGTCGCCGAGCAATGGGGCCGCCGTTGGATAACGATCGATACCTCCCGCGTCGCCCTCGCGCTCGCCCGCACCCGCCTCATGGCCGCTCGTTACCCTTACTACCTCCTGGCTGACTCCCCCGAGGGTATCGCCAGGGAAAAGGAGATCACCGGCAAGCAACCGCCCGGCTACCGAACCGAGAGCGACATCCGCAAGGGCTTCGTCTACAAGCGCGTTCCGCACGTCACCCTCAAATCGATCGCCAACAACCCCGACATCCACGAAGGCATGACTCGCGAGGAGATCGACCGCGCGATCGCCAAGCACGCCGAAACTGAAACCCTGTTCGATCAGCCCTATCCCGACGCCCGTCGCGTCCGTGTCAGCGGGCCTTTCACGGTCGAGAGCCTCTCGCCACACCGCGTGCTCTCCACCGCCGACGACAACCAGGACGGCGCGGTCTCCCTGGCCGAGGTCGAGCGCAACACCGATTTCGCCACCATGATCCTGGACAACCTTCGCAAGGCGGGTGTGCAGAACACCAAAAAGGGCGAAAAGCTGGTTTTCGACCGTCTCGATCCCTTCGCCGGCGCCTGGATTCACGCCACCGGCGAGTACACCGACGCCGACGGCGCTGCCAAACGCGTGGCGGTCTCGATCGGCCCCGAGCACGGCACGGTCGGTCCGAAGCAGGTGCAGGAAGCGGCCAAGGAGGCGGTTCAGGGCCTCGGCCACGACCTGCTCCTTATTTGTGGCTTCGCCTTCGATCCCCACGTCTCCGAAGAAGCCAAACGCTATGGCCGCCTCACCGTACTGCCCGCCAAAATGAACCCGGATCTCGGCATGGATGACCTGCTCAAGAAAACCGGCGCCGGCAACCTCTTCATGATCTTCGGCGAGCCAGACGTGCGCATCTCACGGACCGATGGTCAGGTGACGGTCGAAATTCTGGGCGTCGACGTCTACGATCCCACCACCGGCGAGGTCCGGCCCGCTTCAACCGACGACATCGCCTGCTGGTTCATCGACACCAACTACAACGGCGAGGGCTTCTTCGTCCGCCACGCGTATTTCACCGGCGCGGACCAACCCTACGACAAACTCAAGAACGCCCTCCGCGCCGAGATCGACGAAGACGCCTGGGCGACCCTCTACCGCACCACCAGCCGCCCCTTCCCGATCCCGGAAACGGGCAAAATCGCCGTCAAAGCCATCAACCATTACGGCGACGAAGTCCTGAAAGTCTTCGAAGTTCGTTAGCGCGATCATTTGACTACAGAATTGAATACCGGTGCTCCTAACCGGAAACCCCTCCGGGACCACGCGTGCCTCGATGCCGTCCTCGGTCCCGGAGGGACTTCCGTTCCTGAGCGCGGACTTCAGTCCAGCGTCTCTCCCACCACACACCACCGCATCGCCCTCGTCGCCCGTCCTCAGTCCCGGAGGGACTTCCGTTCCTGAGCGCGGACTTCAGTCCAGCGTCTCTCCCGCCACACACCACAGCATCGCCC
>CAYJPA010000123.1:0-11344 GCA_964371945.1 uncultured Sphaerobacteraceae bacterium | reverse complement strand
AACCCGATGGTTTGACGCAGTTGGCACGCTTTTGTCACCTTTGAGTCACTCTCGTGGTGCTTTCGCGACTTACATTCGCCTACTGTTCAAAGCAGCGCAATTGGCGCATGTTTCATCGATAAGCTGTCTGGATCCCGCAACTGAGGTGACGTGATGCTCGCCGCAATTGACCTCGCGCGACGATTCGATTGTTCAGTGGCTGCCGGCTGGCGGGGAGAGGACGGCGCCGCCAATTTCACCGACTGGTTGAGTCAGTTCAGAGACGACGCTTTGTCAGAGCCTGCTTCAGTCCCGATCGCGCTCAGTCCACTGGGTGGATCAGGTCGCGGCATCCGCTGGTACGAAACGGCTGATGCCGTGCTGGGGTATGTTCGGGGATTGGAAAAGCCGATCTGCTACCGGGTGCCAAAGACAGCACGGCCCCCCGCGCCGGTTCGACTTCGGCACTGAGCTCTTGTCCTTCGTCCAAACCAGACATGCAATTTCGCATTGCGCGTCGCAGCCGGCTACAGACCGTGTATTTTTGTGTGAACAGCCCCACGGTAACGAAACCTCGTGGACCGCAAGAATGCGTTCGTCCCCAATTGGGGACAAACGCATTCTCCTCGCACACTTAGCTTGGCCGGATGTTCTGGTTCATCCGGAATAGGTTGCTAGGATCCCACCGGTTCTTGGCGGCGACCAGCTTCGGGTAGTTGTCGAGGTAGGTCGCCTGAATGCGGTCCTGCCCCTCGTCCATCAGGAAGTTGATGTACGCGCCGCCCGCGGAGAGCGGGTGTAGCGCCGCCCAGTACTCCCTCACCCATGCGGTGTGGTCCGGCATGTTCGTTGGATCACTGTCAATTCCCGCGATGATGTGCGTGAAGTTGACATCTCGATACGTGAAGGCGGTGTCGTCTTTTGGCACATCTTGCACGGCGCCATCGAGCGGATAGAGATGCATCAAAGAGAAAAAGTTGGGAACGCGCGGCCCGTGCGCGGCGTGGACTTCGATCGCTGCGTCGCTCAGTTCGCGCACAAAGTCTGCTTTCCAGTAGTGGTTGAGTCCATGCGGGAGGAGCGCGTCGAACATCGAATTCAATGCTGGATAGGGGATTGGCCCGCAGAGGTCGAGCGCGACTGGACCGGCTTCTCGAATCGGCCGAATTGCCGCTTCGGCGTCCTCCAGCGGACCGGTATAGCAAACCACGATCGCGCATGCTTTGTGGCCCCATAGCGGCTCCGGCACGAATGGAGCGGGTGGCGCCTCGTGGTAGCCGAAAAACGCACTGATCTCGCGTGGGGCGGAGGCGATGAATTCACGGAAGAAGGTGAGGACCTGGGCGCTGGCTTCCGCGGGGTAGAAAATCGGCCCGCCGTAAACGGTCGAAACCGGGTAGAGCTTGAAGCTTAAGCGGGTTGCAACCCCGAAGTTGCCGCCGCCGCCGCGGATCGCCCAGAAGAGATCCTGATTTTCGTCCGCGCTTGCGATGACGATCCGGCCATCCGCGGTCACGACTTCGGCAGAGAGCAGATTGTCGCAACACAGACCGTAGCGCCGCGTCAGATGACCGAATCCACCGCCGAGCGTCAGCCCGGCAACCCCTGTGGTCGAGAGGATTCCGCCGGGTGTCGCGAGACCGTACACGTGGGTAGCGTGATCGACATCGCCCCAGGTCGCGCCGCCGCCGATGACCGCCGTCTTGGCTTTAGGATCGACGAAGACGCTCCGCATTTGCGACAGATCGATCACCAGCCCGCCGTCGTTTGTCCCGAAGCCGTTCACATTGTGCGATCCGCCCTTGATCGACAGCAGGAGACCCTGATCTCGGGCAAAGTTGACGGCCGCTGCTACGTCAGCCGTATCCACCGGTTGTGCGATGAGCGCCGGTCGCCGATCGTGCATCGCGTTGTAAACCGCGCGAGCCTCATCGTAACCCGCGTCCCCAAATTGTAGAACTTTACCCCGGAAAGCTGCCGTGAATGCCGCTAGTGCCGTGGTATCGATCTCGGACTTCATTCCAGTTACTGTCATGTCTTACTCCACCTTATGTGCTACGAGCGAGTTTCTTCACTCTCTCCTACTCGGACGCAAATCGGCGTCCGAGTACATCGAAGTCGCTTTGGACTACGTCGAAGGCGTGCCCATATCCGTCCCGGCCAGCATCAGAAGTGGTGCGCCCGTTTCGAGCACGAGCGTTTCGAGCACGACCGTCTCCGTGTCGCCGGCGCCGCGAGCGGTGTGAATCACATCGCTTTCGTAGTAGATGGCATCTCCAGGCCCCAAAATCACCTCCGTGCCCACGATGGTCACATCTTCGACGGGGCTGGGCGTGGTTCCAGCGGCTCCTCGGACAAGATGAGCAGTGCCTGCCTGAAGCGTCCATCCAAAGCTGCCGGAGAGCACACCGAGGACTGTCGTTCCCGGATGGCTATGCGGGAATATCTCGGCGCCAGATTGGAAAACGAAGCGCGCGACCCAGACGGTCTGCCCTGGCGCCAGCGCGGAGGGCGCGCCGGCGAGAACCTCGGCGACCACGCCGGGTGCGAGGTCATGCGGGGCAATCGGACCCGCCGCCGGTGTCGCGTCTTGAGCAATGGTTCGGTCAACGGATGCGGCAATGACAGCACTAAGGGCGAACATCACAATCAATATCCGAAAACGATTTGTGTTCACATCGTTGCCTTCCATTTCCAATTCAAACCGGCGTAGTACCAGCGACCTGACTCGCGAATGGGGCGAAGCAGGTGACTCCCCTCGTCTGTGTCTGCTTCGGAGACTTGGCTTTCGCGAAACCGGGTCGCTGGGTGTGAATCACATCCTATGAGGAGAGCAGGACCAGCACATCGGCAGGACTGCTCAAATGCGGTAGGACGGGATTGAAGATACGCCGAATGTGCTCTGCGTAGTTTTACGCAGACCGTGATTTGGAGTTAGTGGTTCAGGAAATTCCTTTCTCGATTGCAATTCTGGTAGCGGCGGAGCGGGAGGAGACTTCGAGCTTGCCGTAGATCGAGCGCAGGTGTTGCCCAACAGTCCGGGGACTGATGAAGAGTTGAGCGGCGACCGTGGCGTCAGTCAGCCCCTGGGACACGAGGTTGAGCACTTCGATTTCGCGAGCAGTCAGCCCGAATGGGATCGCGGCAGGAACCGGCTCCTGAGACGCAGACCTCATTGCTTCAATGCGAAGCAGCGTTGGTTTGGCTCCGAGTTGACGGCAGACTTCCTCCGCCTCGGTTGCGAATTTCTCCGTTTCCTCGGCTCGGCCTTCTCGCGAGCGGAGCTCGGCGAGCGCGACCAATGTCAAGGCTCGTTCGAACTTCGCTTCACAGCGGGTTGTCAAATCTAGGGCCGCATTGAGGTGCTGCTCAGCGACAAGAAATCTTCCGCGAATGGTTTCGATCTCGCCGAGTAGCCGATCCGCCCGGACGAGCGCGAGCGGCTGTCTGGGACTGCCCGCCAGCCCAAGTGAATGAGTTGCAGAAACCAATGCCGCGTCGAGATCGCCGGTCGCCAGGTGGTATCTCGCCCAGGCAAGCTTGCCGTCGGAAGCTCCGAGACCGGAGCCTGAAGCCGCAAGCCAGGAGTCATGTGCTTCAAGCCATGCTTCCGCATTTTCCAATTGACCATCGGATATCGAGAGTGCTGAAGCTACCCGCTGGAAGAGAAGCGATTCTTGGAAAAAACGGCTACCGAATACCTGCTTCGGACCATCTGGAAGCGACATGTTGACGTGCTTCCACGCGGTTGCACGATCACCTTTGTGCATTGCGATCTCGGCGATCGCTTCAGACATCCCACGAAGAACGAACGCGTGACCAGGCTCGTCGATCTCGTTTACCACGCGCTCGACTTCGTCCCAGCCACCGTCAATCACGAGACCTCCCAGGCGCGCAACGGCTGACGAAAAGCCCGTTGGCATCGCACCACCGGCCTGGTCGAGCGCCGTCACTGCTTCTTCGGTCAACCGCCGGCGATGAGCAACGTCCTCGACCCGGTAGGAGTGGGTGACGTGCCGCAGTTCTGCCAGGAAGGCGACCGCGATGACGCCGTGGTGATCGAGGGTTCGATAGATCGAACGTGCCGTGTCGAACGCCGACTCCGCTTCTTCCGGCTGACCAACTGCTGCAAATGCGCAACCCAATCCCAAATAGCAGTGACCGGTTGCTGACTGCACAAGCCCGCCCGGCGTTGCCAACCTGTTCGCGGCGGCGAGGAAAACCTCACCGAACTCGAGAGCGGCATGCGGCTTTCCGGCCGCCGCGTACCACCAGGGGAGGCTGCCCTTCCGATGGTTTAGGCCGCTGGTTCGCTGCAGCGACAGGCTTGACTCGACATCGCTGTCGGCGGCACCCTCAAGTTGAGGAAGTGAATCCGCAAGAGCGATCGCGACAGTGCTGTCGCCTCGGAGCTCATCGAATTCGAGGGCTTCCAACATCTCGATGCCGGCTTCAATCAGGTCGATACCCTCACCTATTCGGTCAGAGTAGATCGTCAGCAGTCCGATCGAATAGTGAGCGTCGCCGGCGAGCAGCCGGTCGCCGGACTCGATCGCCAGGCGGCGACTTTCGCGCAGCAATTCGATCCCGCGCTCGGGATGGGCAAGACGCATCAGCCGGGCAGCTCGAAAGAGCAGCCAGCCGCGCGCTCTCTCTGAACCGGCGATGGATTCGAGCGATGAAGCAGCAGAGATGAAGCGCTCGGCAGCGATTAACCAGGTATATGCTCGCTGCGCCCGGTTTCCAGCTTTGACCAACCACTCGGGCGCCCGTTCGTCTCCCGCTTGGCTCAAATGGTGGGCAACCGCGTCAGGATCGGGATTTCGACGATGCATGAGGGCTTCGGCGACCGCCCGGTGCCAGAGCCGGCGTCGTGGTGGCAGGATGGATTCATAGAGCGTGTCTCGAGTGAGGGCATGCACGAATCGAACGCGGACACCGTCTCGACTCGCTTCCAACAAACTGGCATCTGTTGCCTCCTCAATCACCGAGAAGAGATCTTCTCCGCCGATCTCGGAAAGTTCGGCCCAGAGATCGATTGGGATCTCTTCGCCGATGACCGCGGCGATTGACAACGGCTTTCGAGCTGATTCGTTGAGCCGGCCGACGCGGGCCTCGATGATTTGCGTGAGCAATGTGGGCAAGACGAGCCGCTCCAAAACCGCCAGGCTCGATCCAGAGCTCGTTATGAGGAGCTCGCCCTCTTCCTCCAGCGCTCGCAAGAGCTCGGTCGCATAGAAAGGATTACCCTGGGCATGTTGCTCCAGGTAGTCCAGCAACCGCTTTTCGTCGTCCACGGGAAGGCGATATCGCATCCTGATGAGCTCGCCAATTGCTGATTCGTCGAGTCGTCTTAGGTCGAGCCGTATACCTAACCCGGAACGAATTAATCCTGGCAATTGTTGATAGAGTGGATGTCGTCGTGTTAGTTCGTCCACCCGATACGTGATCAGCAGGAGAACGGGCAATTCCGAAATTCTGGCGGATAGGAATCGCAGGAGCTCGAGACTCGCGGAGTCCGACCAGTGCAAATCCTCGAGCAGCACGACCACTGGTCGCGACCTCGCAATCGCGGTCAGGAATGCCAGGGTTTCCGAGAACAGCGCGGACTGACTCTGGATGCCGGCCAGATCTCCTCCGGCGAATGCGGGCGGGAAAGGCGGCAGCGTGGGATCAACCGGATACCCCGTTGCCAGATCGAGCCACGGAGCATAAGGCGGACTCGAGGTCAAATCATGGCAATTGCCGGACAGCACGAGCGCGCCTCGTTGCCGTGCTTCCTGGACGGCGTCGCGTGCTAGGGTGGTCTTTCCAATGCCGGCCTCGCCGCCGATCAACACCAACCGGCCTCGTCCCGCGATGGCGCGGACGACTTCCTCGTGCAAGAGCACGCGCTCCCGCGAACGGCCAATCATCGGAGACCGGTTTGATGAGACAGACGAACTACCAGACATCGCACTCTCAGCGCACGTTGCTTGAAAAGGCCACCCTATCTTGTGTCGCACCTCAAGAGTAGCCGAGCGTCGGGGAGGCGGCTACAGCCTGGAATTCCCCAGCAATGTATCGCGAGCGCGCAACAAGCCGGAGCGAGGGCTGCTCAGGATCGGCACCCCACGTTCGCGTGGCGGTATTTGGCCGGCAACCCTGGCCATTGTTGCCTGCGACAACACGATTACGTCGACGCGGCTCATCAGATCCCGAAGCCCAGCAGCGACGGCAGCATCGTGGGCGACGGTATCGCCGGCAGAGAGCGCCGCGAATGCGCCTTCGCAGAGATGAACAACCACGTGAACCGCTCTGCTGGCCAATTCCGCCCGAGAGCGAACGAGCGCAGAAGTCGGTTCGAGTGTCGTAGGCAGAGTGGCGATCACGCCGATCCGCGCTCCAATCCGAACTGCCTCGTCGGCCATCGCTTCGTCGACCCGGATGACCGGAATCGACACCAACTCGCGGGCGATCTCAGCGCCACGACCGATCGACGAGCAGGTTACCAGCACCGCATCGGCGCCGGCGTCCGCGGCCGACACCACGTGTCCGACCACCCGTTTTGCGGTCTGGTGCGACATCGATCCCTCACGGATCGTGTTTTTGAGCAAACTCTCGTCGAGCATGTGGAACGTGGTGAGCTCCGG
The DNA here is from genome assembly GCA_964371945.1 of uncultured Sphaerobacteraceae bacterium. Lineage (GTDB taxonomy): Bacteria > Chloroflexota > Chloroflexia > Thermomicrobiales > UBA6265 > CAYJPA01. The sequence goes on along the minus strand of CAYJPA010000123.1, from coordinate 4,733 downwards.
AGTTAGCTCGCCGCACAGTCCCTGGAAGGTCGTCACATTGACGACCGCGGTGTGAATCAACGCAAGCGTGGGCACGATATGGCTCCTATCAAAGTCCCGACGATCTGAATTCGTTCGCGGGATAGCGGTTCAACGAGCAAATCGAGATCAATCCAGATCAACGCGCTCGCCAAGCCTTATGAGACTGTTGACGAGCTTGTTCGTTATGCGCCGGCCGTCATGCGAACGAGGTCGAATAGTGACATTCACCGCGGTGCGGTCTCTTTCCGCTTCAGTGACGACCAATATCGTTTGCGTTGACCTCATCGCCAAAACAACATAAATCACCGCTGGTACGACGCCAAACAGGGCAAGAACGACAGCCACGAACAGATTGGGCTGGAGGCGGCGCCAGAAGAGCAACTCTCCCGGAGTATCGACGCCTGGCACCCACGGCGCGCGCCCAAACCGGTCGCGAACATGTGATCGAACAGCAGGCGGACGAGCCAAAGTGAAGATTATCGCCGTGTGAGGTTGAGGATCGAGATAGATGGTGAAAGCAATCAGCGATACGAAAACACCACCCAGCACCCAAAGCAAAAGTTCCACGGGCCCCGAAGCACGAAGAATCCCAATGAAGAGCCCGAAACCAAGCCCGCCGACGAGCATCCACACAAGCGGATCATCTGTGTACCGGCGCATGGGTAGGTCCGTTTCCACTACAAGTCATTGACGACCGCATCATAACCTACCACCGCGGAGACTTCCGAAGGAATTTTTGTCACACACGACAAAGGGACAGCATTCGCTGTCCCTTTAAGTCGCTTCAACATACATTACCCGGTTGATTAGTCGCCCGCGCCCGCGGGATTCGCGACCGTCGCGGTCCCCTGCGCTGAAGGCTGCAACTGACCGGAGCGGTTTCGAAGCCGTGCCCAAATGCCTTTTCGAAGTTCCCGGCGAATTGCACGAGCAAGGTGACGTTGATAGTTGCGGTCCTCGACTGCCAGGCGCTCGGGCTCATGTATCCGGATGATCTCCTGTACCGCGACAACACTTAGCTGCAACACATTATTCTCCATCCGTTTTGCGCTGGCCCATTACCAACACCCATATGATGCGCTTCAACTGGATGCCGCACATCCCTAAAACGACGCATTTCGGAGAAGCAGGCTGTTTCAAACTACGTAGAAACAAGTGGTTCGAGTGATGTATGTCGCCGTTCACATACGTAGAGGCAATGCAGAGGAGCACGCCAGGCGATCGGAATTGCAGCAAGTAGATAGCTGCAATGAATCTCGGAGCGAAGCCGAATCGACCGTCAGTGCGTCGTCAATCGCTCGGCCAGCGTTTTGCCGCTCGGAGCCCGGCCTGTTCGCGCAGCTTTCTCGTCCAATCTCAAAAAGGCGCGCTGTACGTACCGCACTCCGGCGAACCGGAACGGTTCCGGCTCCCAGTTCGGCGAGCGATGGTTCACGCATGGCAGCTTCGTAATCTCGGAATCGGCGCCGGTGATGAGATCGGCCAGAACCCTGCCAGCGAGATTTGCGGTCGACACTCCATTCCCCGTGTAGCCCCGCGCGGTAGCCAGACTCTCGCGCGGATCGTATGACATGGTCGGCATGAAATCGCGCGGCCACCCGAGCGGGCCGCCCCAGGTATGGCTGAACTTGACGTCTTTGAGGCGCGGAAACCAACTGCGAACATTGTCCATTAGCATCTGGTGCGTAGCGCCGTTGCGATCGTAATCGTCCTTGATGCTCGACCCAAAGTGATAGGGAGCTCCGCGGCCGCCGAAAAGCAACCGGCCATCCGCGGTTTTCGAGAGATAATCGACGGTGTAGCGACACGACGCGATTGTTTCCCGATTTTCCCAACCGATCTCGGCCCAATCGGCCGCGGACAGCGGCTCAGTCAGCGTGATCAGCGAGTACACGGGCATGATCTGTCGCTTGAGCTTTGGAAGTTGGGAGAGGTATGCCTCCCCGCAGAGCACGATCGTCTTCGCGCGCACATCCCCACGCGCCGTGTGCAGTGCGGGATTGGGTCCAGTCGAGAAATCGGTCACGGCGGTCTGTTCGAAAATGGTCGCTCCATTCCGCTCAACCAACCGCACAAGTCCGCGGACGAGCTTACCGGGATGAATGGTGGCAGTATCGGGCAGAAAGATGCCGCCAACCGCGCCGGCAATTCGAACGTGTGCATCGGTCGCCGCTTTGTCGAGCAGCACCGCGCGGTCAGCGAACCCGAGTCCATCGAATTCGGCTTTCACATGCTGAATCGTGGGGAGCTGCTCCGGTCCCCGTGCGACGAGCACTTCGCCGCCCTTGGTCCAGTCGATGTCGATTCCTTCGATCGCCGCCACCCGGCCAACCTCGTCGACCGTATCGAACATTGCCTGTTGCACAGCGATCCCGGCATTCCGTCCATGCGTTTTCGCGATCTTGCCTGGCGACGTCGGAAACCCGTGTGTGCACCAGGCGCCGTTCCGACCGGAGGCGCCAAAACCGGCGATCTCTCGCTCCACGATCGCGATGCTAAGTCCCGGCTCGCGTTTCAGCAGGTAGTACGCGGTCCAGAGCCCAGAGTAACCCGCGCCCAGAATCGCGACATCCACATCAATCGAACCGTCGAGGGCGGGGCGCGGCGCGAGATCGTCCCCACACGACTCCAGCCAATAGCTGTAGCTCCGATAGTGCTTCACCATTTGTGCCTTTTGAAGCCTCGCGTGCTCTCGCATGCCGCCTCGATAGTCAAGTCACGACGAGTGGTGGCGAATTCGAATCACGTTCTCGGTCACCACGGTAAAAGAACGAAGTTCAGACTCAGAAAACAGGAGGATTTGACTGAGCCGGGCAAATTTGACTTCCATCGATTCGTCGCCGAGTCGAAATAGGATGATTCCGCGGTGTGCAAGTCCTCGCCGAAACACGAGCTCACCAAAATCGCGATCATTTGTGATGATTATGCGGTTTTCTGGGACTGCAATGGCCAAGACCTCTATATCAGAGATCGCGGCCTGAAAATCTCTGACCACGGTTTTTACGTCGTGACCTTGCTCAATCAGTTGCTTGATCAGCGGAAAATCGGCACTTTCGTCGAGCAGAAATCTGGCCATTCGCCTACGCCGGCTCTGGCTCAACAAGTATTACATCTTCACCTGCAACCAGCGCCTGGGCATAAGCAAGGCAGGCACGTACATCATCGAGCGTGAGTCGCGGATAGGAAACGAACAACGCGTCGAGGTCAAGATTTCGTGAGAGCCGCTTAAGCACGAGCTCGACAGGGATTCGGGTGCCTCGGACTGTCGGCTTTCCGACCATGATCTCCGGGTCGATAACAATGCGGTGTGCGAGAGTTTCTGTCTGATCTTCCATTGCGCTCCTCCGAGGGGACAAATTAGTTGGCTGAGAATACACGCTAAATCGCTTTCGGCCCAATCTCCAAAAAGACGACTAAGAAGTGATCGTCCACCAGGCTTCGCTGAACCGCTTAACGGCGGATTCATCGACTTCGATGCCCAGACCTGGTTTGTCGGACAGCGTGATGGTGTCGCGGTCATAGCAGACGCGGAGATCGCCGACTTCCTCGGTGATCATCAGGGGCCCACCCATTTCGACCGTTTTGACATTCGCCAGCGACATTGCCAGGTGCAATCCAGCCGCCGAGGCAATCGAGCTCTCGACCATCGTTCCGACCTGCGCGCCGATCCCTGCAGCCTCCGCGATCGCATTCACCCGGAGCGCGTTCAGAAGACCGCCGGTCTTCATCAATTTGATATTGACCAGATCGGCCGCGCGGAGCGCGACGATCCGCTGCATATCACGGACGCCGTGGAGCGCCTCATCGGCCATGATCGTTGCGCCGGTTTGCCTTCTGACCTCGGCCAGGCCCTCGATATCCCATTGCGCGATCGGCTGTTCGACGTATTCGGGCCGGCTGCCAAGCACAGCACGTGTCGCGGGAATTGCCACTCCCGGTGTTGCCCACCCCTGATTGACATCGATCTTGATCAGGATCTCCGGCCCGACCGCATCGCGCACCGCGAAGACGCGGGCGACGTCCAACATCGGATTCCGGGCATCGCCGACTTTCAGTTTGACCGTCGCGAAGCCGTCCGCGACGTGCTTGAGGGCGTCGACGGCCATCGCGGACGGTTCTTTCATGCTGACGACGCGTGATATCTGGAGATGAAGTTTGCTCCTCCCGCCGAGCAGCGCCCAAAGCGGAAGACCGTACGCGCGGGCAACAAGATCGTGCAGCGCGATATCGAGCGCCGCCTTCGCCGCGGGAATGTGCTCGACCTTCGCGTCGAGTTTGTGGATCGCAGATTCACGATCGCGCGCATCGTGGCCGATCAATACTGGGGCAAGATCCTCGCGCAGAACAGCCGCGGTCGAAGCAAACGTTTCGCCGGTGACGTTGGGGTCTGGCGTCGCCTCGCCCCAGCCGACCAGCCCGCCGTGCGTCGTGATGCGCACGAAAACTGTCGGAATGTCCTCTTGACGGGCGTACGCAATGACGAACGGTTCGCGCAATGGCAAGCGGGCCGGAATGACTTCGATTCGAGTAATCCTGAAGTCCTTGGACACCTGGTTCGGCCTTTCCACGGCACCGCGCGGCAAAAGTCAACTTGTAAGCGCACGCGTTTTTTGCAGCACCAGCGATGACAGTTGTTGCTCCGGCAATGTGTCGGGAACGAAGCCGGTGATCACGAATCCCGCGGCGAACGCGGCCGGCAGTGTGGCGCGCAA
>CAYJPA010000122.1:0-11555 GCA_964371945.1 uncultured Sphaerobacteraceae bacterium | reverse complement strand
GGATTGAGATTTGCGCCGCCAGTCCTGACAGCCCGGTGTTGCTCTGGCTCGCCGGGGGACCGGGTCAAAGCGATCTAGCGATCGCCCGCACCTACTTCGATGCGCTCGCCCATGACTTCGTGTTCGTCGACTGGGATCAACGAGGAGCAGGCAAGTCCTATCCGGCGCTCGACCCGGCCGGAACCTGGACGCTGGGACAAGCGATTTCGGACACGATCGAGCTTACCAATTACCTGCGCGCGCGTTTCGATGAGGCCAAGATCTACATTGCCGGTGAATCGTGGGGCACCACGCTCGGGGTGCTCGCGGTTCAAAAGCGGCCCGACCTCTTCCATGCCTACATCGCCAGCGGTCAAATGGTCAGCCAACGCGAAACCGACCTGCGGATCTACCGGGATCTGGTGGCTTATGCCGGCGAGAACGACGACAAAGCGCTGGCAAACAAACTCGAGGAAATCGGTCAACCACCATACGCTGATGCGTTCGCATACGGCTACATCCTGACTCAATACGAGAAGATCGAGCCGGACTACGATCCGCCGGCCGCGTACGAGGACATGTGGAGCGGTCTCGGAATCTCAGGTGAAGGCGGCAGCGAGTACACCTTCGTCGAGAAGCTCAATGTCATGCGCGGTCTATTCGACATGTTCTGGACGATGTATCCGCAATTGCAGGGGATCGACTTCCGGGAGGACGTGACGGAGCTCGAAGTTCCGATCTATCTCTTCGAAGGGGAAGGAGAGCTGGCCGGGCGCCGCGATCTTGCGCATGAATGGTTCGCCCTGGTCGAAGCGCCAAGCAAGCAGATCTTCACCTTCGAGCATGCGGGGCATTCGGTCGCCTACGAGCAATTCGAGGGGTTTCACCGGATCATGGTCGAGATCGTCGTGCCCGAGACCTATCAGGTGGAACAGCCTGCCTGATTCACTACGTTTCAATCCGATGTTAGTAAGGGAGCCGCCGGTGCATCGACCCAACGGCTTTGTTCGCTAGCAAGACGCGGGAACTGAAAACCAGATCGTCGTTCCGTGACCTACTCGACTGTCGATTCCAATCGAGCCGCCGTGAGCGACAACCAACGCTCGAGCGATCGTCAAACCGAGGCCGGATCCTCCCGATTCGCGCGAGCGATCGGCATCGGCCCGGTAAAAACGCTCGAAGACGTTTACTTGATCTTCGGCAGCGATCCCGATCCCAGTATCGCTGACTTTGACCGTCACTCTACCGGGATGGTGCTCGAGATTGACCTGGATTGCGCCACCGGACGACGTGTATTTGACCGCATTGTCGATCAGGATGCGTAACACTTGTCGAATGCGGACCGGATCGATGCAGGCGACAGCCGGACGGTCGAGTTGGTGAAACGTTAAGGTGAGCTTCTTCTCCGCCACAAAGGCCTGCATCGGGTCCAAAACCGATTTCAGGATCTCGTCGAGCTCGTGCTCCTCTCGCTCGAGCAACAGCGAGCTGTCATCCAGCCGCGCGAGCAACAGCAGATCGTCGACCAGTCTTGCCATGCAGTCGACCTCGGACAGGATGTAGTCCATTTCGCTTTGTACTTTGGCGGGCGGCGCGGGCAAACGCTTGACCAGCTCCGCGTTTGCTCTGATCACGGTCAGGGGCGTGCGAAGTTCATGCGAGGCGTCGGCCACAAACGCGCGCTGGCGATCGAATGCCACACTGATCGGGCGCATCGCGCGCCGTGCGAGGAACATGCCTGACGGGATCGAAATCAGCGCCCCGAGCGCGATTCCAGCCAGGCTGGCAATCTGGACCAGACGCAACTCAGCCTCATGCATCGATTGCCCCTGTGCGGCCTGAATGACCCCGACGATCTCGCCGTCCGCCCATACGGGTTCCGTGTAGACGCGAACGGTCTGGGCATCAATCTGAACGTTGCGGATCACCGATCTCCCATCAAGCGCTGCATGAACCGATTCCAACAAGGGCAGCCCAGCCACCGAAATCCCACGGGCATCCGCGATCAATGACCCTTCGCGGTCAAATGCATACAGCAACGTGTCACCGGCCTCGATGACTTCGAAGTCGTCGTCCGAATCCTCGTCATCATCGTGCGATTCGTTGTCGTCTGATTTGTCGCCCTGATCGTTCGATTCGTCGTCCTCCGAACTTGGAATGGCGGCCGTCGCTGTGACCCGCGGGAAATCTGGATTGAACAATTCAGACCAGGTGATTCGAGCTGATCTCGCTCGCTCCCGGAGCGAATCATCTGCCTCTCGGGAAAGCGTCGTGCGAAGAATGAAATAGGTCGCACCGCCGACAAGCGCTATCACGACCAGAACGGATAGCGCGTTGAGCAACGCGAGACGGCGACCAACGGATGCGAACATGTGGTGGCTACCGAACCGCATAGCCGGCGCCACGCACCGTGCGAATGAACGGCTCTCGATCGCGGTTCGCGGGATCGAGCTTACGTCGGAGGTAGTGAACGTACAAATCGACGACATTGCCCAGCGTATCAGTGTCGTAACCCCAAACACGCTCCAGCAGTTGGTCCCTGCTGAGTACCTGTCCACGATGACGCACCAAAGTCTCGAGCAGCGCGTACTCTCGTGGCGAGAGGCTAATCTCCTGCTCGTTTCGCGTGATGGTGTGAGCGGACAGGTTGATCGTGAGGTCGCCGATCTTCACGATCTCTTCGACGATTGGACGGTCTTTCCGCCTCAGGATAGCCCGCAAGCGGGCGAGTAGCTCTTCGAAGGCGAACGGTTTGCCGAGGTAGTCGTCTGCACCGGCATTGAGACCCTCAACCCGCTCTGGAAGTTCGCGCCGGGCCGTAAGCATCAGTACTGGTGTTGTCACGCCATGCTCGCGGAGAGATTGAACGACCTTGAGGCCATCGAGTCCAGGCAACATTCGATCGACGATCAGTGCGTCGTACGATCCGTTTAGCGCAAGCTCCAGACCGGAGTCGCCATTGTGAGCCTGATCAACATCGAATCGCTCCTGCGAGAGGAGTTGTTCGAGAATGCTTGCTAATCTCAATTCGTCTTCGATGATCAGAATACGCATCGTGGGTAACCCCATTCTCCAATTATGCAGAGATTCCCACGTAGCACGTCTTAACCGCATTCGGTTCCTGCTGTGGACGTTTCATCGGCGTGTCAATGGGATCGCTTTTGCGCGCTCGTCACTGAGGATGACCTCGCAGTCCTGTGAGGCGACCAACCGGTTTCAGCTGCGGCATTCGATCCAGTCAACCGAGATGACACCGGAAGGGTTTCCGGCGCCGATCGATGGATCAACATCCAGCAATTGAATCTGTGATTCCGGAAGGCTACTCAGACGATTGCCGCTGAATTGTTCCCCTTCTGCAGGAGACCCCGAGACGAACCATTGGCAAGAGCGTCCACAAGAGCAACGAGCTCGGCTTCGATCAAGTGCAGCACACCTGTCGCAGGCATGAGCGCTCTACCTCAATTCCGCTGCTTAGTGCCATCACGGATGCTCGATTTCATTTCTTTGTCTCCATTGAACGCATCTCCAGTGAATAGAATCGGCTTCCATCATCGCGGTCTTCCGACGGTTCCCCCGACCTCGGCCATGGTGTCATCCCATTATTTGAAGCGCCTTTGAGACTGTCACGGTTTTGCAGCAGGCGCAGTCGCAATCCCAGTGCGGACGTAACGGCGAAACGGCGATAACTCTCTGGGAACCGTACCGTACAGGGTTCGTTCTCTGCACGAGCAATTATCAAAACGTAGTGGGAGTGAATCACGATGGCATCCATCACTTCCGTTGCCCCACGAACAGCTCAACGACGTTCCGCACATGGGCCAAGGCCCGAAACACGGTTGTCCACCGCTCGACTTGCGCGAATCAGCGCGCACCACCCATGGATCGTGATCGTCAGTTGGATCGTCGTGATGGTTCTGGCAATGTTCTTGGCCCAGGGATTGGCCGAATCCCTGACAACCGAAGTCACCATGACCAATGCGCCCGAATCGGTTCGAGCGGATGACCTGATCGCGACCAGGCTCCGTCCGTATGAACCCGTCGCGGAAACAGTCGTGATCAGATCGGAAACGACAACCGTCGATGACGTCGCCTTTCGAGTGGTCGTCGATCGCACATTGGCCGCGTTGTCAGGATTGGACGGAATTGTCGACACGACCTCGGACTATTATGGTGCTGTCGAGTCGAATAGCGCTTCGGCGGAAGATCTCGTATCGCCGGATCGCCACGCCATGATCATTCCCGTCACACTCGTGGGCGATTTCGACCAAGCGGTCGATCACGCCGAAGAGTATGTCACGACCATCAACAGCCTAAAGACCGAGGGTTTTGAGGTTCTGAGCGTCGGCGCGGTGACAAGTGATCACACATTTGGCTCGATGGCGGAAGAAGACCTTCGAACCGGTGAAGCGATCGGTATTCCGGTCGCCATGATCGTTCTGGTCATTGTCTTCGGCGCCTTGATCGCGGCCGGTCTTCCGCTTCTTTTAGGCGCTGTTTCGATTTTGGTCGCTTTCGGATTGACGGCGATCGTTGGGCAAGCGCTCGATCTCTTCGTGTTTGTCACGAACGTCATCACGATGATCGGGCTCGCTGTCGGGATCGACTACTCGCTCTTCGTGATTGCCCGTTATCGCGAGGAGCGCCGGCGAGGTGCAACAAAGTTCGACGCGATCGAACTCTCCGGCGCGACCGCAAGCAAGGCGGTGCTCTTCTCCGGTACGACCGTGGTGCTAGCGCTGTCCGGGATGTTCTTCGTGCCACTGACGGTCTTCCAGAGCATCGGGATTGCCGCAATCCTGGTGGTTGTCGTCGCGATCGCCGCGACCCTAACGCTGATTCCAGCGATGCTCTCGCTGCTCGGCGATCGAATCGACTGGCCACGACGCCGGCGCGGTCAGAGACCCGCCGTTGCTCAGTCCGAGCTCGTAGCACAAGGTGATAAGGGGGGGTTCTGGGACCGAGTGACGCGCCTGGTCATGGCTCGACCCGTGATAAGCGTTTCGCTCTCGACTCTGCTCCTTGTGCTCCTCGCGATCCCCGCACTGGATCTCGCTCGCGGCACCGCGACCGTAAGCACGTTGCCTCCAAGCGACGTCAAGCGCGCGTTCGAAATTCTCGGCACGGACTTTACTGCTGGACGGCTCGATCCGGTGGAGATCGTGATTGACGGGCAGCGGGACGACCCGGAGGTGCAAGCCGGCATCGAACGCCTCGGCAGCGCGCTCGCCGCCGATCCGGACTTCGGCGCGATGCCGGCGGCGCAATGGAACGATGACGGCGATCTTGGCTTAATCGAAGTCGACCTTGCGACGGATGCGTTCAACCCGGCAGCATACGACGCGGTCGGTAGGTTGAGAGACAATCTTATCCCGGTTGCCTTTGACGACGTGAACAACACGGACGTGCTTGTGACCGGCGGCACCGCTATGACCAAGGATTATTTTGCCGCGGTTGATGATGTCACGCCGTGGGTCTTCGCTTTCGTGCTTGGGTTGAGCTTCGTCCTCCTGACGGTGGTGTTTCGCTCGATCGTCGTGCCAATCAAAGCGATCGTTATGAATCTCCTTTCAGTGAGCGCCGCGTACGGGTTACTAGTTCTTGTCTTCCAAAAGGGATATGGAGCCGGCCTGCTCGGGCTGCAGCAAACGGACGCGATCGAGGCCTGGTTGCCGATCTTCCTCTTCTGCATCCTCTTCGGACTCTCGATGGACTATCACGTTTTCTTGTTGAGCCGGATCCGAGAGCATTACGATCTAACCGGGGACAACCGGGAGGCCGTCGCCACGGGTCTTCGCACTACGGCCCGGATCATCACCGGTGCCGCATTGATCATGGTGGTTGTCTTTGCCGGATTTGCGTCGGGCCGGCTCGTCCAGCTCCAGGAAATGGGATTTGGTCTTGCGGTGGCGATTTTTCTCGACGCGACCATCGTTCGTTCGATTCTGGTTCCAGCCGCGATGGAACTGCTTGGAGATCGGAATTGGTACCTGCCACGTTGGCTCAGCTGGCTTCCTGATCTGCGAATCGAAGGTCAACCGGCGGCCTGGCCGTAGCTAATGTTTGAGAGGAGTCCCTGATGTTCGCACGTGTCGCGACCGTACATGTTCAATTGAGCAAGCTCGATGAAGCCATTAGGGTCTACACGGACCAGGTGGTGCCCGCACTGCAGTGCCAGGCCGGCTTCGAAGGGGTTGAGCTCCTGGTCAACCGGGAAACGGGGCACGGCATTTCGATCACGCGATGGGCAACACGAGCGGATCAGCACGCAAGTGAAAGAAGCGGATTCTATCGCGACCAAGTCGCAAAATTTCGTGGTCTCTTCGGCGCTATGCCGGTTCGCGAAACGTACGAAATCGTTGCGACGGCCGCGGCTCGCGAGGCGACCGCTTCGGGTGGCGCCAGATGACGCTTACGAATGGCGACGTCCTTGAGCACCGAACTGGCTCATTTGCATGACATCAATGAGCGCTCGAGGCGCAACGATCCTTCCAGATGGCATACGAGCCTGCTTGTTCGACCTGGACGGCGTTCTCACCAAGACCGCTGTATTGCACGCGACCGCATGGAAGCGGATGTTCGACGATTTTTTGCTCGATTGGTCGAGGCGGACAGCGGCGCCGTACACACCATTTGAAATCTCAACCGATTACGTCCAGTACGTCGACGGCAGAGAGCGGGTGGACGGCGTCAGGGCGTTTCTGGCGTCCCGAGGGATCGAGGTTGCCGAAGGCATGGCCGATGATACCGCGACGGCACTGACGGTCAACGGCCTGGGCACGAGGAAGAACGCCCTCGCACTCGATCTCATCCGCGGGGAAGGCGTCGAGGTTTATGATGGGTCCGTGCGATTCGTGAAGGCGGTACGGGATGCGGGGATGCGCAGGGCAGTGGTCTCGGCGAGCAGGAACTGTCAGGAGGTCCTCGCCGCGGCCGGAATCGAGCACCTGTTCGAACTGCGAATCGACGGCATCGTCGCCGCCGAATTAGGGCTTGCTGGTAAGCCGGCGCCGGACACCTTTCTTGCGGCGGCTGCGGGGCTCGATATTGAGCCCAGCCGGTGCGCGATCTTTGAAGATGCGATCGCCGGCGTCGAAGCCGGCCGTGCCGGAGCGTTTGGCTGGGTCGTCGGCGTCGATCGCGCCGGCCAGAAGGAAGCTCTGCGCAATCACGGGGCCGACATTGTGGTCGCCGATCTCAGTGAACTGCTGGAGGCCGAATGATAGAGCCAGGCGTGTTCTTGGTCGATCCATGGGCTGTGGTTGAGCCTGAGCTGCGGCTCGACTTGATGGCTCAGACGGAATCGATCTTCGCGCTATCGAACGGCCACATCGGACTCCGCGGCAACCTCGACGAGGGTGAGCCGCACGTAACGCCCGGGAGCTATTTGAACGGATTCTTCGAGACGCTGCCCTTGCCATACGCCGAAAGCGGATACGGTTATCCGGAAGAAGGGCAGTCGCTGATCAACGTGACCAACGGCAAGCTCATCCGCCTGTTGGTCGACGACGAGCCATTCGACGTCCGCTACGGCAAGCTGCAGCGCCACGTGCGTGTACTAGACCTGCGAGACGGCGTTCTGCGACGCAAGGTGGAGTGGATCTCACCGGCCGGCAAGGCGGTCAGGATCCGTTCGACCAGGCTTGTCTCGTTCGTCCAGCGCGCGGTGGCCGCGGTTCATTACGAAGTCGAGGCGCTCGACGCGCCAGTGCGGATCGTCGTGCAGTCAACGCTCGTCGCCAATGAGCCAATGACGGCTCAGACGACCGATCCTCGAGCGGCGGCCGCGTTGCGGGCGCCGCTGATCAGCGAGTACCACTCGAGCCACGATCTCAAATCCGAGCTCGGCCATCGTACGCGTGTCAGCGGATTGCGAATGGCTGCAGGCATTGACCATGTCGTAGAAGGTCCCGGCACAACGGTGACGACGGTGGAGAGCGAACCGGATCTGGCGCGCATCACCATCAGTACGGAATTGGCTCCCGGGCAATCACTCAAGCTCATCAAACTGATTGGCTACGGTTGGTCAAGCGGACGCTCGATGCCGGCGCTGCGAGATCAAGTCGACGCCGCGCTCTCAGCGGCGCGCAGAACCGGTTGGGACGGGCTCGTGGCCGGGCAGCGCGCGCACCTCGACGAGATTTGGCGCCGTGCCGACATCGAGGTGGAAGGTGATCCCGAATTGCACCAGGCGGTCCGTTTTGCGATCTTCCAGATCGTGCAAGCAGCGGCCCGCGCGGAGCAGCGAGCGATCCCCGCGAAGGGCCTCACCGGACGCGGATATGACGGGCATTCGTTTTGGGACACCGAAGCCTATACGCTGCCCGTTCTGATCTACTCCGCGCCGTACGCCGCGCGGGATGCCCTCATTTGGCGATACTCGACACTCGATCTGGCACGCGCGAGAGCTGGCGAGCTGCGACTGCGTGGAGCGGCGTTTCCCTGGCGAACGATCCGAGGCGAGGAGTGCTCTGGCTACTGGCCGGCCGGAACGGCGTCGTTCCACGTCAACGCGGACATCGCGGATGCGGTACGCCGGTATGTGGCGGCCACGAACGACACCGACTTCGAGCAGGGCCCAGGTCTGGAGCTCCTTGTCGAAACGGCCCGGCTTTGGCAGTCACTCGGACACCACGACGCTGAGGGGCGCTTTCGCATCGACGGCGTCACCGGTCCAGACGAGTACACGGCGCTCGTGGACAACAATGTGTTCACCAATCTGATGGCCGCACGAAATCTCCGATCCGCCACGGATGTCGTGACCCGCTACCCAGCACGAGCTGCCGAGCTGGGCGTCGACGAGCTCGAGATCTCGGCCTGGCAAAAGGCTGCAGGCACAATCATGGTGCCATTCGATCAAGAGCTCGGTGTGACGGCGCAGTCAGAAGGCTTCACTCGGTATCGCCATTGGGACTTCGAGTCGACTCGACCCGAAGAGTATCCGCTGCTGTTGCACTTCCCCTACTATCTCCTTTACTCGAGTCAAGTCATCAAGCAGGCCGATCTCGTGTTCGCCCTCTATCTCTGTGGCGAGCACTTCGATCCGGACCAGAAGCGGCGAGACTTCGAGTACTACGAGGCGATCACCGTACGTGACTCGACGCTCTCAGCGGCTGTCCAGGCGATTGTGGCTGCCGAGGTGGGACATCTCGATCTCGCGTATGACTATTTCCGGGAAACGGCTTTCGTCGATTTGCACGATCTCGCGGGGAACACCGGCGACGGGCTTCACCTTGCTTCGATGGCCGGTGCCTTGCTGGTCGCTGTCGCTGGGTTTGGCGGCTTTCGGGACCACGGGGAGCTCTTGACCTTTGCGCCGCGCTTGCCCGCGCAACTCACCAAGTTGTGCTTCCGGCTGCTGTATCGCGGCAGGCGCATCCGCGTTGAGATTCACGCCGACCACGCCTCTTACGAGCTGCTCTTTGGCGAAGCGCTGGAAGTGATCGTCCATGGCGAACCGCTCATGCTGTCACCGGGCTCACCGCAAGTCCGCGCCTTCCCAGCTCTGCCGAAATTGGCGCCTACGACGCTGCCAGCCGGACGAGCACCCGGCCGCCGGGAAATCGGAGCCAACGAAGGAATCGCCGCGGAGGATATCCTGATCTCCCGTTCATGAGGCATGAGTTGTTCCTGTAATTCGGCGGCCGGCGAGACCGCCTTGGAGAAAGCGGTGCATTGTCGTTCAACACCTGTGGCGTTCAAATTGCGGTCAATGATACGACGATCAATTCGAGTTTTACGGAGGACATCATGGCAAACATCGGAATTCACGGATTTGGGCGCATCGGGCGTTCACTCCTTCGAGTGGCGCTCAAGGACAACCTCTTTGTTCCGACTTCGATCTCGGATATCAAGGATCCAGCCACGCTTGGGGCACTGTTCGAAGTCGATTCCAACTACGGACGCTGGCTGGAAGAGGTTGGCGGCAGCGACAATCGAATTGCGATCGGCGGACGGGACATCAAGTACGTGAGCTCGTCGAACGAGCTACCCGATTGGGCTGCGCTCGGCGTCGATCTTGTCATTGATTGCACCGGTCGCGCAACGAAACGAGCCGGCGCTCAAGCACATCTCGATCGTGGCGCCAAACGAGTTCTTGTCAGCGCTCCGAGCAAATCGCGAGAAGATTGCGACGCGTTCCTCCTCCCCGGCATCAATCTCGAGCAGTTCGATCCAGAGCGGCACCGGATTATCAGCATGGCGAGCTGCACGACCAATGCGCTCGCACCCGTGGTGAAGGTCGTTCGAGAGATCGCCGGGATCAAGCACGGCTTCTTTTCGACCATCCATGCCTACACCAACACCCAGTCGCTAACCGATCAACCAATGGCCGACCGGCGCGACTCCTGGGCCGCGACCGAGAACATCATTCCGTCGTCATCAGGCGCGGCGCGGGCTCTGCAGTTCATCTGGCCGGACTTGAAAATTACCGGCAAGGCCTACCGCGTTCCGGTCAAAACCGGCAGCATCGCCGAGCTCAACCTAATCACTGAAAGAACGACTTCGGTTGAAGCAATCAATCGCGGGTTTGAGGAGGCAGCGGCAACGGCCCCGCTTAAAGGTGTGCTCGATGTCCTCCATGGCGAATGGGCGTCATCGCGCATCTTGGGAGACCCGCACTCTTCGATCGTCGATTTGCCGTTGACCCAGGTGATGGAAGGAACGCTCCTCTCCGTGGCGGCCTGGTACGACAACGAATGGGGCTACGCCGCGCGACTCGCCGAAACCGCTGCCCTAATCGCCGGGTAAGCACAGGCACCCAATTCGACGCACGACCGTGCGTGCTTTGCCCTGTGATGGGAATGGCGTAGTCAGCAGAACGGAGCCTCGCGAACCATTGTCGACGTCTTGATCGGGAATAACGGTGCTACTCTCGGCATGCCGTGCATGACCAGAGCCCGCCGGCGCCACGCCGGTGGGCTCTTGCACGGAGCGATCTCTAATTCGGCTTGAATGGTGATCCCGCTGGGACTCGAACCCAGAACCCGCGGATTAAAAGTCAGATTTATAGATGTCCACCCGTGTACGCGCTTGTCCATTATTGTCGTATTTTCGGCCAATATCGTTCCACCGAAGTCTTCGGTCGTCTACTTCTTTCTATCATCTTGGCTGTCAATTTGGCTGTCAAGCATCCGCGCTTCGGAAGACACGTCGCGACCATCTTCCACTCCTCGACCAACTCTCCCGATCTGCGCTAGAAAGTCAATCCAGCGAGTGCGAGGAGTCTGCCTCGAACCTAACAACGATCCGAAGATTCGACATTGACTCAGTCTGCACGGAGAATCGCTTGATACCTCCGCGCGCATCAACCGGATTGCCGGTGTTCCCGGGCACCACTGCAATCTTGCGTGCTAACAGGCTGCTTAAAATCTATAGCTGAATGTCGTTAGACTTGAGTGTCCGGTAGGTCGAACATGGATGGTACGTAGTGGTGTGTGGTAAAATGGAGCGTGCACGGAAGACGCAGCACTGCAGTCAGGAATGATGTCGCGGGAGTGAGGCGATGGAACGCGGTCGGCGGGACCCCCAGGTCAGCATGTTGGCATTCGTTGATCTGGAGGAGCGCGTTCCGCGCAATC
>CAYJPA010000121.1:0-11586 GCA_964371945.1 uncultured Sphaerobacteraceae bacterium | reverse complement strand
CTTAGGCCGCGTTTTCTCGCGTTTGTGGTTGCTCCAGAGAGCCATGGCGAGACAATTAACTGATCTTCCAGGCCTCTTGAGCATCCGAAAATCATAGGATAAGGGAACTATACGAGTGGTCCGCCAGAAGACGCAACCGCCAGCTGGAGATTATTTCTTTGACTTAAGGCGATTGAGTCCCATCTCAGATTGGTGGTAACCTCTTCCCATTCATTGCTGGGTGATTTGACGCTACGTGCGAAGGAAACCACCCCGCATACCGGCAAACGCGGATCGCGATCGTGAGCCGGTGAGGTAGGAGCAAATGACGCAGCCCGCATGCAGGCCAGGCGGCGCGATGCGACTGCGGAGGATCGGAGTACTCCTCCTCGTTGCGATGTTCATGTCCCAAAACGCATTATCAACCGCTGCCGCGCCCGGCTCCGGCGCATCGCTCGCAGATCATCGGCGTGATATCCCTGACGGGAAGGGCTCTCTGGCCGTCGTTGTGCCGGTTGTAGCGCTGCAGGGCGCCACATTATCGATCGCCTGCCTAACCTCGGTTTCGAGCGGGGAGGCGATGCCGTTCACATTGAGCGGCAGCGGAATGGCAATCATCGATGCCGGCGAAGGCTACTTCCCCGTCGAGCGCCCGAACACCGACTTCGATCCTGAGTCCGACGGTGACGCGACGATGGTCGGCACGGGTCCAGGCGATGGAACCATCGAGCTCGTCTGGATTGCCCCCGTGGTCGAGGCGCCTCGAACGGTTTATCTCTTCGCGTCGAATGAAGCTGGTGAGACTCCCGGGGAATGTGCCATCGAAGTGCGAGTCGCGGCCGATCGCGACAGCGATAGCCCATCCTCGGCCGATGCGGAAGTCGGCTCGGTGGGGGGACAAACGAACATCCAGGACGCCGATGCAACAACAGAATCGCAACCGACGCCAACAGAAGCACCCACGAAGCCGACGAAAACTCCTGTTCCCTACGACGAGGTTCGCGGTCTGCCGACAAATGTGGCAGTTGGTACGCATGCGCCGGATGAGGGTGGTGGAACCGCGGCCAATACGCCGGCTCCGACCGCGACGGTTCGCCAGAATGCTACCTTTGCTCCGACGATATCTGAAGAAGGAATGGTTGCCACCATCATCGGGCCCGAGGGAGGTGTGCTCCCTTGTCCGGCCGGCGCTGAAATCGAGGTTCCGCCGGGAGCGCTTAAAGAACCTTCGACCGTAACCATTGTCCCGATTTCAAACTCGAAGCTCCCTGTCCAGAACGCGGTTGAGCTGATTCCGGATACCGGGTTCGACGTCACGTTCGCGGGACCCGACGGCCGCGCGATCGATTACGCGTTGCTCGAGAAGGCGGAATTTCACATCAAGCTGGACGAAGAAGCGATCCGCACCGGAACGAAGCTTTATCTCGTGGACGGCGCGGCCCTGGTGCCGCTTAGCGGCACGAGGATCGACGGTGAAACACTATCGGTCTCGATCGATGGCTATGCGCGTCTTGTGGCCGGGATTCCGGCGCCGGTCAACGCTGGAACGACCAGGAATGTCGGGCGTTATGTCGCCGCAGCCGCGGTTGGGGTGATCGCCATGATCGTCATGGTCGTGCTTTTCGGCATGTTCCGGCCGCGCCGGCACCGGATCATCACCAACCGCCGCACAACTCGTTCAAGGTACTGATCGGCTCCAACGCGACGGGTGACCGGGAACGCAGCGGGCATGAGTTTCGCGCTCGTTGCTCCGCCGGCCCCAAAAATTTGATGACGTTTACGGCGCCCAAGACCCGACCGGTTGACTCGTCGCTACGTTGAGCCGGTTAAAGACGTTGATCAGCGAAATCGAGCGCACTAGCGCTGCCATCGCCTCTTCCTCATGGTAACGAGCTGCTTCATTCCAAACCTCGTCGGGAACAGGATCGGGCCGGTCGCTGAGCCGGGTCACGGCCTCGGTGAGCGCAAGTGCGGCGCGCTCAGCTGCAGTGAAATATGGAGCGTCTCACCATGCCCAACCGCGAAGAGCCGCTCCTCGGTCTCGCCCGCCTTCACTGCAAGCCTCGGGTGCATATCGACACGAACGCTGCAGCCGTTGATTTGACTCGCGCGAAGGTGCACCAGTTCACGGGTACGAAGCGGAATCCCTTTATTTGCGGTCGCTTCTCTCAGAGCAAGCAACGCCTGCATCGCCTCGGGAACAATCATCACTGGGTTGCTCGTTCGCGCATTCATGGTTTCTCCTTGTCGCAACGATCGCGGATCGACTGTTACTGCTATGACGGAACGCGATGAGGGAATGTGACCGATAACCGACAGCGACTGGCCGGCAGGGCAATTTGAAGAGAACCGAAACCACCGACGAGCGGTCGCCGTTCGAATGCTTGACTCGTTGGGCGAGAAGGAGCCCACGGTCCAGTCCGAATCCCAACGCCTCGCCGAGCTCGATCTGGAGATCCTCGGCGGACTGCCAAATTGGGGAGATGCTTACGATCAGGCGGCGACGGCCCGGGTGATGAGCGGGAGGCGGATCGTGAATACAGCGCCTCCCCCTTCGGCCGCGCCGACCTCAATCGTGCCGTCGTGGGCAGCCACCAGTTCGTGGCTGATGTAGAGACCAAGGCCGAGTCCGGCGATGCGACTGGCCGCGGCTTCAGGGGTGCGATAGAAGGCCGAAAAGACCTGTTCCCGCGCCGCGGCTGCGATCCCTGGGCCGTTATCCACCACTGAGACGATCGCCGCGCCCTGAAGGGTGTCTAGTCCAGCGGAGACAGTGATCGTCCCACCGGGCGGCGTGTATTTGATCGCGTTTCCAACAAGGTTGTCGATCACCTGGTAGAGGCGATCGGCATCCCAGTCTCCGACCACTGAAAGGTCCGAGTTGGAGAGAATGAACTGATGACTGGTCGTCGTCGATGAGCGATCTCGGATAACGTCCGCGCAGAGTTCCGATAGATTGGTCGTTCGCCTGCGGATTTCGAGCGATCCCGACTTGAGCCGAGAAACATCGAGCAGATCGTCCACCAATCGCGTCATGCGATCGACGTGTCCCGCGATCGAATTCAGGCGGCCGACTTGCGGTTCATGGCCTCCTTCGCGGGACAGATCGCGCGCGACTAATTGCACGAATCCTCGGATCGGCGTGAGCGGTGATCGCAATTCATGGGAAACGACGGACACGAATTCGTCCTTGAGCCGGCTTGCTTCTTTTAGTCCCGCGATGTCACGAAAAACCGCGACCACCGCGACCACTGGGCCGTCGTCTTCTCGAACCGGGGCAGTGCTCACGAGGACTGGCACTTGAACGCCCGACGGCGATGCGGTGAGCATTTCGACGCCGGTGACTACTTCTCCGGTGCGAAGCGCCTGCTTGATCGGATCAGATTCATCGTCGACGGGCTCACCGTCGGGCATGGTGATGCGGGTCAGGAGATCTCCGTCCATGCCGGGTCCACTAAGATGTCCTAGCAGCGCGATCGCCGCCTGATTCTCAGCCACGATGCGGCCATCGGGCGGCATCGCAAGCACGACCGCTTCAGGCATCGCCGCGATGACGAGCTCGAGCCAGTGTTTTGCCTCCGTCGCGCTATGCAATGCTGTTTCACGTTGATCGATCCCGAGCGCGGCCTGGAGTACTGCCGCCGAGCGTGCGGCCAGCGCGTCGACCCGGGCGATCTCCGTCTGATTGAAGCGATGCGGGACGAAGAGTCCAACGAGTGCGACCCCAATCAGTGCGTCGTCGCTATCGATCAGCGGCACGCCCAGTAACGCGCGAACGCTCGCGGCCTGAAGCAGGCTTCCATGCCCCCGTCGATCCGATGCGAGATCGGTGATCGTTCGTGCGCGACGCTCGTGCGCAATCTGGGCGATGAATGCCTCGCCGACGTCGCTCGCCGATACGATGGGTTCAGCAATGCCGTCGAGTCCGTACTCGGCCGCCGCTTCCAGGTCACCAGTCTCCTTGTTCGTCAACAAGAGCACGCCGACGTGAGCGCGATTGATGCTGACCATCGCGCGCAGCAGTGACTGATTGAGCGCATAGCGACTGGTTGCGCTTCCGCTGGCATGCGATGCTGCCGTCGCTTCGACAGAGGCCAAGGCTGTCGCGGCGGCACGCGCCGCCACCGCGGCACGCCGATCGACCAAGCTCTCGAGCTTGATGCGCTGGATGAGCCAGATCAGACCCACCCCGCAGACTATGGTGATCAAGAATCCGACTGTCTCGTCTGAACGGGCTGGAAAGCCGATATCTGTCCGGTCGCCGATGAACAGAAGATCGAGCATCAATGCGCTCAGGAGGAGCGACGTTGCGCCACCGACCCAGTCAGCCAGATAGGTAGAGCACGCGACAGCGAGCAGAAGAACGATGCCTGGAGTCGTGACCGGAACCGAGGGGCTCAAGAAGGCAAGCAGAATCGACGGAACCAGCACTGCCACGATGCCGATACCGAGACGCCAGGGTTGGTCGGCAATGACCGAGAGCGTCTTGCGCTTTCCGAGCTGATGCGATCGGATTTCGAAACGCAATCGCTGCCGGCCAACGTGGGCAGCGAGGCGAACGACGTCGGCCGTTTCCCTGAGCGCGCGAAATCCATCTTTTGGAAATGGCCGGGTGCTCATCGTTGTCGCCTGACGGGTTGACACAACCGCGCGGCTGTGCTGAATGGAACGACTCCGCGCGAGTGTACGTTAAGCGCAAAACCAGCATACGTACGCGGTGTCGCGTTGTCAACGCGGATGAGCGGGCCACCTCTGACAGAACGCAGAGGTGGCGATGATTTCTGGTCTGAGATGGGTCGGGCTAATTGGTCTGGTCACGCTCGAGGAGCTCGCCGCGGACGACTTCCGCCAGGATCCGGATCCCCTCGTCGATCGTCGCATCTTCGGCGAACGAGTAGGCGAGCCTGATCTGGTTCTTGCCACGCCCATCGGTGTAGCAGGTTTCACCCGGTAGGTATTCGACGCCGCGCTCGCGAGCATGCGGGAGCAGCTCCTTCGCGTCGATCGAGCCCGGGAGCGTCAGCCAAATGAAAAAACCGCCTTCCGGTGACGTCCAGCTCGTGCCTTCCGGCATATGCCGTTCGAGCGATTCGATCATGACGTTTCGGCGACGACCGTAGATCTCCTTCAGGGTGTCGATGTGATCGTCGAGATGCTCGGGAATCCACTCCGCGGCGACAAACGAGCCGAAGATGTTGGTGCCGCCGTCGATCTTGAGCTGCGCGAGACGGCGGATGATCGGTTCCGGCGCAAGCAACCAGCCAATCCGCATCCCGGCGCCCATGATCTTGGAGAGTGTGCCGAGATACATCGTGTAGCCGGCTCGATCGAGCGAGTAGATCGACGGAATGTGCTCCCCTTCAAAGCGGAGATCGTGATAGGCATCGTCTTCGAGCACGAGCGTGCCGTACTCGGCGGCGAGCTCGGCGATGCGTTTCCGGCGATCGACAGTAGTCGAAATCCCGCTCGGATTCTGGAAGTTGGAGATCACATAGATGAACTTGGGTGGCGTGCCGGCTTCGGCGAGTTGCTTAAGGGTCGCTTCGAGCGCAACGGTATTGGCGCCGGACTCGTCGAGCGGCACTGTTACCAGCCGCCCGCCGACATTGTTGAGGGCGTCGATGAATCCCATCCAGGTGGGGGCTTCCGCAACCACGATATCTCCTGGATCGACAAAGAGATCAAGCACGAGTTGAATCGCCTGCGAGCCCCCGGCGGTGATCATCAGGTTCTCGGGACCGGCAACCAGCCCTTGGTCGCGCTTGAGCTTGTCGAGCAGAACATCGACCAGTTCCGAAACACCAGTTGTTTTTCCGTACTGGAGGGCCCAACCGCTGTGCTTTTCGAGCGCCTGGTGCGTCGCTCGGGCCACTGATGGGTTGGGAAGGGACTCCCGGTCGGGGAAGCCATAAATGAAGGAAATGTAGTTTGCGGACGACCGGGGATCGTTGAGCGCTGCGGCGGGGACGTTGTGACCGCGAACCGAGAGGAGCGCATCCAAGTGCTCTTGCGAGGGCGCTGCCTGAGTACTGAACATGGATGGACACCTCCGACCGGATCTGTCAATTGAAACTTCGAATTGCCAACCTGCCGATTGTACGGGTGGGAAGGAGGCGCGACCAACCTCCACATGAAAACGAAGAGATACTCACCTGTACAAAGCGTACAAGCCGTCGCGCTGAGGCCCGATGGTAGACTTCTCTGACTTCGACAAGTCTGGAATTTCTCTCCACACACACTGGCTGCGAAATGATGGGAGTTAGACAGGAGTGAGCGAGCTCACGGCTGAAATGACGAACAGGACCGAGCCCGAGCGCGACATTTTCGACATCACAATCATCGGCGCGGGGCCCACTGGCTTGTTCGCGGCGTTTTACGCGGGAATGCGCCAGGGCCGGGCGCAGGTCATCGATTCACTCGAAGAACCCGGCGGCGCCCTGACCGCGATTTACCCCGAGAAATACATCTTCGATGTCGCGGGTTTCCCAAAAATCCTGGCGAAAGACTTTGTCGAGCAGATGTATCTGCAGGGCATGCGCGACAAGCCCACGATGCGCCTCAATGAAGAGGTGCTCGAACTGGAGCGATTGGAAGACGGCATTCTCAAGTTGACCACCAGCCGGAGTGTGCGTTTCAGCAAGACCGTGATCGTTTGCGCCGGCGTCGGGGCGTTCGAGCCGAAGCGTCTAGAGGCGCCTGGCGTGCGAGAGCTCGAGGGCCTCGGCATTCATTACTTTGCGAAACGGGTCGAGGATTTTCGGGACAAGGATGTCGTTATCGTCGGCGGTGGCGACTCGGCGGTTGACTGGGCCGTTACATTGGAGCCGATCGCGAAGAGCCTCCGCGTCATCCATCGCTCAAAGTTCCGTGCGCACGAAGCGACCGTCAAGGAGCTCGAGGAGTCGAGTGTGCAGCTGCACTACCCTGGATTCGAGATCGCGGAGGCGCATGCCGGTGATGACGGTAGGCTCAATTCGGTCACATTCAGGCGAATCACTGGAGAAGATCCAGTCACGGTTGCTGCTCAGGAGCTGATCGTTGCGATTGGTTTCCTCGCGGACCTGGGTCCACTCAAAACATGGGGATTCGAGCTGCAAAAGAACCAAATCGTGGTCGACAAGATCACCATGGAGACCAGCATCCCAGGTGTCTTTGCCGCGGGCGATATTTGCTGGTATCCGGCCAAGTTCAAACTGATCGCAACGGGAGCGGCGGAAGCGGTGACCGCGATCAATCACGCGGTGACCTTCTACGACCCGAAAGCTCGACTCGATCCGGGCCACTCGACGAACATCATGGCCGCGCGCGAGTAGACTCTCCCATCAATCTGTTGATGAGTGTCGAGGGCCGGATTGATGCCGGCCCTCGTCGCGCGGTCCAATCCAAGGAATGAAGAATCTCCAGTGAGTATCGAGAGTCCACCGATCCCCCGGAAGTTCACGCGCGACGAGCGAGGCGTGTTCGGATTATGCGCGGGCGCGCTGCTCGGCCTCGGTTTGCTCGAGGGATCGGCCGGCGCGCTGTGGCCGGACGTGATCGATGCGTTCGATGTTTCCAAGGGCGCGTTCGGTGTTGCCAGCGGCTTCGGGTTGTCCGTGGCTTTTCCAGTTCTTGTTTTTGGCGGGCGAATCACGACTCGATACGACAAGCGATTGTTGGCGTCGCTGGCGGCAGCATTGCTGGCGCTGGCATGTCTCGGCTTCACGTCGGGGCACGGGTTTGCAGCGCTTGCGTTGCTTTTTGTGGTTCGCGGCATTGGCGTTTGCCTGATCGACTTGACCGCCAATGCGATGGCGATGGAGCTTGAAAACCGCACCGGTCGCCACTTGATGAGTCCGCTGCATTCAGGGTTCAGCGGGGGTACGGTGGTCGGAGCGGGAATCGCCTGGATCGTCTTCGCGCTCGGCGGCGGATTCCGCACGGTCTACATCATTCTCGTCATGATGTTGCTCGCGTATGCGGCAATTGGCGTACGGGAACGGCTGATCAGGGGTCGATCTCGATCGAGGACTGAGATTGTCGGATCGTCGCCGCTGTCATTTCATCTCTTCAAGCGAACAGATATCCGCGTGCTCTCAGTCATCATCGGAATCTCCTTTTGCGGCGAGATCTTGATCGCACAGTGGATCGGGATTTATCTGCGTGACGAACAAGGACACTCGGCGTCGATCGGCGTACGCGCGGTCTTGTTGTTGGGTGGCGCGATGTTCGCCGGCCGCATCCTGAACTCGCCAGTCACGAGCCACCTCGGTTTTCGGGCCGCTCTCTGTATCCAGGGACTCTTGTTGACGCTGGGCGGCTTGTTGATCGTTGGGACCGATTCGGCGGCGATTACAATCATCGGTTGCGGAGTTTCTGGGCTCGGCCTGGCCGGGATGGCGCCAACCGGCCTCAGCCTGGCGGGTGTCGCCTTGCCGGAGGAACTTGGCGCGGCGTCTGGTGCAACCTTGATGGCTGGGTATGGCGGTGTCGCGATCATGCCATTCATCGCGGGCGGCGTAGCAGAGTTGGCTTCAGTTCGGGTCGTGCTGATTGTCGAAGTGCTCTTTGGGATCGTAATCGTGTTGACCTCGTTGCGACTCAACTGCTGGGTGCGCGCCGCGGACGCGGTGCCGGCAACCGTGTAAACGCGCTTGCCGAACGCTACTACGAAGTCGCCATCCTAAGAAACATCAATCTTCGACCTCCAGGTTTTCGACGATTTCGCGTGCGGCGTGCAGCCATTGCTCGTCGGTTTCGTCTGGGACGGAGCACCCATTGGCCAGAATGAAGCGATGGCCCGCCGTCTGCGCGATCGCATCTTCGGCCTCTTCGCGGATGGTCTCTATCGGCCCGTTTGATAGCGCGCCGAATTCGTTCCAGCCGCCCATGAGGCATTTGCTCGTCTTGCCGCGCGCCTCGCGCAGACTCGGACCCGCGATGCGGTCCGACCAGCTCAAGACGTCGACTGGATAGTCGAGCACCTGATCGAACATGAGATCGCGGTCGCCATGAATGTGCAGAACATTGAGCCATCCGTTTTCGGCCCCGCGCAGCGAGGAGAGATCGTAGGGACGGCCGAATTCGAGGTACATCTCCACCGGCATCACAGCCGTTGAACAACCTTGCAGCGCAAAGAAGACACCGTCGGCGCCGGCCGCGATCACCTCGCGAATGTGCTCCCGCAAATTCTCAGCGATGATGCTCAACGCTTCATGGATCACCGCTGGACGCTCCCGTGCATCGTCCAGGAACTTCGCCCGATCCGAGGCAAAGTAGAGCGCCTCGCAAAGGGGGCTGAAGAGCGTCACGATGATCGGCGAGTCGAAGCCGACCTCGTTGCGCAGCGACTGAACCGCCTCGACGCGTTGCCGGAAGAAACGAGCGCGAGTCATGTCGATCGGTTCGATCAGACGCCATTGTTCAGGTGTTTGAATCGATTTGCGAGGGAACGGATATGGGATATCCGGCATGATCTTAAGAATGTCGAGATTGAACGTTTCATCGAAGAATTTGAGGGTCGCCTCCGCCAGTCTAGTGCCTGAACCTGACGGGTGGAAGTGATGCCAAAAGCAAACTGGGATGCGGTCGACCGGCTCGCCCCGTACGGCGGCCATGACGCGTTCGGTGCGAGTCATTTCGTCCAGTGAGAAGAGAGACAAGGGCTCACTGCGAGCGGGCATCGCGCACCTCCTTTGGTGAGGGCTGGTTCCGACCTGAATTCGGGGTCGATTCGTCCAATTTGATTCACGAAATCGATTTCAGGCGACAACGATCAGCGGCATCCTAGCATAGCCGCGCCGGATTACGGTGAGGTTTGAAGTTGGGTTGAAACGACTTGCTCATCAATCGCGGTGATCACCGGTAGCCGCGGAATCACGATCGTCATCCAAATCACGGAAAAGAGGTATCCGCATGCTCCCATGGTGAAGGCGAGTCCGAACCGCCCGTCGTTCCGATCCTGGATGTATCCGCTGAGAACTAACGAGATCGTGGCGGCCAAGCTCCACGCCATCGCGTAGATGCCGCTAAACCAGGTTCGCCGGGAGATTGGCAATAGGCGCATCGCTTCGGTGATGAAGATCCCTTCGGTGCCGTCCATGATCAGGTAGTAGATCACCATCAGTGCCAGCACCGGTGGGAGACCGATGCTGGTGAACCAGAGAACGATCGCGGTCGCGCCAATGACGCGGAGGACAGCAACCGCGCGTATGTTCCCGAGTTTTGCCGCAATCCGTGGCGCCGCCAAAGAGCCAACGCCTGCCAGAAGCCCAAGGATCGCCAGCACTGTTCCTGTCGAAGATTCCGACAGGCCATGCGCTTCGGGGAAGAAGAGCGAGAGGAATGGCCGCACGCTGTTGTGCCCAAACGACATCCCAATTTCTGGAATCGACAGAGCGATCATGATGATCCACGGTAGGCGGGAGGTCTGCGTCGATCGTGAGGCGGCCCGCTCTGCGCGCTTCGCCTTGATCCGTTGAACGATCGGCTCATAGGGCGGGATTCGCGCGAACATGAACACCTGGACTAGGTCAAGGGCGACAAACGCGCCAATGGCGATCGTTAAAGCCGTGAGTTTCGAGGCGCCCAACGCTTCAGAGACACCCGGAATCCACCCTCCGATGCCGCCGCCGAGCGATATTCCCAGTGTCACGATGAAGAACTTGAGCGAGTAAATATGAGCTCGCTCATTTGGCGGCGTCGTGGCGGCGAGTAACGGATCGCCGAGCGTCCAAAAACTCGCTCCACACGCACCGGCAAAGAGCGCGCCCGCCGCGGTGATCAATTTGGCGTCATCGGGCGACAGCAGGATGACGACGAGGCCAAGTGCTGAAATCGCGGGCCCGATTGCCAGCAACCTCCTCGAAAGCCCGCGACCCCCGAGGATCGTGATCGGAATCCCCAACAAAAAGAGCGCGAACTGGCTCGCGGCCAGGAAGAACCCAATGTCGCTCGGGTCGTAACCGCGCTGCTTGGCGTACAGGGGAAAAGCGACCGAAAAACCGATCGCCCGGACCATGTAAACAAATCCGCCGAGCAAAAAGCCGCGGCCGGCGGGACCGGTCGAACGCCAGGTACGCCGGTATTCGCCAAAAAAGTGACGGACCTCGCTTTCAAGACCGCGAGCGGACATCAATGACCTTCCAGGTCGATTAGCCAGAACACGGTCAACTTATGGGGACGTTGAGTGCCTTGAGGTCGAGTCCCATGCGGTCGCGGACCAGCGCCAATTTGGCGCTTGCCAGAGCGCGCGCGCGTTCGGCCCCGTCTTCAAGGACACCAAAGGCAATGCTCGGATCATGCTGCAACCTGGTGAATTGCTCCTGGAACGGTGTGAATGTAGCCACCACAATCTCGGCGAGATCGCTCTTGAAGGCTCCGTAGCCCCGACCCTCGTAACGCTGTTCCAGCTCCTGGATCGAATCGCCGCTCAGGAGTGAATAGATGGTCAGGAGATTGGATACCGCCGGTTTGTCCTCGCGATACAGAACCTCACCGCCCGAGTCCGTCACCGCTCGCTTGATCTTGCGGGTGATCGTGTCCGCGTCATCGGTTAGCGCGATGTAGCTGGCCGTCGAAGAGGAGCTCTTGCTCATCTTCTTGGTGGGATCGTCCAGTCCCATAATC
>CAYJPA010000120.1:0-11798 GCA_964371945.1 uncultured Sphaerobacteraceae bacterium | reverse complement strand
CGCCAACGGAGACCGCAACCAATACGCCGACAAACACGCCGACGGAGACCGCAACCAATACGCCGACCAATACGCCGACGGAGACCGCAACCACTACGCCAGATCCGTAGCTTGAGGACACCTGTACCGCTGGAGACAACGCCTGTTCCGTGGGCGGCTCGGGAGACCTCCGCAGTTCGGACGCCTGTAAATGCCTGCAGCGAGTCGACGGCGCCGGCGTCATATGCGCGCAAGATGCACCTGCGCTTCACCGGGTGGGGGTTGCACCACGGATGGCGATTGCCCGACCGGCGAGTACTGTGCGGACGCGAATACACAGAGCTGCCGCGGAACTCCTCCGGTTCCGGCCGCGTGCGTGGCGCCGTGGGTGATCGTGCCGTGAAACATTTGAGGCGGAACCTAGCCTGAACGAGAACGGGGAGCCAGCTGCTCCCAGTTCTCAAGTTTGGCTCTTTTTCGGAGGGATCTTGACATCGTGACACTACTCGTTAGGGTTGGAGTGTCGACCTTCGACCCGCACCGGGGAGGTCCCGACGGCACATTCTACCGCCGATTCGTCGTCCACGCCGCTGCTGTCCACCTTTCTCGATCTGCTTGAGGCGTATCGGGGTGCGGTTCGTCAGGAGCGTGTATTTGTCCGGCTGGCACATGTGAGTCTGGGCCACGTGCTGACGCCTGGCTGGCGGACGATTAGCCAGACGCTCGTGGTGCTGGGCGTGGGCGGCTTCGATTGGAGTGCCTGGTAGGCTGTTCATTGCCGCGCGGGAACGCCTCGCCCTGGCAGGCAGAAGCGAGACGTAAGCATCCTAGCACGGGGTTGATGGACGGCTACTCGACGAGGTCATAACGAAGGCACGATTAGACTCAGAGCTGATGGACGATGGGAAGCAGTAGTGAGTTTGCCCGGCGGAAAACGGCGCAGCCTCTATGGCAAGACCCGGAAAGAGGTTGAGGAGAAACTACGCGGGGCGCAGCGGGACCTCGAAGCCGGGTTGGACCTCTCGAATGGTCGATTGACTGTCTCTCAGTTCCTTGAACGATGGCTCTCTGATAGCGTCAAGCCATCAGTGAAGGTGAAAACCTGGGAAGGCTACGAGAGCATCGTGCGCGTAAGGGTGGTCCCGAGAGTCGGCGCGAAGTCCCTTGAATGACTTCCTTAGATGTTCAAGGACTTTACTCCGCGTTGGGGGAAACAGGTCTTTCGAACTTGAGCATCAAACACACTCGCCGCGTTCTTCATCGCGCGATGGTTCAGGCTGTTCGATGGAGTCTCGTGGTGCGCAATCCTTGCGACGGCGCCACCCCGCCTTAAGCGCAACGTCGAGAGATGAAGGTGTTAACGGAAGAGCAAGCAAACATCTTGCTGACCGCGACCGTCGATCATCCTGCGCACGCGCTTTATGTCCTGGCAGTTGCCACGGGTATGCGACTGGGCGAGCTTCTCGGGCTCAAATGGACCGACATCAACATGGAAGCGGGTAAGCATTTCGTTAGTCGCGCGCTTCAACGCCAAAATGAAGCAGGCATCGTGTTGGTTGAGCCAAAGACGGCGCGATCGCGTCGGGCGATTCAGCCGAGCCAATTGGCCCTTGAGGCGTTGAAAAGGCACAGAACAAGGCAGATCGAGCAGCGCCTTTTCAATCGACCCGAATGGCACGACTCTGGTCTGATCTTCACGAATCAATTAGGCGAGGCTCCCGACCCAGGTTGGCAACGACGAGTCTTTCAGAAAGCACTCGCCGACGCCGGCCTTCCGACAGTTCGGTTCCACGACCTTCGACACACCGCGGCCACCCTGCTACTCGCTAAGGGAATCCACGTGAAGGTGGTGAGTGAAATGCTCGGTCACACGACAGTCACGTTGACGCTGGACACCTACGCGCATTCCTTGCCGTCCATGCACGAGCAAACTGCTTCGGCCATGGACCTAATGTTCAGCGCATAAGCCCCGCATTACACTTTTGTGGTCAGACTTGTGGTCAATCAACAAATGCTCGGAACGACTCGAAGGGGAGCTTCAGCTCTCCTTCTCTCCATTCATGCCGAAAGTCCGGCATTTTCAAGTGGCGAGGGCGCATGGGAGTCGAACCCACCAGTGCCGGGATCACCGACACCCACACGGTTTTGAAGACCGGGAGGGCCACCGGGCCCCATCCGCCCCCAAGGCATCCGAGCCTGAGGTCAATCGAGTCTAGCACGCGCTTCAAGATAGGCAAGACGGGCGAATCCCAGGCAGCGGCGGGCGGTTCAATTGCGGTCAGCGGTGGATTTTGGGGGCTCCATCGCGGCGGACGGGCGTCGACTCCGTCGAGGTCGAAGGTGATCGCCACGTTCGATAAGGCCGCTCCATTCGCGGTGAGCACGACAAGCACCGAGGTACCGCCGGTATCGGCGCTCAGAGCGAGGACGCGATCTGAAGACATCGCCCACGATGTCGCGCCGCTCAGCCTGACCTCCGATAGGAACGCGGTGTCCGATCCATCGAGCGAGGCAATGTGCATCTCCGTTTCTCTTGCGTTATAGGCGAAGCGCCGGCCGTCGGGTGACCAGGCCGGGGCCGAAACCTGGCTATGCTTGCGTTCGAATTGAGTGAGCGTATAGCTGGCAATGCCGAGCAGCAGGATGGCGCCGCGATCGAATGCGGCGTCGCCGGCGGGGGCATAGATGAGGATCTGTTCCGCAACGGGCGACTGGGCGATCTGCCACGGTTCGAGACCTGAGGTGATGGCGACCGGGGCGCTGACACCCGATCCAAGCTCCTTAACATAGACGACACTCCGATCGCCGGTCGGCCTGACGCGACTCCGTTAGCGGTACCTGCAGTTTCGAACGCGATTCTGTCGCCATTTGGGCTCCAAACGGGCGAGTGACCAGGATTGAGCTCGCCGGCTAGAGCCTCAATCCAGTTCCACCAACGTTGACGACATAGAGCGAGCGACTGGCCGAATCCTGGTTCGGACTGGGACCAACAAGGGCAAACTGTGACCGGTTCGGACTCCAAGCTGGCCAGGACGCCGAAATCTCGTCGCGGATCATGTGGGCGGCGCCTCCGCCAGGAGAAGCGAGCATCAAGCTGTGGTCGATCGTGTATACGAAGACGGTTTGCCGTTGGAGAGCGATGAGCTCCGAGGCAACCGCGGCATCGTCCGAATGCGAAGCGTAGAGCTCGGCATAAAGCTGTTCGGCGGTGAGCCAGTCCTGCCGGAGCACCGCGCTGCCAGCTGAGGCACGGAGCACCGACGCATATCCGTTTTTCGCATCGACGAGCTTTGACGCGACCTCGGCGTAATCCGGGATCGTCGCCGCGACCGGACCGAGCAACGCAATGGCCCGCTGATGGTCTCCGGAGGAGAGGGCGGCGACGCCGGCGTCGTACATCGCGGCATACCCCGCGAGCTGGTTTCTCGGAACCGCGAGCCGCGCCGTTGCATCTAGGTGGTCGCCCGCCTTGATGAAGAGTCGCTCGGCATCAAGTAGTCGCCCGTCCGCCACGGCCCGTATCGCCCTGCCGTATGCAGAGGAATCCGTGCGGCGATCGAGACTTGCGCGGACTTCAATGTAGCCGGCAAGTGACAACAGCAAGAGGACTGGAACGAGGTGGAGGGTGCGCCGGCACCAACGCTGAAGCATCGTTTTCGGAGCGTTCCTCAGTCCGTCCGGGCTTGCGGGAGAATCGCAAAGCCGGAGCGAAAGCGCCGATCCACATGCCTGGCACGTTGTTTGGTTTGGTGGGAGCGGAGCCGCGCAAGCGTCGCAGAACACGGCGACCTCAGGTGGTTGGCCCGGAATGTACGTTACTCTCCAAATCAAGAAGAGGATTCGTCGATGACGGAGAGGATTTCGGTTCCGTATTTTTCGACGCGGGCCGACCCGAATCCGGGTACGGACATAAGCGCTGTTTTGGTTCTCGGCCGGCTTACCGCCATGTTCAAGAGCATGCTGTTTTGGGCAACAACATACGCGGGAACGGATTCCTCGACCGCTTTGGATCGTCGCCACTCCGCCAGCCGGGCGTATAGGTTGCCCTCCGGACTCTCCGGATCAACGTTGTCGGGGATCGCTGCCACCGCCCGCTTGCTCGCGAACGAATCGAGGTCGGCGGTGGTAGCGGATGCGCCTTTGCGAGTCAGCGACAGCAGCCGGTACTCGCCCTCGGTATCGCGATCGATAAACCCCTGCTCAATCATTTGCTCGATCAGCGTTTCCACTCTTCCCTTAGGAACATCCTTCAGCACGCCGAACGATCTCGACCGGTCGGCCCGAATCCGGCTTTCGACCGAGCCCATCAGTAACCGCACCAATCCGGTTCTGCCGACCGAAAATGGGATCGTACGAAGCGCCTCTAGCACGGCGAACGCGCTCTCTGCTGTGATCGGGGCCTTTGATGTCGATGCCGTTGTTCGATGGAGCGGGAGATCGGCGGAGCCGGCGCAGATATCGCACGCGATTCTGCATGGTTCCAATCGTTCGCCCAAATGCGAGGCGATCGATGCATGCCGGCACAGCTTTCCGTTTGCGTAGTCCATCACGATGTTGATGCGCTTTTCGGCATCGCGCCGTGCGCGATTGAGAAGAGATTGCAGCGTGCCGGTGGCGTCGCCCGTGATGTGCTCGAGATGCAGACACATGCAGCGCTGACCCTCGCGGATCAAGAGCGAGGGGTGGGCCTGCAGCACGCGATCGATCTCGACAGGCGCGAGTCCTGATTGGCCGCTGACATCCGCGGTCCAGATCGTGCAATTACGTCCGCCCCAGCCAGACGGCAGACATTGTTCGAGCTTTGCCCAATCTTGAGCGAGGGAAGGATCAATCCTGGTCACTTCGGAGGCTATCCAGCGGAGATCGTACGAAATCGGGGCGTCAGGTTGGCGACAAATGAGCTTGGCCTGCTCGAGCACGCCTAGCGCGACCCGTGGATCGGGCTCGTTGTCCTGATCGCCCGTGGCTCGCAGAAACGACGGCTCGGCAATTACCCACGAACCTCTCGCCTGGCGCATGAGTTGCGCATAGACTCGCCGCAACGCCGGAAGATCCATCTCATCGCGACGAGCGTTCATGACGAGCTGCGTTCGGTCGTGGTTTGAAACCAACAAGACGCATCGTGACGGTGCGCCGTCCCGACCGGCGCGGCCTGACTCCTGGGCGTATGCCTCCAACGAACGTGGTGCGACCACATGGATGATGAACCGGACATCGGCCTTGTTGATTCCCATGCCGAACGCGATGGTGGCGACCACGACGCGAACCCTACCTGTCATGAATAGGTCTTGGTTCTGTGCTCTGACGTTCTGATCGAGACCGGCGTGATAGGGCACCGCGTGGACGCCGCGGTCATTCAGACTCTTGGCGATTGATTCCGTGTCTTTTCGAGACGAGACGTAGACGATTCCGGCGCCTCGCTCATGCCGGCAAATCTCCATTACGCGTTCGAGCTTGGCCTCCTTGCCTGAGAGATGATGGACCTCGTACTTGAGGTTCTCGCGAAAGATGCTGGTGCGGACCACGTCCATTTGTCGATCGAGTCCGGCGGCGATTTGATCGACCATGCCGGGCGTGGCGGTGGCAGTGATCGCGAGAATCGGCGGATCTCCGAGCTCGGCTACCGCACGCGGGATGAAGAGGTAGTCGGGCCGGAAATCATGTCCCCACATACTGATGCAGTGCGCTTCATCCACAACCATGCGGCTGACGCCGGCGTCGCGCAGCGCGCGAAGAAAACCGTAGTTGCGGAGTCGTTCAGGCGCGACATAGACGAGTTTGAGCTCTCGTCGCGAGAGCTGCTGGAGCCGTTCCCGCATCTCATCCGAGCTCAATGTGCTGTTGATCAACGCTGTCCGAGATCGCACTGAATCGGGCAATGAATCGACCTGATCCTTCATGAGCGCGATAAGTGGTGAAACGACCACGGTCGTCCGGTCATCGAGCATCGCTGGAAGCTGGAACGTGAGCGACTTTCCGGCGCCGGTCGGCATGATCGCGAGCGTATCGTTGCCGGCCATCACATTTGTGATGACAGCGGACTGCCCCGGTCGCAGGCTTTCATGACCGAACTCTTCGCGCAGGAGCGCGGTCACCCGTGGATCGTCCTGTTCGGTGACGCCGTTCGTGTCGTTGATCGCCTTGGCGTGCAGGCGCGGTCCAGATTTCAAAGGGGCCGGAGATGGGCTCACGTTGCGAGGGGCAGGCGCGGAGGCCGAAACGATGTCCCCAATTCCAGCGAGCGCGGTTTCGATCTCGGTCAACGAGGCGGTCAGGCGTGCCATCTGCACCGCGTCCGCGTCCGATCGAAGCGTTTCAGCCTTTTCGAGATCGCCGAGATCGGTCGCTATCTCGGCCGCTAGAGTCGCCTGATTCGGGGTGAGCGACTCGGCGGACGCGGCAAGCGCGCGCCGGAAGAACGCGCCGGCTGAATCGGGGTCTCCTTCGTCGATCGCAATCCTGGCTAACGCCAGCAGGGAGGAGGGATGCTCGGGTCGATTGTCGACCAGACCCAGATAGTAGCTCCGCGCGAGCTCGAACCGTCCGGTCGCCCGGGCGACATCAGCCGCAAGCTGTTGAACGGTGACGAGATCTGGATGTGTGTGGTTCAACTCATCGCTGATTCTCTTCGCTTCGGCTGAAGTGCCAGTCTCGAGATTGAGCCGGGCGATCGAGATTGCGGCAGTCGCGGATGGCGAGCGCTCGTAGCGATCGGCCAGAATCAGTAGCGCGGCGTCGTACTCCTTTTTCGCGAAAGCGAAACGCGCTCGTTCGTCAACGAGTCTGAGTGTGTCGCCGTCACGCGCCTGAATCGAATCCAGTAGCGGTTCGATCGCGTCGAGACACTCATGTGCACGCGCAATTCCGATGACGGTCCAGAGCAGTTTGGTGGGCAGGGCATCCCGAGCAAGAACCACGCGCTCAAGGATTCCGGGCAACACAAGGCGTGGATCAGAGTCTGGTTTGGAGTTGGCGGCAACTTCACCCATAATTCGCCTCGAACATGTCAGATCGTTCTAGGACATCTGTTCTATCGATTGTAGAACGATCGCGGCGATCTGAGAAGAGCCTGAATTGCTGCTCATCGCGTACATTGAGCCGGACGCGCAGGCATATCACCATACAAAGAGACACGACGCGAGGAGAGCGCGATGCAACAACCCTCTGGATTCTCACTATTGGATCGGCTCCGGTTCATTGGGTACGGTTGTATCGGTGGGCTTGTCGTCGGCATCTTTCTGGGATGGGTATTTCACGGATTTGTGGGATTCATCGTCAAATTCTCGATCGTCATCGTGCTCCTGATACCTCTGATCCTCGCGATCACGTTCTGGAGGCGTGTCACCACCAAGCCCGTGAATGTGGCGACGACCGATGTCCGCGACGCGGATTGGATCGAGCTGGGCCCGGGGGGGCGCAGGCAGCGCTAAGACATCGTTCCTCGAAAGTACACTATCATCATCCCAGTACCGGCTCCAAGGCCGTTCGATGATTGCCGGTATTCCTGAATGACGTGGAGTAGAGTCAAATGCCAGTTGCGTTCACACGCGAAGACGTCCGAGAAGGATTGAAATCGGTTTACGATCCAGAAATCGGCGTCAACATCGTCGATCTTGGCCTGGTTTATGACGCTGATGTCGCCGACAACGGCGATGTGCTCGTAACGATGACGCTGACATCGCTCGGCTGCCCGCTGGGGCCGGTCATCGTGCAGGAAGTTCAGGGAGCGCTCAAGGAGCTCCCTGGGGTCGGCGAAGTCGATGTCAAGCTCGTTTGGAGCCCACCGTGGTCGCCGGAGCTGATGAGCGAAGAGGCGAAAGACGAGCTGGGAATCTGGTAGGCGCGTTTTCCGTGTCCGACACCCCGGACATCATTCCCGCGTTGTAATGAGTGTCCGCTGCTCTCCAGCATCCCGCTGCTGGAGAGCCGGCGGTTCGCATCACGTTGGGTTGAGCGTGTATGTTGCCAAGATGGCGCGATCGAGCATTTGGATGGATTGCAGCGCTCTTTGCGATTGCGATCTTCGTTTCCGCTTGCACCGGTGGTACTCCCGGTGTCACTAAGAACCCCGAAGCGACCCAGACACCGAATCAGATTGCGGCCGCACGTGCGCCGGCGGATTCCCAGTCGCCGACTTCCACCGCGACCATCGATGTCACCGAGACGTCAACGATTGCGCCAACCGAGAAGCCGAAACCGAAACGAACGCCCACGTCCGAGGCGAAAGAGCGCCCAGGCCCGCCGGAAGACGATGGTTCGGGCTTCAGCCAGGTTTTCGACCGCGGCGCGAGCGGACGCCGCGAGGTCGCGTTGACCTTCGATGCCGGCGCTGATCGCGGGTACGCCGAAGAGATACTCGACACCCTGGACGAGTACGGAATCAAAGCCAGTTTTGGCATGACCGGCCACTGGGCCGAAGAAAATCCGGATCTTGTCAAGCGGATGGTTGAAGAGGGGCACATGATCTTCAACCACACCTGGACTCACCGCTCCTTCACCGGCTACTCCACCGCTGATTGGGATCAAGGCGTATTGACCCCAGACGAGCGCAGAAAAGAGCTCGACGATACCGCCGAGCTGATCGACGAGATCACCGAAGGATATGACGTCGCGCCCTATTTTCGGCCGCCGTATGGCGACCTCGACGATTCCGTGCTCGCGGACTTGGCGGCCAACGGTTATTGGGTCACAGTCATGTGGTCGTGCGACTCCCTGGGTTGGAATGGAGCGACCGTAGAGCAGATCGTCGAGCGGTGTGGGACCGCGATGGAGCCGGGCGACATCATTCTGTTGCATGTCGGCGCCGAGAGTCTCGATGCCGAGGCACTCGCCCCAATGATCGAGTCACTCCAAAGCGAAGAGCTCGATTTCGTTACGATCGAAGAGCTGTTGCAGCCGTAGGTCGCGATGGGCCGCTGAAGCCGGTGTTGCCTCAGACCTCCAGCAGGAACAGTAGAGCGGCGGAAAGGAACGGCCCGGTAAAGTCGCGATGGAGCGAATGCGATCCGCCCGGAACCCGCACCGAGCGACCATTTTTCAGTGTTGAGGCAAAACGATCGGCGTCCTCTTTCGACACCATGCCTCCGGTCGCGGTATCCCCGTACAGCAACAGGGCCGGTGTTTCGATCCGAGAAAGGGAATCGATTCGAATCTCGTTCGAATTGCCGTTTCCGCGCTGCGCTCTCATTTCATTGAAGACGGCCAAATGCGTCGACGTGATCATCTCGGCTCGACGCCAGCAATCCTCCGCGGACCAGGTGGGGTAGTCGCGCGCGTAGACTGCCGCTGCCTCGGCCGGTGTCGAGCTCGCAAGCGCAATCCAGCCATCAAAAAGCCCATCGACATCTGGCGCGGTTCGCAATGGAGCATCTTCAATCACGATCTTGCCGGCCCTCGTTGGATTGCGGCTTGCCCACCCGAGCGTGACGAGGCCGCCCAACGAATGTCCCATGATGGCTGGACGCTCGATCCCGTAGGCGTTGATGAGACCTTCAAGATCCGCGACGTAGTCGGGGATCAGGTATCCGTGATCAGGTTTTGCCGATCTACCGTGTCCTCGCTGATCTGGAACGATTAGCCGGTAGTGTGCGGCCAGACCGTCGATCACGGGCCACCAACTCGATACGTCCGAGCCGATCCCGTGCAGCAGAATCAGCGGTGGTTTGTCAGTTCCAAACTCCGTCACGTGCAAGTTGAGCTGTCCGGCCGGGACGGTTCTGGTGATCGACGGTGTGTTCGGCTGGGCGCTCATGGAATCGCTCGGCTCCTTTGGACATAGACCTTGATGGCATCAATCTGCCCGGCATTATCGCCTCGTGCGGATTCTCGATTTCGGCGGCGAATGCCTGGAAGGGAATCTGAACGAATAGCGGGCTTTTCCCGACACAACGGTAGCCTAAATCGCGTTAGAATTCGCCCGGCGAAGGGGCCGTTGTCAGACGAGCTTGCGTTGGCGAGCCGTTCTGAGGGCATGACCGCGATTCAAAACAAAAAGGGGATGCTTTTGGCCACCGCGGCAAGATGCAGTGCGGTTGGCGGCGCGAGTTGAATTCCGTGGCGACGAAGCTCAGAGGAGATGGCGAATGTTGAGGCGGGTAGGTTCGTTTTTGGCGTTGATCCTGGTGGCGACGCTCGTCCTGGCCGCGTGCGGTGAGCCGGGGGACAAGGTCGAGCCCACGGTTACGCGAATCCCGGTCGAAAACGTTCCCGTGCCTCCGACCGTGGTTCCAACAAGTGACGCCGCTTCGCAGGTGAGCGATGGAACCGCTTCAGGCTCCGGCGAGGGAACGACACCGAGCGATACGGGCGCTCAAACGACGTTCGATATCGTCATGCTGGATATCTTGTTCGATGTCACCGAGCTGACTGTTCCGGCGAACACCGAGATCACGATCAATCTCGTCAACAACGGAGCGCTCACGCATAACTTCAACATTGATGAGCTCGGTGTTCAATCTGGGGATTATGCCGCCGGGCAAACTGGCACGATCACATTCAATTCTGGATCCGCGGCCGAATACGAGTACTTCTGCTCGATACCTGGTCACCGTGAAAGCGGAATGGTTGGCAAGATCACTGTTGTAGACGCCGCCGCCCAGGCGGAGTCGACGCCGGCCGGGGCCGCGACGGAAGAATCTGGACCGGATGCTGGGGCTGCCGCCAGCGGACCAGTGACCATCGACCTTGCAATGCTGGATATCTCGTTCGACCAGACGGAAATAACTGTTCCGGCGAACACCGAGATCACGATCAATCTCGTCAACAGCGGAGCATTGACGCATTCGTTCGATATCGACGAGCTCAACGTTCACTCGGGCGACTACGCCGCCGGACAGAGCGGGACGGTGACGTTCAACTCGGGCGCGCCGGGCGAGTACGAATTCTACTGCGCGATTCCGGGACACCGTGAGAGCGGCATGGCCGGCAAGATCATCGTGACTGGAGAGCCGGCTCCGGCGGAGTCGACGCCGGCCGGGGCCGCGACGGAAGAATCTGGACCGGATGCCGGGGCTGCCGCAAGTGGACCAGTGACCATCGACCTTGCAATGCTGGATATCTCGTTTGACCAGACAGAGTTGACTGTTCCGGCGAATACCGAAATCACGATCAATCTGGTCAACGACGGGGCATTGACGCATTCGTTCGATATCGACGAGCTCAACGTTCACTCGGGCGACTACGCCGCCGGACAGAGCGGGACGGTGACGTTCAACTCGGGTGCGCCGGGCGAGTACGAATTCTACTGCGCGATTCCGGGTCATCGCGAGGTCGGCATGGCCGGCAAGTTGATTGTCACCGAGGGTGGGGCGGTCGCTCCGCCCGCGGACGCCGGCGCCGCCACGCCGCCCTCGCCAGCCTCCACGGTTGCTTCTCCAGTCGCCTCCCCGGTCGCTCTACAAACGACATTTGACGTGGTCATGGAAGATATCAAGTTCGATGTCACTGAACTGAGAGTTCCGGCAAACACGGACATCACCATCAACCTCGTGAACAAGGGCGCGCTTTCGCACAACTTCTCGATCCCGGATTTGAATGTCAATTCGGGGGATTATGTTGGCGGTCAAACTGGCACGATCGCCTTCAACTCAGGCGCGGCCGGAGAGCACCAATTTATCTGCGATATCCCTGGTCACAAGGATATCGGAATGGTGGGCAAACTGATCGTGGTCGATCAGGCCGCCGGCGATGGGGCTCCAGCGGATGGCAGCAGCGGTGCAACTACTGGGCAGACGACCTTTGAAATCCAGATGCTGGATATTCAGTTCGACGTTTCGGAAATCACGGCGCCTGCGAATACCGACATCACCATCAACCTCGTG
>CAYJPA010000119.1:0-11890 GCA_964371945.1 uncultured Sphaerobacteraceae bacterium | reverse complement strand
TTTGGAGCGGGGCGGATGTCACACAAACGCACAATTATACACTGTTTTGAGCTTCGAGCCGTGAGCCGCTAGCCTCGATGAGTTTGACGATGACGGGGTGAGGGGGTGGAGAACGGCGCCGGCGATGTCACACAAACGCACAATTAATCACAGTTTCAGGTTTTTTCACCGTGTGTTGATTGACATAATCATTGCTAGATGCGATTTGAGCGAGAGACGATACGCAACAATCTGAACTCACTAAGGAGCTTCCCTGATTTGTGAACGCGAGAGATCCCGAAGGCGCGTTTCGAGCGATTCGTAGTCGCCGAGATGGGCGCGCATCAGTATCTTCCAGAGTTTGCCGTGGTTTGGCGCCGAAAAGTGAAGCAATTCGTGGACGATGACGTAGTCGCCGATCTCGCGATCGAGATCGAGCAACTCGATGTTGAAGTTGAGATTGCCGTTGGTCGAGCAGGATGCCCACTTTTTGTTCATGGGACGAGTGACCGCTGATCGAGCATTTGCCTTGAAAATGCGGCCCAATCCAGTTCAAGTCGATTCGTTTTTCTTTGCATTTCGGGTTGGGACAAATCGATGTTACTTACTCTGCTGACGTGGAGCGTGCGCTCCACGATTCGGGTTTTGTGATAACGCCGTTTGAATCCTTCATCGTTTCGGGAAACTGAGAGTCGCGGAGCGTCCCAAGCCGGATCGATCGATATCCGTCCGCGATGTTAAGCAGGTCTGTTGCGACTTTCGTGCGTGGATTGACCAGCAGCACCTTAAGCCCCAAGTCCCTACCCGCCATCGAGATTGGTTCAGCCAGGTCAGAGTCGTTCGAGATCACAATCGCTACGTCATACTCCTGGCGGAATCCATCAAGAAGCAGATAGCTTGCAAGGTTGACATCCGACCCCTTTTCCTCCTCTTCGATGATGCGCACGAGCTCCATTGGCACCTTTTGCTTCGGTTTGCGGGAGGTCATATCCGCCAGAGGGCGGTTCTTCGCGTTTGACGCGAATCGCCCGAGGTGAATGCTCAAGCGCGGGACGGTTTCTAGTGCGCGGATATAGGTGAGCTGTCGTTGGCGGCAATCTGGGTTTACCGGCGATGGGTTGACCAACGCGGTGAAGTAACGGATACGCCCAATGGCATAGCTCGGGAAGGCCTTCGTGCAAAACGTGCCTAAATCGAGCCAGCGATACTGCCGCCAGTCTGAACGTTGTCGACGATCGTCAAAGCAGCCGTGATAGAGGTTGAACCCGTCTACGTAAACGTTGGCTCGAGGTCTAGCGTTGGGATTTACGCCCGACATGGGTTGGATTCCACGAAAGGTCAGAAATAGCAGAGACCGCCTTGCGGCGGCCTCGCGCCCTGCCGCCGAAGCAACAGGGGATGTACCAATATGTTAGCGAGAATTGGATGATTCGTCAACCTTAGCACATGAATTTTCCTGTTCACATTGGTACGCGACGATACCGAAATCAGGATGATCAATAACCACCCACGTGCTGCTCGCAACCTTTGAATACGCTTCTTGGACTCAATCGAATGCCCCGATCAAGAACAAGTGAAACAAGTTGTGGGTTTTTTCGAATACTTATGATGTTGGACTCGTCGCGGCCGCGAATGTCTGAGAGAACGGATGCTGGAGCTAACGCGGGTACTGCAGGAGGCTCGATCTCGTCCGGACGAGATGAGCGATGAGCACCTTGCGGAAGCCGCTAAAGTCGATCCTGGGTACTTCGCGCTGATCTACGACCGGTATGTTCGTCTCATCTACCAGTATTGCCTATTGCCGCCGGCGGCTCTGGGATGTCGAAGCAGCGGAAGACGCGACGAGCACCGTATTTACGAAGGCGCTTTCCGGCATCGCGACCTTTGGCGCTGTCCGGGGATCGTTCCGGTCGTGGCTCTTTGCCATCACTCACCACACGGTGGTTGACGAGATCCGGGCACGCCAGCGAACCGATCTTCAGCTCCATGCAACTAGTCGTATTGAGTCCGCAGATGCTGATCGGCGACCTGGGCCCGAGTCGTCGCTGATTGCTGACGAAGGTGTCGCCGAGATTGTTTCACTTTTGACGCGATTGCCGCCGGATTACGCCAGGGTCATCGAATTGCGTCTGGCGGGACTCTCCGACGGCGAGATCGGACAGGTGCTGGGCCGGAGCCGAGTCGCCGTCAGGATCGTTCACCATCGCGCACTCAAACGGCTCAGTTCGCTGATCGCGATTTCCGAAGAGGAATTGTTGAGATGAACCAGCAACCATCTGATTGTGACCAAATCCTGATGCGACTCAGGCAATTGCAGGGTTCGGACGTTCCGAAGCCAACGTTTGTACACAACCTTCGGAGGCAGCTCATGAAAACGGCCGTTGTGCAACCTCCGAGACTCGCCGGAGGCACTCCACGTTCATATCCGCATGGCCCTCGTTCGTTTCCGTTCGATTCGACCGGATCGCGTCCACGCGCACTGCATGTACAGAGTTCTTTGAATTGGATCGGTTCGATACTGATTTTGCTCACGATCATTGCCGGCCTCCTATTCACGGCTGCCGGCAGAGACGCCGCTCCCCAACGGCCGCCCAGCTCATCGTTCACCGCGGTGGATCAGCAAGAACTTGACGGGGATGAACAAGGATTGAATGCCCCGGGTGGTGGTTACGAGGAGACGCCCTTCTCATTCATTGTTATGCGGCCTCCGATCTTCGATCAGGAGCTTCTGGACGGCCATATCGCCACGCTCGAAAGTTGGGAAATCACTCCCGCGGTTGACACGCGAATTGACACGTCCTCGTATCAGTCATCAGGGATTGCGGTCATGTTCATCGTGCAAGGCGGGTTGATTGCATCGTTTACCGATCAGGTGATGATCGTGCGCCGTGTGCCGCTGAATTCGTATCCCGGTACTGAGATCGTCGAGCCTGGCGCGCCGGTGGAGCTGGTGACCGGCGATGCAGTTGCGTACGAAATCGGTCAGACCATCGTTGTTCGCAACCCATTCTCCTCGCTAGCAACCCAAATCCAACAGGTGATCTTTTCTCACGACAGCCTGCCCGTGGACGCACCCGAAATCGACGGCGTTGCGACGGTCAGCCGTGAGAATGAGCAGAAGATGCCGCGCTTGCTCTCGACGATGATTGGCGGCATTTACGTGGGACTCAGCACGTACCGGAATATCCCAGGCACCGATGTAAATGCCGATCCAGAACGAACCTTGTTTGCCCCTGAACCACTCAATGAGCCAGAAGGCTTGCAACATGGCTTCGTCATCAACATCGGTGAACCGACAGGTTGACAAGTGCGTCTGATTCGTCTTCCCCCATCGTTTGGGGAGGGTTGGGTTGGGGCCGTTAGCCCAGCGTATTGAATTCGATGGCCGGCTCTTCTTCGGCGGTGACTTCGGAAGAGATGCAGTTGCTGATTGCGATCACGTGCTCGCCGCGTGCAAAAGCTACCCCCCGAATTGACGCGGCCAGGAAGCGGCCCAGTTCCAGGTGATGGTCTGCAGTGGGGGCTTGCTGAGACGATCGGCCGCTCCGTGAAAAGGGGCTTGTCACGGGTGAAACGGGTGACTCGCGGCGAGTGGAATCAGCGTCCGATCTTCCCGCTC
The DNA here is from genome assembly GCA_964371945.1 of uncultured Sphaerobacteraceae bacterium. Taxonomy (GTDB): domain Bacteria; phylum Chloroflexota; class Chloroflexia; order Thermomicrobiales; family UBA6265; genus CAYJPA01. The sequence goes on along the minus strand of CAYJPA010000119.1, from coordinate 8,292 downwards.
AAAGATGGCGAACTGGATCCTCCAATCGATATCTCAGACCGATCTCTATTGACCGCGTTGCAAAAACCGCGCTTACTTCCGGTTGAGCAGTTGTTGGGCGTGACGATTCGGAAGGGGAGCGGACGATGGTGCACAGGGTGACGGTGACCTTCGTCGACGAAGGTGTCAGCGCGGTCGCCGTTTTGTTGGAGCACGAGGCGCCGAAGACGTGCGCCGCAGTGGTGGCCGCGCTTCCATACGAGGGCTCCGCGCATCACGCAACCTTCTCCGGCGGCGAAGTCATGTTCTATTTCGACCATGACCTCGGGATCGGACGGGAGAATGCAACGACGCGCGTGATTCCCGGCGATCTCGCCTACGCACGGTTCGACGGAGGGGAGTGGCGGAGTCTCCCGACGAGTTTTGCCGAGCTTTGCTGGTTCTACGATCGTGACGCCGTGCCATCGATGCCAGACGGACTGATACCGGTCAACCTGATCGGTCGATTCGTTGAGGGCTTCGACGAGTTCGCAGCCGTTTGCCGCCGGATGCGCCGCGAAGGAGAGAAGCGGATCAGGGTAACGGTGGAAGAGACGTAGGCTTCGCCTTCAATGGGCCCAACAATCGGGTTGATGCTGGATCGGCGGCGTATCGCGCTCATGATGATCGGAGGCTCGCGAACCGGCGGCCCGCCGGGGACTGAAGATCCCCGGCTACGCCACACCCAAGGGGTACCCGGCGCTTCCAGCGCTGAGGACGTGCGCGTCGCTTCAGACGGCGAACTGGCCTGTGGCCCCGGTCAAGAATGCACTCGTCATGGTGAGCTCGCCAGGTGCGGAACGGCGGTGCTCTGGTTGCATCACGTTCTGTTCCCCCGGTTAAGCCGAGGGGGAGGTTCTTCTTCGGCGGTGACGCCGAGGGAAACGAGTTGCAGAGGGAAGACCGACCAGTGGGGTTCATGGCAATACGGTCAATGATCAACGCGAATCCGGCAGAGCAAGCCACCGTCGACGGCGAGCGTCGTTCCGTTGATGTAGGACTCATCATCGCTCGCAAGGAAGACGGCCGCGGCCGCGATGTCCGCTGGATCCCCGATCCGGCGATTCGGAATCGCGTCGACGAAGTGGGTCGTGAGCGCATCGCGCGTTGCCTCATCCGCGTCTCCCCAAAGCAATGGGGTATCGACGCTGCCTGGAAGAATTGCATTGATGCGGATATTCTCGCTCGCATGGTCGAGCGCGAGGACTCTCGTCATTCCGATCAAACCGGACTTGCACGTCCCATACGCGAGGGTACCGGGGATGGCGAGCACGCCGAGAACGGAGGCGATGTTAATGATTGCTCCTCCGCCCGCCTCACGGAGCAGGGGGATCGCGTACTTCGCGCAGAGAAACGGACCCGTGAGATTGACGTCCAGCGTCCGTTGCCATGCTGCTAGATCGAACGAGGTCACGTCGCCACCGGGACCGCCGATCGCGGCATTGTTGACGAGGACATCGAGCCGGCCGAAGCTCTGAATTGTCTGTTCGAAGAGTCGACGGACCCGCGTTTCAACCGCGACATCGGCGCCAATGAAGGCGGCGCGACCACCAGCGTCGACGATCTGTTGGGCCGTTTGTTGGCCCGATGACTCGTTGACGTCGGCGACGACGACCGCCGCGCCCTCGGCGGCGAATCGCTCGGCAATCGCTCTGCCGATTCCTTGTCCCGAGCCAGTCACCACGCAAACCCGGTTGTCCAGTCTTCGCATACAGCCCGTCCCCTTTCGTCAGCACATGCGATATTGCATCAATCGGCTCAACCTCGATGGGCGACTTCTCGTACCGCTGGGAGTTGCTTGCCCGTGGCGGCATCAACCCAGCCAGCCGTTAGGTTTCCTTCAACAACCCGAAGAGCCATGGTCCAGGAAGATACCGTCTGGGCGGGGAAAGGCATAGACCACCATCCAAGCCGCCTCGATTCGGTTGCTGGAGGACAAATGCAGAGACCGCCTCGCGGCGGCCTCGCACCCTGTCACGTTAGCAACAGGGGATGTGTTGTCGGTTGGATTCCTCCCCCAAAGCTGGGGGAGGGATGGAGTGGAAGTTATCCCAGTGTGCTGAAGTCGATGGCGGGTTGTTCTTCGGCGGTGACTTCGAAGGCGATGCCGTTACTGATCGCGATCACGCGATCACCGAGTGCGAATGCTTCCGCGAGGCCGGGTCGCAGCTCGAGGAGTTTGAAGTAGTCCTCGCTGAGGAACTGCACCTTGATGGTGGTCATGGCCGACGGGTCGAAGGTCGTTTCCGTCCAGACGCCGCCCTGATCGACGAAGGTGCGGTCGCCAATGAGCTTGATCGCTCCCGCGACCGCGATCTCGTTGCCTTCTTCATCGATAACGCTGAGTGGTTCCTCCATGACTCCGCTATCCGTGTCGGCCATTCCGCCGGCCGCCGCCGCTTGATCGACAGCCTCGCCGCCGGTGCTCATCGTCGGCGCGGCCAGGATCTTGGCGCTTTCCTCTTCGGCCGCGTTTGCGCGTCCCTGCTGGGTCAGAATGTCGTCTTCAGTGATCAGGTACGAGGTGTATGGCGTGACGATTCCATAGCGGACGCTCAGATCGACGATCGCCTGCACCCATTCCGCGTTTTCGCCGTTGAGCCGGATTTGATTGAGCAGGTACCCGATCTTGCGGGTCGCCCAGAGTCGAGGCAGGAAGTCATCGCCGCCGGCCGAGACAAGAGTTTGATCACCGTAGACAAAGGAGGTCGCCTGCCCATTGACATTGCCGGTCAGCGTGATCGGCGCGGGTCCGCCCTGGCGATACTTCCCGACCACCACCAGTTGCGTGCCGGCAAAGATGTCAGGCAGCGGCCGCGGATAGATATCCTCGATCACCGCATCGCCGAGTTTGACCTGAACATCGGTCAGGACAGGCGTGCTGACCTTGCCGTAGAAGACCGAAACCGCCTCTTCCAGGTTTTCGCCCGGCCGGACGTAGGTGGTGGCGCCGTGGTGATCCTGAACCAGAGTATCGAGCAGAATCGTGTCGACATCGTCGCCGACACCGAACGAGAAGAGGCGGACATTCTCAGGCGCGCTGTTCTTCACGTTTTGCAGGATCGCGCCGACCTCGGTTTCGCCTTCCGTCGGCAAACCGTCGGTCAGGAAGATGACGTAGGTTGGACGGGCGGGATCGACGAAGTTCATGCCCTCGAGCAGTGCCCGGTTGATGTCGGTTCCACCGGTCGCCTGAAGGTTGCTCGCCCACTGCACCGCGTTCGCGGCATCGGATTGCGGCTGCAAGCCATTCGCGTAGAAGCGGACGCCGGTGCTGAACTCGACCACATTGAATCGGTCCTGCGCGTTCAGGTGCTCGAGCACGTAGATCAGCGCCTGCCGGGCCTGCTCGATTTTTTCGCCCTCCATGCTGCCGGAGGTGTCGAGCACCACGATCACGTCTTTGGCGATCGCTTCTTGCTGGCTCGCGATCCCCGGCGCGGCCAGGAGCATGAAGTAGCCCTCACCGGTCGCGGGATCGACATAACTCAATAGATTCGCGCCGATCTGCTCTTGCGACACGGTGTAGATCAGCTCGAAGTCGCTATCCGGGCGAACATCGCTCGCCTCCCAACCGGCGGCAAATCGGTAGTCGTCGGTGCGGTCGAGCGCGATCTGGTGACTTGGCGAATAGACCGCCCGCACCGGCTCTTTCGATTCGACGGAGACATGCACGGAGACGTTTTGCAGTGGAGCCGCCGAGAAACGCTCGGTGTTCAGCGGGTAGACGTAGCGGATCAACCCGCCCTCGGCCGTGAGCACCTGCTGGTATTCGATCTGGATCCGGCGATCGCCGCCCGGTTCGATCGGGAAGATGCTGGCCTGGATCGCGCCATTGCCGGCGTACTCGAGCAGGGCTGGGTCGCGCATCTTCCGCACGATCTCGTTGTAGACCGCGCGCGCTTCGTCGGCGGAGAGGATTTTGGCCTCGATCGCCTGACCGTCGACGATCATGGTGAACTTGTCGACCGTCGCGCCGTTGGGCAACGGGAAGATGTAGGTTCCTTCGGCCACCCAGTCGTTCGGATTGTGGAAGACCTGATCGATCGTGGTGGTCGCGACCTGATCGGCGATGACCACCTTCACGACATGCGATGTGACATTGAGCTGGTCGCCGACGTAGATCGGCTCACTGCACGCCGGATCGCACTCCGGCGGCTCGACGATGATCAACCCATCCGCACGAGTAAGAGCAGGGGTCGCAAGTGAAATCGCCAGAAACAAGAGAGCTACGATCGAAAAGATGGTTCGCCTACGCATGACATCCTCCTAGCTGAAGATCAGATTGCGCCGTGACGGGTCGGCGACCGCAGCGCGCGGTGTTCGTTGTCATAAGGACGCCGGTGGTTCCGGATTGGTTCCCATCGAGAGGAAGCCCCTGGTCTGATGTCTGGCCGCGTCAGCCGCGGCTGCAGTTTTCGCGCTGAGGCCCGTAGGGTACCGAAGCGAGACTTGTACGAACTCACCGTGGACCCTGTCGTCGTGCCGATGGCTGTCGCTTGGAACGACCTCGAGTTCTCTAGATGGTCGGATGGAGCCGGATGAAAGCTCCTTCCGATTGTGGTTGGAGTGAAGTAGCTCGAACTATCGCGTTGCTGATCACTGCCTCGCGATAGAACATCCAAACGGAATGCGGTATACGCGGCCGGCGCATGAGTTGGTCCCCCTTACTTGCGGCGGGACGAGGATCGCACTGGGTCGCGAGCGTCGCGGAGGTGTTCATAATGTCGAGACAGTCGCTCTGGCTCGGTTGGCGGCGCTGAGCGGGCACAGACGACAGGAGCGACTCGTAGCGTAGCAGACAGGAGGCGGCTTCGGGCACCCCGATTTGTCGTTGCGTTCCACGCTAGAATGAGAAGAAGATCGGGGCGAAGTTGTTCGGGAGCACTTATGGGCGAACTCGCTGCCGGCGATCGAATCCGGCTACTGTCAATTGCACGGGAGAGTCTGGTTGCGGGCGGGTATCAGCCATCCCGGATCGCCAGCGATTGGATTTTTGCCGATGTCTTTGAGCGAGCTGAGCCGGATCGATCAGTCGATATAGCTGCATTTGGGCAAGACCCACCGTCGTATCGGACGGCCTGCTGGGGCGTAACCTTCGGGACGGACGACGACATCGCAAATCTCCGGGCGCTCGGCGCTCCGCAAGTTCTTCAGCTAGAATTTGATTCGATTAAGCGGTGGAAGATTAGGCCAACGGATGCACCTGAACTACAGGATCGCATTTCTCCCGACCGACTTGTCGAACTTTTCACTGACCACCGCGCTGAATGGGGTCCCCGTACAGTTCTAAGGATCAAAAGCGTCGCGTTTGATCCCAGCCCGCGGCAGCTCGACTTTTATGACCTTGGCCTGATTCCAGCAATAGATGGCGTCGTGTTTCGAAAGTTGGACGTTGTACTTCGGGATGCCTTGGCGCTCGCGCAGCATGGCTTAGCGGAGCACAGCAGCGACGCCCCTAACCCACGGCAATTGGTTCGTCTGGTATTCAGGTTACTTGCGGCAAAAGTATTTTCGGATAGAGATTACCCTGGTGCCACCTCGGTCACCGATCCGGCAAAAGCGCTGGAGTTGGCCAGGACTATCTATGGCGAATACGACGATACTGAACCGATTGTCCAAGATCCGCGCGTTCAGGAGCTTGTTTGGCGCCGTATTCATTCGGCGTTTAACTTGCGCAACATATCAGTCGAGGCACTCGCACACGTTTACGAGAACACTCTAGTTTCGGCCGAGCACCGCCGGATCACCGGAACGCACGCGACGCCACCGTTTGTCGCAGAATATGTAACGCAAAAACTTCCGTTTGAGTCGCTTGCCGAACAGCATCGGGTGATTTTCGAACCCTTTGCTGGGCATGCGGCATTTTTGGTGGCCGCGCTGAACCGGCTTCGCGAACTCCTTCCCTCAGATTTATCGAATGATAAACGACATAGATATTTGAAGCGATCATTGGCCGGAGTAGAAATTGATCCGTTTGCGGTCGAGGTCGCGAAGCTCTCGCTTCTGCTCGCCGACTACCCCAACCCGAATGGCTGGAACGTGCGAAGTGGCGATGTCTTTAATGACCCAATCGCGCAACATCTGCTCACCAGTAGCTCAGTCGTGCTATGTAATCCACCTTTTGAATGGTTCGACCAAGAAACGCGAAAGCGGTATCAGAGAATAAAGATCCCCAATCCCATGGTCGAAATACTTGCACGGGCGCTCGTGTCAGGTCCCGAACTGCTTGGATTTGTCCTTCCGTGGTCGTTCTTGGAAGGTCAGAGCTTCCGCGAAGCCAGACGCATCTTAGTCCGGAAGTATGGACAGGTTGAGATAATTTCGCTCCCCGACAGCCTCTTTGCGCATTCAAAAGCCCAATCCATCATCTTGTTAGCACACGATCGCACTTCTACTTCGACAACAGTTAGAAGTGCGGCAGTTAAGAGGGCCGATCTGCGCAAGTTCGCAGTTACTGGTGCACCATCGTGGGTTGTCGAGTCTCCTGTCGAACGTGTGGGTTCAGTTCCACAACTCTGGCATCATCCGTTGAGCAGACTGTGGAAGTGTCTCGACAAGCTACAGATACTCGGGTCAGTTGCAGAAATACACAATGGCGTTGAATACAACATATCAACTAAGCAACATGCGCAACTGGTTCAATCGACCGAGCCCCAGGCTGGTTTTCAACGCGGCCTCTTCAGAGTCGGACCAGGTTATGAACAGTATCACGCCGCAAACATTACTCACTTAAATCTTGACGAAGATTTGATGCTTTACAAGGCGTATCGTCTTCCTTGGCGTACCCCAAAGGTAATCTTGAACGCCGCTCGTATGTCGAGGGGTCCGTGGCGGTTAGCCGCTGTGCCAGACAAAAGCGGTCTGGTGTGCTATCACCGATTCCATGGCGTTTGGCCGAAGGGCGAGTCACCGGTTGAACTGATAGCCGCTGTTCTCAACGGGTATGTGGCAAATGCCTTTGTCGGGCTTGACAATGCGTCACGTGACAACACGATAGCTCGTCTGAAGTCGATACCCTTCCCGGATTTCACCGCTTCCGATTCCCAGATGATAGTGGACCTTGTGGGTCAATACCAAGAGAAACGTGCGGGCTTGAGCGGTGTGATGGTGGATGCTTCAGCTCAGCGTGAATGCATCGATCTCCTTCAGCGCATCGACCATATGGTGCTGGCTGCATACAAGCTGCCGGTCTCTTTGGAGGCTGCATTGCTGGAGGCATTTTCGGACCAACAAAGACCTGTCTTTCCGGGAGGTTATCGACAAACCAGTCTCGAAGTGCCAGGCGACCCCGACGCCGACCCGATCCCGCAAATCAGGGCGGTGTTGGGCGAATGGCTTACTGATTTTATAGTCGGATTGGTGGAGCGGACCAGCAAGCACCAGACGGAACGTGCGTTGTCGACCGTCACGGCAGACGTACGACTCAGCACGGCGTTAGAAATCGTGAAGCTGCTAGAAGAGTTCGAGGCTGCTGACACAATTCAGGCTTGGTTCGTCGGAAAGAATCCGATGCTTGCTGACCGATCCCCGGCTGCCACGCTAGTTGATGACCCGCACGCCGTGCTCCGGGCTGCGCGTGAATTCGCGGCATATGGGTAATGGCCCGCGATACGCTTCAACGCCGGAGAAACCGATCTATCGAGTTGCCAGCAAAAGCCGGCTCCTAAATTGGCCGTCTTGGGAATACGTTGGAAGTGGAAGGTTTGACGATCCACGAGAAGAAAGAGCCTATCGGGTGCTGTATGCAGGAGAACGCCGATCGGCCTTTCTTGAAGCACTGGCAAAGTTCCGACCTGACTTGGAGGGCCATGCGATATCGCCGCTGACGCGGTCTTGGATCAACGATCGACGTATAGCGCGGTTCTTGTTGAGTGATCGAAATGCCCCGTCGAAGTGGCTGGATCTTCGTGCGTCCCAGACGATCCAGTTCCTCAGGTCACAGCTAGCGCCGGAACTCATTGAATTGGGAGTTACCGACTTTGACCATAGCACCGCATGTGGAGACAATCGTTCCATCACGCAGAAGATCGGACTTTGGGCTCATCAGGACGGTTGTCAAGGGATCCTATATACAACTAGGTTCACCTCTGAACTCAATTGTTGGGCCATTTTCAATTTGTCGTCAGAGTCTCAAGTCCAATTGACTGACATTGAGATCAACACGATCTCGGATGATGATTCGGATTTTGCCGCCACTCGCATAGAGTTTAGCCTGCCACTCCCTGCCTGATAGGCTGCGTATTACCCCCTTTATGGCCAAAGGGTCAAATT
>CAYJPA010000118.1:0-12192 GCA_964371945.1 uncultured Sphaerobacteraceae bacterium | reverse complement strand
GGCTGGAACCGTTTCGAACAGCCTGGCAGGGCAAACTCCAGGATCTCAAACGCTTTGTCGAAACCGGCGAAACGATCAGCAACAACGAGGGAATGCGCAAGCAATAGGCCGTGATATTTCCGGCATTGACGATCTCCCGATGAGCCCGGAGGGGTACACTCGTGTCGCAAGACTGTCTGCCGGGTAGCAGGAGCGATGGATGAGCGAACAATCGATTACCGGTCCACTTTCGCACTTTGACGAGTCCGGCCGGGCGCGGATGGTCGATGTCGGAGACAAGGAGATCACGCATCGCGTGGCGGTCGCTTCCGGTCGAGTGACGATGCAACCAGAAACAGCAACGTTGATCCGCGAAGGGCGCGCCGCGAAGGGCGATGTGCTGGCGGTTGCTCAAGTCGCGGCAATCATGGGCGGCAAGAAAACGCACGAACTGGTGCCGATGTGTCATCCACTCATGCTGACCAAGATCGAGGTTCATTTCGAGCTCGAAGAGGCGGCCGTCGAGATTTCCGCAACCGTCGAGACGCGCGGGCAAACCGGAGTCGAAATGGAAGCCCTGACCGCGGTCAGCGTCGCGGCGCTGACGATCTACGACATGGTCAAAGCAGTCGACCGGGGCATGACGATCGAAGCCGTTAAGCTTGTCCAAAAGAGCGGCGGACGATCTGGGGATTGGCTTCGATAAGAGGTAGGAATCACACCAAAGGGCGGTCTTCGGGCCGCCCTTTGGTGCGCAAGAGAAGAGAAGGTGATCCCGGTTTGTTGAATAACCGGGGGCCCGAGTGCAGGGCTGTCTGCCTCAAGGTTGACGAAGATACGAAACTTGTCCTTCTCCGGATCATCGACTCCTCGCCCCCATGCAGCGAATTACGGCAATCCCGGTCGAAACCTCTTGACGAGTCCGCTTAAAGGCCGTAGGAAGACGCACCCACGGATTGCGTCGCGGGCAGGAGCGCTTAAGCAGAGGATTGGCAGCGATGGAGGTTCTCGGGTACGGCGACAAACTCAGCGTTCGAGCCGGAGAGCGCATCCGTTTCATGGTGAATTGCGAACAGGAGAGTTATCGAGCTGATATCGTCCGTCTCGATCACGCCTGGCCGCTTGTGGACGCGTCATTATGGAATCCTCGGTTGATCGACTCATCGGTGAGCGGTGAGTATCCCGGCCGCGTGCAACCGATCCACGCCGGGTCGTACGCCGAGATTCCCGCGCCCAATGTTGATCTCTCCGCCGGTGTAACCGTACATCTCTGGCTCTATCCGACGCTTCCGGTTCGCGGACGCGAGCAGGGAATCGTGAGCTGCTGGTCGAACGATTCGAGCGCCGGTTTCACGCTTGCCCTGAACGGCGATGGATACCTGGTATGGAGAACCGCGGACGGCAATAAGGAGGCCGGGCTTTCCTCGACCGAGCCGCTGATTCGAAATCGCTGGTACGGGATCGCGGCGACTGCCGATGCAGCTTCAGGCAAGGCCCGGTTGCGCTGGACTGAGTTGCCTCGAGGCTGGGTGCACGGCGCACCGGCAGGCTCGGCCGAGGGCAACGGCGCATTCGCCGATGACGGTGGATCAATCCTGCTTGCTGCTTCTCATCTCGGCGGCGATCGCGCCACTGGCCACTTCAATGGGAAGATCGACCGGCCCGCGATCTGGAACCGTGCGCTCTCGGAATCCGAGCTCGATTCCGTTGCCGGCGGAACGCCGGCCGCGCTGGTTCCCGGACTGATCGCCGATTGGGATCCGGTCGTCGACTACCGATCCCGGAACCTCATCGATCGCTCGGATGCGGCGCTTCACGGCAAGCTCGTGAACTTGCCGGCCAGGCTCGTCACGGGAGCGAACTGGACGGGCGAAGAGACCAATTTCAAGGTTGTGCCCGAGCAATACGGTGCGATCCATTTCCACGAAGACGATCTCGAAGACGCCAAGTGGAAAGTCGATTTCGCATTCGATGTGCCGGTGGATCTCCCCTCGGGTGTGTACGCCGCGAGTCTCTTCACCGGCGAATCGGTCGACTACGTTCCGTTCTACGTTCGACCCGCCGCCGGCTCGAAGAACGCAAAGATTCTCTACCTGGCTCCGACCAATACCTATCTCGCTTACGCCAACGAGAAACTCTTTCGGTTGGTCGAAACCGATCCCGAGATGGTCGCCAGAATGACCGCGCACGAAATCACGCTGACCGCGAAGGACGAGTACTTGCGCTCCAGGCCAGAGCTCGCCGCATCTTGCTACGACCTGCATGAAGACGGAAGCGGGTTCTACTACTCCACGCGCCTGCGCCCGATCGTCACGATGCGGCCCGATTTTGTCAACTGGATGACAGGTGAGCTGCGCCACTTTTCGGGCGATCTCTATCTGGTCGAGTGGCTCGAAAAAATGGGCTTTGTGTTCGATGTCGCCACCGACGAGGATCTTCATGTCGATGGCATGGACGCGATCTCGTCCTACAACGTGATCATCACCGGCGGTCATCCCGAATACTGGACTCGCCCCATGCTGGATACGTTGGAGAACTACCTCGCGGGCGGCGGCAAGCTGATGTATCTCGGCGGCAATGGGTTCTATTGGGTAACAGGACTCGACAGCGATTACCCGCACGTGGTCGAGGTCCGGCGCGGCTACAACGGCACGCGGTCCTGGGAATCGCCTCCGGGTGAGGCTTATCAAACCACCAGCGGCGAGCCAGGCGGGCTCTGGCGTTATCGCGGGCGGAACCCAAACAAACTGACCGGGATCGGGTTCGCCGCTCAAGGCTGGGGTGGCGCGGAAGGGTATGTTCGCCGGCCCGAGAGCCAGTATCCAGGAATCTCCTGGGTATTCGAAGGAATCAGCGAAGAAGAGGTCATCGGCGAGTTTGGCTACGTCATGAATGGCGCGTCCGGGGATGAGATCGATCGCTTCGATCTCGAATTCGGCACTCCACCGGAAACGGTTCGGCTTGCGACAAGCGAAGGTCGCCAGTCTGATTACTACCAGCTGGTGATCGAAGACTGCAATTTCACGCTTGCCGAAATGGGGGGCCAAAGCGAACCTCGCGTGCGCTCCGATATCACACTGCTGGAGATGCCGAATGGCGGGGCGGTTTTTGCCGCTGGATCGATTACCTGGAATGCGAGCCTGCCGTGGAACGAGTGCGACAACAACGTTTCGCGGTTGACGGCCAACGTGCTCCGGCGATTCAGCTTGGATTGAGAACGCGCCCGACGACTAGGTCTGCTCGGGGATCAACACTAATTCAACCCGCTCGACTCCCTCAATGAAGCGGATTCGTTCGGGATAGCCGAGCGTGCGAAGGAAATTGAGCATTTGGAAATTCTCGGGCAATACGAGCGCGAAGAGCCGGTTGATTCCGCGCGCCTTTGCTTCCTCGACGATCAGGTGGGTCAGTCCAAACGCGACGCCGCGACCTTGCCACTGATCGACCACGATCGCGGCGTACTCGGCGGCGTCGCTTCCGGGGTCGCGATCGATCCGCACAACGCCGATGATCTCGTTAGGGTCCGCCGGATCGAGCGCGACAAGGGCAACGCGGTCGGTGCCGTCGGCGCCGGTGAAGTAGGCGGCCTGGTGGTCGCTCAAGAGCGGCATGAAACCGAAGAAACGCTGATAGATCGAGCGTTCGCTGAGCCGGCCATGGAAGCGTTGCAACGCAGCGAGATCTCCCGGTTGAATGTGCCGATATGCGATCGATTGACCGTCCGGCAATGTGATCGTTCCACTCATCTCGTTGGCCGTTCCGGTTTCTGGAAAACATGTGTGGGAGTCAATGCTCATCCTCCCACCGCCGCATCAAAGAGCCTGCCGGCATAAAATGTAATCGCCGCGGCTGCTACGCCAAAGGCGACTTGTTGGTGCGGATTCGCCGGGGGCTCCCTCCACGCTCTCGCACTCAGATCGGCCGCCCACATGCGCTCTCACACGACGAGCCAATCACTCAAGGGTAGGATTCGCGAGGCGGCAAGAATGAATCATTGAGCGGCGGTTCGTGTCGGATCTGCAACAGCCTTCCAGGCGGATCAACTCCGTGGGCGGAAAAATCGCACGAGCAGACCGTTGAAGGCGGCGCCGATGATGAAAACCATCCCGGTCGCGTGCAGGAAGAAGAGCAGCACGAGCACGCTTCCAGTTGCTCCGTACGGAGAGCCGGGACGGATAATGCTCAGAATGTAGCGAAATCCCCACAAGAGCACGAGCCAGCCACCCGCGGAAAAGCGCGCGCCTGGAACAGTCCATCGGAGTGGAGGTCGCGCGATCGAGCCGAGCGAATAGAGCAGAAGCAACGCGCTCGCGATCGGCAACACGATCACCGGCCAGCGCATCAATCCCCACCACTCACGATAAGTCGGACTGAGATCCAGTCGTTGAAAGACGGCGTGCTCCAGTTTTTGCCCGCCGATGAAGAGAACAGCGGTGGTCACCGCGAAGATCGCGAAGACGCCAGTCAGCAGCAGGGAGAGCACGCGTTTTGCAACGAACGAGCGTGTGTCTGGAACGCCGTAGGCACGATTGCAGGCGTTCATCAGCGTGTTGATGCCGCTGCTCGCGCCCCAGATTGCGATCAGGATGGCGATTGCGGCGCTAAGCGAGGCGAAGCCGCTGCCCGCCCGCGAAACAGCTTCATCCACGATGGAAACGAGGAGCTCCTTGATCGCGCTCGGCGCATATTCATCGATCGCGTCCCGAAGCCAGCGCGCGACCGGAACGCCCGTACGCTGATCCACGATTGCGGCCATCGCCATCATGAAGAGCATGAGGGAGGGGATCGCAAAGATCAAACTGTAGGCAACCTGTGAAGCCAGGGCCGAGATATCGATCCGGCGCCATTCCGAGAGCAACAGGCGTGGAAACCAAAAACGCCCATGACGCGGAACACTTGCATGGGCCAGTTCCTCGGCGCTCCTTGAGGCCCGGACGAATGGATTGGCGTGCCGGAGGAGGCGAAGAATTCTCACAGCGTGACGTCACCTGGCGATCGGTCAATCTCGAAAGAACAACATCCGCGCCAGTATTACCGATTGTCAGGCATTGTCTCGCTGATCGCCAGTTCGTTGGGCCTTTTCTACCACCGCGCTGAAACGAAGCCGGTTGGGGTTGCAGAGCGCGCCTTTGCGGCCGGCGTGCTCCTAGATCCGGTTGCGCTCTCGAGCCTTTTCGCTTCGAGCGCGGCATGGGCCGGCACGATCGCGATTGGAACCGGACTATGGCGAACAAGCTTTTCGGCCACGCTACCGAGCAACAACCTCTTGAATCCGCCGTGTCCATGACTTGACATGACGATCAGGTCACCGCGAACGGCGGCATCCATGATCGCCTCTGCCGGCTTGCCGGTCAGAACCTCGCACGTGGCTTCAATCCCAGATGCACTGACCTTGCCAACGATATCGTCGAGAACGTTCCTGGCGTTGGCCTGAATTTCGGCCATGACCTCCTCATACACCTCCTTGCTGAAGGCTGCGCCGTAGGCGAGCGCGGGTGGAGCGGCTTTTCCGAAATCGACGATCGTGACCAAGTGGATGGAAGCGTTGATCTGTCGTGCGATGGATTGAGCGAATGGAACAGCTTTCAGCGAAAGTTCGGACCCGTCGACTGGCACGATCAGTCTCCGAATTAGCGGTAATGAGAAGTCGGAGAGGGCGTCGTCCGCGCGAATGACCACGACCGGGACATCGGCCGTCCGTGCGATTCGATCCGTCACGCTCCCAAGCGTCAACCGGCCGAACGCGCCACGACCCTTGCTGGCCATGACAATCATGTCCGCGCCTCGCTCGTGCGCGGCTTTTTGAATCTCCGTGATCGGGTCGCCCATTTCGATCGCAACTTCAGTTTGAATGCGGGCGTCGCCATTCCAGCGACTCATCGCCGTAACAACTTCCTGGCCGGCGATCACGCGATAGCGGGTGACCACTTCGCGATCGGTCATCAACGTGCCGCCCATTGGGTCTTGAATGGATTCGGATATCGGGATCACCCGGAACAATGTCAACTTCCCACCGGAACCAAGTAGCGTGTGGGCGTACGGAATTGCTTGCTCTGATAGCATTGACCCATCAAGCGGAACGAGGATGTGCCCGACCCGTGGAATTTGCGCATCCATTTTGGAACTCCTCCGTGGCGACATCCTGTGCGCCAGCTCATAAGTGATCCTGATCCGATGGTTCTTCGAGACCAGCTGGAGCTAATCCAGTAATCGCGAGGCAAATCAGCTCGTCGAACCATCGTTACTGTCGCGCCAGCCGCGTTCCAACAGCGAATCGTCAACGAGGTCGCCATAACAATTCCGTGACAATAGCTGGAACAGGAGTTGGCGGATTGGCCGTCGCCGGGTCGATTCGCGGAGCTGTTCGATGAACTGGATTGAATCCTCGGGTGCGCTCACGACGATATCGATAGCTCAGGCGTGTTGGACTCGGCGGCGGAGTCGCTGGAGTGATGGCCGTTGCGAGAATTGATCGGTCGGTAACCTGCGCCTCACGCCCTGCACTGAAGTGTGCCCAGAGGTCACCGGGCTACGCCACGCCCAGAGGGCAGCCGACCCTTCCAGGGTTTCGGACGAGCGGATGTGCGCGTTTACCGAATCTTTCCAACAACATTCATGAAGCCGCCTGGTGGGCGGCGAGGTGTGGCGACCAGAGGAGCACACTGTGAGTCAGGCGGCATGCGGCGATTGCGGTGAAAGTCACACAATGTCACACTTTTTGTGCTGCTTGAAGGGCGCGAGGAGCTCGGGACGCAACTTGTTTGGTCGCCAGCAACGTATGCGGGGGAGTCGCTGGACGAAAGTCCGCGCTCACTCCAGGAAGCCGGCTCAAGCCGACTGGTGGGCGGCGAGGCGTAGTACTCCGCGATACTATATGTTATACATACTGACTGCACGGTAGTTCAGAATAATAGCATAGAATCAGTAATATAATATATATAGGTTGAAGGTTGTTTCGATTCTTGGTTCTGGGCGAGGTCAGGCGGGGGCGCTGTCCTTTGGTTCCCAGTTGAGGAGTTTTTTGGCGTGGGAGAGGTCCCAGAATTGGCGGGGGTTGTTGGAGATGGCGTAGACGACGGCCCAGGGGACGTGCTTGGCGTCTAGGCAGGCGCCGATCAGCTCCGCGCAGTCACGCTGGCTGAGCCAAGTGGCGCGCATACGGTCGAATTTTTGCTCCGGGTTGATGTCGAGCCAGAACGAGCCAGTCGCAACCGAGGGATCGCGCGGGTTGTCGTCTTTGCGCACGGTTCCAATCCTAATGTTGTAACTGCGAATCCCGAAGTTCTCCATGTAATAGCGGCCGATCGCTTCACCGTAGACCTTCGAGACGCCGTAGAGGGAATCGGGCCGGATTTCGACGGTGTGATCGAACACGTGCGTGTTCTCGAGATCGTAAATCGAGGGCGCGGATTCGATCTCGTACATCCCGATCGAGTGGTTCGACGATGCGAAGACGACGGCCTTTACGTCTGACTGTTTGGCGGCTTCGTAGACGTTGTAGGTTGCGATCAGGTTGTTTGGAAGCACCTGCTCCCAGGATGAGTCGACGCTGATCGAGGCGGCGAGGTGGACGATGGCGTCCACGCCCTCGGTCGCGGGCAGCAGCGCGTCCAGGTTGGAGATGTCAGCGACGATAGTCACCGGATAGTTCGGCGCTTCGACGCGGTCGATCGAGGAGAGGTCGAACCGATTGTGCAGATGTCGCCAGACCGCCTGGCCGATCACGCCAGCTCCGCCGGTTACAAGCACGCGCTCTTCTGAGCTCATCTTCCACCTCTTTGTGCAACCGGCGTCAAATTCCTCCGGCATTTTAGCGGCAACGGCAAGAGCAGGGCCCGTGGTCGATACTTCGACCATTCACCGGCGATCGCCGCGCGTGCATTTGAGGAAAGGATTCATTGCAAGGTGCTGCATCTCCCGTTCGACAAGCCTGGACGTTTTTGGAAGGGCAATATCCACACGCACTCGACCCGATCTGACGGAAAGCTGACGCCGTCCGAGGTGATCGCGGCGTACCAGGATCATGGGTACGATTTTCTTGCGGTGACCGATCACTTCATGGAGCGATTCGGTTTTCCAATCGTCAATACGATCGTGCCGCGGATCGCGACCTTCACGACGTTGATCGGAGCGGAGCTGCACGGGCCGATCCTGGCAAATGGCGAAATCTGGCATCTGCTCGCCGTGGGGTTGCCATTGGACTTTGCACCGCCGAGCGCGGACGAATCCGGCCCTGCCATTGCGCGACGAGCGGCGGCGGCCGGCGCGTATGTCGCGATCGCCCATCCCACCTGGTACACCCTGACACTCGAGGATGCGCTGACGATCGAGGTGGCGCACGCAATCGAGATCTTCAATCACACCGCGCATCACCACAACGATCGCGGCGAAAGCTGGTATCTGGCGGACCAGTATTCCGATCTCGGCAAGCGGGTGCATTCGATCGCGGTCGACGATGCGCACTTCTCGACGCGGCCCGATGGGTTTGGCGGTTGGCTCCACGTCAAAGCGGAGTCGCTCGATCCCGATTCGTTGCTCGCGGCGTTGAAGGCCGGTCATTTCTATTCGAGCCAGGGTCCGGAGCTGCTCGATATCGCGGTCGAGGGCGATCAGATCCGCGTTGTGTGCTCGCCGGCACGGATTGTCTTCGCGACGGGTCGCGGATCGGTTTCGCGATTCATCCGCGGGGATGGCCTGACCGAGGTGAGCTTCCCGTTGGAACCGTTTCTGCCGGCCGGGCATTTTAGGATCACGGTGGTCGATCACGAAGGGAAGAAGGCGTGGTCGAATGTGATTTGGTTGAGCGAGTGAACCGTGATTGAGGTTCCACGGGATTGATGGAGGTTGTGAAGATAGATCGGCGTTCCCCGCCCGGCACTAAAGTGACCGGGCTATGCCTACGAAACCCTTCCAGGGTTGAGAACGAGCAGATGCGCGCGTCCGCCGAAACGATTCGGCAACATCCATGAATCCGGGTTGGGAGCGGGAAGGCGGTTGATTCTGTCAGATGTGCTCGTCGGCGGGGGCGGGGCGGCCGCGGAAAGTGTGGACGGGGTGCGCGACGACGTGACGTTGGGCGAGGAGGGCGCGGCGGAGCGTGGTGCCGATGTAGGCGACGGCGAAGACCGCGGCGGCGAGCAGGACGATTGCGGCGCCGGATGCGACGTCGTATTCGTAGCTGATGAACATGCCGAAGAAGCCGCAGGCTGCGCCGATGATGGTCGAGAGCACGAGGGTGGTGCCGAACGACTGGGTCAGCATGCGGGCGGTGGTCGGCGGTATGACGATCGCGGCGGCGATCAGGGTGACGCCGACGATGTTCATCGAGGCGACGATCGTCGCGGCCAGGGCAAGCGCGAAGCCGGTGTCCATCCACTGGGTTTGCACGCCGTAGACCTTTACGAGCTCTGGATCGAAGGTCGCGAAGAGCAGCGGGCGGTAGAAGATGACCACGCCGAGCGTGACGACGATTGTGACCCCGATGATCACGTAGAGATCCTGCATCGTTACGCCAAGGATGTTGCCGAAGAGGGCAGCTTCGAAGTTGCGGGTGAAGCTGCGGGTTTTGCTGATCAACGCCACCCCGAGCGCGAAGGAGGCGGTGGTGACGATACCGATCGCCGCGTCCGCGCCGATGTTGCGCCGGCGGGCGGTCCAGTTGATCAGCACGGCCGAGAGAAAGCCCCAGAGCCCGGCGCCGATGTAGAAATTGAGATTAATTAGGTAGGCGACGACCGCGCCGCCGAAGACGGAGTGCGACAGACCGTGCCCGATATAGCTCATGCGCCGGAGCACGATGAAAACGCCGATCAGCCCGCACAAGCCGCCGATCACGGTTGCGGCAAGCAATCCGTGACGGAAGAATTCGTAGTTGAGCGGCTCGGTGAAGTGCGACATTTCGGGTCTCTGGACTCCTGCCTAATCGCCCACCGCGGCGAGCTCTCGGGTCTGCTCCCACGATCGTTCTGAGAGGAGGGCGAGTGGGCCGTGGTGTCCGGCTTCGGCGACGAAGACGCTTCCGGTTTCGGGATCCTCGACGGCGCGCATTTCGGAGTTGAAGGTTCGGGTCATGATCGGGCCGGTGAAGACGAGGTTCGGCGGCCCCTGCGCGACGATTCCACCGTTGACGCAGACGACCCACGGCAGGTGGGCGGCGACGGTGTTCAGCTCGTGCGTGGTCATGGCGATGGTTACGCCCTGCTGGTTGAGCTCGACGAGCAAATGCAGGATGTCGTGCCGGGTTTTGATATCGACACTGGCGGTCGGTTCGTCGAGCAGGAGCACCTGAGGTTTTCCGATCAACGCTCGAGCCAGGAAGGTGCGCTGTTGTTGACCGCCGGAGAGATCGCGGATCTGTCGGTTCGCGAGATGGCCGATTCCGAGCCGTTCGAGCACAGCACCGACCGCGCGGCGTTCGTCCTTCGTCGTCCAGGGTGATTGGCCGATACGCGTTTTGGCGCCCATCAAGGTGACTTGCTCGACGGTGACCGGGAAGGACCAATCGACCGTTTCGACCTGGGGCACGTAGCCGACGCCTGAGGGCGGACGACCGGGTCGGACCTCCTCGCCGGAGACGCGAACGGAACCATCGACCCGTGGCGCGAGACCGAGCATGGCGCGCAGGAGCGTGGTTTTGCCGGCGCCGCTCGGACCGATCAATCCCACGAATTGCCCCGGCGGCACGCGCAGCGACACCCCGGAGAGCACCGGCGCCTGGTCGTACGCGCAGCTGACGTTGTGGAGATCGATGGCGTGGTTGGTCATACGAGCCGCAAGCTCCAAGCTTCAAGCTGCAAGCTGCAAGCTCACGGCTTGACGCTTGTTTGACGATTCGAAGTCAGCAGAGATAGAACGCCGCTCGCTTACGATTTGTGAGTTGGTGAGTTTCCTCACTAACCCGCCAACCAGCTTGAGGCTTGGGGCTTGAAGCTTGCAGCTACGGCACATACGTATCCCAGGGTTGGACGTTGGCGAGGGCGTCGGCGTTGCCGCCGAGGGCCGGGGCCATGAGCGACACGTTTTTGAGCATCATTCCCACGTACGTGTGCTCGGGCGAGCCTGGATCACCGGGAGGATCGTCGTCACGAAGCTGGTCGACATAGACCGCGCCGGCCTCCTTGGCGATCTGCTCGAGCACGCTGCTCGGAAAGACCTCGGAGCCAAAGACCGCCGGAATGCCCTCGGCTTTGACCTGGTCGATCAGGGCGGCGACCTCCCGCGGGGAGGGTTCCGAGAAGTCGGACGGTTGCACCGCGCCGATAACGGTCATTCCGTAATGCGCCGCGAAATAGGCATAGGAATCGTGGTACGTGAGTAGTTTGCGGTTTTGTTCCGGGATTGTTTGGACCGTGGCCATGATGCCGGCGTCGAGCTCGGTGAGTAGGTCCAAGTAGGCTGCTAGATTCTGCTTGTAGTAGTCGGCGTTGGCGGGGTCGCGTTCCGAGAGCTTGGCCCCGGCGAGCTCAGCGTACTTCATGGCAAAGGGCACATTGACCCAGAGATGTGGGTTCGGCTTGCCGTCTTCCTCGGGGAAGGAGAAGTCGTAGCGGTATTCCTCGGGGGTGATGGTTTGATCGCCGAGGGTGTAAATCTCGGCGCCATCTTTGAGATTTGCCTCGGCGAGCTCCATGGTCGGTTCTTCGAGCTGCAGGCCGTTCACGATCACGAGGTCAGCCTGCGCCAGGATCTTCGCATCGGACGGCGCGGGTTCGAAGGTGTGGGAGTTGGTGCCGTCCGGAACGATGCCGCGGAGATTGACGCGTGTGCCGGCGACGTTGCGCACGATCGAACTGATCGGCGCGACCGTGGTGACGACGTTGAGCTTGCCGTTGGCGTCGTCGAATGAGTCGGACCAGCCGAGCGAGGAGGTCGGAGCGGTCGGAGTCGCGTCCTGGGCGGCCACCCCTATCCGGGAGAGCGCAAGACTGGCCGGAGCTGTCAGTGCGGCCGCCAGGATCAAGCGGCGATTGATGGTGTCAAGAGGTTTGGTGGTGGGATGCGCGGTCAAGATCGTTTCCTCAATTCACATAATCAGCACAACACGCACATGCGACTAGTCGCAACAGCATGTCGTCTCATACTAGACTTCGAAGCGGTGATGGTCAAGTCCGCGTGCTACCATCCCGGCCGTGGAATGAGACGTGCATTCAGGTTGGTGTTGTAATGGCTCCGCGCAATAGGATGGACAAACGATGTCAACGCCCGAGGTAGGGG
>CAYJPA010000117.1:0-12504 GCA_964371945.1 uncultured Sphaerobacteraceae bacterium | reverse complement strand
TCGTTTGAGTCAGGTGGTTGCCGTTCTCATCGTAGGTCCAGGAGACGCTGTCCGAAGGTCCGTAGCTTGCCGAGAGGATGCGGTCGAGCTCGTCGTAGGTGTAGTTCTCGGTGTGGGCAGTGACGGCGGTTCCCGTAATGACAACTTGGGTGCGGTTGCCGTTGTCGTCCAGACCGTATGCGTACCGGGCAAGCAATGTCGCGCCGTCCGTGTGTTCGATGACGTTGAGTCGTCCGGCCGCGTCGTAGTCGAAATTGCTGTCGATTCCGTTCGGACGAAGAATGGCGTCGAGTGAGCCTGACCCGGTGTAGGTCATATCTGTGGTTTGACTCTGCCAGTCTTGAATGCTCGTGACCCGACCGCCTGCGTCTCGCCCGTAGGTGATCGTCTTGCTGCCCGGCAGAGTCATCGTCGCTTTGCGCCCGGCATCGTCGTACGTGTAGTCGATCGCGTCGCCGCTGAATGGACCATCGACCTGGAGCACGTGATCCGTCGCGTCGTAGGTCCAGAACGTTGTGCCGAACGCATCGGTCATGCTTGTTTGGCGGTTTGCGCTGTCGAAGGTGTAATCGATCGTTCCCGCGGGTGCTCCACCGAACGCGGGGTAGTAGACGGTGTCCGGGCTGCCGGCGCCATCGTAGGTGTACGTGGTGGTAACACCGCGACGATCGGTCTGTTCGACCAGTTGGCCGATTGCGTTGTAGGTGTATTCCTCAACGTTTAGCAGGGCATCGGTAGTTTTGTCGGGACTGCCGTTGATGTCCCAGTCATGGTCGGTTACGTAGCCACGCGCATTCGTGACAGTATCCAATTGACCGGCCGCGTCGTACGTGAGCTCAACGATCTCGCCCTTGGCGTCGGTGATCGAGGTCATGCGACCCGCATCGTCGAACCCGTACGTGGTCGATTCCTGCCTCGGATTAGTTTCGGTGATCCGCCGGCCAAGTTCGTCGTACGCGTATGTTGTTGTGAGTGTGAGATGTCCTGATTGACCTTGCGGATTGGGATCGACAACTTGACTCAGCATCAAGTCGCGGTTGTCGTACGTGAATTTCGTAAGAATGCCTCCGCTGGTGATACTGGTCCGTCTGCCCGCTGCGTCATACCCGAAGAGTGTCACCTGCTGATTCGGGTTGGTTACTTCCGTTTGGCGGTTCGCCGCATCGTATTCGTAGTAGGTGAACTGCCCATTCTCATCCTTGAGGCTGCCGAGTTGACCTCCGGGGTAATAGACGTACTCCTGGAAGTTGTTGAGTGGGTCAATCGTTTTGATCACCCGACCAGCGGCGTCGTACTCGTTAGCTGTGACTAAGTTGAGGTGGGGAGAGGCGCCTGGATCGATCGTGGTGCTGATGTCGCGACCGGCGGCATCGAATTCGTAGGCAGTGACTTGATTGCGCTCGCCTCCGGACAGATTCGGGTTGTCGGAATCGACCACTTCTTGTAGAAGCCGATTGGCCGCGTCGTACGCGTTGGTGGTCCAGCGTCCGAATGGGTCGATGGTCTTGGTCAACCGACCCGCGGCGTCATATTCGTATTCCCAGTACGAGAGATCGGCATTGATCGTGCGGAAGAGCCTGCCCGCTTCGTCGTACTCGTATCCCGTCTCGCGGCCTAATGGATCGGTGACCAACTCCAGTTGCCCAGTTTCGGTGTAGGCATATGTCGTCGTGTGCTCCAACGGATCGGTGATCGTCGAAATTTGACCGTCATCGTTGTATTCGTAGGTCGTAACGTTTTCGAGGGGATCCGTAACAGTTTCGAGTTGGCCGTTGTCGTCGTAGGTGTAACTCCACGTGTTGTCTTCGCCGTCCGTTTTGGTCGTCATCAGCCCGCGGCCGTCATAGGTGAAGTACGCCGTATGACCAAGCGCATCCATGACGGCGGTGACGTGGCCCTCGAAATCGTGCCCAAAGTAGATCGATTCGCCGAGATGGTTCTCGCGCTCGATCAGCCGCCCCGCGAGGTCATATGAGTACGTCGTCGTGTGCTGGTTGGGGTCGGTCTCCGTTTTGAGTCGACCCGCGGAGTCGTAGGTATAGGTCGTAACAAGGTTGAGATGCGGAGTGGTTCCGGGGTCTACGGTCATGGAGAGCATCAAGTAGCCAGAAGAATCGTAGGTGTAGGTTGTCACGAGGTTGAGGTGTGGTGATGATCCCGGATCGACTGTCTCCTGAGTGGTCATTCCCTTGGCGTTGTAGGTCCGTGTCGTAACGAGATTGAGCTCAGAACCTGGTTGAGATGCGTCGGTCGGATCGACAACAAGCTGTGTCAAATTTCCAGCGGAGTCGTAGGTATAAACGCTTCGAAGGTTGAGGAAACCTTGTCCGCGGTCTCCCGGATCGACAATTGTTTCAGTCGGTAGATGAAGAACGGCATCCCAGTCGATCGTTGTCGCTCTATCGAGTGGGTCGGTGATCTGATCGGGATCTAGATCGGCGTTGTATTGAAACTCATATTCGCCGTTGGTCCCATCGATCACCTTCTGAAGTTGACCTTCGGAATCGAAGACGAACTGGGAGATTGAGCCCTCCGGCAAGACGATATGCGTTGTCCGGGCCCAGGCGTCGAAGTAGTAGGTGGTGATGTTGGCGAGGGCGTCGGTGACTTCGGTGACGCCGTCGCCAGGCGACTGGTAGGCGATCTGGATCGTGTTGGTCTGTGCGTCGGTCTGGGCGATCACGCGGTTGTAGTCGTCCAGCTCGTTGGTCACGATCGTGACCATCGCGTTGCTGGTCTCGTCGCCCTGCCGCTGCTTGATCTCGATCAGGCGATGACGCGAGTAGACATACTCCGTGCGGGCCGGGGTCGCGCCGCTGGCGATGGCCTGCTCCACCGCGACCAGATCGCCGGACGTGTCGTACTCGTAGCTGACCGTACCGCCCGCGGGATCGGTGACTTCAATGAGCTGGTTGCTGCCGTCGTAGGTGAAGGCCAAGGCGCGGCCGGCGTCGTCCTCGACGGATGAGATCAGGCCGGTTATCGAGTCGCGGTAGACGGTGATCTGGTTGCCGTTGCGGTCGGAGATGCTGATCAGGTCGCCGGCGGTGTTGGTCGCGAAGTAGGTGGTCACCCCTTCTTTGGTGACATGTTTGTAGAGTAGATCGCCGTTGATCGTAACCTTGGTCAACTTGCTCGTGACCCGCGGGTCGATCGCGGTGAAGAAGCTGTAGACCGTGTTCCAGTCGAAATACTCCTCTTTGCCGGAGCCGAAGACGACCGCGACATCGCCACCGCCATAGGTGGCGGCAAAGGAATCAAATGAATGCGACCAGCGGTAGCCGAACTCGGCATGACGGTCGCTGTGGCCGGCGTAGTAGCGGGAGAGCATGAGTGGAAGCGGCCCGCGCTGGATGCTCAGGTCGGTGCCACTGACCCCGAAACTGCCGGTGGTGGTGTCGACGGAGCTTCCGCCCGCGAAGCGAACCTGCTGCGAAAATGGTTCGGCGAGCTGTTGCCGGGCGACGTTGTCCCCGAAGCTGTAAAGCCGCCCGCCGCCGGTGATGCTGATCCAAAAATGGCCGGTTTGATAAAGGCTGTCATAAACCGTCACCCGGCCGTTTCTGAAGCCGGTTTGACTGCTCGCGGAGTCTTGATAGAGATGAACCGAGCTCCCGACATCAGGCACCCAGTCGACATAAATCAAACTCGGGTTGGAATAGCCGATGGCATAACTGACGACAAAGGAGCGCCCGTCGGCGAACGAGGTGTCGTCGACGACGCCCAAATCGATGGTGCTGGTGCGGAGTTGAATCGCGCCGTTACTGGTAAAGCTCTTCGCATAGGTGCCGTTTGCGTCTTCTCCGACCTGAGCCGCGCCGCTGCTCGAGGCGAATCTCCACCCGGGGATGATCGCTTCGGTCAACCCGAGATCATCGACGGTGACGGCGCTGAGCTGCGGACGGATGCGGAACTTGACCGTTTCGCCGGCGTAAGTGTTGATCGCCTTCTTGTAGGTGACCCACTGCCCTGGGCTGCCGCTGAGCGGACCACCGTCCAGCGCAACCACTGTCGAGAAAGTCGGACCTCGCAACATCTCGAAATAGAGGCTGGTTCCGTTGCTGGCTTCTTTGAACCTGATGGAAACCTGCTGCACGCCGGCGGAGAGCGTGAACGCGCTGCTCGTCAAGCTATCGTTGCCGAACGCGGCAAATCCTGATCCGCCATCCGAGACGAGCTGGGTTATGTCCTCGAGGGTCCAGCCGGGTAGCTCGACCCGCTGGATTCCTACATCGTCGACACCGATCGATCCGGTGAACTGGCGAACGCGCACCTTGATGGTCTGTCCGATCCAATTGACCAGACTGACGCGGTATGTGCTCCAGTCTCCAGGCGCGGTCGAGATGACCCGGGTCGCGGTGCCGAAGGTTCCTCCCGACATGATGTCGATGTAGACCTGATTCGATCCGGATGAGAGCCCGGCGATGCGGATCGTCATGAGTTGCGTAGCACTCTCAATGGTGATAGCGCTCGACGTCAGGTCGCCGTCGTAAAGCTTTAGATATGGGTTGGAGCCCTCGCCGGCCCAATCGATGTCGTCGGTGTTGACGAACCCATCCGCGATGACAGCCTGGCGCACCCGGTCGATGCCGATCGTTCCGCCTACCCGGAGGAACTTCAACTTGATCGACTGCCCGGCGAACGCGGCCAGACTCGCCGTCTGGAGCACAAAGCTGTTGCAGTTCGAGCAGGAGAAGGTGCGGAGCGTGCTGCTCGTGGTGTAGCTTGCGCCGGATAGGGCATACAGATAGACGCTAGCCGTGCCGCTGGGGCTCAGCGAACCTAAATCAAACAACACTGCTTGAGCCGCGGCATCGACCGTGAAAGGATCGGTCGTCACCGCGCCGTTGGTGCCGTTCATTCTTGCCCATTGATCTTCCGGACCGCCCGTGGTTTGGATGCTGACGCCGCCACCCGATGTCGTCCAACCGCTGAAGGTGCCGGTCGCGAAATTGTTGTTCGTGGGCTGGGTGCCGACCTCGTACGGCTCGGTATCGAAGGTCGCGTTCGTGGGCGGCGTGCCGATGTCGTAACTCTCCGTTTCGAAATCAGCATTCGTTGGGCCGCCAAGTGGAACGGGCTCCGCATCGAGCGTGTGGTTCAGGGGATAGGGTGGGTGCGCGCCGGAGGGATCGGGCGGCGCTGCTTGATGCCGCTCCTTAGGGTCAGGCAGGCGATTGGCCTTGCCCGCGGACGCCGCGACGGAATGCGATTGAACGAGCGGCGCCGTGCGGGAGATCGGATCGAGCAGGTCCGGCGCGAGCAGAATCGCGACCAGCAAGAGCGCTCGAAACGGACCGTACCTCCAGCGGCGCCTTTTTCCGCTGCCGGTCGGCGGAAGCTGCCCGAGTGGTTCGCTTTCATTGTTTTCAATTGGCGAGTCGAAGCAAGCGTCGGTTGCGGGCCCGTTACTGCTCATGTGGTCTCTTCCCATTTTGCGGTGACGGTGACACGAGCAACCAGGCGGTAGCCGCGGGCCATGGCCGTCAACAAACAGGTTTGGTTGAAAGCGCTCATCGGATGGTCGGGACGGCGCGGCTCGCACGAATTTGCGGGTAACGTCATCCAGAGGTCAGGCGGTGCGCCGGGTTCGCACGCGATACTGTCCTCTCAACAACCAATCATGAAGCGCTACGCTATTCGTATCAAATCGCCTACTTGGTGTCAAGGATTGTCCGCACGGAATTTTGTCGCTCTCCGAAGCAACCATCCAACAACGGAGTGCTATGCTGTTCGGCGTTGAATAGGGGATACCAACGCAGGTATCTCACGCGATGGAGAGCGAACGAATGAGTGCGATTGAGACGATCGAAGCGGATGGCATCGTGGCAATCGTGCGCCTGAACGATCTTTCCCGCGCGGTTCCGCTCACCGAAGCGCTCGTCCGCGGTGGGGTCCGCGCGATCGAGTTCACCTTCACCAATCGCCTCGCCGCCCCCGTCATCGAACAGGTGCGCGATGCCGTCGGCGATCGCGCGATTATCGGCGCCGGCACCGTGCTCGACCCCGAGACCGCGCGCACCGCGATCCTGGCCGGGACGGAGTTCATCGTCACGCCCACTGTGAATCTCGCCACGATCGAGCTCTGCAATCGCTATGGCATCCCGACCGTGATCGGCGGGTTCACGCCGACCGAATTGCTCACCGCCTGGCAGGCCGGCGCGAAGATCGTGAAGCTTTTCCCAGCATCGGTCGGCGGTCCGCAATACCTCAAAGATGTCCGTGGTCCGCTCCCCCAACTCAAGATCATTCCGACCGGTGGCGTAAGTGCTGACAATCTGGGCGAATTCATTCGTGCCGGTGCGGTCGCGGTGGCGCTCGGCGGGAATTTGGTCGACGCCAAATCGGTCGCGGAATCGGCCTGGGACCGGATCGAAGAGCGAGCGCGTGTCCTCATTCAGGCGGTTGCGGAGGCGCGGGCCTAGCTATAAGCCGCTAGCCGCTAGCCGCCAGCTAGGAGCTTTGACTATTGGGGGGATAGCGCGCTTTTCGTTAGGGCTCAGACCTCTGCAAGAAGTTCAGCATGATTTCATTGAACAACTCTGGCGCGTCCATATTCGTCATGTGGCCGGCGCCGGGAAGAACAACCGATTCCGCTCCCCGGATGCCGTCACTGAGCATCCGAGCAATGATGTGAAAGTCGGGGATGTCGTGCTCGCCGGCAACGACCAGAGTGGGAACGTCGATTTCGGCGAGTCGTTCGTGGACTGGGCGGTCGATCGATCTGGGGTCGGCGTTCAGCCAGTGCCACCCTGGGTAATCACCGACCATGGCGTCGAGTCGGGCCTTCACTTCCTCGTTGTTTTTCGACCAGGCGAAGAACGGGTGATCTCCCCAGGCGGCCTTCGCGGCTGAGATCCCGTGCGATCTCGCGAGCGGAATGAGGGAGTCGAGCGCCGCCCATCCGCCATACGAGAGCCCGACCAGCGCCACCCGATCGATCCCATTGAACCTGAGGAGCTCGATGAGATCGGCAGCGTGCGCATACGGCTCCCCAGGCGGCGGAGATTTGGATTCTCCAAAGCCACGAAAGTCGTGCCGCAGCACACGATGACGCGTCGCGAAGGATACAAACTGGTCGTCCCACATTCGCAGGTCGAGCGTGAAGCCGTGTAAGAACGCGACCGCCGGACCTTCGCCGGCGGTCTCATACCAGAGATGGGAGCCGTCCGTGTATGTGAAGAACTCAGCTCCCATCGACCATACATCCTTGCTCTTGCTTTACGCGACCTGACCGAAACGTTGGCGGAGCTCAGGGGATGATTCGCATTTGAAATCGTGATGACGCGGCCTTCGCCCGGCTCGAGATCGAAGAAATTATCGCTGAGGCGCGTTCCTTCATGAGGGACATCGATGTTCTCTTCGAGATTGGTGGGCAGCCCGGTCACGTCGAGCATCAGGTTATCGCCCTTGTTCTTCGGAATTTCCTTGTTGTGCCGATCCATGGCCGGACCGTGGAAGTAGAGCTGATCCGGCGGAATGGAGCGTTTCAAGGTCTCCAGAACCGGTGCGGCGTGCATTCCGAACTCGCTGATGAAGCGGTGCCCATATCCTCGGCATAGCGCAGGAATGAGACGCCGTCCGGGCTCTGATCCTTCACCGGTTTTTCGCCGAACTGGCCCGGGATGTTCCCATGCCAGACATTCCAGTTGTGGCGGTTTCCCTGCTTCATATCGCTGTGGTCGCTGCAGCCGAATGCTCCGCCCGGGCAGTAGGGGATACTGCCATCGAGCTCCCGCACCGCGGCCGGCAGGTTCTGGTTGTAGTAAAGCTCGCCATATTTCTGAGGGCTCGGGTTGTCCCTGTAAAATATCTCGTGCAACCATTGATTCTCGTTGTTGCCGCACCAAGGCGCCATCGATGGGTGATTTCGAAGTCGCCGGACTTGATAGCGCGCTTCGGCATCCACTTCGGCCACATACTCCGAACCGCCCTCGGGATACATGGCGCAGGCGAAGATGAAGTCCTGCCAGACGAGCAGACCTAAGCGGCCGCACGAGTCGTAAAAGGGCTCATGCTCGTAAATCCCGCCGCCCCAGATGCGAAGCATCGTCATATCGGCGTCGCGGGCGGCCCCGATCAACATTTCGTCGCGCGAAGCCAGAATGGAATCGATGAAGCTATCACACGGAATCCAGTTCGCGCCGAGGGCAATAACGGGCACGGCGTTGAGCACGAACCGGAAGAAGCGGGTGCCGCGCACTTCCGTGTCCGGCGATTCGCCAAGGTTCAACATGCGGATGCCGGCGTGCTGCTCCAGACGATCGATCTCGGCGTCTCCTTCCCGCAATGAGGCCTCGGGCTTGTAGCGTGCCGGCTCGTCCAGATCGTGGGCCCACCAAAGCGCCGGTTGTTCGATGATCACGTGAGCCGAGGCATTCAGCTCGGAACCGAAGCCGGCGAGTTTGAGATCGTGGCGAATCGCCGATTTCCCGACGTCCGATCCAGGCGGCCTCAAGGTGATCCGGGCAACGAGCGAGCCCGAGCCGGCGAAGCACTCTGTCTCGACCTTGATCGAAACGACCGCGCGATCGCATTCGGGAGTCAGATCGACCGTGGTGAAATAGACGCCCGCCAGCGCAGCGGAACGCTGGTGCCTGAGCTCGACCGGACGCCAAATCCCGACGGTTGGCAGCCTCGGGTCCGAGTCCCGGCCGTACCCGAACTTGGGTTTTGCGCATCGACGAGCGCTCGGTGTTGCGACCCTACGCGCTCCGGGTCTTGCCTTCGACCCTCGACCGCCGCCGTCGTTTCGTCGGTGGCCGCTCGACCGGCCCCTGCAGCACCCGCGCGATGGTGGTGCGACCGCGCCCCAACTCCCGGGCAATCTGCCGCTGGCTCTCGCCGCGCTTAGCCATGACCTGCACAGTACTACGTTCCATCTGCCGCAACATCCTTTCCCCCCAACCGTCGATTGGGGTCTCCTGGATGACGGCAAGGTGGCCCACTTTTGGACCGACTTCTTCACTTCACCGGTCTACTCATAGACCGGAATTTACAAACGCGGCGGAAGGCAGCCACACCGGGCCGCGCCCTTCGAATATGTGCGCACAATCGCCGTTGCGGCTTGCGGCTTGCGGCTTGCAGCTAGTTGCTAGCGGCTAATGGCTCACTGCTCGTGTCTGTTATCGGCCCGAACCGCGAGTGACACCAGAAAAGGCGCCAGACGCCTGTGCGCTCGAGGTACGGTTCGAAGCCGGCTCGTTTGCACCCCTTCATCGACGGAACATTGTCAGCCCCGACGAATGTGATTACCCACTGAGCACCGTGAATGGTCGCGTGCTCCGCGATCCGCGCCATCGCGGCGGCCATGATCTTCTTGCCGCGCCACGCCTCGAGCGTGAACGCGCCCTCCAGGAGCATCTCGTCAGCGGCCAATCGCGGGAATCGATCTCCGAAGATCTCGTGAATCCGATCGTTGTCGTCCGATCCGATCAACCATTGCATGTAGCACGGCACATTCTCGGCAGTTACCGCCACATAGCAGGTCGGCAACTTCGCTTCGATCATTCGCATGCGAATCGCACGCTCGCGCTGCGCTTCGCCGGAAAGCTCGTCACGCCCTGCCTCGAGCAGTGTGGCGACATCGCTCTCTTGGATGGGACGGACGGTAATGGGAAGCGCCGCATCCGGCGCGGGAAACGGAATCGTGAGATCGCGGCGGAGTCCGAATGCCTTCGATTCCGAGTGCAAATGCGTCCGCCCGGCCTTCCAGAGATCCTCCCACTCGCCGGAGCGGAGCAGTTGCGCGGTGTCTTGAATTCGACGGATGACGGCCATTGAATTGCTCCTTTCGGTCAGCCGGCGTGGGAGACGAGAACGGGCTCGGACGCCGGAGCGATCCGTCCACGGTGCACGCGCCCGAGCACCATCTGCTTGGCTCGCATTCCCCGCGGCGCGAGCGACCGCGCGGCGGCGATCACCGAGGAGCGCGATCTCCGGAATCCGGGGATCGCAACTTCTTCGCCGCCGTACTTCAGCTTGTAGTCCATGTAACCGCCGAGATCGTAGCGGGCGATGCCACGTGCCTTCCAATAGCGCATCGCGTACCAGTGAAGCGCCTCGTTCGGCCGCAGATTCTGGTGCTCTTTCAAGCTCGCGCCGCCCCAAAAGAGCGCGGTGCTGCCGGCGCCAGGGTAGATCCCGGTCGCGATGCATAGCCCATCGGCATTCTTCGCCCTCAACATCAATAGCTCGCTTGCCGGCTGGAGATGACGAATCAGGGTCCGCACCCGTTCGACGGTGTAGGTCGGCACCAGGCCCTGGCGCACGAAGACATCGCTCAGTTGAGCGTAGAACTCGCCGGCGAACGCCGGGTCGGTCGCTTCCTCGATAACCACGCCCCGCTTTTCGCCCTGACGAATGCAACGGCGACAGGCGCTGTCCATGCGGCCAAAGATGGCTTCCTCGGTTTGCGTGAGATCGATTTCGAACGTCCGGTCGTCGTAACCGACATCGTGGCGCAGCGCGAATCCGAGCCCGGCAACATCCGCTTCGACCAGCCAGCGGTCGCGCAGCTCCAGATGGATGCAGCCAAGCTCCTTGAATGCGAATTCGAGCAGTGCCTCCGCCGCTAAACGCCGGGGCACCCGCGGACTGACGTTGAATCCCATGTAGGGTGTGGTCCAACCAGGTAGCGGACTGCCAAGGAACTTCAAACCCATCCGGCGGACGATCAACCCGGAAAAACGCCCGAGCTCCTCGTCTCCGTGGGAGAGGATCGCGATGATCGGTTCGGCATCCTGAACCTCGGCCAGGAACTCGAGCCATGCCTTGGATTGAAATTGATTGCGATCGGGGTAGTCAGGGACTGCCGCCCAATCGACGCTCTCCCACGCGATCTGCTTGAATTTGAGCTCCGATAGTTCCCCTGCCACGTTCTCGCCTCCGATTTCGTTTTGTCGCGAGGATTTCCAACAGGCATGGAAGGAAATACCGTCTCTGAACCAGATAGGCTCACTTTAGACGCGCCGGCCAGGACCGGCCATAGCCAAAAAGAGCGGGATTTCAGTACGGATGTCGCTCTCACCTCAATGAAATCCAGACCGATGAAAGAGGCGAGGATGGCCGGGTTATCATCTCGGGAGAGATCGGCATTACGGACGAGCATTGGAGACGACAACAATGACAAACAATGGCTCGACGTACGGGGTGGCGGAGTTCATCACGGACGCAAAGCGGATCATGGAAAAACCGGGCGGGGTGCGGGATCGCGAGGCGGCCGTCCATGAATTGGAACCGCTTCTTCGTCGCGCGTTGGACGGGCCCGGCTGGGAGGATCCGCAATACGCCACCATCACCGGCAGCGGTCGCCCCGGTTTCCTTTACTATCGTAATCCGGAAACCGATCTTCATATCTACAGTGTGCTTTTCAGCCCCGACTACCCGACATCCGTTCACGATCATGTTACCTGGGGCATCATCGGAGTCTATTCAGGGAAACAGCGCACGACTCGGTATCACGGCGACGACGACGGCTCGGTCCCGGGACAATGCACGATCACCGAAACGGCAGACGAGGTGCTGACCCATGGGGCGACCTATCCCCTTCTGCCGCCGCATGACATTCACCGGATCGAGGTCGTTTCGGATGAGCCTGGTCTTTCGGTTCATGTACTCGGGGCCGATCTCAAGCGTCAGCGCCGCCGCATCTTCGACGTTGGCGAAGGCCGGTGTGAAGAGGTCGAAGGTGTCAGCATGGCTCGATGACGAACAACCTGGCTTACTGGAACTTCGAAGGGCGACGACGTGGATCGGATCGTGCACTCTATAGTGCTACTCGCGAGTTGTTTCGCTCGCGCATTTCGTGAAAGGTGGACTGGCTATGTCTGACCGGGACCGCAACCTCGATGCTCCGATTCTTCCCGCGGCGCAAGGCGTCGGAGTACCGATTATCGTGCCCGAAGTCGATGACGACGAGTATGTCGATGACGGCGTTCCGTCAGACGAGCAGAGCCATGACGCGATGGAGGACGACTCGGGGTTGCTGGATACTGATTCACCCGAATTCGACCATTCTTTGCGGCAGCGCAAGCGTGACTGAACGAGTCCAAGTTTTCAGATTAATTGGCATTCGGACAGATTGTCCCGGCCGCGCCAGTTCATTCTGAAACACACGAGAAGACAAGCGCGAGCTCACAAACGAGTTTGCGATCTGTACCGCTTATGCCGGTAGAGTCGTGGGTTTGAGGCGAGCGCGTGTGAACGGTTCAATTTCGATTTCGCCTGAGCGGCCGCGGGCCTGCGCGATATCGTAGCTGTTTTGCATCCGCATCAACGTGTCCATTGAGTATCTGTTCAGACTTGAGGGTGTCATGTTGTCACAGCGCGCGGCAGTGGCTACGATAGCGCCATGCTTGATCTGTATCATGCCAGCCGCGACGATCTGATCACCTTGGTCTTGGCCCACCGCGAGGCGCTGGCCGAGCGGGAGCGGCGCGTGGCCGCGTTGGAGGCGGAGGTGGCGAGTCAGCGCGCGACGATCGCCGAGTTGGCGGCGAGGAT
>CAYJPA010000116.1:0-12877 GCA_964371945.1 uncultured Sphaerobacteraceae bacterium | reverse complement strand
ACCGCCGGGTGTCTGATAGAGATCTTGCGGCGCGACGGAGCTTAACAATCCGTTGGCAGCTTCTTCGTCCGAGCCGTCCGAGCCGATGTCATTTTCACCGTGAGAAGGTGACTTGCCTGGGTTGGGCAAGCCACCGAATCGGATAACGCCGGGAGTGCCGCGTTTGCCGATACGTTTGGCCTCGTACATTGCGTGATCCGCTTCATCGAGCAACGACTCAGCACTGTCTCGATCAGGGAATCCGAAGGCGATTCCAATACTCGCGGTTGTTGAAACGGGTGTACGTCCGATTCGAATCGGACGAGCGATCTGTTCAGCGATCCGGGTGGCGATCAGCTGGGCTTCGTCTCCGCGCGGCAGCTCTTCCAGCAGTACCGCGAACTCATCGCCGCCGATCCGGGCGACGGTGTCCGCGGAACGAATGCTCCGGCGAAGACTGTCCGAAATCGCCGACAGCATACGGTCTCCCGCCGAGTGCCCAAGCGTGTCATTGATGTACTTGAAGTTGTCAAGATCGACAAAGAGAACCGCAACCGACGATTGATCTGATCGTGCATTTGCTAGCGCCTCGTTGAGTCGTTGGGCGAAGAGACCGCGATTGGGAAGACCGGTTAGCGGATCGTGTGTCGCTCGGTGGGCCAGGCGCTTTTCGAGCATCTTCCGTTCGGTGACATCGCGAGCAATGGCGAGAACCTGATCCTCGCCGCACGGCGCAATCCTCATCTCGAACGTTTGGATAAGATCATCCTGATCGATTTCGTATTCAACCGTCGTGGTGTTTCCTGCCGCCAGCGAATGCATGATCCCAGCTTCAATCACCCGCGAAGCGGCGGGAGGAAAGGCCTGGCTGAGCGTTGCACCCTGTCCGCTTGTGAGCCCGACCCGGAGATCGATCTGCTTGTTCGCCCTGGTTTCGAGGAGCTCGCCGTTGCGATCGATTCGGTAAACGGCATCGGGAATCGCCTCAAGGAGTGCTCGCTGACGCGACTCGCTTGCACGGAGCGCGTTTTGCATGGCCTCGCGCTCACTGACGTCGCGAGAGGTCCCGACGACTCCGAGAATGGCGCCGTCGGCCCCGCGAAACGGCACCGTGGACGTTAGTGTCAGTATTGTCTGTTCGGTGTCCTGCGGTTCAAGCCTGTTGATTACAGGCTCACCGGTCGCAATCACCTTCTGTTCGTCCGCCATGTATTGCTTGGCCAACGCCTCCGGGAAGAGATCGAAATCGGTCTTGCCAATGAAATCGTCGGGATTGTCGAACCCGTGGAACTCCGCGACGGCCCTGTTGACACGCGTGAAACGGGAGTGCACATCCTTCACATAGAGAAAATCTGGTACGTAGTCCATCACGGTTTGGATGAGCTCCCGCTCTTGCCTAAGCTCTTCTTCAGCGCGGGCGCGAAAGAGTGAAACCGCTAGCAGTGCGGCGATTTCGGCAAGGGCCGAGCAGTGATGCGTGGTCCATTCAGCCGGTACCGGCGCCTCGAAGAAAAGCACGCCAACAGTTTCACTGTTCCGGCATACGGGAACGTCCAACACCGCGGTAATGCCAAGTTCGAGCAACGAACGACCGAATTCGCGGAATCGGTCATCAAACCGCACATCAGGGGCAATGATGGGCTCACCGCTCAGGAGAGCTGTCTCGTATTCAGGAGCGGCGGCGAGATCAATCGTTTCCCCCACGATGCTGAGCATGCCAGGCGGTTCAGAAGAACCCTCAATTGTAAGCAACTTGTTTTCGAGCGACGCATAGCCAACTCGAACCGTGGGGAAGAATTCATGGATCGCCCTGAGCGAGGAATCCAGTATTTCCGTGTACGACATCGACTCGTAGCCGATTCGGGCGACGCGATCGAGAAGTCGAAGCCGGTCCTCGGACTGGCGCCGTTCAGTCAGGTCGTACATCTGTCCGATCAAACACTGCCGGCCGTCGATGTCGATCTTGACAATCGTCGAGAGCACTGTTCGGGCTTTACCTGTCGCGGTGCGAAGATCAAACTCCAGATTTGTAAGGCTCGACCCACTGGGAAACTCTCCAGTAACTTGGTCGCGTGCGCCCGGGTCGGCCCACATTCCCAATTCGGTGGTCCTACGTCCAATGAGGTTCTCCCGGCGATACTCTAGGAGGCGACAGAACGATTCGTTCGCGTCCAAAATCAACCCATCTTCCGCCCTCGTGACGACCGTGGCAACCGGAGTCTTCCACAGCGTGCGGGCGATTTGAGGATCGGTGTACGAAACGGTTGCCCGCGTCAATGCGGGTGGATGTGTCGCCGCATTCTCTGGCACATGGAATCCCAACAAATACGTCCACATTGGCGCACTCCGGCCTCGGTGCCGGAGCTCCAGACGAAGCCCCTAGTCTGCCAATTTGAAGATAGCGCCAGCGCCTCGATGTTGGAGTCACCCAATCGTCGAATTAACGTCGGCCAAAAGGCATATAGCCTTCATAGTGAAGTAGTGGCAGCGACCTGAAACGAGACGAAAGAATTCGGCCAGTGGCAGAGCAAGCACAATACATCAAGCAGTTACAACGCCGTTGAACGGGTCTATACCTTTAGCGAGTCTCTTGGCTTGATACATCGAGTGATCAGCCTCGGCCAGCAATGCTTCCGCGCTGGTCTGTCCTGACGCATGAATAGCGGTGCCGATGCTGGCTGAGATCCGTGCCGTTTGCTCCCCCAGGCGGATTGGCAGTGAAAGATAGCTGGATATCTTGTTGGCGACCGCCGCGAACTCGCCGGCTGAGGATGCACCCGTGTGCAGCACCGCGAACTCATCGCCGGCGATTCTGGCGACCGTGCACCCGGAAGGAGCACACGACCGAAGGCGCTCTCCAACCGCGATGAGCAGTCGATCGCCAATTGCATGACCGCGGCTATCGTTCACGTGTTTGAAGTCGTCGAGATCGATGAAAACAACACCCACGACGGAACGGTCATCGCTGGCCGCGAAAATCGCTTCCTCAATCCTGGAGAGGAGGTGTCCTCGGTTTGGCAGCCCAGTCAATGAGTCATGGGTTGCCTGATACTCGAGTCGCTGCTCCAGCATTTTGCGCTCGGTCACATCTCTTGTAATGGCCACAACCTCGTTCTCTTCACACGGGGCAATGCGTGTTTCAAAGACATGGATCCGGCTGTCGCGCTCCATCTCGTATTCGATCGTGACCACGCGCATGGACTCGAGGCATCCGCGAATGCCGGCAAGCATCGCGTCAGCAGCCCGGGATGGGTTCGCCTCACCGATTCGGAGTCCGATTCGCTCGGACGGATCGACCCAAAGCGCATCCTTTCGGCTGGAACGGATATCCAGATAGACACCCTCTCTGCTGGCGCGAATCATGATATCGGGAATCGCGTCGAGAATTGCGCTTTGGCGAGATTCACTCGCCTGAAGCTCGGCTTCCATCAAGTGCTGCTCGGATACGTCTCGCCCGGTCCCAACGATTCCGACGACTCGTCCAGATTGATCCATCATCGGAATCCTGGACGTTAGCAACCATCTTGTTCCGTCCGAAGTGAACGGCTCCAGGGCATTGATGACCGGAAGTCCTGTCGCGAAGATTCGCTGATCGTCTTGAACGTACCTTTCCGCGATCTCCGCGGGCAACACATCAAAATCGGACAGTCCTATTGCTTGATCGGGGTCCTCGAAGCCAAATGAATGAGCCAAGGACCGGTTGATTCGCGTGAACTTGGAATCGATATCTTTCATAAAGAGGAAGTCGGGTACATGATCCATGACAGTTTGCATGAGCTCGC
Organism: uncultured Sphaerobacteraceae bacterium; assembly: GCA_964371945.1. GTDB lineage: Bacteria > Chloroflexota > Chloroflexia > Thermomicrobiales > UBA6265 > CAYJPA01. The sequence goes on along the minus strand of CAYJPA010000116.1, from coordinate 9,116 downwards.
GCTCGTGACGAAGCTCTTCCTCCGCCTGGGCTCTGAAGAGCGAGACCGAGAACAGAGCAGTAACATCGGTCAACCTCTCGATACTTGAATCGCTCCAACTTCTCGGGGCGGGAGAGTCGATAAAGAGCACCCCAATCAGTTCATCCGCACGGAAAACGGGAACATCGATGATGGCCTGGACTCCCGACTGCAGGAGAGACTTGGCAAAATCCGGTAACCTCTCCTCGAGTGCCAGATTCGGGATGACTAATGGACGTCCACCGTCCAGCGCATTCAGGAATTCCGGCATCGACGAGAGGTCGACAGATTCGTGCTCAGGCGACTCCGGGGCCGAGGGGCCCACGACCGCGAGTGTCTTGAGTTTTCCATCTTCAACTGACGCATAGCCGACACGAACGTCGCCTTCCGTTTGCTGAATGGCACTCAGTGAACGGTGAAGTACTTCGTCGAACGAACTCGATTCGTATCCAATTTGTGCGATTCTCGCGCTCAAGCGAAGACGATCCTCGGTCTCTTTGCGCACCGTGATATCGTAGATTTGACCGACTAAACTTCGCCGCTCGTCCGACTCGACAATCGCGACTGATGCGATGACATCTCGAATCTCGCCGCTCGCGGTCCTCACCTGCACTTCGACAGAAGCCTGTTGAAGATCGTCCGTGAATGCCTCGATCAGCGCGACGCGATCGCTGTCATTGGCCCACAGTTTTAGGTCGATGGCGCTTTGGCCGATCAGTTCTTCCCTGTGGTATCCGAAGAAGTCACAGAACGAGTCGTTGGCGTCATAAATTCGACCATCGTCGGCGTTCGACAATATCGTCGCGATTGGACTCATCCAAAGGTAGTACTCGATCGCCGAGTCTAGCGACGTGGGACTATCACCCATGTCGACTGTCACTCCGTTGTTGGTCCTTTCAGTCATAGGAGGTTCCGAAGCACGATTACGGCGAACTGAGCGAATGCTCTTTCGGAGCAGACCCTTGCATTCTGACCACCATCGTGCTGTCAGCGAGCCGGCGACGTGGCCAATTCGTCGAATCTTCACCAGACAGAACGCACAGGCGGGCTCCGACCAGGTGGGTCCGGAATCGCTTCGCGGCGTGTTCGCTGCGACTAGCGACTAGAATGAAGAGCCTTAGCGGAAATTTGCGATGGACGGCAGGGGAATCGCTTGATACGAGAAACGAGACCGCATTCATCACACCGGGGAGCATATGAACCGGTTGTCGAGCATGGAACCGTTCTCGGCGTTCGGCCCTTCGCCGGCGATCTCGACCCCTCGCCACTGCTCGGCAATACAGCGTCAGCAGTGCGACATCGATCTCGCGTTGCCGGCCCGAAGATCCGTTCCGGTTGGCGGGGAATGGGCGGGGACCGGATCGGCGCCGTGGCGCTGATTGGTACGTCCAGGTCAGTTGGGAAACCGTAACCAACGTGCTCGCTGGCGAGCTACGCGGAATCATCGCGGATCACGAGTCGAACGCCATTCTTGGCGGCTCGTATGGTTGGGCACAAGCGCGGGGCGCTTTCATCATGCCCAAAGCCAGCTCCACCGGCTCCTCAATGCGATCGGCGGATACGTCTTTTCTGCTGATACCTACAGCAATGCGCCGGGCGATGTGATTTTGCGCCGGGTTGTGGGCGGAATGCGGCCGCTCTTCTTCAATCGAGCAACGTCATAGTCGTGGATCGTGGCACACACGGACTTGATTGTCGCGTTCGGCGGCATGCCGCTCAAAAACTCGGCTGTCAGCCCCGGCGGTCAATGCCGGCACAATGTTTCGACCCAGTTGCGAGCCGGTAAAGAGGCAGGAGTTGAGTTTGTTCTGTTCAGTCCACTTCGCGACGATCTTCCAGAATCCGTGAACGCGGAATGGCATCCACTAGCGCCCGGCACTGATGTCGCGGTGATGCTTGGGCTCGCGCATACCCTCGCGATCGAAGGACTTCATCACAAAGCGTTCCTCGAACGGTATTGCACCGGGTACGAGCGCTTCGAGCGATATCTCTTGGGGTTTGACGACGGCCGGCCAAAACAGGCGGAGTGGGCAGCATCCATATTAGGGTTGCCGGCCGGCACGATCCGCACGCGTGCGCGGAGAATGGCCGCCGGCCGAAATCAATCAATGTCAGTTGGCCGCTCCAGCGAGCCGATCATGGCGAGCCACCGCCATTGATGGGCCTGACACTGGCCCCGATGCTGGGGCAAATCGGACTTCCCGGCGGCGGCTTCGGGTTCGGAAATGGATCGATGGGCTTCATCGGCGACGAACCGCTGAAGTTCGGTGCTCCGTATCTCCGGCAGGGCCGCAATCCGGTCAAGGAATTCATCCCGGTGGCACGGATCGCGGACATGCTTCTGCAACCGGGCGAACCGTTCGATTACAACGGCGAGCGGCGGACTTAGCCAAATATCAAGTTGGTTTATTGGGCGGACGAAAATCCGCTCCACCATCACCAGAATCTATCCCGTCCGCGACGAGCCTTCTCACGCCCCGATACGATCGTCGTTCACGAACCGTTTTGGACACCGACGGCGCGACACGCGGATATCGTCATTCCATCGACGATCTCGCTCGAGCGCGATGACATCGGCGCGGCGTTCACGGATCACACGATCGTGGCGATGAAGCAGGCGGTATCGCCTTACGCCGAAAGCCGCAATGACTACGAGCGCTTCAGTGACCTGGCTTCAGCGCTCGGCGTCGAACAAACATTCACTGAAGGGCGGCATTCCGCGGAATGGCTCGAGCATCTCTACGAGTCGTGGCGGCTCTCACTTGTGTCGACAGCATCTGATATCCCGCCGTTTGCGGAATCCTGGGAACGGGAGCTCGTTGAACTGAACCATGTCGACCGCGATCTTGTTGCGTTCGAAGCGTTTCGCGGGGATCCGATCGGTTCGCCGCTGGCGACTCCAAGCGGAAAAATCGAAATCCATTCGGAGACGATCGAGGGATTCGACTATCACGATTGTCCCGGTCATCCGGTTTGGCTGGAGCCCAAGCAGTGGCTGGGTGGTTCGATCGCGAAACGGTATCCGCTTCAACTTGTAGCGAACAATCCGGTGACGAGGTTGCACGGTCAGCTTGACCCAGGGGAGCACAGTCAGGCCTCCACGATCCAGGGCCGTGAGCCCGCTCGCATCCACCAGGATGACGCGGCCGCGCGAGGGATTTCAGAAAGGGATGTGGATCGACTCTTCAAAGACCGTGGAAGTTGCCTTGCCGGCGCGCGAATCGACCCCGCTTGTTTGGCAAGGGGTCGTCCAGCTCTCAACCGGCGCCTGGTACGATCCGCTCGATCCCGTTCGCCACGATTCTCCGTGCGTTCATGGAACCCCGAATGTGTTGACGTTCGACGCGGGGAGCTCGAGCCCCGGGCAGGGATGCTCTGGGCAGCTCTCGCTGGTTGAAATGGAGCGGTTCGATGGTCCGCTTCCGCCAATTCGAGCGTACGAGCCGAGGGTTGTTGCCGCCGCGAACCCCTTGAACTGATAACCGGACTTTTGGCCCGGCCCCGTCGTTTCAATTCAGCTCGCGGCAATCGAGAATGTCGATGGGCGCTACTGCCGCGGTCATTCGCGGGAGACGTGGAGACGAGGGAAGCTGCAAGGCTTCCCTCGCTTCACTTAACCAGTGCCGGCGCGGACCCAATCCCAACAAGGCGGCGTGACTCATGCCGGTTCGTCGCCGCGGCGGTCTCGAGTGGAACGAGCTCGCTATCCGCCCACGATGCTTCTTCCTCGATCGGCTCGATGTGGACCGTCGTTTCCGTACGCGGGAACGAGGATTGGACGGCGCACTCAATTCGGTGCGTCACGTCATGAGCATCTTGAACGCTGACATCCCCGGGCAGCAATAGGTGGAAGTCGACGAATCGCCGGGCGCCAGCTTTGCGCGTACGGAGCGCATGGAATGTCGCCCCCGGCTCGAGCTCGCGCTCGATCACGTGCCGGAGCTGCTCTTGATCGCGCTCTGGCAGGGCGCGATCAAGCAATCCGTCGATTGATCCCCGCAAGAGGCTGACTCCCGTGAGCACGATGTTGACCGCAACCAGGAGTGCGATGATCGGGTCCAACTGGTGAATCCCAGTCACCCGCACCACGACGATGCCGATGATCACGCCGATGGACGTCGCTACGTCGGTCATCAGATGTCTGCCATCGGCGGCCAAGACGATCGAATCGCGCGCCGCCGCGACATGCAGCAGAATCCGCGCGACTGCCAGATTGACCAGCGTAGCGACCAGCGAAACAGCGACGCCAAGCCCGACCGATTCAACGGGACGCGGATTGAAGAGCCGTTCGATCGCGTACCAGCCGATTCCACCAGCGGCGATCAGAATCAGCGTGCCCTCGATCCCGCTCGCAAAGAACTCGATTTTTTCGTGTCCGTACGGATGTCCACGGTCGATCGGTTTGGCCGCATACCAGAGCGCGAATAGGGCGGTAAGTGCGGCGGCCAGATTGACGGTGGATTCGACCGCGTCGGAGAGTAAACCAACGGATCCAGTGAGCCAGTACGCGCCGAATTTCAGGGCAAGGGTCAATAGGGCGGCTGCAATCGAAAGCAGCGCCAGATTCATCAGCGAACCCTGTGTCATCCTGCGCGGAGCGTGCACCGAGTTGTTCCTCGCTGGCCGAAGCCCGGCCTTCACCGCGATCTTGCCTGAGTAGACGTGGCTAAATCAACTGTTACCGCTTGTGAACGGCCCGAGGCACCGGTGACATCGAATGCTCGTTCGTCGTTGCATCTGCTGCCCCGGAATGCTGACCGATCGCGCGAAAGGTCCGCGATGCGGCAATGCGATAGGATCATCGCCGGCTTCGCGTCAATGTTCGGCACTGATCCGACCGAGCGATACATGCAAGGAACTCCACGAATGAGCATTCGGGTAAATGGCAAACGACTGAACGACAGTCTTCAGCACTTGGCGACGATCGGTGCAACCCCGGGCGGAGGAGTGACCCGCCTCGCGGCTTCGGACGAGGATCGAGCCGGGCGGGGTCAGCTCCGAACGTGGATGGAAGAATCTGGGCTGATGGTCTCGATCGACGATTTCGGCAACATGACCGGTCTGAGAGCCGGCGCAACCGACTCGCCGCCGGTCATTTTGGCGTCGCACTGCGACACGGTTGTACGGGGCGGCAGGTACGACGGCGCACTGGGCGTTCTCGGCGGTCTGGAAGTGATTCGCACGCTCAATGACCATGAAATTCGAACCGAGAGACCATTTGCGGTCGTGAATTGGACAAACGAGGAAGGAGTCCGGTTCGAGCCGGCGATGCAATGCTCGGGCGCGGTCACGGGCAGGTTCGAGAAGGCAGAGGTCTACGATCGAACGGATCGACAGGGCGTTCGGTTTGAGGACGAACTGCGGCGAATTGGATACCTGGGTGAAGAGCGTCACCGGCCGTTGCCGGCATCGGCCTATCTAGAGCTGCACATCGAGCAAGGTCCGGTTTTGGAAGCTGCCGGATTGCCGGTTGGGGTCGCCGGCGGAATCGTGGGAATCACGTGGATCGACGTCACGCTCGAAGGTCAGCCCGACCACGCTGGTCCGAGCCCGATGCATCTGCGGCACGACGCGTTGGTTGCCGCCGCCAGAGTCATCACCGGGGTCGAACGAATCGCCAAGGAGTGCGACGACATCGCGGTGGCGACTGTCGGGCGGCTCAGTTTGGAGCCAAACGTCATCAATACGATCCCAGGAAGGGCGACCTTCAGCGTCGACTTCCGTCACCCTGATCTTCGTGTGTTGGAGAGCCAAGTCGACAAGCTCGCGGAGCTTGTGGCCGGCGTTTCTGGGGAGGCTGGAATCCAGTCGACGGTCCGCCGCTTCTGGACAAGCGAACCGACGCCGTTCGATCCGATGGTGATCGGAGCCATCGAAGACGCGGTGGACGAACTGGGACTTCCGCGACACTCGCTGTGGTCCGGCGCCGGCCATGACGCGAAATATCTCGCCGGCGTTTGCCCGTCGGGAATGATCTTTGTGCGGAGCCGCGGCGGGCTCAGCCACTGCGAGCAGGAGTTCAGCGCTCCGGAGGATATCGAGGCAGGCGTCAACGTCTTGTTGCTGGCGGCGCTACGGCTTGCCGGCGTCGCGTCCTAAGCGCGCCTCAGTCCCCGGCCGGCATCGGCATTGCCCCGGAGGACGACGGGATTAGGTGGCTGGCGGTGGCGAAATCCCATTGCATGGTTCGACGAGAAATGTCGCAGAGAGCGACGAAGAGGAGCGCCATCAAGCCCGCATGAGCCAGCGTGGCGAAGATCGATAGCCACGAGAAGACGACGATCGCTCCGACGCCCGCTTGGGCGGCGATGAGCACGGCCGCAATCACCGTCCCACGGTAAATGTCTGGACGTCGATCCTTGAACCGGCATGCCCAATAGACCAGGCCCAATACAACAATCATGCTCATTAGGGCCGCCAGGCGATGGCCGAAGTGGGCGCCTTCGGCGCCGGTCAATCCGGGGAGGGTCTGACCGTTGCACAGCGGCCAGTTGACGCCACAAGCGAGCTCCGCGTTGGCATGGCGGACGTATGCGCCAAGGTACGCCACGCCGTAGACGACGAACATCGAGCCCCACGCGAGCCACACAAACTGGCGCGGCACGGACGCCCGGTCAATCGTCCTGTGTTTTCCGCTGTCGAGGATCGCGACCATGACGAGGAAGGTCGAGGCAAAGCAGATAAGCGAAAAGCCAAAGTGGAGTGCCAGTACCCCGGCATACTGGGTTTCTTTGACAGCCCAGGCGCCCATTCCTGCCTGCAGGAAGAGCGTGCCGACCATCAAGCCGACCAGGATCTTGATGTCCCGCCGGCCCGGCCGGAGTCTCAACGCGACGTAAGCAGTTGCCAGGATCAGAATGCCTTCGATCCCGGTCACGAATCGGTGACTGAACTCGATCGCGGTTTTGACGGAGTAGGAAGGGATGAGCTCGCCGTGACAGAGCGGCCAGTGGTCGCCGCACCCTTCCTCGGAGCCGGTATTGGTCACCGTCGCGCCCATCATCACGACGAGGAACATTCCAATCGTGGCCAGGATCGCTATTTTTCGAATCGCCGCTTCTATTGGTCGACGCCCCTTCGCGACTCGATTTGGTTCCTCATGCAATCTTCCTATTATTGGCGCCCTGGATACAAGGGTATGGTTCGCGGTGCGGCACAAAATCCCGTTCTGCGGTCGCTTGCGCACGCCACGAACAAGCGATAGCGTACCTGACTCAGGGTTTATCGATTCTGACGAGGGTATCTCAAATGACGACCGCGGCGCCACCGCTCTCCTACCAGCCGGTCGCGCTCGACGAGATTCGAGCCGCGCAGCAACGCACGAAGATCGGGGCCGTGCGAACTCCGCTTGTGCGTCTGGACGGCGATGACCCGGCGCAGGAGATCTACCTCAAGCTGGAATGCCTGCAGCCAATCCGGTCGTTCAAGATCCGCGGCGCGTTCAATGCAATGATGAAAGCCGGGAAGGAGGCGCTGGCTGAGGGAGTTTGGACCGCGAGCGCCGGGAACATGGCGCAGGGTGTTGCCTGGTCGGCCCGTCATCTCGGCGTGCCGTGCACCGTCTATGTTCCGAGTACCGCGCCACGAACCAAGATTGCCAATGTGCAGCGATACGGCGGCAAGGTGATCGAGCTTTCGGTCGACGACTGGGTGAACATCTTTCGCACGCGTCATCAAGAGGGCGCGACCGGAGTCTTTATCCATCCATACAGCGATCCGAACGTGATGGCCGGGAATGGCGTTGCGGGATTGGAAATTCTGGAAGACTTGCCCGATGTCGACACGATTCTGGTGCCGTGGGGCGGAGGTGGGTTGTGCTGCGGGATCGCCTCCGCGGTGAAGGCACTGCGGCCGCAAACCAAGGTGTACGCGGTCGAGATCGAAACCGGCGCCCCGCTGGCGCCCGCGTTCGCGGCCGGTAAGCCGGTCGAAGTGCCGTTCACACCGAACTTTGTGGACGGGATCGGAACGCCGTTCGTCAATGTCGAAATGTTCGAACTGGCGCGTCAGATCGTCGATGGCGCGCTTGTGGTCAACAAGGAGCAGACCGCGGCCGCGCTTCGTCTTGTGGTGGAGCGCAACCGAGTGGTGCCGGAGGGAGCCGCGGCGACTTCCGTCGCGGCCGCGCTCGCTGGGATGGCGGGCGGCGGGAAGATTGCCGCGGTCCTGTCCGGCGGAAACATCGACCTGACAACGTTGACCACGATTCTGCAGGGCGGCGTCCCCTAGCGAGTGATTGAAAGACGAATTGGAATGGCTGATCTGAGTGGTAGAGTCGCAATCGTCACTGGCGGTGGCTGGGGCATTGGACGAGCAATCTCATTCGCCATGGACTCTGCCGGCGCCAGTGTCGCGATTGCAGATGTGAACACCGATCGTGGAGAGGCCGCCGCCGCGCACGTGCGAGAACTGGGCGGTGACGCAGAGTTCTTGTATTGCGATGTCTCAGACGCGGAACAAGCGAATGAGCTTGTCAAACAGACGGTCGATCGCTTCGGCCGTCTGGACATCCTCTTGAACAATGCCGGCATTCCGGGAACGAATAATCCCGCGCACGAAGTTGCGATCGAGGATTGGGACCGGGTCATCGCTGTCAATCTGCGCGGACCGTTTCTCTGTGCGAAGTACGCGCTGCCCTATCTGATGGCCTCAGAGAATGGCGTGATCGTCAATATCGCCTCGACATTCGGCATGATCGGCGCGCACGGGTCGCCCGCGTACGCCGCGTCGAAGGGCGGCGTAATCGCGCTGACCCGCCAGTTGGCAGTCGAATACGGTCCACATGGCGTCAGGGTCAATGCGATCAGTCCCGGATTCATCGATACCGATATGGCCGACCGCCGAACTCGCATGACTTCTCAAGACGCGGCCGCGAACCTCGCGCTCCGCGAAACGAGAGCCGCACTTCAACCGCTTGGGCGTCAGGCGGCTGCGGCGGAGATCGGGAAGGTCGCGGTCTTTTTGGCGTCGGACGAAGCGTCGTTCATGACCGGATCGATCGTGGCGGTTGACGGCGGTTGCACGGCGACGTACAACTCTGGTAGCCGCTGAACACTAGCCAACAGCTTCCAAAGCAATGACGCTGGCCGTGCCGGCCG
>CAYJPA010000115.1:0-13674 GCA_964371945.1 uncultured Sphaerobacteraceae bacterium | reverse complement strand
CGTGCATCGTGTTCGTGGACGAGATCGACGCGGTCGGCCGCCAGCGCGGCGCCGGTCTGGGCGGAAGTCACGACGAGCGGGAGCAGACGCTCAACCAGATCCTGGTCGAAATGGACGGGTTCGACAGCTCGACCAATGTGATCGTGATTGCCGCGACCAACCGGCCGGATGTGCTCGATCCGGCGCTCCTGCGGCCGGGTCGATTCGATCGCCAGGTCATTCTCGACCGGCCCGATATCCAGGGCCGGCGCGCGATTCTCGATGTCCATTCCCGCGGCAAGCCGCTGGAAGAAGATGTTTCAGTCGAGAACCTCGCCCGCCAAACGCCGGGTTTTTCCGGCGCTGATCTCGAGAACCTCGTGAATGAGGCCGCGATTCTGGCCGCGCGGCGCAACAAGAAGACGATCGGGCGATCGGAGATCACGGAAGCGATCGATCGCGTTTTGTCCGGTCCGCAACGCAAATCGCGCGTCATTTCCGAGCGGGAACGACTCATGACCGCCTACCACGAGGCGGGGCATGCGCTGGTCGCGCGGATGCTGCCGAATGCCGATCCCGTGCGGAAGGTGTCGATCGTTGCGCGCGGCATGATGGGCGGGTACACCCGGATCGTGCCCGATGAGGATCGCCTTTTCAAAACGAAAAAGGAATTCGAGGATCTGCTCGCGGTGGCGCAGGCGGGACACGTGGCCGAATCGATGGTGTTCGAGGAGCAATCGACGGGCGCCTCGAACGATATCGAGCGGGCGACCGCGATCGCCCGGCGGATGGTGACCGAGTTCGGCATGAGCCGGACTTTGGGGCCGCTTGCATTCGGCAAGAAGGAGGAGCTCGTTTTCCTGGGCCGCGAGATCAGCGAGCAGCGGAATTACAGCGATGAGATCGCGTTCCAGATCGACAAGGAGATCCGCGAGATCATCGATGCCGCGCACGCGCGGGCGAAAGAGGTGATCACGACCCACTACGACAAACTTGTCGCGATCGCCGATTTGCTGATGCAAGAAGAGACGATCGAAGGCGAGCAGATGGAGGCGCTGTTCGATGCGCCTCGTCCGAAACCGAACCTCATCGGCCCGGGTGGCACGCCGACGATCAAGGCAGCGGAGCCCGTGGTGAAACCTGAAGTCCGAGTGCCGGATCGGCCTGAGCGAGATATGCCGCCGAGCCCGGGGCATCTGCGGCCGCAGCCGGCGGGGTAGACGAAGAGCCCCCACCCCAACCCTCCCCCAACTTTAGGGGAGGGAGAGCGGTCCTCAGCCTAACCCTTTTCCCTATAACCCTCACCCCATCGCCTCGTTACGACCCTCATCCCAACCGCACCCAGAGGGTACCCGCCGCTGCGACAGGAGTGGGGCTTTTTGCGTGCGTGGGACATCGCGTGACGCGAGGCTAAAGCACCCAGAGGGTACCCGGCGCTGAACCTACAAAGCCAGCTAAAGGCTGGCTGGGGGCGAGGTCGGTTGTTTCAGAGAAGGTTGTGGCGGCGATGCGATGCAACAAAATGTCACAGAATGTCACAGGTTGGACGGAGGGGCGAAGTCATGGAAATTCACACAAACGCACACTTTTGAGGATTGAGGAGGGTTGTTAGCGGAGAGAATTGCAATTGAACAAGTTGACATAAGGGCAAATATTGAATGGTATAACAAGAGAAACCAAACTCCTTTGAATATGTGACGGAGCAGTAGAGTGTGCAAAAAAGTCGCGCGACTAGTTTTGGGAAGGTTCTCCGAGTTTGTTTGGATTGGCTGAGTCCCGCCTCCGGTTGAAACCGAAGGCTATGCCGACAAAGCCCTTCCAGGGCTAAGAGCGGCACCGGTGGGCGTCGTGGTCCATTCGAGTGCCGCTGATGAGACCTCGTGCTGAAACCAGGAGGTTCGCCTCCAGAGGGCAGGCGAGTTTCGTTGCATAGGTCTCGGGGGCGAGTTGGGTAGGGGCGTGGTTGGCGCTTCTGGCGTCTTAGGGAAAAGCAACGACCCGGTCGGGTGACCGGGTCGTTCGGTGTCAGCGGTGGAGGCGGGGGGACTCGAACCCCCGACCTCTACAGTGCGATTGTAGCGCTCTCCCAACTGAGCTACGCCCCCGCGAACGCAAGGATTATAGGCGTGATTTCGGATGACCGTCAACGGGAGAAAGCTGAGAGAACGCTGTGAAATTGGTTGAATGGGCGTAGAGGGCGGTGCTACAATCGGGGCGATGCGGGTGTAACTCAGTTGGTAGAGTGTCTGCTTCCCAAGCAGAATGTCGTCGGTTCGAGTCCGATCACCCGCTCCAAGGCCCAGGAGCAGGCATGTCCTCCACACATAACGTTTCCAATGGTTTTTGGACGTTTTGCCTCGATGGTCGTTGGGCAGATCATACGATATTTCCGATGCAAGATGGACCTTCGGTTCCGCCGGAATCTCGAACGGAGCCCGGCCTTGGTCAAGATTCCACATTGCTTGTCGCGTGAGCGCACGAGACTGATAATGCATTCCACCGCACGCCCGAAAGCCTAGTGAGATAAATGGAGCATGAGCGAATCTGAGCTTGCGCCGCGAAAGAACGGATGGGCAATCCAAATCAGTTCTCTGAATTGTGATCTTGGCGGGATCAACGTCTACGTTGTCGGCAAGCCTTTTCGCCGAATGATCTTCCCGTCCTCCATTTCAAGCACGATTTGAGCCGAATTGCTGATCTCTGAATCGTGCGTGGCGATGATGACCGTGCGCCCTTCGGCGCTCAAGCTCTTGAGTAACTCGACAATGATTCGCCCGGTCTTTTGATCCAAATTGGCCGTCGGTTCGTCGGCCAGAATCACCGGAGGGTCGTTCGCGATCGCCCGGGCGATGGCCACACGCTGTTGCTGACCGCCGGAAAGCTTGGCTGGACGATGGCGATGCCGGTCTTTCGGAATACCAACCCGGCGAAGTAACTCGATGGCTCGACTTTCCCGGTCAACAGCGTTTGAGTGCGGATTGAGCTCCATTGGCAAGAGGACGTTCTCAAGTGCGGTCAGCCAAGGAATGAGATTGAAGCTCTGAAAGACAAAACCAACCTTCTCACGGCGATAGGCAACTTCTTGCTTCCCTCCCAACTCTCCGACATCGATACCATCGACGAACAGTGTTCCGATTGATGGACGGTCGAGCGCCCCGAGCAAGTTGAGCAACGTACTCTTGCCACAGCCGCTTGGGCCTTTGATCGCAATCAACTTCGCCTTCGGAAGATTGAAGCTGACGTCATCGACGGCATTGATCTCCTCCGGGCCGCTGGAAAAATGCTTGCTCAACCCTGTCGCGACGATTGTGGAGCTTACAGAAGGGCCATTCGTGCTACTCAAAGCGTAGAACCTCCGCGGGGCGAATTTTCGAGACGCGCCAAGCCGGAGCGGCGCTAGCAAGAAGAGCAAGGACCAATGCAAGGAGGACGGCATAGATGAAGATTGTGGGGGTTACAGGGACACTTACCGTATCGGCGGCGGTACTCGCGGCCGCGCCGACGCCCCCGAAAGGGCGACCGCCAGTTCCGGGGCCAACGCCGGTGCTTGTCGACGAGGCCGTCACAAGTCCGTTAGCGACCGACTGGGCGGTTGGGAATGTGACGAGAGCTCCGATGACGCCGGCGATCAAGGCGACAACAAGTGTTTCGACCCCGAATTGAAGGATCACCTGGGATCCAGAGGCTCCAATCGCCTTGAGAATGCCGATTTCGCGGATGCGTTGGCGAGTCGCGAGTACCGTCGCGAACAAGATAATGCCGGCGCTCGCAGCTAGGGCGGTGATAAGAGCGAAGCGACTGCTTCGCAGCGCGCTCTGAAGTGACCCGGCAATCCGGTCAAACTGATCGCTACTGGTCGCTACATCGACATTGTCGGCCCCGAGAGTCGTGCGGATATCGGCTGCCGCTGCATCGACATTCTCGGCGCTGTCGACCTGAGCCTCGATGCTCGACACCTGATCGCCGAGCGAAAAGAGTGTCTGGGCGGTCTTCAGCGGCAAGTAGATGCTGTTGTCGCCAAAGAGGGTGTCGCTGCTAAAGATGCCGACCACGGTCATCGTCTCGCCTTCCAGTTCGAAGGTAGATCCGATATCGAGACCGTTCTGGTCGGCAAGTCGCTGACCGACAATCGCAACATTGGCGCTCGCGTCGTCCGCGCTAAAGGCCCGGCCGGCAGAGACTGTTGCGGTCCCACCGCCGGTCAATTGCAGCGGTCCGGCCTGATCGGTGCCGGTGACGCGTATGCCGCCTCCGGCGAAAATCGCCGTCGGTGTGCCTTCTGCATTTGTCGGAATCTGGAAGTTCGGATTGATCTGGGCGCCCGTCGTATTCCCTCCGTTTGGGAATTGACGCACGGGCGCCGTGAGATTCGTGGTGACATTCGCCTCTTCAACGACACTGGAATAGGACACGAGATGTGCGATCCCATTCACAAGTGAGAGATCATCAGCACTGAGATATTGCGCGGTTTGAGCTGTGCCATCCGGCTGGCCGCCAAAGAATCCACCGCCGCTTCCGGCGGGCCGGACGGTGATGGTTGAACCGACGGTGGCTTTGATCTGATCAAGACGATCTGCAAACGCGGAATTTACCGTGACCATGATGAGGGCAAGGCAGATTCCCACCGCGATCAACGCTACCATCAAGCCTGCCCGCATCGGGGCCCTGATGAGATTGCGCAGCGCTCGTCGCAGCGTGCGCTCAATAGAGCTCATGAGCGGGGACCCCTCTTCCAGCGCTTTCAAGGCGTTTTCATCCGAACCGTGCCGCGATAAATGCAGCGTACTTAGCAAAGCTGAACCGGACCTGAGCAGCGGGTGAAGGCTTGCTTAATGGTCCGCGACGCGTTCCTCTATTCTCTGCAGAATCTCTATTGCTTTGAAACATGGATATTTCTTGCGACGGTCGACCCAAGGCGACCTCGTGTGCTCACGCGGTGCTCGAGCGACAACGAGGAGGCGGAATAGGAATGCTTGGCTTGAAAGCTGGTCCGGCACGGCGGAGCGGATTGGATGTCGCCAGCGACCATGCAAAAACCCGATCCCGGGGCAAAAGAGGTCCGTCTTGCCGAAGCAAAGAGATGAAAGCGGTGTTCATGGAGCGATTGCCGTGGCCGATCGTTGGACGCGGGGCTGAGGGTATCCGAGTGGGAGAATGTCCTATGAGTAGCCATCGTTGGCCACCGACATGAACGGAAGGTGGCAAGCCCCGGCGCTGTGCACGCTAGCGGGTCACGCTGCCGTCTCGCGAGTGCCGGCGCTGCGCAGTTTGCTTCGTTCAAGATGACGTGGATTCTGGCTGAGCAAGCCATCGAAGAATGCTCTACGAATGGATCGAAAGATCAGGAGGCTCGAGCCCAGGGAGGCAGAACGTGCGGGAATGGCGTTAGGCGCAGATCACGGGCGCTGCTTCCCAAGCAGAATGTCGTCGGTTCGAGTCCGATCACCCGCTCCAGTATAAACCGCATACGTACGCTAACAACGCCGGGCCACCGAGGTCCGGCGTTGGCATGTCCGGCGGACGCGATCACGATTGGGTCGCTTGCTGGCCGATTCCACGGTGGTCACCGGTGTTTACGGTTCCGTGTCGGAACCAGGGCTCAGGAAAATGGGCGCGTTTACTTCTCGACGAGCTGCTTGAGTGCTTCAAGTGCGTTCGGCCAACCCTCCTCGAACATCGATGCCCATTCTGGAGCCGTGGTGAGCTCGACCTCGACCTTAGTGGAACCGCCTTCGCCCGTGAATGTATAGGCTTCGGTGGTGCCGATCCACCCCTTGGCCATGTCGCTCTCGCGATCCTCACTGCCATCCTCGAGCAGGACGGCGACGTGCTCGGCGACGACACGTGAATACGGCTTGAGCTCAGTGATCTCCGCAAGCGTACCCCCGCCCCCATCTTCGCCGGTGAAACGAATACTCGCCCCCTTCTTCCATTCGCCTTTATAGCTCGATCCCGGCCAGGAGACACTGACCCACTGGACGTATGTCTCCTTCTCGAGCATCGTCTCCCAAACCTTTTGCGGCGAGGCGGCGATCGTAATCTCGTAGTTCAGCGTTTTCACAGACTTCCTCCTCAAATTAGCCGTGCAGGTTGTACACACCCTAGTCGATTGACCTGCTGGGTTTTCGACAGGCTTCGCGGACACTTGCGGCCGCTCGAATACACCCTGTTGGGGTCGACGACGGACTCCCAATCGTCCAAGGATGATCCCTTCAGGCTTTTCGTCGGAAAGCCGGTGAACCAAAGTCGTTCCGGCGAAGGTCGCGAAGTCGATCCCGGAGATCATAGCGACGATCGCCGGGGCAGACGGGTCCTCCGAATCGAAGGTCAGGGTACGGCCGGCTCGGAACCCTGACGGAGTTAGGAAAACCCCTCGGAAACATCGGGTGTTTGGCCCAGCGCAAGACCAGGTGCTGTCGTTCAGACAGAACCTGCGTCCCAAGCAGAATGTCGTCGGCTCGAGTCTGATAACCCGCTCCTAGGTCAACGGCCGAAATCCGAATCTCCCCGAAGTTCTGAACCGAATAGCTGTCGGTTGGGCCGAGCACCGCCCGGCCCAAGTGCAATCGAAGTCGACACGATAGACTGCCTCGACTGCTCTGATGCTGGTTCAACTCGTTGATCAGGAGACAGCGATGCTTGCAGGGACGCTTGTCACTCTACGACCGGTGCTCGAGTGCGACCTGGATCAGCTCTATCTCTTCCACATCGATATCGACAGTCGAGGTGGGTATTTCCCGCGCTCCGTGATGTCACAGTCCTCCTTCCGGAAGCAGTTTCAGGAGAGCGGATTCTGGAACCGGGACGAAGGCATGCTGGTCATGCTTTCTCCGGAAGGCGAACTGATCGGACACATCGAGTTGTACAAGACCGTCGATTACCTGGACGAGCTCGAACTCTGTTACCAGATTTACGAACCGTCGCGCCGGGGGAAAGGTATTGGGACTGAAGCGGTCAATCTTATTGTAAGATACCTATTTGAGATGAAACGAGTCAATCGGATCAGGTTGATCGTTCATCCCGACAATGAGCCGTCGCGTCGCCTGGCCGAGCGGTGCGGATTTCGGCACGAGGGGTCAGCGCGGGGAGCCTGGTTTCACCAGGGTCGTCATCACGATGTCGACGTGTACGCCATCCTCCAGGCGGAGGTAATCGGCAAGTAACACTGATTACCTCGACAGAACGAGTTTGCGCCAGACCTCTACTCTGAGCGCAACCCATGGCTTCAGCACAAAGTGATTCCGCATATCGTGAGCGTCTCGATTCGTCGTGAATAAGCGGAATGTTGCCTGTTAGGGTCCGATCGCCCTCTCAAGGATCCCTCGCCGGGCCGATCCGACGAGTTGAACCTCTCGGATATGTGGCCGACTCGCGCGCTGATCCAACAACGCGCGGCTCGTGATACCCGACCCACCGGCTTTGGCTTCTCGGGCTTTGATACGGGCGGCGACTGTTGGGCCTTGACGTCATCGGCCGGCGGAGAGTGCTTGCTGGCTTGGGTCACTCCGAAACTGCGTCCGAGCTCTTGTAGGGCTTTCAAACCATCGATGCGCCAGCAAAACGCCATTCGGAGCTGCCACTTCTGCCTGTCAGCGTTGTCTAGCTCTCCATGAGTTCATTGAACTGCTCATAGAGTTCCGGATTTCTCACCTTCAGCCTCTTCAGCGAATCCAGCAAGTCGCCTTCGGCGATCTTGCCGAGTCGCTCGAAGGACTTCGAGCGTCTGGAGTGTAAATGGCTGTTCCACCACTCTTTGTCCTCTACCGCTTGCATTTGTGCAAAGACATTGTCCAGGTTACCGCACAGAGTGAGCCACCTGGCCAGAGAATTGTCGTGTAACTCGAACAAATCGGACTCTTCGGGACGAATTGATTGGAACAAGCGAAGTTGCAGTTGGAGAGCGACGAGAGCCTCAGCTATCTCAACGAAAAGGCTTTGCATTCGCGGATCTTCAAGCTGACTGATCCCGAGTATGTCTGCCTTCTCGTCGACGTTTGTCGCCCGCGCGAGCGTCGCTGTCTTCAACCATTGAACGGCGTATTCTCGCAGAGCGACTGGCACTCCCTTAGGGGTCGGCCATGCTTCTTGTTTCAGCCGCGATCTGAAAATTCGCATAGGACTTCCCAGCTAGGATGGTCGCCAACGTCTCGGATCTTAGGAAACTTCGAAAAGCGTCGAATGCTGTTCGCGATCCCCGCGCGAATCGTCGCAAAGCCCACGCGTCGGCGCAAGGCGACGAGAATCAGCGCGGCTCCTGGGTCAGTTGTGAGTCAGGCGTCGGAGTGATCGGATTCGTCGCGCCAGAACGCCCGCGTCTCAATCCGTATATTCAACCATTGATTGGAGATAGGGCCTTAGGTCTGGAAACTGTTCATAGATAGACTGTAACTCCGCTGTGATCTTCTTCGCGTATGCACGAACACGCCATCCAGCTGCATGATTGCGACGAGTAGCCCTCCAGAAGGCTCGTTCTCCCCCTCTGGTCTCGTCGGTTGGATCACACGCCCTAAGCATCAATGAGTAGCTCAGGTGTTTTTCTTGCCAGTCAATGAGTTCGATCATGCGCCGATGCAAGTTGGTCGAGAATCGGCCATCAGTCGGCCGCCTGTCCCGTAGTCGCTCTCTTGCCTTCAACATTGCCCTAACCGGTGTGTCTTGCTCCATAAGCAACGCCTTCATTCTGTCCGGCGTACATCCCCCTTTAGAAATTTCCTTGTCAATCGCGGCCTGGAGATCAAAAGCGGCGAAATCTTGAACCGCCTGCCACGCTGAAACGAAGATCGGCATATAAGCCTCGTCAAGCACATAGGTATTTTTGAATAGTCGTGAGAGCATCGGTTCCCCTGACTCTTCCGTCGGATCTCGATAACGTCCTCCGAAGAAGTCATCCTACCGCGCTGGCTCGTTAGGAGTTGGAATGGTCGCAGAGCCAGCAGCAACGAGCAACGGGAGAATCGGTCGCCCGGTACTCGCGAATGGAACAGCCTAGAAGAGAATCTGAATCGGGTCACGCGCGGCCCAGTCCTCAACGGGAATCGTCAGTGGCTTGCTTTGGTAACGTCTGTGAGTCTCATCCTCGAAAACGATTCGCACTGACACAGGGCCCGTAAAGGACATTGCATGCAGTACGGTGCCTACTTCCCGAAGCGGAAGCTTCAGTTGCATTCGGCTGTGTGGCTCGATCGTGTGCGGAAGCCGAACTGAGCTCGCGTTGAACACTTTGTCAGGCAGCATCCCTGCCATGAATTTACCTGGAGGCGCGAGGAGTACTCTGCTTATCCGAACGTCCCGACCTCCGTGCCTAATCGCTTCGATTTCAAGGAGGTCGTTTAGTAGATCGACAGAGTAGCGGACGCTCACTCGAGGGAGATATCCGAAGATCGTCAAACAAGCGAGCAAGCTTGAAACGACTGCTCCGTAGATTGCAATAGCTGTCGTGACGGTCATCATATTCACCTCGTTGACCAGTGGGGAAATCGTCGCAATTCCACTGCCTCAACGTAAGCATAGTTGCCTACCGTGAAACTCGACCCCTGGACGACAGTATCGAGAAACTCGGGTCGTCCGAAAACTGACCCGCGTCGCTCGATTGTCCTCGTTCCAGGACCTCTCATGCATCGCTACAATAGAAACTTCGGTGAGCGACAATGGGGGATCACGAGCTATGAGGGGCCTTCGGCTTTTCAGCTTTGATGACCGCATCGGGTGCGGCGAATGCTGGGCGTAATCCGTCTTCTCGATCATGCTCGTGCCAATCGGGGCGGCGCTAATCGTCTCCGCCGATGGAAGTAGGCTCCGCGCTGGTCTCGCGATTGTGATCATGGTTGTCGCACTCTAGTCTGTGCTGACGTCGCAAGCAAGTCGCTTCCATGATCGGAACAAGTCGGGATGGTCTGCGGTCACTTTGCCGGAGATGCTGGTTGGGTTGGGATTCATCAAACTTGGCTTCAAGCCGGGCGATTCCGAGCTGAACGCCTATGGTGTAGAAGACAGCCGGTCGCTGTTCCGTTGATGCGGCGCGAACGCAAGAACGGGACGAGCGTACGGTCCGCTCCTGCGCGATGTTTCCTGATTGCTACCCGGCTTTCGCCAAAGCCAGTCGATGCGATAACCGTCCGAGTTTCATCCGGCTTCGGGCCCCGTGAGCCCGGTCGCGAGGTCGTCGAGCGTGCGCTGTCGCGAAGCGCAGCGAGTCCTGCGAGATCAAGGGTTCGTGCCTGCGATCCGCGTGTCATCGCCGGGGTGTTGTAATTGCCGGACGGGCGCATATCTTCGATGCGCTCAAACTCGGTTTGGGAGAGCGCCAGCGCGAATGCTTCCACGACCTTGTCGCGAAGATCCGCGTTCTGGACATCGTCGAGCTCGGGCAAACTCTCCCGGACTCCTTGGCGAAGTGCTGCCATATCAGCCATGTCGTCACTCCTCACTGCTCGAGGTCGATGCCTCGTGTTCCCGCGATCGCTGCCGGCACGACGGATTCTCCCAGTAGGCCATGAGCTTGTCATTGTGGCCGGAACGACGATCAATCCGAGGCCGGTTGCTCGGACTCAGTTCGAGCAGGACTTCCGAGTCTGAACACGGGAATTATGAGGAATGCGTCATTGATCGGACTATTGTCTGTTGTACATCGCCCGGCAATAAATTGACCGGGCTACGCCAACGAAACCCTTCCAGGGTTGAGTACGGCGGGACGCGCTCCCTGATACACCGAATAAAAACGCACGCTTCATCATTCCCGTGGCGCTGATCCCCATGTTCCGAACCGCGCTCAAACGTAGACGACTGCCGCTGGAACCGATTCGGTCGAGTGATGGACCGAGATGTCACCCATGCCGGTACGGGCGCGCACCTCAACGGTGTCGTCGGACGCGATCGGTCCGCTGGTCGGGTCCATCGAGTTGCGCACTTTGCCGAATTTCGAGCTCAGATCGAGCCAGGCGGCCGATCCGCTCCGGATCCCGATCTCCAACCCTCCATGCGCCGACTCGAGCATGATCGCGCCGCGAACCACCTCTCCGATTCGGATCGCGCCGTTCGCGGTCTTGGCGGTGACCGATCCCGCCGCTCGATCCACCGAGATGCGGCCATTGGCGGAGTTGACGCGGAGCTCGCCGGCGATCTCTCCGATCGTCGTGTCGCCATTCGAGTTCTTGATCGAGGCCGGACCGGCGATTTCGCGAATGCGCACCGAGCCATTGCCGGTGGCGATATCCGTCTCGCCGGCCGCGCCATCGACATTGATGCTCCCGCTGCCCGTTGCCAACCGGAGCGGTCCGGTTTGATCGAGGGTGATCTCTCCGACGCCCAGTTTGAATGTGCAATCGCCGATTTGGCCTTCTGCTTTCAGCGAGCCGACGCCGGATTCTCCCTGGATGCGGGAGCCGGTTGGAAGCTCGATCGAGATGTCGATCGACTCGCGTCCGCCGCCAAACAAGCGCTGCTTCGGCGTTTTGATGTGCAGCCTGCCGCCGGTGAATTCGACTCGGGTTGTCTCCGCCGCCCGTACCTGGGCCGGGTCGGAGGGATCGCCGGGTCGCACCTCGACAATTGTGTCGGTACGATCGCTGGCAGTGATCCAGACGTCGGCGACGCTGAGCTCCATCGCCACGATGATCGGTTGAGGTGTCTCGAATCTAGGCACGGTGGTTCCTCCTCTAGTAAGGGTTGGACGATCCGAAAATTGAACGCGTATCCGTTGTTAGCGGACCCAGCCTGTAAAGCGTTGCCCGGGTGGGCCGCGGCGGCCATCGCCGCGATCGCGGTCATCGACGTTGAGCGCGGCCGCAACGGAGCGAACAAGCCAGGCATTGACGGAAAGGCCGGCCTGACTTGCGGCCTCATCGATCCGCGATTTGAGATGTTCGGGAAGGCGGAGTGTCAAGCGCGCAGTGCCACCCTCATCCGATTCAGGCATGACCGGCGACGCCGGATTTTTTTCCATCGACGAGTCTGTCGATTCGGCTCGATCGAAGGGCGAAGGCAACATCACCACGAATTCCGGATCGCGGCCGCGCAGGCGGACATCGACCGAGCCGGGCGCCATGTCGCGCGTGATCTCGGCCGCCGCGGCAGAGAGCGCTTCGAGTAGCGCCAATCGGGCGGCCGATTCGAGCGGGGCAGTGAGACGCTCGGCGAGCGCGAGGGAGTCCTCACCGCCTGCTTTGGCGGCGAGCATCAAGCTGGTATGAAGTTGGTCGAGATATGTTGAAATGTCCATGACGTCACAATAGCACCACTATGACGTCAATGTCAAGTCGTCGTGATGTCAACTAGTGTCACGATCGCGGCACGTTGCCAATTTGGAGTGAACGGGCCTGTTGAACCCAGACTCGGGAACCGATCACACGAGCTGTTCCTTGGCGGTATGATCGTCGAGCGTTGTCGGCGGGAACGGATCGAATGGAGGCGGGCTGTGGGGCGGGTGACGGTTCTCGGTGGTGGGAATACTGCGTTCAGTATTGCGGCGAAGCTGGCGCTCGATGGGTTCGACGTGTTGCTGTGGGAGCACCCCGCGTTCGCGCACACGATCGCTCCTATTCGCGAATCGCTAACGATCACGCTCGAGGGCGCGTCGAAAACCGGCGCCGGCAAACTCGCGGGAGTGACGACTGACGTTTCTGAAGCGCTGGCCTGGTCGGACCTGTTGCTCTGCTCGGTGCCGTCATATGCGCATGCTCCGTTCATCGAGCAGATCGTTCCGCACCTTCGGTCAGGGCACACGCTGGTTTTGTTGCCGGGAAACCTTGGCTCGCTGGCATTCGCGGAGGCGATCCGGGCGGCTGGAATCACAGGTGTGGTGGTGGCGGAGTCGGATACGGCGCCGTATGTGTGTCGCAAGTCGGGTCCCGACCGGGCTGTTATCTGGGGTGTTGTGCCGAGGCTCGGGGTGGGCGTTTTTCCGGCGTCGCAGACATCCGAGGTGATGCCCGCGATTCAGCAGGTTTTTCCGGGTGCGACGGCGTACGATCATGTGCTGTCGGCCGGGCTTTCGGCGTTGAATCCGATCGTCCATCCGCCTGGTGTGCTGCTGAACGCGGGCCGGATCGAACGGAGCCGGGGCGAATTCTGGTTCTACGAGGAGGGTGTTACCCCGGCGGTGGTGTCGGCGATCGAGGCGCTCGACTTGGAGCGGTTGGCGATCGGCGCGGCGTTCGGGCTCACCTTGACGCCGGTGGCCGAGGGGTTCGCGGCCGCGGGTTTCGGCCCGAGCGGCGATCTGTGGTCGGTGATCAACGGGTCGCGAATGCTCACGTCGTTGCGGGCTCCTGGCCAGATCGACACCCGCTGGCTGACAGAGGATGTGCCGTTTGGTCTGGCGACGTGGTCGGCGCTTGCGCAACTGGTCGGGGTCGCGACGCCGATGATCGATGCGCTGGTGACGCTCGCGTCCGCGGTTCTTGGCATCGATTTCAGGGCAAAGCAACGCTCTCCCGGCGACCTCGGGCTTGGCGGATTGGACGCCGAGGGAGTTCTGGCGCTCGTGTCGAGCTGACCGGATCAAACATGCACTACCTCGTTGCGGATTAAGCGAGCGATAGTGGTGTGCCGTCACGGGTTGCAACGTTCGCCGACCGTGCGCATATGTGCATGGCCCGCGCCTGGTGCAGTTTGACCGCGCTGAAGGAGTTGATTTGGTGGTATTGGGGTCGCGGGCGCATGCCATGCGCCCCTACGAAACCCTGTGCACGGTTCACT
>CAYJPA010000114.1:6741-13687 GCA_964371945.1 uncultured Sphaerobacteraceae bacterium | reverse complement strand
CGTAGCCACTGCCGCGCGCTGTGACAACATGACACCCTCAAGTCTGAACAGATACCGCTCTCTTATCCACTTGACAATTGATTCGGTCTCCGTATGATACGGAGACCGAATGCTTCGGAGTCCGAAGGAGTAATATGTGACCGAATCCGCCGATCAAGATTTAGCCGAGGAAGCGACGAGACTCTTCCCCATCATCATCCGATTACTGAAGGCCACCATGGTCGGCCCCTGCGACATCACTAATGTTCCGTATGGGCAGATTCGCGTTCTTGCCCATCTTCATCAATATGGCCGCTCGACCGTCAGCGAAGTTGCTGCAGGTTTGGGCGTTTCGCTGGCGACCGCGTCAGAGCTGGCCGATCGTCAGGTAGAAACTGGATGGATCGAGCGTAGCCAGAACCCAGCGGACAGGCGACAGGTTCTCCTAGCGCTCGCTCCGCACGCGGCCGATATCTTTGAACAGATTCACGCCACACGGCGCAAGTATTTCAGCGAGGCGCTCAATCGTCTCGAGCCGGCCGACCGAACCGCATTCGTCCGAGGCTTACGTGCGCTCGTCGAATCACTCGAAGAATCGGTCCAGCAACTCGAAGGTTCTTCGGTCCGCTAACGCAATCCACCCGAGACAAGGGGTTCTTTTTCATGCAGCCTTCTTCAGCCCTAAAGCCATCGAAAGTCCCATTCCAGGAAAGAAATCCCTGGTTGGTATTGATCATCATCTGTACTGCCGTGTTCATGCTTTTGCTTGATACGACGATCGTCAATAACGCTCAGGTCAAAATCCGTGTCGGGCTCGATGCCAATCTGACTCAAATTCAGTGGGTGCTGGATTCATACATCCTCGCTTATGCCGTTTTGTTGCTCTCGTTTGGCCGGCTCGGCGATGTTTTCGGACGGAAGCGCCTCTTCGTGCTCGGGATGTCGATCTTCACCACGGCCTCGGGGTTGTGCGCGATGTCGGCCTGGATCGGCGACGCCGTGGGCGTCTCCGGCGTCAACATTCTCATCATCGCCCGGGTGCTTCAGGGAATCGGCGGCGCGTTCATGATGCCGCAATCGTTGACACTTGTGACGGTCGTCTTTCCGCCTGAAAAGCGCGGCGCGGCGCTCGGCATTTGGGGCAGCGTGGTCGGGTTGGGCGCAATCATGGGTCCGGTTATCGGCGGCACGATCGTGACGAATTTTGCCTGGGAGTGGGTCTTTCTGATCAACATCCCAGTCGGCATTGCCGCCATCTGGGCAACGCTCAAAATCGTGCCCGAATCGTTCGATCCGCTGGCGTCGAAGCAGATCGACTGGCTTGGACTCGGTTTATCGAGCGCCGGCATCCTTGCGGTCGTGTACGCGATGATCGAAGGCAATGCTAAGGGTTGGACAAGCCCGCTGATTGTGGGCATGACGCTTTTCGGCGCAATTTTGCTGGTGCTCTTCGTGCTTTGGGAGCGCCGGGCGCCCGACCCGATGATGAAGCTCGAGCTCTTCAAGATTCGGAATTTTTGGGCCGGCAACGTGATGGCGATTGCGATCTCATTCGGGATGCTTGGGATCTTTTTCCCGATGACGATCTTCCTGCAGGGCGTGCTCGGGTTCTCGCCAATCCGCGCCGGGCTCACTATGACGCCAATGTCGATCATGCTGATGGTCGCTGCACCGCTTGCCGGCCGGTTGACCGATCGGGTAGGGCCGCGCTGGATTATGGTAAGCGGCGCGTCGCTTATGTCCGGCGGCATCCTTTTCATGATCACCCAGGTCAATCTCGAGACCGATTGGCAACAGCTGCTGCTGCCGCTGATCGTGATCGGGATTGGTATGGGTCTGACCTTTTCGCCGATGACCGCGGCCGCGATGCGGGATGTGCCGCCTCGGATCGCCGGCAGCGCCTCTGGGATCATCAACACAATGCGCAACATCGGGCAAGTGCTTGGGATCGCGGTGCTAGGCTCGTATCTTCAGAACCGGGTTGGGGTGTCAGTTAGCGACCGGGTGGACGGCTTCGCGCTCGATCCGGCGACAAAGAATCAGGTCGTCGACCTGGCCAAACAGAGTCAGTTCGACAAAATCGCGGGAGTCATCCCGCAAGACCAACTGAACGCGGTCTTCCTTGCGATTCAGAAAGGCTTTGTGGATGCGCTGCACAGCACGTTCTTGATCGGCGCGACGACCTGTTTGCTTGCCGCGGCCATTGCAACGCTCGTGCGCAACCCGGTGATGAAAGCGGCGACGAAGCACGCGCAGGCAACAGCCGACGCGACAGCGACCGCTGCCCTCCAAGCCGACTAATAGCTTCATTTTGGAAGTTTTGGGACCTCTGGAGCAGAGCGCCAGAGGACCTTCAGCTGGCAGAAGGATCAGACGGTCCTGTGCCATTCCTTCGCCGAGCGCCGCACTTTGTCGACACGAAGCACGTCGATTCGCTTCGATCGAGAGTCAGCTCATTTTGATCGCTGTCGAGTTATGCGCAAACCTCATTTCAGTTTGCTTTTGGGCTTAGCACCCTTGTCCGCATATATTGGAATGGCCAAAAAGTCGTTGTCAATTTGGCAAATCTTGTCGAATCTCGAATTCAGAGTAAAGTGTAAGTACACCCGCTGAAGTGCACCCCGAGTGCTTCGATCCCCGCCTCGATGACCATTCACTCCCCGCCCATATATTGATGAGGTGCCTTCATGGATGCAGGTCGTTTTGATTCGATTGCGCGAGGAGTCGCCCGGATTGGCACGCGACGATCGCTGATCCGCTCGGTGGCGATTGCCGCCGGCGGTACGCTGGCTGCCGGCAGCATCGTGCAGGCGGATAGCGATCTTTCCGGCGTCGGTGGCTCGGACGCCGCGACGGTCTGCCCGCCGAGCAGACGGCCAGCTCGCAAGGTAACCGGCGTTGCGCCATTTCCGGCGTACGTTGTCGGCGGAACGTGTAATGACCTCGACGAGTCGACCAGCTACAACCTGATCGACGCTGGCAGCGACGACTCGGGCGACGACACTCAGGGAGCGTCACAAGCGATTCGCGTTGCACGAAGCATGACCACTATCCGCGTCCGGCTCGAGGATCTCGTCGCCGAACCGCATTCGATCGTCATTCGCGCGGGAGGTTCCAACAAAGAGCTCATAGCCTGCGGCGAAATTGGCGGGGTTTACAAAAACAATGCTCTAGCACAGGGGCTGAAGGAGCAGAACGGCTCCGGCTACGCCGGTATCGCTCAACTCAAGGGCGTCGATAGTCAAACATCGATCGATATTCTCATCGCCCAGGATCTGTTTGAACTGGTCGATAGTTGGGAAGGCGCGATCGTCGTCACCACGATCGATCTCAATCTCCGCAAACAGCCCTCAGAGGAGTCTGAGGTCATCCAGGTCCTAGGCGAAGGTACCGTCTTGACAGTGACTGGACCCGAAAGTGGAACATGGATTCCGGTCGAGGACGGCGCAACCGGCGCAACCGGCTGGGTGAGCATCGCGTACGTCGAAGTTCAATAGCTGAAGAAATCGAGGATTGGCCGCTCGTCTCTTTAGGTCGGAGACAAGCGGCTTCTCACGTTCCACTTGATTGCGAGTCCACCAGCTGGACCTGACGCGTTTCCTGGACAAGGAATGCAAGCGTCAAGGCGGAAATCGCCCCAAAAATCGCGAGCAAGACCGCGCTGCCTTTGAGGCCGGCCGCGGTCGCGAGTAGTCCGACCGCAACCGGTCCCACGAACGCACCGGCATCGCCGATTAATCGCCAAACGCCGAGGAATTCGCCGGTTGCATCTTCCGGCGCGAGATCCGCTCCGAGCGTCATCATCGTACCGGACCCGAGTCCGTTCCCAAACCCGATGACCGCTCCCGCCAGCATCAGCCCTTCAAAGCTGGTTGACAGCGGAATCAGTGCGACACCGAGGGTCATAATCGCAAAACTCGGCACGGCGGCGGTTTTGCGGCCGAATCGATCCATGAGAAGCCCCGCCGGGATGAACATCGAGACATCGAGCAGCGCCGACATGGTCATGACCAGACCCACTTTCTGCGGGTCCAGATCGAGAATGTCGACTCCGTAGATTGGGATGATGAAGAGGCGACCGGCGCGAATCATCTGAGCAAAGGTCTGCGCGACCGCGGCGGCGGCGAGGTCCCGGCGATTCTTCCGGAGTACGACTCCAACGACTTTCCACCGGCTCCGGCCAGTGTGCGTACTGGCGGGCCGCGGAACCGGCCGCACGAAGTAGACCGTCATCAGCACGGCAATCGCCGCCATGAGCCCGGATGACACGAACGACGCCTGGTAGCTCACCCACCCGGCCATTGCTCCGCCGGCTGCCGGTCCCGCAAAGGTGCCGATTCGATTCACGCCGCCATAGATCGATATCGCCCGTCCTCGTTGGGAGACTGGAATCGAGGACGCGACGAAGGCGTGGCGTGAGATTCCCCACATCGCGGTTCCAATTCCGGCGGCGATTCTGACAGCCACCAGAAATGGGATCTGTTCGGAAAGCGCGAGCGCGAGCGTGCTCATGCCGACCAGCGACGTGCCGATCAGCATTGTCTGCCGCATGCCCAGGCGTCCCACGAGCGATCCGGCGGGCACATCGGTCAGCAAGGTGCCGAGCGATGCCGCCGCGACGACGAGACTGATCAGGCCATAGGAGGCGCCGGTTTCGGCGACATAGAGGGGAAGCGTTGTGAGCAGAAGGCCCTGGCCAAACGCAAGGAGCGCGGCGGGGGCATAAACGGAGAAGAAGAGCTCGGCACGTTGGGAGCGCGTTTTCGATGCCGCGGCGCTCACAAACTCAAGCCCCTTCTCCCTGGTAACGGTCATTAGTCTTCGATACCGCGATTCAACACAATCATCAGGTTGTCAACTAAGTTATCAGTGTGCGGTCCATCTTGGAGAAGTTATCCACGTGGTTTAGCGGAGATCTGGATTGCGTCGCCCTCGACTCGTACGTCATAGGTTTTCGCCCTGACGACGGTTGGAAACGATGTCGGAACTCCGGTGCGGATGTCGAAGGCACCGCCGTGGAGAGGGCACTCGATCTCGTCGCCGACAATTTCGCCATCCGACAGCGACGCTTCTTCGTGTGTGCAGCAGTCGTTGATGGCGAAAAACTCACCGTCAAGATTGATCAAGCAAATCGGCTCTTCATCCGGCCCGACCTCGACATACATCATCTCGCCCGGCGCAAGATCGGCGGTTCTTGCAACCGCATAGAATTCAGACATTTGTGCTCCTTATGATCTCGATTGTTGAAAAGAGGACGCACCGCGAACCGCGCCTACAAGAACCGCCCCGACTGAAACTGCACCTACAAGTCGTCTTGCTGGACACCGTAAATGCCGGATTTGAGCACTTTCAGCGAGAGTAATGCGCATTTGAGGCGGGCGGGACTTAATGGGATGCCGATCTCCTCGAGGAGATCGTCCTTAGTCAGCGCCTTGACCTCGTCGAGCGTCATGCCGTCGACCATTTCGGTCAGCATCGATGCCGAAGCCTGGCTGATCGCGCATCCGCGTCCGCTGAACTTGATCTCGCTGACCCGATCGTCCTTGACCCGCAGATCGATCCGGATTTCATCCCCACAGAGCGGATTGACATCCTCGGCGGTGTAATCGTTGGGATCGAGCGTGCCCTTGTTCCGCGGGAATTTATTGTGCTCGAGAATGTTTTCTCGATAGATTTGGTCGACCATTTTTGAGCCTCAAGCTGCTAGCTGCAAGCCGCAAGCTTTTTCAATCGCATTCATTCACATCGTGCTTGTTCTAACCCAACCAAGCTTGCCGCTTGAAGCTTGATGCTTGCGGCTAAGAGCCGAAGATCTTATTCACTTTGTGAAGAGCGGCGACGAGTTGGTCGACGTCTTCGGTTGTGTTGTAGACGTAGAAACTTGCGCGCGCGGTTGCGTTGACCCCGATCAGGTCCATCAATGGCTGGTTGCAGTGGTGTCCGGCCCGCACCGCAACGTTGTCTCCGTCCAGGATCGCCGCGATGTCGTGCGCATGAACTTCGCCAAGCGTGAACGAGACAACCCCGCTCTTGAGGTCGAGATCGGTTGGGCCGTACTGAGTTAGTCCCGGTACTTCGCCCAAACGACCGATCGCATAGGCCAGGAGCTCTCGCTCGTGCGCGCGAACATTGTCCATTCCGAGGTCTGTCAAATACTCGACGGCAGCACCCAATCCAATCGAATCACCGACCGACGGAGTTCCGGCCTCGTAACGAGCCGGGCCATCTTGATAGGTCGAGCTATCGATCGCGACCTTCTTGATCATGCCGCCGCCGCCGAGGAATGGGGGCATGGAATCGAGCAGTGAGCGCTTTCCGTAGAGTCCGCCCGAGCCCATCGGAGCAAGCATCTTGTGCCCAGAGAAAGCCAGGAAATCACAATCGATCTCTTGAACGTCGACCAGCATGTGGGGAACGCTTTGAGCGGCATCGACGAGCACCACTGCCCCCGCGGCATGCGCTCTTTCTGCAACTGCCTTGACGTCGACAATCGTACCCACGCTGTTTGAGACGTGCGTGATCGCAACGATTTTGGGCTCTTCTCTGAGCAGTTCGTCGAGCGCGGCATAGTCCATCTGGAGGTCAGCCGTCAGCGGAATACCTTTGATGCTAGCGCCGGTCTCCTCGGCGAGCATGTGCCAGGGTACGAGATTCGAATGGTGCTCCAGGTAACTGACGAGTATCAAGTCGCCGGCGCCGATGTTCGCCCGGCCCCAGGTTTTGGCGACGAGGTTGATCGCCTCGGTCGTGTTGCGCACGAAGATGATCTCGCGGGGACAGGCGGCATTGAGGAACGCCGCGACCAGATGCCGTGCCTCCTCGTACTTACTCGTGGCGAGTTCGGAGAGCTGGTAGACACCGCGGTGGATATTGGCGTTGAAGCGACGGTAATAGTCGGTCAGCGCGTCGATCACCGCTGCCGGTTTCTGCGAGCTGGCGGCGCTGTCGAGAAAGGCGAGCCGCTGAC
>CAYJPA010000114.1:0-6641 GCA_964371945.1 uncultured Sphaerobacteraceae bacterium | reverse complement strand
ACCGCTGCCGGTTTCTGCGAGCTGGCGGCGCTGTCGAGAAAGGCGAGCCGCTGACCTCCTTCATG
Source organism: uncultured Sphaerobacteraceae bacterium (assembly GCA_964371945.1). Classification (GTDB taxonomy): domain Bacteria; phylum Chloroflexota; class Chloroflexia; order Thermomicrobiales; family UBA6265; genus CAYJPA01. Next base: position 6,576 of record CAYJPA010000114.1, on the reverse strand, counting down.
GGTTTGGTTCAGGATTGGGAAGTCCAAGCGGATAGATGTCGCATCTAGATGGGTTGAAGTTTGAGTGCCGTGTTGCATAGTTGGGTACCTCTGAACACCCGGGTGTTCGTGTTTCCCGGGGTTGAAACCCCGGGCTTATTCCGCGAAGTCCCTCCGGGACTGAGAGTGGTTGCCGGCCGGCCGGTCGGTTCAGTGTCCCCGGGGTTGAAACCCCGGGCTCATTCCGCGAAGTCCCTCCGGGACTGAGAGCGGTTGCCGGCCGGCCGGTCGGTTCAGTTCGCCGTCATCCGGCTTAGTGTCCCCGGGGTTGAAACCCCGGGCTCATTCCGCGAAGTCCCTCCGGGACTGAGAGCGGTTGCCGGCCAGTCCGCGCACGAATGAGAGCCCGGCCGGCAACCTAAAACGAGCTAGAGGCCGACTTTGCGGGCGATGGCGCCCTCAAGGAAGCCTTGAATCTCTTCGACCGGGATGCGGTCGATGACCGGCCGGAAGAAGCCTTCGACGATCAATTTCTGCGCTTCGGTGCGCGGAATTCCACGCGCCTGCAGATAGAAGATGTGCTCCTCGACAACCTGCGATACGGTGGCGCCGTGCGTGCAGCGGACGTCATTCGCGGCGATCTCCAGATTTGGGATTGAGTCGGCGCGCGCTTCCCGGCTCAACACCAGGTTACGGTTCTGCTGGTAGGCGTCGGTTTTTTGCGCACCCTCTTCGACCTTGATCAACCCCGAATAGACGGAGCGCGCGCTGTCACGAAGCGCGCCTTTGAACTCGAGATCGCTCGTTGCATAAGCGGCCTCGTGAATTTGCCAGGTGTGATGGTCGAAGAACTGATCGCTGTCCGCGAAGAAGATGCCGAGCATCTCCGCGAGCGAGTTCTCACCACGCAGGTGCGATCCGATTGAGTTCTTAGTGAACTTCGATCCGAGCGTGACGTGCAGGGAGTTCAGGGTCGCGTCTTTCTGGATCACGGCCCGCTCGGTCATGAAGTTCCAAACGTTGCGACCCCAGTCCTGAAGCTGCACGTAGCGGAGCTTGCTGCCATTGCCGAGGATCAGCTCGATCACGCCAGAGGCAAATGACTGACCATCCATCGTTTCCGAATGAAAGGCGTCGACAAAGAAAGCCTCGGCGTTCTCTTCCAATACAACCAGGGAGTGGGTGAAGAGCGATGCCCCTGATTCCGTCGAAACCGCGAACGAGCGGAACGGAAGCTCCACCGTCACGTTCTTCGGCACATAAAGGAACGTGCCGCCCTGCCAAAAGGCAGCGTGCAGCGCCTCGAATTTTCCGAAATCGACAGGCACCGCCTGTGTCATCAGGTATTGCTTGATTAGATCGGGATGCTCGCGCACCGCCGTCGCAAGATCGGTGAAGATCACGCCTTGCGCACGAAGATCGTCGTTGAGCTCAGTGAAGACCTCGGACGCGTTGCGCTGGACGCTAACTCCGGCACGGTCGCTCTGATTCGAAACTCCGCCTTCCTCGGCGACGGTCAAGACGCCGACGAGCGAGTCAACCTTTTCGCCTGTGCCGACGAATGGGGCGAGCCGGTCAAGCTTGAGCGCCTTGAAGTCGGTTCGGCGCCACTCCTCATCGGTTCGCTTGGGCCACGGAAGCGATTCGAAGGTCTCCCACGCGGCCAGGCGCCAATCCCGAACCCAATCGGGCTCGTTCTTGGCGGTCGAAAGGCGCTCGACCGCCGTACTGGTGAATCCTGTTGCTATCGTCGTTTCAACTGCTGTAACCATTGAGCCCTCACAAGAACGCGGTCAGCGCACAGCCGAGAGGGCAGACACCAAGATCTGCCCCGACGGTGGATTGCGCTGGAACTATCCGACGGAGCCTTCCATCTCGAGCTGGATCAGCCGGTTGAGCTCCACCGCGTATTCCAGCGGGAGCTCCTTGGCGATCGGCTCGATGAAGCCGTTAACAATCATGCTCATCGCTTCGTCCGTGGTCAGACCGCGGCTCTGAAGGTAGAAGATCTGCTCCTCGGCGACCTTCGAGACAGTTGCCTCATGGCCAATCGAAACGCGCTCTTCCTCGATCTCCATGTATGGATAGGTATCGGTCCGGCTCGTTTCGTCGAGTAACAGCGCGTCGCAAACGACGTTGCTCTTGACGTTCTCGGCGCCCTTGTAGACCTTGACCAGACCGCGATAACTGGAGCGGCCGGTTCCCTTCGAAATCGACTTCGAAATGATCTGGGAAGATGTGTTCGGGGCTACGTGCACAACCTTGCCACCGGCATCCTGGTGCTGCCCGTCGCCGGCAAAGGCGACAGAGAGGATTTCGCCGCGGGCGCCCTCTTCCATCAACCAAACGGCCGGATACTTCATGGTCAGCTTGGATCCGAGATTGCCGTCAACCCACTCCATGGTCGCATTGCGATACGCCGCCGCGCGCTTGGTGACGAGGTTGAAGACATTCTTCGACCAGTTCTGAATCGTGGTGTACCGGCAGCGTGCGCCTTCCTGAATAATGATCTCGACCACCGCGGAATGGAGGCTGTCGGAGCTGTAGGTCGGGGCAGTGCAGCCCTCGACGTAGTGGACATAGCTGCCCGGCGCGCAAATGATGAGCGTTCGCTCGAATTGGCCCATGTTCTCCGCGTTGATGCGGAAGTAGGCCTGGAGCGGAACCTCGATCTTGACGCCTTCGGGCACGTAGATGAACGAGCCACCGGACCAAACCGCGGAGTTGAGGGCGGCGAATTTGTTGTCGTTGGCTGGAATGACGGTGCCGAAGTACTGCTTGACGATATCCGGGTGCTCGCGCACCGCGGAGTCCATATCCAGGAAGATCACGCCGAGCTTCTGCAGATCTTTCCGCAATGAGTGATAGATGACTTCCGACTCGTACTGAGCGCCGACGCCGGCGAGGAACTTGCGCTCCGCCTCGGGAATACCGAGCTTCTCGAAGGTGTTCTTGATGTATTCGGGAACCTCGTCCCATGTTTTGCCTTGCTTCTCGGCCGGCTTGATGTAATAGAAAATGTTCTCGAAATCGAGCTCGGCCAGAACCGGGCTACCCCAGTTCGGCATCGGGCGCTTGACGTAGTGATCAAACGCTTTGAGCCGGAACTCGAGCATCCAGCCGGGCTCTTGCTTCATTTTCGAGATCGCGATCACGCCCGCCCGGTTGAGACCGCGCTCGCTTTTGAAAATGTAGTCCTCTTCGTCGTGGAATCCGAACTGATAGTCCGCGATCTCGACCTGTGCAACTTGTCGTTCAGCAACCATGTTGGTTTCTCCTGTGTTCGAGCTTCAAGCCACAAGCTTCAAGCTACAAGTTCAACGTAGCGCTGCGAGTGGTCCTTCGATCCTCTGCAAAGAGAGAAGCTTGAGGCTTGTAGCTTGCCGCTTGGAGCTACAACGCTCCTGCCGCTACTTCAGCGCGTAGGCCTTCGTAACCTTTTGCTTCCAATTCGTGTGCGAGCTCCGGTCCGCCTTCTTGAACAATGCGGCCCTCCATCATGATGTGGACGAAGTGCGGTTTGATGTAGTTGAGCAGTCGCTGGTAGTGCGTGATCAACAGAACGCCCATTTCAGGGCCGGCCAGCGCGTTCACACCCTCAGACACGACACGAAGGGCATCGATGTCGAGACCGGAATCGGTTTCGTCGAGCACAGCCATCGTCGGCTCGAGTAGCGCCATCTGAAGGATTTCGGCACGTTTCTTCTCGCCGCCGGAGAAACCTTCGTTGAGGTAGCGGGTGGCGAAGGAGTCGTCCATCTTCAGGAGCGCCATCTTCTCCTTCATCAACCGGCGGAATTCGCGAGGCGTCATCTTCTGGGCGGAGCCGCCGGCGGCCTCGATCTCCTCGGCGCGGGCGTTTCGGGTATTGGTGACGGCCATCCGGAGGAAGTTCGCCATCGAGACGCCGGGGATCACGGTCGGGTATTGGAATGCGAGGAAGATACCCTTGCGCGCGCGCTCATCGGCCCCGAGCTCGAGGATGTTCTCTCCGTTGTAGTAGATCGCGCCTTCCGTCACCTCATATGAAGGATGGCCGGCGATCACGTAAGCGAGTGTGCTTTTACCGGAGCCGTTTGGGCCCATCAATGCATGGATCTCACCCCTGTTGACCGTCAGATTCACGCCCTTGAGTATCTCTTTGTCCTCGATATTGACGTGCAGATTCACGACTTGAAACATCGGTGTAGTCATGAGCTCGACTTGTTCCTCCGTCTTGCCGCCGGTTCGGATCACCACCGGCCCTCAAACTTCCCGCGTCTGGCGCCACGCCATCCGCGACCATCTCCAGTTCGGCAACGAATGTCCTACCGCCGGGTCGCCGATCTGCTGCTCGTCGCGGCCGCGAAGCCGCACTCCGGGCAAAGACCGGCAAAGACCGTGTGGTGACTCGTGATCGAAAAGCCGCTTCGTTCTTCGGCGATATGTTTCGCCGTTAACGCCATCGGCACCTCGACATCGACAAGCAGTCCGCAGGTGGTGCAATAGACGTGATCGTGACGGTCGGTTCGACCGTCGTACCGGCTCGCCTGATCGGCGAAGGTCAGTTCCTGGATCAGCCCATGCTGGACGAGCAAATGGAGCGACCGGTAGACGGTGCCGTAGGCCAGCTTTGGATCGCGCTGGCGTACACGCTCGAAGACTTCGCCCGCCGTCAAGTGCTCATCCGAGTGCTTGACAATGTCGAGAATCATCGCGCGTTGCGATGTCTGCCGGTACCCGCGGACGTGAGCCGCCTTGGTTTGGTTCTCCTTAGCGTCGACCATGAGCTGACAGCGCACCACGCTACTTGAGAATAAGTCTCGTTACCGGGTGATATTGTAGCGCGTGGGTCGGGATTGCGCAATGTCGGGTTGTTGGCGAATTTCTAGAGGACTTCGTCGTCATCGGGAATCTGATCCAGAAATTGTTGGAAATGTTGTGAGTCCATTGGAATTGAAGCTGCCCGAGCGGCGGCTTCAAGTGGCATTTCCGGTGAAGCGAGTGCGGCGAGGTATGCATAAATCCTAGCCTTGGATGCTCTGACAACTTCATGCCCGGTTGTGACGAGGCAAGTCACGAATTCATCGACACAATTGGTGACGGGTGATGGCCTCAGAGCGGGCCATATCCACGCCTCAATATCTCCGCTATCAGTCGCACTTGGGAACACGAATAGCGTTGAAGATTTGCCGTTTCCATGATCGATACGGCTCCAGGCAACTTCAGAAACGCCAAAGCCAGCCTCTGGCCTCAGTTCTTTGAACCGCCGCATTGTCTGCTGGAGACTCGCAAAGGCTCCTCCAGGGTTATCATCGGCGTCCCGAGCAAGACCAATCCACCGCAGGATGAGCCCATCGTCGGATGTCAATCTGGTAAGGGCACGATTCTTGAAGTTGTCTTTACCATCGACCGTCAGGACTTGCACGCGCCGCCGATTGTTTCTGCGCAAGAGAGCATGCAGGAAGCCGAGATCAAAGGAACCCTCCACGATAAGAATGCGATCTGAACTGACGTCGAGATTTTCTACAGAACTCGCCGGCAAATGAAGGTCGGCCATCACCGGACCTCTACGCGATCAAGAACAGCCGCTTCCAGAATGTCAGGTGGATATGTAAATGCCGAGACATGCTCACCGTGTCGCTCCAGTCGATGGACCCGGAGATCTTCCGGAGCATCAGAAAACGACCGCGATGCAGCCATAACACACTCCCAGCTATGTGCTGTAGCAAAGATCTGTACATTCGAGGTAGTACTGACGCTGTCAATTACTTTCCATAACTTGGGCAAGTTCTCGAAACAAATGCCGGTGTCAATTTCGTCCACTAAACCAATGCCACCATATGCCCGCTGAAGCACAATGAGCATTTCCCAGAGTCGGCGAATTCCATCGCCAACAGACGTCCAAGGAAGAGTGAGGGGTCTCGACCCGTCTCTCGAAAACTCAACGTCGATGGAGACTTTGCCGACAGATGCGGCAACCGAGACATCACGAATACGAGAATCGAACTCCCGGAGCGCTTCAACGATTGGCTCCATTAGTCCCCGGCGTCGGACATCTGTTAGGTATTCAGGTAGTAACCGATTTCGGACTCTCGGTGAAGCCGGGACGTATGCCGTCTCTCCCAGTGAGCCCTTCTCATTCTCGACCGGAAATCGAGTCGCCGGTTCGAGATCCAGTGTTCGTTCTGAAAACCCTGCATCGCCTAAGCCGCTGAGGTCATCAGAAGCGTAGATCAACCGCAGCGATTCAAGCGGGAACTTCAAGTCATAGGCGCGACTCTCTCTCCTTTGCAAGTTGATAGATGTCTGCTCTTTGAGTCTCTTAAATGCTTCACTTTCGTTATCGTGTCGCAGTCCAAGCATTACGTCGTGCGTGCCATTAGCTTTCCCTGCCTCGACCGTGAACTCCCTCGAGCGGGTGTCGGCGAACATGCCAGTAAAAGCACCTGACTCCGACTCTCCTCGAACATATCCTCGAGCTTCCAAAATTTGCTTCAGCTCATAGTCGTTGAGGTGTAATCGAAGTAACGCCAATGCCTCGAGAACGCTGGTTTTGCCGGCGTTGTTGGCGCCGACGATGAGGTTGACGCGGCCGAGATCGGTAATGGTTAGGTC
>CAYJPA010000113.1:0-13793 GCA_964371945.1 uncultured Sphaerobacteraceae bacterium | reverse complement strand
CACATTCCTAGAATCGCTTTGTCTTTTTCGTCTCTTGCGATCGCGTAGACGGTTGAACCACCGGCGGTGTCCTTTACCGTCAACACCTTGGTTGTTCCAGCCACGATTGCAAACGTGCGTTTCTTGGCCAGGCTGAATCCGTCCGGCGCTTGATCCTCAACGAGCACATAGTTGCCCGGCGGAAGTCCGCCGAGCGTCAGTTTTCCATCCAGCGGGTTGGCGTCGAAATCGTCGCAGCCACCGGCCACCCACCGGCCGAGTGCGGCACTGCCGGCATTGACGAAAACGCTGAAACAGGCGCCTGGCAGCGGTTGCGAGCTGGCGTTCAGCTTGCGGATCTCGACAGTGCCGGTCGGACCCGCAACACGGGTCCGTAAGGAGAAGATTTCTTCCGTGAACTCGCCATTCCCGTTCTCGCCATGAACTCGCAAGAAATAGGTCATGCCTGGCTGCAATCCAGTGATGATGATCGGTTGTTCCGCTGAGAATGCCTCCAGTCCACTGGCCGAGTTGCCGAGGGCATCCGTCAGCCCATACTCGACGAGGCCGTGAACAGGCTGGTTGGATTCGAAGTAGAGCTCGATCGTGGTCGTCGTCACGTTATTGATGTATGTTCCGAGTTTGAGTTTTGGCGCGCCCTGGTTGAAGACCGCCATGACCGTCTGATCGGTCATCGCTTCAAGCTGAATCCGTGAAAGCGGTTGAAACTGGTGGCCCGATGGCACCTCCGATGACAGTGTGACGGTATATTCGCCGCTCTTCAGACTGTCGAAGTGAGTCTTTCCATCATCCAGGCCGTCCTGCCAGTCGCATGCGGAGTTGAAGCCCTCAACCCCCGTCTTCTGCAAGCTCCAGCACAGGCCGCCGACAGGGTCGCCCCACACCTCTTCCGCGCTGACGGTGATCGTGCTCTGAATGGGATCCACGATTGTGGTTTCCGTGGTCGCGTTCGATGTTACCTGCACGAAGACATCCTCCGCCGGCACATATCCCGGGGGCGCCGCGTACTCCTGGAGGCGATGCGCTCCTGCTGGTACTTCGATCTCGATGATGCCGTCGGACGAACCGTCGTCACTGTCGCAGGCGTAAAAGCTCGGGTAGCTATCAGCGCCATTGACCTGCAGGAACGATGCGAAGCAGGCTCCGGCCAGGAATTGTTGGTTCGGCTTCTTCTTATGGATCACGATCTTGCCGTACGGTAGATTGACCATCTCGAACGTGTGCGTTTCAGTGCCGGTCGCCGTAAACGACTGCGGCGCGGCCAATCCGAATTTCGGCGGCGCCGTGCCCTGTGTGATCTCGTAACTTCGCGCTCGCAAACCCTTCATCGTGGTGGTTCCGTCGTTGGAGCCGTCCCACGAGTCACACGAACCGACGCTCATCGTGGGATCGCCCTCGATCGCGCCGGCAACACCAAAGCAACCACCGGGCAGCGCGTCGCCATTACCATCTTTCAGATGAATCACAATTGCTGCCCCGACGCCGAACACCGCGTCGATAGACTCGTCGGCCGTCGTCATGGTGAAGAAAACCGGCGGAATCGGGACATAGCCCAGAACGGTTCCATATTGCGTAATCGCGTAATTGGCCGGCTGCAGATTGGCGACCTCGATCGTGCCATCGGCATCGCCTCCCCCACCGTCACAGAGATGCGTAGAGTCGTAATAACTGTCGTTTTCGAACCGGCTCAGGATGAAACAGCCGCCGGTCAACGGTTGATTCAGCTCGTTCTTGATGTGAATCGTGAGCACACCGGTTTTGACGACATCGGCCGAGAGCGCAGTCGATTGCCGGAGCACGACGTGCGCAGTTTTGAATCCAGGCTTGACGTAGCCGGACGGTGGGTCGAGCCAAACCGCGTAGTCGTCTGCGGCAAGACCGCGGAACGCGATCTTGCCGTCGTTCGCGCCGTCGTCTGAGTCGCACGCGCCGCCGGCATATTGGTCCGGCTCACCTTGAGTATCGGCCGTCCAAATCCTCGAGCAAGACCCCGCCAGCGGCTGCCCGCCGAAGGTCACGGTGTAATCGATCCGGCCGCCCATCTGGATGGAGATGGTCAACTGCAGCGTCGTGTTGAGCGTCGTCACTTTGTAGCCGCGATCGGCCGCCGTGAAGTAATCCGGAATGCCGTTCGATTGATGGATTAAGTAGGTGTAGCGATCGACATTGTTGACCGTGACCTTCCCGTCCGCGGCTCCGTCATCGGCATCGCACGCACCCAGTTGCGGCACGTAAGGCTCAGTTTCCGGAGGATACAAATTGAAACAAGCGCCGGGGACGAGAGCTGAGGTCGTCGCATCCTTCACCGAGATGACCAATTTCGAGAGCGGTAGAAAAACGACGGTGTAGTACTTGGTGGTATCCGCGACGATTGTGAAGCGCGTGTTGGTCGGTTGTCCAAGGCCCGGGTGCGGATAAAACGGAGAGCCGACAGCGACGTAATTGCCCGGCGCGGCGGTGTAGAAGGTGAAACCATCATCGTTGGTGTCGCCGATGAAGGTGATTTTGTCGCCGAGCGCACCGTTTCCCTTGTCCTTGTAGATATCGAAGGCGACACGCCGAACGAGATTTCCATTCTTGTCGACCGCCTTGAGTCTGGCGGTACCGTTGACAGCGCTTGCGCTAACCTCACTCGTTGCAGTACGCGTTGGAGCTTTCGTGAGCGTCGACGTCGGGCTGGCAATGCTTGTCGTGGTCGCGGTTGCTTCGATTGTCGGCGTCGGACTCGGCGTCTCGGCCGGGGTTTCCGCCGGAGACTCTGCAGGTTCCGGCGTGCTCGTCGGCTCGAGCGTTACCGTCGGCTCTTGAGTCGGCTCCAGTGTGGCCGTGGGTTCTTGAGTCGGGTCGGTCGTTGGCGTCTCATCGACAACCGATTCCGCGGTCGGCGTTACCTCTTGTGCGCTCGATCGAAGCGAATCGACGCCGGTCAGCCCGAGGAGCAGGATGGCCAGGAGAGCGTACCGGCACGCGGCGGCCAGGAGAGCACGAGACTGCGATCTCATAGTGAGCCTCCAGAAGGATGACCTGTAGCGCCATACCGCCACATTGCGCGGATATGACCTCGGTTGTACGTTGCTAGCTCCTGGAGTATGTGCCGCGCGAAAGGGCAGTTCAATCCACAGAATTGGGGATATCTGGCACGGCCCCGGCCGTCCTCAGGATTGAGGAGCCGCCTGTTACCGGTCGCGACCGGGTGGGGTATTCACCCGCGCGGCGGCGCGGTCGATCGGTCCCGCCGACCGCGCCTTCCACCCGGTAGTCGCGCGATTGACCGGGCCCGACCGCTCTGCCTTCATCATCACCGTTTTGAGCTTCTAGCCGCTAGGCGGTAGGAGTTTGACGACGACGGGGTAAGGGGGTGGTGAACGGTGCCCGCTGATGTCACACAAACGCACACTTAATCACCGTTTTGAGCTTCTAGCCGCTAGCCGCTAGGAGGTTGACGACGACCGGGTAAGGGGGTGGTGAACGGTGCCCGTGATGTCACACAAACGCACACTTAATCACACTTTTGCGGTCACACAGGCACGTTTTCGGCCGAGGTGTGATCCGGGCTCGGAACGGCGACCATTGCCGCTCAGCGGAGTTCGCCGTATTATTGTTGCGACATGACTATCAACCTAACTGAACGCATGAGATAGGGGAAACGCATGCCCGGTCGATCAAACGCCTGCAGCGAACTGACCCGATTCTGGCTCGAAGCCCGCCACGGCCGACTGGTCACCGAATCGGTGCCGGTCAAGGTCCCGTTCGGCCACACGGGACTCGAAGTCCCGTGCTCAAGGACGGAAGTCCCTCCGTGACTGAGAACGTGGGCGTCGTTTGACGCGACGCCCACCTGATAGACCGTCTACGCATGTAGGCTTCATAATCCCCGATCCGAGCCGCGGCTATGGCGTCGCTGTCGGGGACCATGGGTGCGCAGGGGCGGCGGCGGGCGCTCGATCAGGACTCCGGGTCGAACATGATCTCCCGCACCTCTTGTGCGCACCGGCAGGAGGCGGCAATTTTGGCGGCCCATTCCAATGCCTCCTCGCGGGTGGGCACTTCGATGATCGAGAATCCGCCGACAACCGCCTTGGTCTCTGGGAACGGGCCATCGGCGACCGTGCCATCGGTGGCCACGATGCTCGCCTGCTGACGGAGCAGTCCGCCGCCGAAGATCCAGACACCGGCCGCCTTGGCCTCCCGGACCACCTCGTGCGCGGCTTCGCCGACGGCACGCCAATCCTCGTCGGGGATGTGGTTCATCGCGCCGTCATCGAACGAGATCAAAAAACGCATCACAGAAGCTCCTCTTGCCGCGGAGGCCTCTTCCGGCACACTCACGAATCCGAACGCGCCAACTTGCAGCTCACCGGCTCAAGGAGCGAGGATGTCGGCGCCGGCACAACAATAAATCAAGACGTGCCGTGCTGATATCGCGTCCCCCGGGTCCAAGGAACGCACCACGTCCAAGCGAATGAGCGTCGCGACTTAGTTCGGCCTGAAGGCGAGTTGGTAGTCGCGTGGGCGTCGGATTGGCCCAGTGACTGAAAAGCCAGAAGGAACTGACCCGTTTCTGGCTGGAAGCCCGCCACGGCTGCCTGGTGACCGAATCGGTGCCCGTCAAGGTTCCGTTCGGCCACTCCGACATCGATCTGATCGCCGTTCATCCGCGCGGCGACCAGAGCACGCTCCCGAATCGCGTCGAGATCGGCCCGCGCGTGATCGTCGAAACCAAGGACGAGCATGATTGCGACCCGAAGGGCGGCGAATTCGGCAAGATGCTCGCGGCCGACTTGCTTCAATTCGATGAACGCGGGTTCATCCCGGTCAGCGCGAAAGGCGCTAAATTCTCGATGCTCCGTGAACAGCACTTCGCGAAAGCGACCGAATTCCTCGGCAGCAATGACTTCGACCGCCTCTTCGTCGTCCACAGCATCAACGTAGACGTCCTCGTCGACGCCGCTGAGCGTCGCTCGGCCGTCGGAAATTATTGGCTGATGGTCACCGTCCTCGTGGGTGACCTGATCTGACGGTACACGACCCACGCGAGTTCGACCATCCTATGAATCAGGTTGAGGGGCGACCTGCTGCATTGGCGGTTAGGGTACTGCGGACTCGATCATGCGACACCGCAAACATAGGAAGACCAGTGATCTGGCTAAGAAGAGTGAGGGCACAGATTGTTCGAGAAGCAAGATCGATTGGGGCGGCCCGGCGATCACACCCATTGGTCCGGCCTCTGAGCTCGGGGTTTCGACCCTAAGCGTCGCCCACCTAGATCGGTGAATCCAGAGCGCCCTGAATTGTGACGTTAGCATTCGAGGGTCCATCCCGAGAGGACAGTCCACAGAGCCACGTTTGTAACTGGTCCTTCATTGCCAGGTTCACGGGATCGGTGACGAGCCCCGATCGAAAATACAATCGGCCTCGTCATAAGCGACTGAGTTGGGTGGAGCTGATGACGCCTTCAAATTGGAGGATTAGTCAATTCTCAAGGGGTGGGATAATACGGGTGCGAAACATCCTGTGCACTAATCCAACTCAAGTTTCTTGGCCAGAGCGAGGAGGTTGCTCCAGCTTTCGGGGTAAGCGGACATTCGCCCCCGGGCGTTCTCATTTTTGAACAATACCTTGAAGCGCCAGCCGTGAAAATCTCTGATTGTGGACACATCGATTAGTCGGTCGTCTAATAACAGATTGAGGCGCTCGAGCGCACCCATGGCTCGTCTAACCTCGAAGTCATTGATCTTGTTCGACTCTCGCGACAAGCCTTCAAACACCGAATCGTAATCTCTCAGCTGATCGTCGATCTCCAGCAGCAATTGTGCGGTTGCCAACTTCCGTGACAGATCCAACTGGATTCCGGCGAACAGCAATGCGCCGACTGCACAGAAGGTCGCTATCACCGACGCAATGCTGAGACCTTGATCCATCGCGTGACAAGCCTCATCGATATCTTAAGGCGCTAGACGATCTCTCGAACGGCGAGAAAGGTGCTTCGTGGACTGCAAAAACGCAACTCACGGTGCCGGATCAATTGAGATCAACCTGCGTCGATTTCCTCTTTCCAGCAGTAGTACCTCGACAGGCTCGCCCAATACCGCCCGGATCGTGTCGATCATTGAGATTGAGTAGTTGAAACTCACGGTTCCGTGATGCTCAGTGACGATGCTCATCACATAGTCCTCGCTATCGCGTTCGTCGAAGTGTTTCAATTCTCCGATGTAACTAACCCTTTGCTCCCGAACCTCCTCTTCTTTTTTAGGCGAAACTGACAGCGACGCTAATCGTTCGGCCTCCGGAAAGTCATGTTGCCGCTTCGTTCGAGAATAGACGATTGATTCGTTCTTGTAGTTGAGTGCGACCTGCGAGACGCGATCTCCATCTGGCGCTAGAGAACGTACGGAGTTTCGGCAGCTGTCGAAATATTGGGGGTCGGAGATGAGTACGGCAAGCCCGGCCCAATCTTCGTCGTGAACCAGTCGAATTGAGTTCACCACGTCCGCGGCGATATCTTCGTTGGAGATTAAGAAGGACAGGTTTTCATTTCGTTTGTAACCGACTTCGACCACGAATCGGAAGCTGCCGGGTCGTGCCGCGCGGACGAATGCTTGGAATGGATTGGACTTCAGCTGTGGTCCGCTAGTACGAAACGTAGCCCCCGTCAATCGATCGCTGCTGCGTCGAACGAGGTCGACTAGCGCAGTGATCTTCTCTCGCAGGAGATCAACTGGAACCAGGCCGTATCCGACTTCATTTCCGACCAGAGATAATTCGATCGATGCCGCTTCGAAAACGCTATCCCTGAAGCCGAATTGCTGAGCAAACTTGATTCTTTCGAATAGCTCTATTAGCTCTGCGTATACGTCGGGTGGGGGAAACCCGGCAAGACCTTCGAACGTCAGCCGTGACGCTTCGGAGAATTCCTCTGCATCAAACGCTAGGCTGGCGGCGCTACGATACAGAATCGATCTGGTCGGCTCGGTTTGCGGACGTTTTTCGAGGCGCTCGGCTGCCTCTCGCTCAAGTTGCATTGCCTGGAGCGCGAACTGGATCGCTTCACCAGTTTCTCCAATGTGACGAGCCATCAGATAACGATCTGACGCCTTCATTGCCTGATTGTGAAGATCACGTACGGTGGACATGTTCTGTCATCCTGCCTCGCGGCTCGCCGAAGTCGAGAACGAATACAAATGTCGGCTGGGTCGGAGTGTCGACGGGCGGACGCTCGTCATATACTGCCAGGCGATTTCTCTTTTCGTTCTCTCGTGCTGTGATCTCCCAAGAGCCGCGAGCCCTCTGTATGCCCGAGACTTCGAGCTTTGGCCCTCCATTTAGCGGAAGTAACTCGTCCCCATTGCCTAGTCGGTAATCGTAGCCATTATGCTTTCGCGAGCGTTGAACGACGCGAAAACCAAGAAGCGGCGGACTCAATAATATCGCGATCGCAGCCGCCCCCGACTCTACCCGATCTTGAAGATCGACGTAAGTATTTAGAAATTTTTGGTCGACAACCACGGAATGTAGAAGCAGGAACCGCCAGTCAGCTCCAGAGTACTCGATCTCAAACTCGACTCCACTGCTATGGTTCTGATCAAGGAGACAAGCAGCGCAATTCTGTCCCAAGAATCGAAGATAAACCTCGTCCATATCGGGTGCGGAGGCTGCAAGATCTTCGAGACGCACCGAAACGGCCACTCGGGCTCTCTTGGCTAAGGAAAGTCGCGCTCAAATCATAACTCAGATACGGGCCTTGTCCACGATCGAGAATTAGTAGCAAACTATACTAACGGTCACACACGCCCGGGCGTGTGCCTACTTCCTCATTCTAACCACTGCGATACTTTGCAAGTGTCGGTGCGCGCGAGCGTAAGAAACTCGCGGAAAACGACGAAATGAGCATCGCGCTGCCTGTTTGTGAGGCGACTGTGATCGCATGGGCCCAGATCTGATTAGAAACCCATGACCTCCACAAACGGCGAAAACGTCAACGGGGCTTTCGAAATGCGGCACGAAGGGGGCAACATCCTCGACGGCAGCGATCGCACCGGTGCTCTGAGCGCAATTCGAACCTGTTTCATGAACGTCTGCGATCGGAGGTGGGATGGACGACCAACTTCGCGTGGTGCTTGAACTCGGACCGAAGGGGAAGCGGGTGGCGGTTGTCGCACCCGATTGGCCTGGCCTTTCCCGCGGCGCAAAAACCGAAGAAGCCGCGCTCGAACGACTCCAAACCTATCTTCCCCACTACGCTCCTGTAGCGAAACTGGCCGGGATGGAAGCGGAGTTCGACTCAGCCGCGCCTCTCGAAATCGTCGAGCGCTATCCGGGCACCGGATCGACCGACTTCTGGGGCATCTCCTTCGCCCACTCGAGCTTTGACAAGCAACCGATGTCGGCCGCTGAGCTCGAGCGCGAACTGAAGCTCCTGCAAGCGTGCTGGGCCTTTTTCGACGATGTCCGCGCGCGCGTTTCGCCCGAGATGCGAAAGGGTCCAAGGGGCGGCGGGCGCGACCGCGACCAGATCGTCCGCCACGCCATCGCCAACGAGTTCGATTGGTCGCCCAGAACCCGAAGGCCGTGGGAGGGAATGCCGGGTGAAGAGGAATTGCGCGCGCATCGCGAGAAGTACGTCGACGCGATCCGCGCATTCCACGCTGAGGGGAAAATGGCGAAGAAGTGGCCGCTCCGCTTTCTGATCCGCCACACCGCGTTCCACACGCTCGATCACGCCTGGGAAATGGAAGACAAGGACCTGACTGCCAAATGACCGTGACTGGCGCGTTATTTACCGGGGAATGAAAAATAAACGTGCGGTTGCGTGACCCTCTCTCTCTCAACGGCAACACGTTCGACGCCACACGGGTGCATTGCCGAAAAACGTTGCAATTCGTTGCCAATTGTTGCCTTGTCCTCACTCGGTCGATACCACCCAAACTCTTCTCCCAACAATTCCCCAATCCAACACAACGCCCGCTCCCAGTCCCGGAGGGACTTTTAGGGAATGAGCCCGGGATTTCAATCCCGGGTCGCCTTCTCGGCACCCCCTTACCCGCTCGACCCCCTTACCCCCTCGTCCCCCTCTGTGCGAAACTCATCACATAGTGGCGACGACACACAGGAGAGACTCATGAGCACCAACAGCAAAAACGGCAACGGCGCGTTCGACATGCGGCACCAGAGCCGCCACTTGCTCGACGGCATCGAGCGGGCCGCGGCTCGGGCCATGCTCAAAGGCATCGGTCTCTCCAATGAGGACCTCAAAAAGCCGATGGTGCTCATTGCCAACACCTGGATCGAAACCATGCCCTGCAACTTCGGCCTGCGCACCCTCGCCCACGCGGTCAAAGAGGGCGTCAGAGCCGCCGGCGGCATCCCGATGGAGATGAATACCATCGCGATCTCCGATGGCGTCACCATGGGCACCGAGGGTATGAAAACCTCACTCATCTCGCGTGAGTTGATCGCCGATTCGGTCGAGCTCGTCGGCCGCGGTCACATGTTCGACGCCATGATCGGTCTTGGCGCGTGCGACAAAACGCTCCCCGGTCTCGCGATGGGCCTCGCCCGCCTCAATATCCCCGGCTTCGTCATCTATGGCGGCACAATCCTGCCCGGCGAATATGAGATGAACGGCGAAACGCACGAGGCGACCGTCCGCTCCGTCTTCGAGGCGATCGGCGCGCGCATGGCCGGCAAGATCACCGACGAGCAACTCCTCACGGTCGAGGACAACGCCTGCCCGACTCACGGCGCATGCGGCGGGCAATACACCGCGAATACGATGGCGATGGCGATGGAATTCATCGGTCTCTCGCCCCTCGGCACCGCGTCGCCCCCGGCCGTCTCCTGGGAGCAAGCGGCCGCCGGCGAAGGCACCAAGGGCAGCATCGTCAATCCCCGCAAAATGGAGATCGGTCGTCGGGCAGGCGCGCTCATCATGGATCTCCTGCGGCGGGGCATCAAACCGCTCGACATCCTGACCCGCGAGGCCTTCGAGAACGCGATCGCCGGCGTCAGCGCCAGCGGCGGCTCGACCAACGCCGTGCTCCACCTGCTCGCCCTTGCGCGAGAGTGCAATGTGCCGCTCTCGATCGACGATTTCGATCAGATTTCGCGCGACACCCCACTGATCTGCAATCTGATGCCCGGCGGTCAATACGCCGCCGCCGATCTCGATAGAGCCGGCGGCACCCCATTGGTCGCGCAACGGATGATCGCGGGTGGCAAGCTCCGCGGCGATCTGCTCACGGCTAGCGGTCGCACCTTTGCCCAGGAGGCGGAATCGGCGGTCGAAACGCCGGGCCAGGACGTGGTCGCGACCATGGATCATCCAATCAACTCGACTGGCGGACTCGTGATTCTCAAGGGTAACGTCGCTCCGGATGGCGCGGTGATCAAGATCTTTGGCTACGAGCGCAACTATCACAAGGGTCCGGCCCGCGTTTTCGATTCCGAGCACGAAGCCCTGATCGCCGTCTACGGCAACCAGATCAAGGACGGCGATGTGCTCGTCATCCGCTATGAGGGACCCCGCGGCGGACCCGGCATGCAGGAGATGCTCGCGATCACCGCATCGCTTGTCGGTCAAGGTCTCGGGGGCACGGTCGCGCTCATGACCGACGGCCGCTTCTCCGGCGCGACCAAGGGGTTGATGGCCGGCCATGTCGCTCCGGAGGCCTTCGTCGGCGGTCCAATCGCGGCGTTGCGCGAGGGCGACACGATCGTGATGGACATCGACAAACGCGCTCTGAACGCGGAGCTCAGCGACGTCGAGATCGCCGCCAGGCTGCTCGACTGGAAGGCGCCGGCACCGCGCTACCCAACCGGCGTGCTCGCAAAATACGCTTCGCTCGTCTCGCAAGCCAACGAAGGCGCAATCACCCGCCCCACCTTCTAGCAGAACCTCGCGACAACGATCAAGGGCCGCTCTCGAGCGGCCCTTGATCGTTCTTCGAGGAACAACGGGATCAGATATTTGTACGCATGACCGAATTGATTCGCCGCTCGGTGCGCGTGTCACCCGGCGGCACCTGTTGCGCTTAGTGAAACTGCTCGAAGAAGGTCGGGAAGGTCATCAAAAAGCCGAGCGCGGTAAGCGCGATGAACCCGATCGTGGCCTGCCGCAAAACGCCGTCGCGATTCTTCAGCAGCACGGCCAACATCGCCCAACTGACGAGGTAGAAGATCACCGCCCAAATCGTCTTTCCGGAAAGCGGCCCAACCCCATCGTCGAACGAGAGCTTCCCGTTGAAGGTCGTGTTCGCCGCAGCGATCGTCGTGAAGAGTCCGAGAACGAAGGAGCCGACGCCGGCCGCGAGCAGTGCCGCCGCGAGCGGGCCATCCACTTTATGGGCGGGTATAGCGTCGTCACCTTCGCGCTGTTCGATGATCACGGTTTCAGTATCCAGCGTTGTCGTTGCCATGGTCTCTCTCCCATTGCTGTCCGTGGCGATCATTTGATCGGCGCCGCTTTCGTGATCAGCGCGCCGTAGAGCCCGGCGACCGCCGCCGTGGCGAACGCGGTCAGGAACACGATCATCAGGAGCTTGCGGATGCCCTTCTCATAGGCGAGCCGCCTGCCGTAATAAATGACACCAAACGCGACCGCGGTAGCCAGGAAGGGAGCGATCCAGGCGACATGCTCCTTCCACTCCATTCCGAACTTGTGCCAGTCCTCGAGGTTTTTGTCGGCCAGGAGGTAATAGCGCGGATATGCCTCGAGGGCTGCGCCTTCTGTGTCCGCCGGAGGCCTTGCCCGGTACCAGGGATAGACAACCCAGGTCCCGGTTATGACGGTTCCCCAGGCCGCGACTGCCATTGCCGCGGTGCCCAACTCCAACCGCATTACTCGCTCTCTTACCCCACTGCTGGTCACCCAGTCGGGACGTAATGAGTAGAGCCCAGCGAGCCCGCCAGCAAACGAAAGCAAAAACGCCGCACCGAAGATCATTCCGTGGATCAGGGTCCAGAACTCTCTATTCGTTAACTCCACGGTTCTGCCTCCTCCCTGAGATTTGCGGTCTTCCCCGCCAGTCGCCCATCCGACGAGCTGAGCTCATCGTTTCCGTTGTTCAAACTGCCGATTATCAGTTCGCATCATGCTGCAAATCAATGCGGGAAACGCAACGAATTCGTGCTACGTGTGGCAGAAACGTCACAAAGGCAGCGGGACGATGACTGAATGGTTCAACATGGTGACGAATAGTGACCTGGTCTGATTCGGGAGCCGGGTCCGTAGCATAGTGCGGCAAGAGCAGCGTCCGATCGCGGGTCAACGTGGATAAGCCGCGCAACCCATCCGTCACGCGGAGTCTGTCCAAGGACCTCGCGCGCAATGGCTGTCGTTGTCTTTTGGAGAGGACGCTGCGTGGAAGAGATCCTTCGTTACCTCAAGATGACGACTGGCTGGCGCGCCGCCTAGAATCCGCGTGATCGAATCAGTTAACAACATCGTAGCCGCGCAATTTATTGCGCTCGCTCGTTGCTGATGCGGGCGCGATAATGAAATGTGCGTTATTGAACGGATAATCCGACATAGCGGATCAAGTCGGGCGATGGCTGGTTGGACTGGTCAAGAAAGGTGGTGACACGGGCCTTGAGTTCGGTCCATTGATTGGCGAGCCGATGGTGATGA
The DNA here is from genome assembly GCA_964371945.1 of uncultured Sphaerobacteraceae bacterium. GTDB lineage: Bacteria > Chloroflexota > Chloroflexia > Thermomicrobiales > UBA6265 > CAYJPA01. The sequence continues at coordinate 1,168 of CAYJPA010000113.1, read as the reverse complement.
ACGACCGATTGGCGCAGGAGTCGCCAGAGTTTTTCGCTTGGGTTCAACCAGGGGGCATAAGTCGGCAACCAGAGGATGTGAATGCGACAGCGCTTCGCTTCCGCGAGCACCCGGGGATGGTGATGTACGGGCCAGTTATCCCAGACCAGCATCAGAAATCGGTCGGGATCGGCGTCGCGAATCGCCCGCAGAAATGCACAGAGTTTGGGCACGGTCATGTGACTGGCACCGATCCAGATGACCCGCCCGCAGACCGCATCAAGGTCGGCACAGAGCCGGTGGCGCGAGTCATAGCGGGGGGCATGATCGGCGATCGGCTCCAGACCGACCACACCAAAGCGATCGGCGAGCGAGGGTTGACGATGCAAGGATGCTTCATCGGCATAATACAGAGCGATCTGGCTGGGACACAGCCGCGCCAGCTCGAGCGCCCATCGGATCTCATCGCGCTTGCGGAGATAGTCGGGATCTGGGCTGTGCACGCGCACGCGTCCGCGCTTGCAGTGGATCCCGCAGCGGTGCAGCACGCGACTCACGGTGGTGAGGTGACGACTGGCCAACCAGGGCAGGCGCGCTTGGAGATCGCACCGCCGCCAGCGACTACGGGGAACCCCACACAGCACCGGTTCACGACCGACGAGCGCGATGACTTCTTGCTTGCGCAGGGGGGGAAATCCCGCCTCCGCGGCGGGGTCGATGCACCACGCCAGCCAGCCCGTGGGCACGATAGCGATTCAGCCAGCCGCAGACCGTTTCCGGTTTCCGTGGGTGGAGCAAGCCGGTCAACGCGACTTGCCTGGCTGACTGCCCGTCCGCGACTTTCAGCAAACCGGCCGCCATTTCGCGCCAATAGGCTCGCTCATCACGGTCACGGACGCGTTCAAGTGCGGTGCGTTGGTCTGCGCTCAACAACAAGGTTCGTGGGTGCATCGGGCAGGCTCCTCACGACCTCGCGGCGCGGGGACCCGACGAGTTTGCGGATAATGCGGGAGCACCATCCTACAATACCGCCATTAAGAATGCACGTTTCATAATCGCGCGACGACAAGGTTAGGTCGCTGACAGGGAAAACATCCTGAACTCATGGTGGCCGCGTTTCTGTAGCCGCGCAATTTATTGCGCCCGTTCGGTCTTGACACGGGCGCGATGAATCACGCGACTACGTGCG
>CAYJPA010000112.1:0-13908 GCA_964371945.1 uncultured Sphaerobacteraceae bacterium | reverse complement strand
GGGGGCCCGACCAGCAGCACGCCGCGCGGAATCCGCGCGCCAAGTGCCTGGAACTTGTCCGGGTACTTGAGGAATTCCACGACTTCGACCAGCTCTTCCTTGGCCTCGTCCACCCCGGCCACATCGGCGAAGGTGACGGTCGGCTTGTTGCCGGTAAAGAGGCGCGCGCGGCTCTTGCCAAACGACATCGCCTGGTTATTGCTGCCCTGTGCCTGCCGCATCATGAACACGAAGATGCCGATTAAGAAAAGCGTCGGCAACAGGAATCCGAGCGCGCTCAGCCAGCCGCCCCAGCGGCTCGCGGCCTTCACATTGATCTCCACGGTATTGGGATCGACGCTATATCCGGTCAGTGCATCGACGATATTGCTCTTCGGCGGCAAGATCGTCTTGGCCTGGCTGACGTTCTCGTCTTTGTAATCGACCTTGACCGTTTCGCTGCCCTGGGTCTGGGTTAAACGCAGCACTTCGCCTGCCTTGATCTGGCTAACGACCTCACTAAACGGCTTGTTCTGCGCGGAGTCCCCTCGGTTCACAACCAGGAACCACAACGCCACCACGGCCACGATCAGAGCCAGCCAGACGAGACTACTCCGCGCCCGTCTCAAGTCACCCATTTACTGACCTCCCGTCGGCCACGGATCTACGTAGATTCACATCGAGTCCGACCCGTGGAGACGCGCCCGCAAGTATACCACCGGCCTATTTTCCCTCGATCACACTTAGGTCCAGAACGCCGATATACGGCAGATTTCGATATTTTCCGGCATAATCGAGCCCATACCCGATCACAAATTCGTCCGGTATCTGGAAACCGACCCAGTCAAGCGGCACCTCGATCGCGTCCGGCTTGTCCTTCTTCAGCATCGCGACAACCCTGACATCCGCCGGATTGCGACGCTTGAGCACGTCGATTAGGTATTGGAGTGTCAGCCCGCTGTCGACGATGTCCTCGACCACGAGCACATGTCGCCCCTCGATATCGTGATTGAGGTCCTTCAGTATCCGAACGACACCTGAAGAATGGGTGCTTTCGCCGTAACTTGATACGGCCATGAAATCGATGATCACCGGAACGGTCATCGCCCGCATCAAATCGGCCATGAAGGTCACCGCGCCGGTCAACACGCCCACCATGAGCGGCGTCGTATCCCTGTAAATCTCGTCAAGCTCGGCCGCCAGCTCCGCGACCTTCGCCTGCACTTGCTCGGCCGAAACCAGCACTTTGGTGACGCCCGCATCTTTCCGAAGACCCACGAATAACTCCTTCAAGTCTCAAAGCCAGTTCGAACGCGAAGTCTAGTCCCCAGTGTCAAACGAGCAACGGCAAAACGTCTGGGCCACGGATGCCGAGCTTTACTCAGTATTCGTCCGTCGCGCGATCAACTCGTCTCCGATCAATTCGACGCCGACGTTCTCACCGACTTCGATCAGCTTTCCACGGCGATGCATCGTCGCCACCTCCAGCACCGCATCCACGCGATCGAGGCTGATGGCGTCACTCGAAACCCACTGTCCCAGCCAGATCACCACGATGCGGCGTTGGATCGGAAGAGGCGCCAGCATGAGCTGCGATCTCGTTAGGCGCCCACATGCAAGCCCGGCCCGTTTGAGCCATTCGTGCGCAAACGTTTCAAGCAGTTCGTTTTCATCGGTCGCGATCCGCGCGAAACTCGAAATCGCCGCGGTCGCCGCGGGAAAGAAACGCCCGATCTCCGGGAGGATCGAATGGCGGATCACGTTTCGCCGGAACGTGAGATCGGTGTTGCTCTCGTCCACGATCGGCGTCAGCCTCAACTCGGCCACGAACGCATCAATTTCCGCTTTCGGTTCGGTCAACAACGGCCGCCAAACCGTGAATTTCCGGGAGAATGATGACTCCGAGCTCCACCACGGGATGACCATCGACGTGAGCTCGGCCATGCCCGCCGCACCCTTCAATCCAGAGCCCCGAAAGAGGTGCAAAAGCACGGTTTCGGCCTGATCGTCCTGGTGATGAGCGACCGCGATCGTCTGCGCCCCGTACTCCGCGGCCGCTTGCGCAAGCAGAAGGTAGCGCTCGCGCCTGGCGGCTTCCTCGATCCCGGCACCCGGGTGCTTCTCCTGCAGGTCACCTTCAATTGTGTGAACCTGGATTGGGGCGCCTAGTGCACCCGCGAGCTCGGTTGCCGCGGCGGCATCGAGCTTGGAGTTTGGACGCAGGCCGTGGTCAACGTGAACCAGCAGCGGTTCGAGGAGCGTTCTACGCCCAAGGCCCGTCAGAATCGCGGCCAGGCACAGCGAGTCCGCTCCGCCCGAAAAACCGACCACGATACTTGGACGAGGTCCGAGCTCTGCCAGCCGAAGTCGCTTGAGAACGCGCTGCTCGATCCCCGAAAACGCAGAACGACGGCGCTCACTGGCCGTCGTGTCGCCGGGTTTTGAATCCTTCTTCTTTGTCATTTTTCCGTTTGGTGCCGCCGGGTGGAATCGAACCACCGGCCAAGGGCTTATGAGTCCCTTGCTCTGCCTCTGAGCTACGGCGGCGCGTCAACTCCGGCAAACGATGATACCAAAGCCGGAACCGGCCCGTCAAAGCTTGAAGGCCCACCCAACCAGGTTTGAACGGACCTCCAATGCTAGACTCGCAGCAACGATTCGCGTTTGCTTCGAGGTGCGCTCCCTGGTGTCAACTCACGATCTCCTTCATGGTCTCAACGATGAACAACGCGCGGCCGTCACCGCGGGCGACGGCCCGATCTTGGTCATCGCCGGACCCGGCTCAGGCAAAACACGGGTGCTCAGCCACCGCGTCGCCTATCTGATCAGGGAGCGCAATGTCAGTCCAGATCGAATTCTCGCGGTCACCTTCACCAACAAAGCGGCCCGTGAAATGCGCGACCGGATCGAACGGCTGCTCGGATCGGGCGGCGCCACGAGCGGACTCGTAATGGGCACCTTCCACTCGATCGGTGTCCGCTTTCTCCGCCAAAACCCGGGGATCGTGGCCGACCGCATCGGCATCCTCCCAAATTTCGTAATCTACGACGACGCCGATCAGATGGACGTCGCGAAACGCGCGGTGATCGCGGTCGGGCTCGACCCGAAGGTCGTCGCGCCAAGGCGAATGCTCTCCAAGATCTCGGCGACCAAAAGCATGCTGATCTCGCCCGACGAATTCGCCACCCAGCACGTCAAAACCTACGACGAGGAGCTGGTCGCTCGGGTGTATCACGAGTATGACCGGTTGTTGCGCAAGTCGAACGCGGTCGACTTCGACGATCTCCTCGCCCTGCCGCTGCAACTCTTCGACGCCGCGCCGAGGCTGCTCGAGATCTATCAGGAGCGCTTCCTGCATGTGCTGGTGGACGAGTATCAGGACACCAACCGCGTCCAGTACATCCTCGTTTCCGCGCTCTCGGCGAAGCACCGCAATCTCTTCGTTGTCGGCGACCCGGATCAGTCAATCTACGCCTGGCGCCAGGCCGATATCCGCAACATCCTCGGCTTCGCGCAGGACTTTCCGGATGCGACCCGCATCCATCTCGAGCTCAATTACCGCTCGACCAAACGGATCGTCGCGACCGCGGACCGCGTGATCCGCGACAACAAGCAGAGGATCGATCGCGATCTGCGCACGGAAAACGACGAAGGCGAGTACGTCATCGTTCGCGAATTGAGCGATCAGAACCACGAGGCTCAGTTCATCGTCAGCGAAATCCGGCGGCTCATGACCGGTGACAACATCAGTCCCGATCAAGTCGCGGTGATGTACCGCACGACCGCGCAGAGCCGCGTTCTTGAAGAGGCGTTCCGGATCACCGATATCCCGTACAAAATCGTTGGCGGTCTCCGCTTCTATGCGCGCAAAGAGGTCAAAGACGTGCTCGCGGTGCTCAAGGTGCTCTACAACCCAGCCGATGAGATCAGTCTTCAACGGACCATCGACAACCTGCCGATCGGCCGCGGACTCGGTCCGAAGGCGGTCGAGGCGGTCAGAACCTGGGCGGCGATCAACAACCTCTCGCTCGGCGAGGCCTTCATGGCCCTGCCGGGGAATCTCGCGGCACCTGACATTTCGGGCTCCGGCAAAGCCGCCGCCAATCGGGTCGGCTCGGTACTAAAGGGATTGCAAGCGCGGGTCGGGGAGCTGACGCTCTCGCAACTCTTCGACACGGTCGTCGAGGAGACCGGTTACCAGGCCACATTCGATCGCGACAGCGAGGACGAAATGCAGCGCTGGGCGAACGTGCTCGAGCTCCGGTCGGACCTCGCGCGGTACGACGAAATGGCGCCCGGCGATGCGATTGTCGCCTACCTGGAGCAAGTCGCGCTCGTTTCGGACGTCGATCAACTCGACGAAAACGATCGCGGGCACGTCACTCTGATCACGCTTCATTCCGCGAAGGGCCTCGAGTTTCCGGTTGTTTTTATCGCGGGCGTCGAAGAGGGTCTGCTGCCGATCAGCCGCGCGATCGAAGCGGAGTTCATGGACAAGATGCCGCTGGAAGAGGAGCGCCGCCTCTTCTACGTCGGGATCACCCGCGCGGAGCAACTGCTCTACATCACCTACACCGGCATGCGCATGACCTACGGTCGCACGCAGTTCTCGACGCCGTCGCGGTTCATCAAGTCGCTCCCCGAACAGCACATAAAGAGTCTCGGCACAAGACAGGGCAGCGTTGCTTCTCGCACAGCGTCATTGATAGACCGTGCTCGACAAACCGCCGGTTCGATGTCAACCCCATCGTTCGCCGTTCAGCCGGTCATTCCCGCCCCAAGAACATATGCCGCCGGCGAGCGCGTTTTCCATGCCAAATTCGGTGAGGGCACGATCGCTGAGGTGATCGAGCGCAGTGCCGACCAGGAAGTCGCGGTCGACTTCATCCGCCACGGCCGCAAACGCCTCCTGGCCAGCCTCGCACAGCTCGAGCCAGTCGACTAACCGCACCGTGTAGAATCGAAGCAACGCCGCTCGTTCCGACGTGTAACTGGAGTTCCCATGGCCCGCGATGCGGTGCAAGAAGTCCGCGAACGCACCGATATGGTGGAGCTCGTCTCGCGGTACGTTCCGCTCAAAAAGGCCGGGCGGAGCTACAAGGGGCTGTGCCCATTCCATCAAGAGAAGAGTCCGTCGTTCGTCGTCTTTCCTGATTCCCAAAACTTTCACTGCTTCGGCTGTCACCGCGGCGGCGACGTCTTTTCCTTCTACATGGGGGTCGAAAAAGCCGAGTTCCGCGACGCCCTGCAAGAGCTGGCGAAACGTGCCGGCGTTCAACTCGACACGATCCCGACCTCCACACCGGAGCACGATTCGCACCGGTCTCGTCTGGTAGAGATCAACGAGCTCGCCACCACCTTTTTCTCGAACATTCTGCTGAACAGCGCCGCCGGCGAAGCGGGCCGGCAACTCGCCACGGAACGCGGCCTCAACGACGAGATGATCCACGGATTCCAGCTTGGGTTTGCGCCCGACGGCTGGGACAACCTCCACCGCTTCTTCGTTGCGCGCGGCACCGATCCGGCAATCGTTCACGAGGCGGGTCTGCTTCAAGTGCGCGACAGCGGCGGCTATTACGATCGCTTCCGTAACCGCTTCATCTTTCCAATCCGGGATCGTGAGGGGCGCGTCGTCGGCTTCGGCGGCCGCGCGCTCGGAACCGATCAGCCGAAATACCTCAACTCACCGCAGTCCGCGATCTTCGACAAGGGCTCCTTGCTGTACGCGCTCGATCTGGCGCGGGAAGAGATCCGCAAGCGCGACGAGGTGGTGATCGTCGAAGGCTACATGGACGCAATCGCCGCCCATCAATTCGGTCACTCCAATGTCGTGGCGGCCATGGGCACCGCGCTCACCGAGTCTCAGATCGGATTGCTCAAACGTTCGACCAAACGGGTCGTGCTTGCGCTCGACGCCGATGCCGCCGGCCAAATGGCCACGATCCGCGGGCTCGAAGCGATGCAGCAGGCACTCGATCACGACGAAGTGCCCGTTCCAGACGCGATGGGAATTGTGCGGTTTGAACGGAAGCTTAATGCCGACATCTTGATCGTCCAGTTGCCCGAGGGCAAGGACCCCGACGAGTTGATACGGAAAGCTCCTGAGCGCTGGCCGGAGATCGTTGCCGGCGCACAACCGTTCATCGCCTTTTACATCGATACCGTGGCGAAAGAGGCGAACGACGCCGATCCGCGTTCTAAATCGGCCGTAATCGCTAGGGTTGCTCCTCTTTTGCAGCAGCTACCGGACCGGATCGTGCAAGCACACTACGTCGAGCTTCTGGCCGCTCGGTTGCGGCTCGACGCCAGACTGGTGCAATCCGAAATCCGGCGGACGAACATCGCTTCTCCCGGCGCGCGCGCAACCGCGCTGATCCCCGCGGCAGTGAGAGCCGCTGCCGCGCCGAAACTGACCAGCGAGGATCACTTGCTGGCGCTGCTGCTTTTTCATCGCACGCTCTGCATGGACATCATTCGCGACATCACGCCTGAGGATATCACCGAGAGCCGGAATCAGCAGCTTCTTAGCATTCTGGCGGACGAATCGATCCCGGATCTCGATCCGATCCAGATCATTGCCGGACTGGACGAAGCTCTGGCGGACCACGCGGAACGGTTGATCGGGCAGCTCGAGGGCAAACCCGCGCTGTTGCCCGGTGCCGTGCGCAAGGAAGCGGAATGGGCGCTTTATCGTGTGCAGCTCGAGCGCCTAAAATTTCTGCAGCGTGAAGTCACCGCCGATGTCCGCGAGGCGCAAAAGACCGGCGATCGAGAATCGGAAATGGCGCTGATGGCGCAGCTTAAAGATCTGGCCGATCTCGAAAGGAGCCACTACCCACGCCCGAGTCCCTACTTCCGCGATTCGCGAACCGGTGACGAGATTAGGCGCTAATCGCGGTCTGAACAGCGTGCAGCAATTGCGCGTCGAGCTCCGGCAGGACCGTGCGCAAGTCCAGCAATAGGCGGCCGTTCTCGATCCGTCCAAACACTCGCGGCATGCCCATTCGCAATGCTTTGGCGAGGTCGTCCACGGATCGGGCATCCGGCGCTATTGAGAGGGCGACCGAGGGCAGCGTCTGGCCGGGTAACGACCCGCCGCCGACGGTCGAATCAGACTTCACTACGTCAACGGACGCTTCGAAACCCATCAACATCGAAGCAAGATCATCGGCACGCCGGCGGATCACTTCGAGGTTCGCTGAAATCATCCTCCAGACTGGAACTTCGGTTTCGGCGGTTCTGGCCGCGTAGTGCCGCAATGTGGCCGCGACTCCCGCGAGGCACGTCTTGTCCGCTCGGATCGCTCTGGCCAGTGGATGCTGTGAAACTCGTTCGACGAGATCGCGCCGGCCCGCGATGATCCCCGCCTGCGGGCCACCAAGGAGTTTATCGCCGCTCGCGGTCACGAGATCGGCCCCCAGCCCTAACCGTTCACCGATCGTGGGCTCCGTCGCCAACCCAAATTGACTGGTATCAAGCAGTGCCCCGCTTCCCAGATCTTCGATCACCGGGATGCCCGTGTTCGCGGAGAGCTCAGCCAACTCTTCAATCCGCGTCGTGGCCGTAAAGCCGTCGATCGTGAAGTTGCTCGAATGAACCTTGAGGAATGCGGCGGTGGTATCGTCGATCGCGGACTCGTAGTCGCCGAGGTAGGTTCGGTTCGTCGTCCCGACCTCCACGAGTCGAGCGCCGCTTTGGCGCATGACGTCCGGAATCCGAAAGCCGCCACCGATCTCCACGGCCTCTCCCCGGGAGACGATGACCGATCTCCCGGCGGCTAACGCGGAAAGCACGAGCAATACCGCCGCGGCATTGTTGTTGACCACGAGCGTCGATTCAGCCTGGGTCAACAAACGTATGAGGTCGGTGATCTCGCCCATCCGGCCCCCACGGGTGTTGGATTCGGGCTCGATTTCGAGTGGAACATAGCTGGAGGCGGCAGTCCGCATCGCTTCGGCGGTAGCGGCGCTCACCGGCGCCCGTCCGAGATTGGTGTGAATGATCACACCGGTGGCGTTGATGACCGGTTCAAGTCGGGATCGTTCGAGCAGTAACGCGGCAGCGGTCGTTCGAGCGACGATCGCGTCTCGTACGGGCGTTTCGCCGCGCTCGATCCCGGCACGAATCGCGGTCAGCTGATCTTGCGCAAAACTGACGAGGGCGAAGCCGGCGAGTGAGCTCCCGGCCGCCGAAATGGCATTGCACAGGTCTGTGATTGATGGCAGTTCGCGATACGGGTTACCTGCCATGGCGAGTCTCCCGGCCGAGGAATGAAAACGGGAGCGGCTGAACCGCTCCCGATCATGGTCGGGGAGAGAGGATTCGAACCTCCGACCTCAGCGTCCCGAACGCTGCGCGCTAACCGGGCTGCGCTACTCCCCGTAACGGCGGTGAGACTAACACATCGCCGAACCTCCGGCAATGCCAAACGTCATGACAGATCAATTGAGATGGGCCGCTCGCAAGTGGAAAAAGTCACAAAATGTCACAAAATGTCACACCTTTCGACCACATCGACGTTGGTGTTGTTGTCAACAACATTGACTTCGTTCTCTTCCTTGACCGGAGTCAACGATGTACGTACGGTCCAATTTGAGATGGCATCTTCTCCACCGACGAGCTCGAAAGCGCATTTTGCATGTGCCCGCGGGCTTCGATTTTCTGCTCCCACGAAGTGAACACTGCATTTGGATGTTTCGGACGTGCGGCGAGCACCGCCATCTCCAATTTGAATGAGAGGAATTGGTTCATCTCGGCTCTATGTTAGGATCAGCGTGCGCGTGCCCCATGCCCGCCCGTGTAGCTCAGTGGATAGAGCGCCACCGTCCTAAGGTGGGCGTCGGGGGTTCAAGTCCCTCCGCGGGCACCAGCGTCACGCTGACGATTGAGGGCCGATCCCAGGCCCTCGCAGCGCGATGTGCAGCGAGCTCCCCTTTTTGACCCGGAGGTAACGATGGAACTTCAGATTCGAGGCAACGATGTCGATGTCACCCATGACGTGCAAGCCGCCGCACAACGACATGCAGCACGGCTGGACCGACTGGTCGATCGTGTCGTCGACGCCAAGCTCGAATTGCGCAAGCAGTCTCAGCGTAGCGGTGGCGAAGTCACCGTCGCCCAGGTAACCCTCCAAACCGGCAAATCGACCCTTCGCGCCGAAGAGCGTGACCACGACCCCATTAAAGCGGTCGACGCGGTCATGGGAAAACTCGAAACCCAGGTTCGCAAACATCATGAGCGGAAGTCGGACCGCCACGGGCGACGGCTCGCCCCCTACGTCGAAGTCGCTGCAGAGGCTGCTGACGAGCCTGAAGGCGAGTTCAAGATCGTGCGCACGAAGCGATTCCCGGTCAAGCCGATGGACGCGGAAGAAGCAATCGACCAGATGGAGCTACTTGGACACGATTTCTTTCTCTTCGAGAACACCGACGCCAAGTCCGTCACGCTCGTCTATCGGCGCAAGGACGGCACGTACGGCCTGCTGATTCCAGAGCAGATGTGACAGCGACGCCCAACTTGCCGCACGGACGCCAACCCCTTGCTATAATTATCGAAGCGACTAATGAATCGGAAGGCTGCTGACCGTTTCCCGCATTTTTGGTTGCCGGCGGCTCCTCGTACCGCTTGTGGTTGCTTATCGAAAGGACCAAATGGTCGTGTCTATTTCCGACTACGTGGGTCCGTCCGTCTTCGGTTTCGAAACGGACGCCCTTCGCCGCGTGGCGGCAATCTCGGTGCATACCTCTCCGCTCGCTACCCTCGGTGGCAAGGATGCGGGCGGTATGAATGTCTACGTTCGTGAGCTCTCCTGTCACACCTCCAAACTGGGACTGCCGGTCGATATGTTTGTGCGCAGAACCGATCCCGATGCGCCAGAAGTCGATAACATTTGCGATAATGTCAATCTCATAAATATCACTGCCGGACCGGTCGGACCGGTCGATAAGAATGAAATCTTCACCTATCTCCCCGAGTTCGCGGAACAAGCAGCGCTCTATTCCGTTCGCAACGGCGTACGGTACGACGTCGTTCACGCCCATTACTGGCTGTCAGGGTGGGCGGCTCATCTGCTGAAACGATATTGGGAAACTCCGTTCATCCAGATGTTCCACACCACCGCGCACATGAAGAACGCGGTTGCACCGGCCTCTCAGCGTGAAACGCTGCTCCGGGCGCAAATCGAGCGCCGCCTGGTCGATTTGGCCGATAGTTTGATTGCCGCGAATCCGGATGAGCGGGCCGATCTCGTCTGGCGACAGCACACGCCGGCCGAGAAGATCTGCACCATCCCGCCCGGGGTCGATACAGAGCTCTTCAAACCACACGACCGAAGTGAATCGCGGCGACGCCTTGGGTTGCCGATCGACGGTGAGATCTGCCTGTTCGTCGGCAGAATTGATCCGATCAAGGGCATCGACACGTTGATCCGCTCGATTTCCTCGATGGCAACAAACGGTGGGAACGTTCCGACATTCGTGTTCGTCGGCGGCGATCTCGATGAGGCAGGCCGACCTGTCGGACCCCTGGCCGAGGTCGTCGACGAGGCGAGGAAGCTCGGAATCGCGCGGTACTGCCTTTTCGCCGGCGCCCAACCGCAAGATGTATTGCCTTACTTCTATTCGGCATCCGATCTCGTGGTCGTGCCATCTCGGTATGAGTCATTTGGCCTGGTTGCAGTCGAGGCAATGGCCTGCGGGATACCGGTGATCGCATCGCACGTCGGCGGGTTGACGTTCACGGTCGAGGATGAGATTACCGGGCTGCTCGTGCCGTTCGGCGATTCCGATGCCCTCGCGGAGGCGATCCACAGATTGGTCAGGGATACATCGCTTCGCGCGCGAATGGGACTCGAAGCACAAGAGGCCGTGCAGCGATTCGCCTGGGAATCGGTTGCACAATCGGTGGTGCACCTGTACCAACGCCTGGCAGAAGGACACCGCGCCAATCTCTGCTGCGATCAGGAGATTTACGCATAGCGGCTTTTGGACTCTGGTCATGACGGCTTGAAGGTGTCCGTCGGTGTCGGGGCCTATGCTTCCGGCCTCCAGACAACGGCGTTACCACTCCCCGCGGACCCTACAATCTCCCGAGCCGAGCTGATCGCCATCGCTTCGCCTTGAGAGTAGCCGATGAGCTGATACCGATCGGGCGAGTCGAGGCTCCACAGCGCCGCTCGTGATTCTCCGATGTCTGGTTGCACTTTCCCGACGACAAACCCATCATCGTTGATTCCATAGGCAAGGCTGTGTGCCTGAGAGGGAGTCGACAGCAGCGTCGGAGCGTCGCCGCCTTCCTGCCAGACCGCTGCGACAGCGTAGCCTGACGACATCAATACCGCTCCCACTATCTGACCCGAATTGTTGATATCCCAGGCCTGGCTCCACTCGAAGCCCTGGGTACTCAGTTCGACGATAAGGTCGTTCTCCCACAGGACGGCCCGGACCTCGTTATTTGGTGTCGCGGCCAGGCCAACGATTAGTCCCTCGTCGTTGACCGCGAGAGCCTGCGTTAGCGTGCCGCCGAAATCCGGCAACATGGTGAACACCCCTGTCCGCCATACCGCGGCTCTTCGTTGTCCGGTTTCATCGCCAACCATACCGACAACTTCTCCTGAACTGTTGATGTCCGTCGCCAAGCTAAAGTAGAAACCGCTCGGGTGCAGATCGACTGTCTGATCTTCGGTCCATATGAACGCGTGAAACACCCCGCTTTCAGTCTGCGACCCTCCGACGATTTGACCGGCGTCGTTTATCGCGTAGGCGACGCTCTCCTCCCCACCAAGAGTGCGAAGATCCCTCAGAAGTCCGTTCGTCCAGACCGCGGCGTGCCGAGCGTGAGATTCAGTCTCGAACGAACCGACTATCTGACCGTGATCGTCAATGTCGAGTGCCTCGCTGTCTCGTTGATCGACAACGCTGAGCTCGGATCCGACGAACACACCAAACGGGGTGTCCTCCGTGCCGGCATCGTCATAACCGGCGCTCGGTGGAGACGGCGGGGGTGTCGCAACGTTGGGCACGCCTTGCCCTCGGACTGTGTCGAACAATGGCTTCGCGGACCACAGTCGATCGCCGGCGTCTGTATCCACGCGGGCGATCCGGAAATCGAGCACAGTGATGAGAATCGGCGAATCGAGCGACACGAAACCAATCGTTCTGGCAAGATAGCCCGCTCGCTCCCAGACCAAGGCTCCGTCCTCGGGGCTGCGAGCTGAGATCACTCCAACCGCGTCGATTGTGTAGAGACCCCTCTCATTCAAACCGATCGAATTGACCTGTTTGTCCGGGGTCACGCTCCAGCGACGAACTCCGTTCGCGCTGTCCATCACCTCGATAATGCCATTTGCTGTTTGCACAGCAATCGAGTCGCCCGCGAGCTCGAGTTCCATGACGGGCGATGAGAACGTTGTTTCCCAGCGAGTCGATCCATTCCCCGCATCGATCGCAAGCAGGTGATTGAGCTGGTCAAACGCGTTGTCCGGTGCAGCCAACACATAGACTGTCGATTCATCGCAAGCAGCAGTGAATGTAAATCGATCCGCCCAAACGGACCAGATCGGCCAGCCCGTGGTCTGGTCAAGCATCATCACGAGGCCGCGTTGTTCGCTGTAGTTTGACCACGAGCCACTGCTTGCAACCCCATAGCTAGTGGCCGGACCGGAACGGGTTAGCACGGCGGTGACCTCCCCTTGCGGGGATTGATTGTTGATGAGGTTCTGTGTCCACCGATCGGCGCCAGTGGTTGCGTCGACCGCTTCGATGAAGGTTCCGAACTCCGTCCAGATATCGACCACGACCAGATCGACGCCGTCGGAACTGACGTAAATGCCCCAGACGTCTTCGTGCGGCAGATCTCCGATCCGCCATCGTTCTTGCCCAAGTTCCGGATTGAGGGCAATCAATGCATCCTGTGCGGGGTCGAAGGTCCACGCAAAGAGCTCTCCGCCGATCAGCTCGCGTGACAGGATTGGAGCAGGGGCAACGTACCGCCAGAGAACATCTCCGGTAGCTAGCTCGATCGCGAAAACAGTCGTGTCTTTCGAACCGAACAGGATGCCGTCATGCTCGGGTCCAAGCGACATCTCCCCTGGCTCGACTTGTCGATACTCCAGATCATCCGATTGGAGCGCATGCGCGGGCCGGGGGAAAAGAGGTCCGGCACCCGTGAGCCCTGCCGCAAGCAACACAATCAGCATTGCGCTTAATAGTCGGAACAATCGTGCCTTGGCGTTCATCGCATCGCTCCTCCCTGTTTGGTTAAGCGCGGACCAATTGTCGACATCATTCGCCCTGGCCCGACCAGAGATGGACCGATACTACGACCCGCTCCGCGGCAGAGACGTGGCACCCTGCAAGCCCGCGCATCGTTGTCGCAACGCGGTCATGTCGAGAAACAGCGCTCATTTGGGGTATCACGAAATCAAGCATTTGATTGCCGGGTCGGAGGCGTAGCCGTCGAGAACCGGCCTGAACCTGCGGCTATGTGCCGCAAGTTGCCTCGGCGAGTCAAGTGACGCCCACGGACGCCCGGACCTTGGGCGAATGACGCTCGTGGCAACTTTGCAACCCACCCGGACGCCGTGTTCCTATCGAAACAACGGAACTCCACCGGCCGATCTGTCGGGCGGGGGAGTCACTAACAATCATGGATTCAGCGAACGATCCAGTGTCAGCCGAAGACCGAACGTCAGGCGGTCGGCTTTCGAGTAGGCGGAAGCGACCCCGCAACTCGCCCGCGAACCCGTGGTCCAAAACCACAGACGGCAGACGGATGGACATCGGAGCGAACCTCTGCTGTGATCAGGAGATTTACGCCTAAACAACCCGGAACGATTATGGAAGACCGTTCACAACGTGTAGGGGCAGACCGCCGTGTTGTATAGACCGGACACATGCGTTACATCGTTGCGGAGACATGGTTGACACACCT
>CAYJPA010000111.1:13346-13935 GCA_964371945.1 uncultured Sphaerobacteraceae bacterium | reverse complement strand
TGCATTCGAGCCTCGGCTATCTGCCGCCGATCGAATTTGAAGCGAACGACGGTTCTTTTTCTATGAGGAAAGAGGGTTGACTTTGACCGCGGTTCGGTCAAATGGGTGCAGTCCATCCTGCATCCAGATGAGTCCACGTCGCAGTTAATCTTCGTAGGTAACAATACCGGTGCTGCGACCTTTCGCTGCAAAGGATGCGGGTCTACGTTGATCTTCCGGGGTGGCCGGATTGATCTCGATAAGGAGAGGAAGACGGCGTGAACTCCTCAGAAACTCGCCCGTCGAATCCAAGGTTCCGGAAGAGGGGTCGGCAACGAGAGAGCCAGTGCGTCCTGTGCGGACAGCACGGGCCGATTACGTCCGACCACGTCTTCCCAAAGTCGATTTTCCTCGCACGAGATCAGAATCCCCTTACTGTGCCAGCCTGCAACGCGTGCCAGTCTCGCAAGAGCAGAGGGGATAAGGATCTACGTCACTACATTGCATTGGACATTGGAGGTAGCCAGCATCCGGAAGCTCCTGCAATGATCGAGAGAATTCTTGAAACCAGCAGCCTTCGTTTCCAAATCTGGCTCAAGAGGAGCTTGGC
>CAYJPA010000111.1:0-13336 GCA_964371945.1 uncultured Sphaerobacteraceae bacterium | reverse complement strand
AAATCCGGAGCAGGCGCTGAGCGAGATGGTGAAAGAGGAGCTTGGCATCGGCGCGCGAAAGCGAGATGGTGACCTCTTCCGGATTGATTGTCGGCCAGACGCGCGAGTTTGACTTCAATATGGCGAACATATTTGAGTCGCATAAGATGGCCACGCGAGGCCTGTTTTACGACATGACTCGTACGCCTTTACCGTTTGAATGCCAGGTTTCGGTTCAGCACATTCCGTGGAGCGTGGCGCCGGATTTCATTCGTGGAACGACCAAGGGAGTGGATCTGCGAATCAATAGTCTCGGTAACAATGTGGTGACCTGGACCGTTCATCCGATCGCTGGAAGGGGACCCCACGAGATCTCGGTTCTCATCTGTTATTACAACTGGGTGCTCTTTCACTGTTGCACGGGACACACGGCAACAACCATCGAGAGCAGTCTGCAGCAACTGAGTTCCGCGCCGGAGGTTGCGAGTGAAGTGTTGACGATCGGTAGACGCAAGCTAGTTGTGCCAAACGACGCAAATGGGAACCCGATCCTGCCTCAACGTTGGCAAACTAAGGCAGATTAGAACTCCATGCTATGATCTAGTCATGTAAAGAGCACGGTGGACGTACGGGCCGCCGGGTTGACACGCAATACTGCGTGTCCCCGGCGGCTTTTTGTTTCGATACGGATCGGCAGGAGACTGACACCGGACAATGCCGAGATCCTGCACGATTTGCGCCCATCCTCGCCGCTCGGAGCTGGATGAAGCCCTGGTTAGCGGCACATCGTTTCGAAACATAGCGACTCAGTTCAGTGATTCGTTTAGTGCCGTGTCTCGACATAAGAAGAATTGCCTCGCGGAACGGATTACGCGAGCGGAGCTCGATCATTCGGTCGCGCAAAGCTCCATCCAACCCGGTCGACCGAACCGCGGACCGGGAGGCAGTAAAGCTCGTCGAAACCGAAGCACCGTATGATAAGGTCGTGAGGTTTTGGCAACACAATGCTATGACCTTTTCCGAAACAAGGTTCAAATGAGCAATGCGGGGTGCCGTGATGGCAAGCAAGCAAACCTGGGTGGAAACGACGCGGGCGGAGGCATTGGCAACGATCTACCTCACCCGCCGTGCAGATCTTGACGTTATCCCAGTCGCTCGGCACGAACGGCGCTCCGATTACGACCTTCTTGTTCGGATCAGTAACCTTGACCTGCCCTATAGGCCGGAGTTCGGGGTAAGCATTTCGGGAACACGAACGACGCTTCATGACGGCCTCAGACAGTGTGAAGAACGATTCTTCCAGATAGAGGAGAATTCCAGTGAAATTCCCGTCTGTTTGTTCGTTTTCAACGTAAAGACTGAGCAGGGTGCGTATTGTTGGCTACTCAAGCCGTTCGTTGATGCCAACAGCTCTCCCAGATTGGAATCGCTTATCGCCCCTCGGTCTTCGGGCGCTCAATCCCTAAGTGTGCTCGGCCGGAAAACCCCTTCATGGGCTCGGCTCGATGACGATGCGATTGATCAGATCGTGCAAGAGGTGATCGATTGGACTGTTGCGTCTCATTGGGAAGCCACCAAGTCTGATGTTTCCCATTCATCCAAAAACACGCTGAACATCGCGGTCAGTTAGTAAGAATCGTCATACCGATCAGACGATCTGATCGACACTTGTATCAGTTCCATTCATCCTGTGAACGACTGGCACAATTGTCCAATCGAATTGAGACAATACCGCTGGCCCGAGGGTAGCTATCTGTTCGAGGCAGATCTGGCTTTCGCGGGCCAGTCGGGCGGTGTCGATGCCCTGGCATGAAGGCATAAATTCGCTCACGTTGGCGATACCGTCGGTCAAGAGCAAAACCGCGCCTTTGTGATTGCCGCCGCGGGCGTGATGGAATCCGACCCCGATTTGCAGAATGCCCTGGTAAAGCCGGCGAACCGGCCTGCGCTCGGCATGCCATTCGTGCTCCAACGCTTCGTGCGCTTCGTAGTACTGGCCGGTGTTGAAGAGGTGGATGCCTTCCAGCACGCCGTCCGGAGGCGGCCCGGCGCACGGGTCGCCCTCGTCGGAAACGGCGGCGATCAGCGGATCGAGCAGGAAACGGATTCGATCGACCCTGGCTTGGCCGGGCACCGGCCCTTCGATCATCATCGGTCCGTCGTAGCCAGATGCGGCAATGGCGCGGATCAATGCCGGCCAGGGCAGCTCGCCGTCGCCGGGCGGTAGATGCCGCACGCTTGGGTCGCCGGCTCGATGATCGCTGAGATGAACGTCGACGATCGAGCCTTCCATCGCCGCCAGGATCATAAATGGATTTGCGCTCGCTTCGGCGGCTTGAAAGGGATCGAACGCGAACCCGGCCGAACCGGGTGGTCCAATCTCGGGGATTCGCGCGGCGAACGCCATGACGTCCCGCACCGACGCCAACGCGCACCATGAGACGTTCTCGATGGCGAGCTTCACCCCGGCCCCGGCGCAAAAACCCGCGAGCTGTTCGGTGACCCGAATGAATGCCTCCCACGCCTCCGCGCCGGTCGCCTCTTGCCGGGTGAGACCATGCCAGACGATGGCTTTCGCGCCGAGCAAAGAGGCGGTTTCGATCCCCTTGCGGAACAAGTCAATCGCCTCGTCTGTTCGACGCCGGTACGGCGTTGTGAACGAGTGCAGGGAATGGAAGGTGTGGATCGCGTGAACGTTGCAGCCGGCAGAGTCGACGTTCGCGGCCAATCTCTTCGCGAACCCGGGCTGGTATTCGCCAACCGTCTGTAGGAGCAGTTCGAGCTCGGTAAATCCCATGCTCGCGGCTACCGAGGGTGCATCTTCGGTGGCGACATCTGGATAGAGGGCGCCACTCGAAAGTCCGAGACGAAGCATGAAGTGAGTTCCTTTTTGGCGACCAGCTCCGTTCAGCTGAAGAGCGCTTTTCGCGCAATCATTGTCCGTACATGCGACGCGATGGTACCATCGAGCACCGCCGCCAACGCGCCCAGTTGTCGCAGTGCCGCCATTCGGTGGAATCGGGCAGGCTGAGCAAGCGTCGGTTCGTGGATCCAGCCATGATGCGTCCGCCATCGCGAACAGAGCGACTCGCCAGGGTCACGGTTCTCCGTGTCTCGATCTCGCGCATCGCGAGGTCCGGCCGGTGAACGCCGTTTTGCCTCGCCTAACCCGCCTCGAGCTTCACGGCTTCAAGAGCTTCGCCAACCGCACCGTGTTCACCTTCGAACAGGGCATCACCGCGATCATCGGGCCCAACGGCAGCGGCAAATCGAATATCTCGGACGCTGTCCGCTGGGTGCTTGGCGAGCAAAGCCACTCCACACTGCGGAGCAAGAAGACCGAAGATGTCATTTTCGCCGGTGGCAACGGCAAGGCGCCAGCCGGACTGTCGGAAGTTGCCGTCACCTTCGATAACAGCACCGGCTGGTTGCCGACCGAGTTTGCCGAGGTCACGGTCACGCGCCGTGCGTTCCGCAACGGCGAGAATCAGTATCTGATCAACGGCCGCAAGGTACGTCTCAAAGATGTGACCCATCTCACCGCTTCACTCGGTCACAGTCACACCGTGGTCGGTCAGGGTCTGGTCGATACCGCCCTCAGCCAGCGCCCAGAGGAACGGCGCGGCCTGTTCGAGCACGCGGCGGACCTGACCGGCCTGCGGCTCAAGGCAATCGAAGCCGAGCGAAACCTCAGCGAAACCGAGGTCAATAGCAACCGCATTTCCGATCTCCTAAACGAGCTCGAGCCACGCCTAAAGACACTCGAGCGCGCCGCTAAGCAGGCCCGCGAATGGAAAGGCGTCTACGATCGCTTGAAAGACCTCCAGACCTTCCATTACGCGAGATTGCTGGCGGATGCGTCGGGAAGGCTCGCGACGGCTGAGACCGGCTCACACCGAGAGGATTCGGCGGCCGAAGAGCGCCGGATCGAGGTTGAGCAGCTTGTGCTTGCGACGGCCAAGTGCCGCGAGGTGCTGGAAGATGCCAGAGCCGCGCTGGAGCAGCACGCCGCTCGCCTGCAATCGACGATCGATCAAGAACGGCGCGTCGGATATGAGCGCGACCTGGCAAACGAGCGTCACACCGCGCTCACCCGGCGCCGTGAGGATATGTCCGACACCCAGGCAGGTCTGGACGAGCAGGTCGCAACGGTCGAACGGGAACTGGTTGCGGTCGCGAATGATCTGAATGAAGTTGGTAGAGAGGTCGAGTTGATGCGCGGGGCGACCGCCTCGATGGCGCAAGAGAGCGCCGCCGCTCGACAAGCCCATGTCGAAGTCGAACGGTCAGTCGCCAGGCTTGGCAAGGCGATCGCCGAGCAGGAACGGCGCTCCGCGGAGCTCGGCCGGCGACGGGCATTGCTCGAGCAACGAATGGAAACGGACGCCGCGGAGCGCAAGCGCTCGGAGAAGCTGGGCGAAGAGCGAGCACGACGGATCGAGCGCCTGACCGCGGAGCTGGCCGAGTTCGACGAAGAGGAACTGGCCGGTGAAGCGAAACTCGCGTCACTCGACTCCAATATCAAAGAGCTCCTCACGACGACAGAGCAAGCGGCGGTCGTCACCGTCCAGGCACAGAACTCATTGGCCGAGATTGAGCGCACGATCGGGCAAACAGGCGCCCGCCTCGAAGCGCTGCAGCGCATCCAGGAGAGCGGCGCCGGGCTGCATGCCGGTGTGCGCGAGGTGGTCAAAGCGGGCCGGAACGCGAAGCTGAGCGGCATTCGAGGCGTGGTCGCGGAACTGATCACCGTGCCCGAGCGATTCGACACCGCGATCGAGGTCGCACTCGGCGGTCACCTCCAGGATGTCGTGGTCGACCGTTGGGCCGACGCCGAAACGGCGATTGCCTACCTCAAAACCAATAGCGCCGGCCGCGCGACCTTCCAACCACTTGACACGGTTCGCTCGTCGCGGAGCAGCGGCGGGATCAAGGACGCACTGGCAGTCCAGGGCGTACATGGGATTGCTGCCGATCTTGTTGAGCACGCGGCCGGCCTCGAGGTCGTGGTTTCGGCGCTTCTTGGACGGACGGTGGTGGTCGAGGACTTGACTGTCGCGCGCGCCAGCCTGCCGCACCTGCCGATCGGTTGGAGCGCGGTCACGCTGGCTGGAGAGATCGTGCGCACCGGCGGCTCGGTTACCGGCGGAGCGGCGGTTCGCGAAAGCGGCGTGCTCGGACGGGAACGCGAGCTACGCGAGCTTCCGGAAGAACTGAAGCGACTCGGAAAGTTGCGTGCCGGCGCGGAACGAGCGGCGAAGCAAGCGAGCACGGAGCGTCAGGTCCATGCCGATCAGCGGCAGCGATTCGAGGCCAAGCGGGCCGGCCTGATCGCCGCGCGCAAAGAGCGACAAGGACAGCGATTGCGCTTGGCCTCCTGGCTGAAAGAGGTCAGAGAAGAGCAGGAAGCGGTCGATCGCCGTCTGGCTTCGCTGAATACGACGACCGCGAATGTCAATACCGATCTGATCAAGCTTGCGATCGAGCAGGACGCGCTTGGCAGCGAAATGAGCGCGACGCTGACCGGGCTTGAATCGACTCAGAGACGGCTTGCGGCGGGAGCGGATGCCGTCGCCAAAGCAGAAACGTTGCATAGCGGCGAGCTGCGGAGATTGGCGGCGCTCGAAGAGCGCTGGCGATCGGAGCGAAAGCGCGAAGCCGGACTGCGGGCGCAACGAACCGCGCTCGACGAGGAGCTTGGCTTGCGCTCGCAACGCGCCGCTGCGCTTGATGGCGAAATCTCGGCGGTGGCGTCACAGCACGAACGGCTGACCCGTGAAGCCGATCAGCTTGCCAAGGCTCGCGATGACGTCGCCGCGGAGCATCCCCCGCTGGAACGAGCGGTCAAGGAAGGGGAGCGTGAGCTCCAGGGACTCGAAAAGGCGCTCGAAGCGGCGAGAAGCGCGCTCCTCGATGCCGAGCGGAGCCGCGGCGCCAGTGGTCTGGGCGTCGAGCGAATCCGCGGCGAACTGGCTGCGATCAGACAGCGAATCACCGACGAGCTCGAATTGTTGGAGCCGAACGATCTGCTCGATCGAGATATCGTCGTGCCCGACGGCGCCGACGATCCAATCGAAGCAGAGCGCGAGATCGCGCGGCTCAAAGACCGGCTCCGGCGCGTCGGCTATGTCGGCGAGAACGTGGTCGAGGAGTATGACCGCGAGGCCGAGCGCCACGCGTTTCTGCGAAGTCAGCTCGACGACGTGTATGGAGCGGCGGCGGCATTACGTGGACTGCTCGACGATCTGCATTCCACGATGCGCGAGCGGTTCGACGAGACCTTCGCCAAAGTTTCGGCGTCCTTCACTGAGATGTTCACGATTCTCTTCGGAGGCGGCACCGCCCGCTTGGTGATGGTAGCGGGGCAGAATGGCGACGGCGCCGGCATCGATATCGTTGCGCAGCCGCCGGGCAAACGCCTGCAAAGCCTTGGACTCCTCTCGGGCGGCGAGCGAGCGCTCACCGCGGCGGCATTGCTCTTCGCGATCCTTAAGGTCAATCCGACGCCCTTCTGCCTCCTCGACGAGGTGGACGCCGCATTGGATGAGGCGAATGTGGTTCGTTTCCGCGATCAGTTGCGGGAGCTGGCGGCCGAAACCCAGGCAATCATCATCACCCACAACCGCGGCACGATCGAGGTCGCGGACACCCTCTACGGCGTTAGCATGCGCGACGACGGAGTCTCCCAGGTGCTGTCGTTGCGACTCGCCGATGTCGTGCTGGCGGGCGAGTAGTCTTCCTAAACCCTTCCCCAATACTTGACTAGCTCACAAAGTCATGAGGAAATAGCACATACGATCTATTCATCGTCATTGCCATGCAAGGGAGATAGTTGGATGGGGACTCGTGTAACAGCGAATTTTGAAGTGACTTCCTGGGAACAATCGGTCTACGAAGAGCCTGAAGAGGGTCCGAGCCTGCTTCGGGGAACCGTGAACAAAATCTTCATCGGCGAGGTCAATTCTGCTTCACATTTTGGGCGTGCAGGGGAATTACCTCTCCGCGGCGCTCGGGAGTGCGCCCGGATTTGGGCGAATTCACAGCGCGGCTGAGCGCGGCGAGCTGCCGCTGGCCGAGGCGCTGGTGCGATCGGCGGCGCTCGCGCGCGAACGAGTGGCTGCCACCACGCCCGAAGAGCGCAACGCGGTACGCGAGCTCTCGAGCCGGACCTACACCCTACGCAAAGCCCACCGGCGGATGTTGGAGCACGGATGGGAGCACCTTGCGGAGCTTTCCCGTCGTACCGGCGGACCCAGATTGTAGATTTGCTCGCGAGTCTATCCCCAGGAAATGAAGATCAATCCACTGAACGTGAAGAACGCAATCATCTGGGCGAGTACGCCGCTCCAGGTGAAGAGCGGTTGATCGTTTTGTCTCGTGCCGTGGATCGCGAACACGAGCAGAGCAATCGCGACAATCAGGTTCGGGACGCCAAAACTGAAAACCGTTGCCATCCCAAGACCAAGGTTCGCACCGAACGCGAACCACATGAGCACGGTTGTCCCGCTGCGTGCGAACCGGATGAGCCCGAGTATTGCCAGTACATCAGCCGTTATCAGTAAGAGTCCGAGCGGCCACGCGTACGACTCGCCTGATCGAACGATGATCGCGCCCGGAACGAAGGAAATCATGACAATGATGGCAACCGCCAAAGCCAAGAAACGAGATATGGACGTTGATTGAAAGTTGGCCATGTCCATCAACTATCGCGGAGAATGCAGCGCGATTCGCAATTTGAGATTGTCAGTTTGCGTGAGCAAGAGCGACTCATATTGATCGGACCTCAGAACGAGATGAATGTCGCGATTTCGCGCTCGAGCAAGCGCTAACGCACGATCTGTATTATCGTTGTAGTCACGAGAGGGTGTTATTTCTGTGGGCAGCGGCAGGCTGTGAGTCTGCCCGCTGGGGTGTTGTGCGTTGGGAGAGGTGGGGCGAGTGTCGGATCGTGCTCAGTTGACCAGAGGCGTCGTGGATTGGTTCCGCTGGGTCTCGCTCGCGGTCGCCGTTCTCGTGATCGTGCAGGCCGGCTTGGCGGGCAGGGGTTTCATGCTCGCTAAGAAGGGCTTCATGGACGCTCACGAGATGGTCGCGAACCTGGTCTTTTTGGTCGGATTGGGTTTGCTCATTTTGGCAGTCATGGGGTTTCGCCGGGGCTTGCTCGACGCGACGGATCTCGTTCTGAGCGTGATCGCACTCGTACTAATCGTTGCTCAGATCGCACTCGGCTACGAAGGCGAAGATAGCGACACTGCCGCGTCGTTGCACTGGCCGAATGGGGTGCTGATCACCGTCGTTGCGGCCCTGCTCGCTGGTAGAAGCTTTCAGCGCCCGAGTACTGGAGTGCAATAACACTGCTCTTCGACCGCCCCAAAGAGAATCCCATTGGCTGCCACCGGCTGCACAGCTTGATGGCACGGTGCATCGTCTCAGGCGATATGATGCTCCGCGGCAATATGCTTGCGGACAGAGTTCAAAGCGCTTGCGGTTCTGACTGGGATGACGAGCGGGCAATCGCGCATTGGATGTTGGACGACCGCGATCGGGCACGAAAAGACTTCCGTGAGCAGTTCGTCGGTGCAGGTCTCCCAGGGCGTTCCAACGACCAGCAGTTCACCATTGCGCATGACGCCGATCCGGTCGGCGTAGCTCGCCGCCAGGTTCAGATCGTGCAGGATGACGACGACGCTGGCGCCTCCGGCAGCGAGATCGCGCGCGACCTCCATGACTAGTTGCTGATGATGGAGATCGAGCGACGCGGTCGGCTCGTCCAATAACAGAATCCGCGTTTCCTGGGCGAGCACGCGCGCGAGCGTGACCCGAGCTTGCTCGCCGCCCGAGAGCGAGGGGTAAATCCGATCCGCGATCTCCATCGAGTCGGTCTTGCGGAGACTGGCCGTCACGATCTCGTCGCTGTCGTCTAGCCGGCGAACGCCGCGCCCCATTTCGACCACTTCCCGAACCGAAAACGCGAACTGGAGCACTGTCTGTTGCGGCAGCACCGCTCGTTTGAGCGCGAGCTCACGCGGGTGATAATCGCCGATTGGGCGATCCTCGAGCAGCACGCTGCCGCTCGTTGGAGTGACATCGCCCGCGAGCGCCCGCACCAGGGACGACTTTCCCGCGCCGTTTGGCCCGACCAAAGCGACGATCTCGCCCGGCTCGATCGCCAATGACACATCCCGCAACAGCCACTTCGAGCGGATCGAGAGCGAAACGCGTTCGGCGACCAGCGGCGCGGTCATCAGCCCCACCCGCCTTGCGCCCGGCGGGTGCTGAGCATCAGCACCAGCAAGAACGGACCGCCGAGAAGCGCCGTGATCACGCCGAGCGGCAATTCGGCCGGGGAAGCGATGGTTCTTGCCGCAAGATCCGCAAGCAAAACCAGGGATGCACCGCCGAGTGCGCAGGCGGGCAACATCACCCGGTGATTTGGGCCAGCAATCAAGCGGATCAGATGCGGCACGATTAACCCGACAAATCCGACCACGCCGGCCACCGCAACGGCGGCCCCGGTCATCAACGCGGTGATCATGATCAGCTCGAGTCGAACTCGTTCGGTGTCGACTCCGAGATGCCGGGCCTCTCGCTCTCCGAGCACAAAGAGATTGAGCGCCCCACCCCACCTCGGGATCAACACCAGCCCAAGGAGAACGAACGGCACCGATGCTCCAACAGAGGTCCAGGTCGCGGCGCCCAAACTGCCGAGCGACCAGAAGACGACGGCCCGCAATTGCTGATCGCTCGCGACGTAGGTCAGCAGGCCGGTCAATGCGCCGGAGACCGTGTTGAGCGCGATTCCGGTCAATACGAGGGTGACGATCTCGGTCTTGCCATCATGCCGGGCGATCAAATAGACGGTGACCGAGGTGATCACGCCTCCGATGAATGCAAAGGCGGGGAGCGTCGCCACGCCGAGAAAGGAAAAGCCGAGCGCCACCGACGCCACGGCGCCGAGCGCGGCGCCGCTCGAAACGCCAATGAGACCGGGATCGGCCAGCGGGTTGCGGAACATTCCTTGCAGCACTGTGCCAGAGACGGCAAGCGCGCTTCCAACGAGAATCGCGAGCACGACCCTGGGCAATCGAATCGCCCAGACAATCGAATCCTGTTGGTGACTGAACGCGATGTCTAGATCGATGCCCGCGTGGCTCAGCAAAATGGCGACGGTTTGCTCAGGGGAGATTCGAACCGCTCCGATTCCGACGCCGGCCAGGATCGAAATGACCAACAGCACGGCCAGCGACGGCAATAACACGGCCGCATGGAGCCGGGGCATCGGCGATGCCGTCCCCCGAAGTCCTCGCCGTGTCCAACGTTGGGCCGCGCTGGCTAACTGCACTTCGTTATGCCGTTGGGGTTGCCGCGGCGGCGGGCAGCTCTGGATGCAACAGGGTCACCAGCTCCTGCAGGAAGTCGCCGGTTCGCGGTGTCATGCCAAGCAGCAGGAGATCGTCGTAGACAAAAATCTTGCCGTTCTTCGCCGCCGGGGTTTCGGCAACCCCCGGGATTTCCAATACGGCGTCGAGTCCCCCGATTGATTCGACCCCCGATTCGGGCAGTAGGATCACCTCGGGTTGCGCGGCGACGATCGCCTCGGCCGTCACCGGCATGAAATAGACGATTCCGGCGTCGGTTCCGGCATCAATGCCGCCGGCCGCCTGGATCATCGCGTCCGCGACCGATCCCTTGCCGCCGATCAACTGCGTTCCGCCGCCGCGGACGTAAAGGAACATGACGGTCGGCTGTGATGATGCTCCGGCTGCACGCGCAATCGCGGAATCGATCTTTGCTTGGGTCTCGGCGACCAAGGCCGCACCGGCATCCGGGACACCAAGGGCAGCGGCCACCGCCGTGATCTTGGTCGTCGGCGCTTCGATCGTTTGCGGCTCAGGAACAATCACGACCGCCACCCCGGCGCCCCGGATTTGATCGAGCACCGTGGCTGGACCGGCTTGTTGCTTGCCGATGACGAGCGTGGGATTGAGCGACAGGATGCCCTCGGCCGAGAGTTGGCGCTCGAAACCAATCTTGGGGAGCGCGTCCCACTGCCCAGACGGGTAAACAGCGCTGACGTCCACCCCAACCACATTCGACGCCAGGCCGAGATCGTAGATGATCTCGGCAACATCGCCGCTGAGCGGGACGATGCGACTGATGTCGGTGACGGTGACATCACTGCCATGCACATCCTGCACCGTCACCGGCAATTGCGGTACGGGAGCTGGAGTTGCGTCGGTTGATTGCAGCGCGAAGGTTGAGGATGAAGACCTCAGCAACAAGATGATCAATGTCGCAAGAATCGTCAGTCGAATCGAATGCCGTTTCACCGTTTCGAACCTCTCTCTCGCTGGATCGTCAGGATGCAGTTTCGAGGCATCGCGCGCACGTTGTCAGACAAATTCGCGGTTACGCGGTCCTGCTTCGAATTGGTATGAATGCTTCGGTTCATACGATGCGAAATCTATGCAAATCTCGCATATTCCTATCCCCTTTGTTCGTACCAGCACCTGAATGTCCGTGGCAAGGGTTTAGCGCACTTCAGATCGGAATCGTTGCCGCTCCTATGGAAATCCGTTTTCGGCCTGCTGCGCACACGAAGTTGGTAGGTTGCAGTATGTAAGTGGGCTGTTAGGCAGGACCGGCTCAGCGACGATCCTGGCGCATCACTCGATGTGTTCCACCGAGATCAGGCATACCGCGAGCGAACGTTACGGTGAACTGATCCGCGAAGGGGGAACTTGGCCTACGGCGCCGGGCTGAACAGATGGTCCGGGAAGTTTTCGAACCTCCAACTGGAGTCGCCAGATCGGACGCATCCGATGGGCTTTTGGCGAAAAGGGCCTCGCCGATGCGATGACCATCGAGCTCTCAACCAACAAAGTGGATTGGACCCGAATCGGCGCCCGCACCAGCGCAAATGTTGGGAGTTGGCAGAAGATCGACCTCAACGCCAAAGCGACCTACGTTCGCTTCTCGTTCACGAATCCGAATGGCGATGCCCACCTGGGCGGACTCGCGGAAGTCGAAGTGTATGCCGCCGATTCCGCGGCAGCGGTGACGCCGGCTAACACACGCACTCCCACCAAAACGCCGACCGCAAAATCAACTCGCACGTCAACGCCGACCAAAACACCGACCGCGACCAAAACGCCGACAGTAACGAGAACCCCGACCAAGACGGCCACTCCAAAGCCGACGGGCACGCCAACTTTAACAGCCACCCCGACGTTTGCAGCATCCGTATCAGGTACGGCCGCCGCGACCTACACCGCGTCTGCGACCCCCACACCGACGTCGACGACAACCTCAACCAGGACTCCAACGATGGTATTGACTCAGACGCCAACTTCGAAAGTGACGTCATCGAACACTCCATCTCCAACGGTAACGGCATCGTCGGCGCCCACGATAACCATGGTCTCCATCCCGATATCGACCACCACCGCAACCGGAACTCCGGCTCCGACCTCAAGCTCGACTCCAACCGCAACTCGAGCTCCGACAATCGTGCCGGCTCAAACCACAACGCCGAGCTCGACACCGGCTGAAACGGTTGTTCCAAGCTCGACACCGACGGCAATCTTCACCGCGACCACTACTCCATCAGCAAAGCCGACCGCCACCAGTACGGCGACACCGGCCGCGGCTCCGACGCACCTTCCAGCTCCCGGCGGACTGCTCTTCAATCCGAGTTTTGAGCAGGGCGCCTTCAATTGGTATATCGATGGCGAGGGTACCGTCGCAACAGGAAACGCTCACGGCGGTGCTCGCTTCACGAGGCTGGAGGATCGCGGGGGCTTCACCAACCAGCATCTCACGCTGTAGCCGGGCAACACCTATGAACTAACCGTTTGGGGTCGGCTCGACGCCGCGAATGACATTGGCTTTGCCGGCGTGACTTACGTGGACGCGGACGGGATCAGAATGCCGGTGATGAGCCTCCGATGCTCGAATTCACCAGCATGACGTACACGCGGAAGACGCTCACATTCACGATCCCGCCCGGCGTGGCGGACGTGACCGCATTCGCGTGGAAGAACGGGGGACCGGCGACCCTTTTGGCCGACGATTTTTATCTGGTCCAGCAGGTCCAGTCGAATCCGACGCCGTCCGTGACTCCGGCCGCAAATGGCTGCCAACAACTCGTCGTTCCAGCCTACTTCTATCCGCCTACCGGGCCATGGGATCAGCTGAGCGGCACCGGAAAGGCGGTCGCGATCGTCGTGCTCAATCCAAACCCGGGAGTGGACGTCAAACATGCATGGCGCCACGACGCCCCACTGGCCAACGCACGAGCGAACGGCATGTGGATCGTCGGGTACAGCCAGACCGATTACGGCGCGCGCGACACGTC
>CAYJPA010000110.1:0-14182 GCA_964371945.1 uncultured Sphaerobacteraceae bacterium | reverse complement strand
TCGCGGCTGGCATGATACAGATCAAGCATGGCGCTATCGTAGCCACTGCCGCGCGTTGTGACAACATGACACCCTCAAGTCTGAACAGATACGTGGGTAGTTGATTCGTTGTTGGAGGAGAAGGTCATGGTATAATCAGGCGACTTAGAACCTTTGGTTTACGGCCCCACTGGTCCAAATCAATTGGCATGAGCCTCCGAAAGGGTTCTAAGTATGTCATTCTCCTTTTCCGAGATCTCCACCATTTTCCTAGTCCTCGTGGCTTTTTTCGTCAGTGGTTTTTTGACTCATGCCGGCCAAGATGCCTGGTACGAGACGAAGCGGAGATTCAAGAAGAAGTCTCCGCCACGGCGCAAACGGAATTGAGCCGAGCCATGGAGAGCGATATGTGCGCCAAGCTGTTACTTGGTCCGTTCGTTCGCGCTTTTCATGGCAGCAGCTGCCGAATTGCCCATCTGCGTGGCATCAGGATGACGGTGGGAGGTCGTGCCGGAGTCATTGAATCCCCATCATTTGAAGGCGCTATCAACAGCGACCGTATTCACTGCTTGCGAAGGTGGTGAAGCCGATCTTCGTCGATTGTGCAACCGAGGCCCGGCTCATCGTTGAGCAGGATCGAGCCCTCCTCGATCTGGAGGTGCTCCGTCAGGAGGTCGTCGGCAAGCAGCAATGGTCCGCAGAGCTCGGTCGAGAAGACGTTTGGGAGGATCGCGGCGACGTGCGCGCTGAAGAGCGTGCCGATCCCCGATTCGATCATGCTTCCGATCATCACCGGTAGATGCGCTGATCGGCAGATGCCGGCCATATCGAGTGACGGCAGCAGCCCGCCCGATTTCAGTACCTTGATGTTCACCATATCCGCCGAACCATGCTTCACGCAGGTCAGCACATCGTGCGGATCATGGACTCCCTCGTCGGCGAGCACGGGCATCGGCAACGCGTTTCGGAGTAAAGCCATTCCCTCCCAATCGGTGCGGGCGACCGGCTGGCTGATTAACTCCAGATCGAACCGCTCCAGGCGTCGCGCGATGGTCAGTGCCTCTTTCGTGGTGTAGTGCTCCTCCGCGTCGACCCGGATTCTCGCGCTCGATCCGACCGCCTCGCGCACGGCCGCAACAATCGCTTCGTCCTGATCCGCGCCGAATCCAATCTTGATCTTGAGCGACCTGAATCCCCTCTGGACGAGCTCTGTCGCTTCGATTCCCATTTGAGCCGACTCGGTAGAATGGACAACCGTGGTGACGGGAATGCGGTCTCGAACGGCGCCGCCGAGTAGGCGGTAGAGCGGCAGATCGGCGGCCTTGCCGAGGATGTCCCAGAGCGCGATCTCGACCGCGCACTTCGCGAAGTGATGGCCGTCGAGCATCCCGAAGCTCTCGTAGATCGCGCGGACGTCACGCGGATCGCGGCCGATGATCTCGCCGGCAAGTACTTCGTTGATCAGGGCGGCGATATCGATCGCGGTTTCGGGCGAATAAAAGAGGAAGGGCGCCGCCTCTCCCCAGCCGACGAGGCCGGAATCGGTCTCAATTCGGACGATCACATGCTCTTTTCCCGGCAGCTCGCCGCGCCAAACGACGAACGGCACCTTGAACGGAATCTCAACCTGGAACGCTTCGACCTTGGTGATCCGCATGCAACGCCTCCAAACCGCACGTTCTGGTTCTTCGCCCGGTGTGTCTTGTCTTAGCCGGAGAGCCACACCACAACCGTCATTCTGAGCTTGTCGAAGAATCTCTCGTTCATGGATCGTCTTTGTTGGTGTGGAACGACGCTCTCCCACACACGGTGTCTCTACGTGCTCGAGCGGAACATCCAATGGTCAACACGGCGGTTGACCCCTACAAAGGTCGCCGCCTACCCTTTGCATGGTTTGCCTCGCGTAGGGGCAGACCGCCGTGTCTGCCCTTCTTCCCTTAGGCGACGCGGTAGACGCTCTCCATGTGGTAGCCGGTGATCACACGAACGTAGCCCGTGAGCAATTCGTCAATCTCAATGTTGCCGGTGTCGATCAGGAACGAGTCGCCGCGTAGTCCAGCGATCTTGGCCGGGGTTGCGACCACGATGATGTTGCTCCGACCGACCTGCCTGATCACCTCCGCGCTCAATTGCTGGTTCCCGCGCCCGAAGAGGAAGCCTTGACCACCGATCGGGGTCACGACGATCCGCGCGGGAGTGCCGTCGAGATGGCCAAGGAGCTGACTTTCGGTGACGTCGGTGGCAATCACCTCGCTACGGCAATAGAGATCGACTCCGAGCAGGGTTTTCGGCACCCCCAACCGATCGGCGACCGCCTTCGTCGTCGTGCCCGGCCCGACAATGTAGAGCGCG
This sequence comes from uncultured Sphaerobacteraceae bacterium, assembly GCA_964371945.1. Classification (GTDB taxonomy): domain Bacteria; phylum Chloroflexota; class Chloroflexia; order Thermomicrobiales; family UBA6265; genus CAYJPA01. The sequence goes on along the minus strand of CAYJPA010000110.1, from coordinate 11,851 downwards.
CCATCTTGCATGCGCTCAATCACATCGCCGGCGATGCCGGCGAGCGCGGCCGCGTCACTACCGCCATTTCCCGATTTGAGATTCTGGACCAATCCAGAGAGATCCGGAATCAGCAGAGCGCCGAAGAGCCGAGCCGAAACGCGGCCAATCCGGAACTGCTCTTCGTCGATGTCCATCACCTCGGCCATCCGGCTTTTCGGTGAGGGGTATTGCAAGAATCGCGCGGCCGCCTCGCCGGCTGCTCGTGGATTGATCGCGTACACCGCGGAGTGCATTTTTACCCCGGTCGGAATGCCGAGCGTTACGCTGTTGACACCGACCGCCTCATAGATATCGCGGGCGGTGCCGTCGCCGCCCGCGAAGAGCAGTAGATCGACCCTTTCGCGAACCATTCTCCGCGCGGACCGCTGTGTGTCCCCAGGAGTCGTGTCATCGCCGGTTTGGTGATCGATCACGATCGGCGTCAATCCCGCAAAAACCGCGATCTCCTCGCCCATGGTCCCCGGTGCGGTCAGGATCTCCAGCGATTCGCCGAGGCGATCGGCAATCACCTCCAACGCCACCCGCGCCCGCGCCCTGGAACGAGGAATCGCGCCAAGCTCGCGGGCGCGCTGGAGCGTGTCTGGGTTATCCGTTCCCTTCAGACCGACCCCGCCTCCCATGCCCGCGATCGGATTGACGATCAATCCCAGCCGTTTTCGATGACTCATCTCAAGAGGCGACCACACCGGCGGCGACGCCGCGCTTCTTCTGGAATCCGCGCCAGGTCATCGCAAGCTTCGCGGGATCGTTGATGTCGTCGTCGCGAATCCGGCCAATCGCGGCGGCGTGCGGCGCCGAACGCACCGTTTCCGGTTCGGTGCGCGCTTCATGTGAGATGTGGTTCAGGACTGTCGCGTACTCGTCCAGGTCGGAACGCGAATAGCTCTCGCACGGTTCGAGCGTGAAGGGTTCCGGAACGAGCACGGGGTGGTGGCTGGTGAAGTAGCCCTGCAGCCCGAAATCGACGATCCGGCGGCGGACATTTTCTGTCCCGATTCCGGTTTCGTCGAGCAGCGACTGCCAGCTATAGCGGACTTCCTGCAAACGGTGGCCATTGCCGCCGTACGGAATCGTGACGCCGGGTACCTGGGAGAGCTTGTCGGCCAGGTAGTTGTTGTTGATCACCGCGGTTTCGGCCACGGTGCGGATGCCTTCCGCGCCGTGCGCCATGATCCAGGCGTAGGAGCGAAGCACGGCCTGGATGTTGCCGTGGAAACTCCGCACTTTTCCGATGCTCTCAGGCCGGTCGTAATCCCAGCGATACCGCTCGCCATCGAACACGACCATCGGTGCGGGCAGGAATTTCGCGAGCTCGGCGGTCACACCGCCCGCCCCGCATGAGCCTCCGGCAGAACCGTGCGGCACCGAAAAGGTCTTGTGCAGATTGAACTGGCACAGGTCGAACCCATTTTCACGGGCTCGGGTGACGCCGAGAATACCGTTTGCATTCGCTTGATCGTAGGCGCAAAGACCGCCGGCCTCATGCACGATCCGTGTGAACGCTTCGACGTTCGGATTGAAGATCCCGGTGTCCTCGGGATTGGTCATCATCAGCCCGGCGGTGCGATCGGAGACCGCCGCTTTGAGCGCGTCGAGGTCCGGATAGCCATTCGGATCCGGAGTCAATGTGATCACCCGGAATCCAGCCACCGCCGGCGCCGCGCAGTCAATCGGATGGGAGAAGGAGGTCGAGATGATCTCGGTGCGCTTGTCCCCTTCGCCTCTCGCCTCGTGATAGGCGCGGATGATGCAGGCATTCGCGAAGATCGCCTGCGATCCCCCGGCCGGTTGGAAGGTGAAGGCGTCCATCCCGGAGATCTCGCAGAGCATACGCTCCAGACTGTAGATGATCGCAAGCATCCCCTGCGCGGTTTCGTCATCCTGATAGGGATGCAGTTCGCCCATTTGGGGCATGCGCGCCAACTGCTCGTTGACGAGCGGGCTGTACTTCATCGTGCAGGTACCGAGGCTGGCATCGGGCGTGATGTGGGCGCCCATGGTCATCTGCGATAGGCGCAGATAATGGCGCAGCACGGAAGGTTGCGCCATCTCCGGCAACCGCGGCGGTGTCGAGCGTCGCATCGACGCCGGGATCAACGCATCGTGATCGCCGACCGCGTCGCCGATCTCCGGCTCGACGGCCGGAGGAATGTAGCCGCGTTCGCCGGGCGATCCCATTTCGAGCACGACCGGCTCGTCCCATTTCGCGCCATGATAGGCGCGCGGTTGATGCAGCGAATTCATGCGACCACCTCGTTCAATGACGCAACCAGGCGATCGATCTGCGCCTTGGTGTGCACTTCGGTCACGCAGTAAAGCGCGCACTGACCGAGCTCAGGACGTTCTTCGCTCAGATCGTGGCCGCCGTAGATGCCGCGCTCTCGCAACGCGGCGTTGATCTCGCGAACGCTCTTGCCGGTCCCGTCGAAATTGACCGCGAACTCCTTGAAATAGGCTCCACTGAAGAGCGGCGCTCGCACACCAGGCACGGTTCCGATCTGCGCTGCCGCATAGTGCGAGCGCTGCAGGATGCCCTCGCCGACCTCGCGCAGTCCTTGCGCACCAAGCAGCGAGAGATAAACCGCCGAGGTGATGCCCCACAGCCACTGGGTGGTGCCGGCGTAGTCGCGAGCGTGCTCGCGCTTGTCGTAGGAGGTGCGCTCCATGGTCGACCAGCCGAAGCCGAGCTCACCCTCGACCGTTCCCTCCGCGATGCTGACCATCAGATAGGGGTATTCGGCCAGGATGTGCGGTTCGTCCCGCGAGGCGATAAATCCACACAACCCGCCGCTGTACTGCATGTGCACGCCGAATCCCTGCGCTTCACCGGCGACGAGATCGGCGCCGTATTCAGCCGGCGGCGCCAGCACCCCGAGCGAAATGCCGTCGACCCCGACTACGAAGAGCGCTCCGTGCCGGTGCGCGATCTCTCCGATCTCGGCGGCCTGCTGCTCGATGATGCCGAGGTACCCCGGGTTCTCGACGTAGACCGCGCCGGTGTCGTCGCCGATCTTGGCGCGGAGATCGGCGAGATCGAGCAGCCCGGTTGCCGGATCGTACGCAATTTCGATCGCATCGACCTGCGACATCGCCACGTTGCGAAGATGACTCAGTTTTTCGCCCGAGATCGATTGTGGGACGAGCACTTTGCGCCGTCCCGTGATCCGGGCCGCCATCATCAAGGCGCTGGTGGTGGCGCCGGCCCAGTCGTAAACCGGCGCGCTGACCATATCGAACCCCGTGAGCTCGCCGATCATGCTCTGGAACTCGAAAATCGCCTGGTATTTGCCGAGATCGGCGTAGGTATCGCCGCCGTAGGCGGTCAGGAACTCGGCGCGGGAGTTGATCTCGTCGCACACCGCGGGTATGTCGTGCTGCCAGCACCCGCCGCCGAGAAAGCTGATCACGTCTGACACGGGCGTGTTCCGGTTGAGCAACCCCTGGACGTGGCGGCGAAGATCGCGCTCCGAGGTCAACGCCGGCGGAAGATTCAGCGGTCGTTTGAGCTTGAGGTGGTCGGGCACGCCGTCGTAGAGATCGGCGGCGTGCTCGACGCCGATCGTGGTAAGCATTTCGGCCCGAGTTTGGGGCGACGAGTTTGGGATGTACGGATGTGCAATGGCACGTTGTTCTGACAAGTGAAAGTCCTCCTTCGATAGTGGTCTTAGCGTCTGGATTCCGTCGATTCAGTTCTTCATATGAGACCAACGTCGTCGAGCAGCTTCAAAAACGACCATTTCATCGGGTGACGATTCCGCAGATCGAGCAGGCGGTCTTCGAACCGATCCAAACCGTGGTCCCGTTCGCCGAGATCACGCAGATCGATCAAGAGCTCGACCGCACTCTTGTATTTGAGCGGTTGCCTCGTGCTGATGAACTGTTCAATCTGGCGCCAGGTCTCTTCTTGCCTCGCGGAGAGTTTGTCGAGGTAGACCGCTCGCGCTTGTTCAGCCGCCAACGCTCGTTTCGCCGCCTCCTTCGCAGCGATCTCTTCTTCTCGGCGTTTTCGCTCGGCGGCATGGGCTTCTGCGGCCGTAAGGAGGTCGGCGACTCTTCGACCGGTGTATTCCGGCCGTGATCCGCCCGATGTGGATTCTCGGTATCTCCGGAGCAGCTCGGGCGCCAGGGTCCGTTCCTCTCCCGAGACAAGTCGCGTCAGGATCACATCTTTCTCTGCCTCCGTGAATCCTCGCACCCACGCGCCGATATCGGCGGCTGCAACATCGACGGACGAGTGATCGGCACTCGACTTGGCCGCGACCGCAAGCAGATCCTGGTCGATTCGGAGGAGCTCGACCAGAGCTTCCAGCGACACCGTCAGTCGGCGAAGTCCAGGCGGAACCGGCGGCTCGATGTCGAGATCAGCGCCCTCGTAATCTTTCTCCTCATCGTTGAAGTAACCGAGGCCATACTCTTCCTGGATGCCAGAGAGCCAGCCGAGATAGAGCGCGCGGAAGTCTCCCAGGATCAGGTCGGCCCGGAGCGTGATCAGCCTGTCTAGCCAGCCGTCCGACTCCTCTTCGTCGTACCAACCTCCGTCGTCTGGATTCGTGGTGAACGCGATGACGATCCGGTCGCCCTTCGTTCTCATGCTCACACGATCGTTGACCAAATAGCGCTTTGCTGCCGAGGTGTTGAGCAGGCTTCGCGGCATGGCAAACATCAGCTCGCGCGTTCCCCAATTGGCGGTGTAAAGATGCGCGTCGTACCAGCGAAACATCATCTCGACCTGGTCGCCTTTGAAGTTGCCGAAGGTATAGAAGTTCGTGAATGAAGTCGGGCTGATATCGGCGCGCGTGGAGATTTGGCGGATCTCAGCCAACTCCTCCCGTTTGAGCGAGCGGTCGACCATTCGAAATTCGTAATATTGGTATTCGCTCATCGGCTTCTCATCCCGGTCTCAACGCTGGAAGCGTCGGGTGCCCTCTGGGCGTGGCGTAGCCGGGGATCTTGAGTCCCCGGCGGGGCGGCAACCCATCAAGCAAGCCCGCACCAATCGATCGCGGTTGCCGCGTAGACCTTGCAGGCGTTGATCACTTCGTCGCATTCCACGTATTCGTCGACCGCGTGGGCCATCATGATGTTGCCGGCGCCGAAGCTGATCGATGGGATTCCGCCGCGCTCCAGATACGTGGCGTCGTCGACCGCGGGGAAACCCCGAATCAACGGTTTCACGCCGAGCACATCCTCGTGCGCCCTGGCCAGGGTCAGGCAGATCGGATGATCTTCCGGGGTGTTGTACGGCGGCCAGTGATGTGGCCACTCCATGGTCGGGCGGTTGACACGCAGCCAGTGATCGTTGTCGTAGACACGGTTCAAATGACCCTCGATCTCCGCTCTGACCGAGTCCCAGTTGTCATTCGGCAGGTAGAGCACCTGAATATCGAGCACGCATTCGTGCGGAATGATGTACGGCGCCATCGGTCCCGGTGGACGCCCGAGGATGCAATTCACGCCGATGGAGGCGTGCCCCGGCGGAAAGAGCGGGTGGCTCTTGGTAAGTCCCCACTCCCGCTCGAGGTTGCGAAGCGCTTCATACACGATGAAGCCCTTGTCGATCGCGCTGACCCCGTACGTCTCGCCGGAGCCACCCGGCCAGATCAGGCTGCCACGGGCGGTGGCGTGGGTCGCCTTGCCTTTGACGGTGATGATCAGCCTGCCGCCGCCGGCGGAGCATGGCGCGATCGTCGACGGATAGGGCAATGCGGTCGGTTCAGTCACGATCGCGGCATCGGCGGTGTACCCGCGGCGAACGGTCGCGGTCACACCGCGCTCGTGGTCCATCGTCTCTTCGCCGACCACACTCTCGATGATCAAGTCGCCCTTGAGCTGGATTCCAGCGCGGCGAATCGCTTCCGCCGCCTTCGCCTGGGCGACCACGCCGGCCTTCATATCGGTCGCGCCGAGCCCGTACAGTTTTCCGTCCTGGATGCGCCCGCTCCAGGGATCGCCCCACATCCAGGTCGCGGGATCACCGGGCGGGACGGTGTCGATGTGGCCATTGAAGATCAGGGAGCGGCCGCCGCCGCTGCCCTTCACCACCCCGACGAGATTGGCCCGCCCCGGCTCCTCTTCCCACTGATCGATCACGGCGCCGGCGGCTTCGTAGGTCGGCCGCAGCGATTCGTTGCAGCGGGTTTCGCCACCGACGAGCTCATCGTACGAGAGCTCGGGGTACTTCGGCGTGATGCTTGGGATACGCAGCGCCGCCGACACCGTGGCCAGGATGTCGTCTCGCATCGCGTCGATCTGGGCGATGACCTTGTCGACGACCGATTTGTTGCTCACATGCTCACTCCAACGAGTCCCAACGGGGACGCGAAATCACCGGTTTCGCAGGCTGGGATCGAAGGTATCGCGCAGCCAATCGCCGAGCAGATTGATGCCGACCACGGTCAGGATGATCGCCGCCCCAGGGAAAACCGACATCCAGGGGCTTTCCTGCAGATAGTTGCGACCCTCGCTCAGCATGAACCCCCAGGTCGGGGTCGGTGGTTGGATGCCGAGACCGAGGAAGGTCAGTGACGCCTCGAAGATGATCACGAAAGCCATGTCGAGTGTTGCCAGCACGAGAATCGAGTGCACCACATTGGGCAGGATGTGCTTGACCAGAATGCGGCGCTCATGGACGCCGATCGTGCGTGCGGCCACGACATACTCCATGTCGCGAATGCGAAGCGTTTCGCCGCGCACGAGGCGGGCGTAGTTGACCCAGAGCGCGAGCGCCAATGCCACGAAGACGCTCCAGAAGCCGGGTCCCATGATTGCCAAGCCGATCGTGAGTAAACGGAGCACTGGCGCGATCAGTGTCGTTGTCGAAGGACTTCGTTCGGGTCTCACGACCCCCCGCGTGAGCGTGCCGGGAGCGGGCGGATACTGCTGAGAAACCAGGCAGCGACGAGATTCTCGCTGTAACTCATTCCCATTTCGATTTGTATGGACTGCAAGAACCGTATCAACACGGGCAATCCGATGTCAATAGGCGGAATCGACAAACGAACGTCGAGGAGTCGCCTCGTTACAGGAGGTCCTGGGGCGGAATGTGGAGAAGCTGAAGGCACTATTGCGGAGTAGTTCGGATCAGTTTTAGGGGTCTGGCGCCGTCAACAACGCGTCGCCAGGGAGTACTGACACGAAACTACATTGCTGCAGGAGAATTATGGGTGTTCTTCTACGTGAACTGCATGTGATCGAGAGTCAATCGAACGGGACGAGTGTCAGCGAACCGTTCATTTTTCGTTGAGCTGGGATTGCCGCGGCGCCGGCTGTTTCGACCAGATAATGCAGCGCTGTCATCACAAACTCGCGGTGAAAGGGAGGTGATACCGGAACACGGATCGCGTGGTGTACGAATGCGGCTAGCAGATTCGGTTGATCGGTTGTAATCGCAATCGTTTCGATCTCGCGTTGCGAGGCCACCCGGAGTGCCCAGCAGAGCAGCTCGTTGTCGCCCCATGGGTCGCAGACCACAAGCGCGTCACCCTTTGCTCCATTCCCGATGAGTTGATCAACCCAGGGCTCCGCGTGGAGACTCGGCGAGTTTGGAGTGCCGATGCTAAATGGGAGCAAATCGATCCCAGATTTGTTTTGAGTGCAATGCCAGCAGGAAAGTTCCGGAACGCAAACCGCGTCGTGGCTCGTATTAGCGGCGATGACGACCTGACGGCGGGCTTCCAGGGCCTTTGATATGGCGACGCTGCCGGTGGCGAACCCCACGCTAAAGGCGCTCAATTGCCTGAGCACGGCGGCCGGGGTTCGCGGACGATTCGGTTGACGAACAGAGGGAGTGTCCACGCCGGCCGAGCCTGAGCGCAATGGGGTTACTGCCGCGGGCGATTCGGCGATCATCATGTCGACCTCGTCGACAGAGGCAGCGCTCCGGTCAGACGTGGGCGGCGTCGGTGGTTTTAGCAAAGAATCGAACTCTCACGTCAAATTAAGTACGGTACCAAATTCATTATCCTCTTTTCAAATCATGAAAGCATGACGTTCTCGTCATACCAACTATATCGTAAAGAGTATGTAGATAGTGTGAAAAGAACATAACATTCGTCAAGCAACAATGCACTTAAGTTGCACTGGGACCGAACATGCTCTCATTTTATGCGCGAGCGATACCCGCCAGATGCTTTGGAGTGACGGAACGGTCCTGCGGAAACCTGGGAGCTCCGGTACCGTCAAGACCACCACCGGCAACACACGTATGTTCTGTCTACGCCTGGAATAGGACATGAGATGATCACCATCGACGCGGAGACATTCATCTCTGTCCCACCTATTCACCGGGCGATTGACCAGGCGTCCGCACTCAAAATTGAACTCTATCGCATGCGCCGCGATCTCCGTAGTGGGACCGCGATCGATGGCGGCCGGTCCGATTGGATGGATCGGGTTGTCGATCAGCTCGCGATCTCCCTTATCCAGTGTCGTGACGAGTGCGTTTAAGCGCACCCTTCCGGTTGTTGTTGGATCATCGTGTTCACACGTGCCCGGTGGATGCGTTTGAGGGCTCCGAGCGGGAGGACGCCGTCATCCACGGCCGCGCTCGATATAGGGATTGAGGTGGGTCAGGATCCAGTGACGACTGGCGACGGGATCGCGCTGTTTGATCGCTTCGTAGATTGCCCGGTGCTGTTGTATGACCCGTTGATCGGTCGGTAAGCCTGCTGATTGCAGACGGCCCGGATCCTGCAAAATGTCGTGGCGAAGATGCTCCTCGATCAATGGCAGAAATCCATTGATGACCTGATTATCGAGCGATTTCAGCAGCGCGGCGTGAAAGCCGGCGTCTGCTCGATAAATCGGTTCGCCGGCCGCGAGCGTCCGCTCGCCTTCGATCACCCAGCGTTCGATCTCCCTGAGATGCGCATCGGTGGCGCCGGCGACGATGGCGTCGATCGCGCCAAGTTCGAGCACCACACGCAATTGGATGAGATCGTTGGCTTCCGCATCCTCGTGATCGAGTCCGGAGAGCTCCGCGGCCAGTTTGGCGCGATCGAACGACGCGACGCAGAGAATGTAGGGTGAAGGACGCTCCAGGAGTCCTTCGCCCATGAGCTGGCTGAGCGCTTCGCGCAGCACCACTCGGCTGACGTTGAGCCAGTCGGCGAGGCGCCGTTCCGCGGGCAGCCGGTGGCCGGGCTCGAGCTGCTCCGCCAGGATGTAGCGTTTGAGGATCGTCGCCACCCGAACCGAGAGATTCTCGGCTCGAATCAATGGCGGAAGCGCCGTGATGTGTTCGTCGTGCAGGTTACTCACTCTGCGACGCCCCCTGGTTTCTGGAGTCTATTGACTGGCTCGGTATATTGGCATATCAATAGACCAAATCCAATGCATCGACACCACGTGCATTCCGGCGACCTTCAAGACTGCAAGGATAGAGCAGCGGCGACATGATTCACGTGCACGAGGCAGGCACACTGCATCGCCCCGCCTGGTTTTTGGCGAACATCGAATCGCGGCGATGCGACCGCGATGCTTCACGGGAGTAGACAACATGGCACAGGTGGAGATCGAACGATTGGCGATCAAAGGTGGGGAGCCGGTTCGCACGGAGCCGTTGCCGGGTGAGCGGGGACGGGCGATGGGCGATGAGGAGATCGCCGCGCTGACGCGGGTGATCCGCTCCGGGCAGCTTGGGCGGCATCAGGGCACGTTCGTGAAGGAGCTCGAGCGCTCGTTCGCGGAGCTGTACGGCGTGAAGCACGCGATCGCGGTCTCCTCGGGCTCGGCGGCGGTGCATACCTGTGTCGCGACGATCAATCCGGAGCCGGGCGACGAGATCATCACCACGCCGTGCAGCGATTTCGGCACGATCCTGGGCATCCTCTTTCAGAACGCGATCCCGGTCTTTGCCGATCTCGATCCGGAGACCTTTTGCGTCGATCCGAAGAGCGTCGAGGCGAACATCACATCCCGGACGAAGGCGATCCTGGCGGTGCACTTGTTCGGCGGATTGGCGGATATCGAGGCGTTGCGGGAGATCGCCGACCGGCACCATCTGCCGTTGATCGAGGATTGCGCGCAGGCGCAGCTCAGCGAGATCAATGGGAAGCTGGCGGGCACGATCGGCGATATCGCCAGCTTCAGTCTGAACAACACCAAGCACCTGAATGCCGGTGAAGGCGGGGTCGTGATCACCAACAACGACGCCTATGCCAGGCGGGCGCGGCTCTTTGCCGACAAAGCCTGGCCGCGCGACGAAGCCGACCGCTACAGCATGTTCCTCGGGCAGAACTATCGAATGAACGAGCTGTCGGGGGCGGTCGCGGTGGTTGCGATGCGCCGATTGAAGGAGAACGTCGCGAATCGGCGGCGGGTGGTGCAGCGCATTTACGATCAGATTCGCGACGTTTCTGGAATCCGGATTCCGCGATCGGTCGAGGGCGCGAAATCGAGCTACTGGATCCTGCACTTGCTGCTCGATCCGGGGGTGGATGCGATTGCGGTCGCTAAGGCGCTGCAGGCCGAGGGTGTTCCGTTCGGCGCGAAGTATGTGACGCCGCTCTATACCTGGCCGGTGCTGGCGAACCGGCAAACCTATGGCAATTCAGGCTTTCCGTTCAATTCGCCGTACGCGGACCGGCCGTTCGATTACGCGCCGGGGCTATGCCCGGTGTTCGAAGCGGCGCGCGAGCAGTTGATCCTGATGGGGGTCGACGAGCAGTGGAGCGACGACGACGCGGACGATGTGGCGCGGGCGATCCGGAAGGTGATGTCGGGGATGAAGAATTAGACCGGTAATCCGGTTCGCCGCCCGGCAATAAATTGACCGGGCTACGCCGACAAAGCCCTTCCAGGGCTGAGAACGGACGCGACGGCGATCAAGTTGGGTTGATTGATGTGGAGTTGGGTGTGCAGGCGATTGATGTGCATGGTCATTTTGGGCCGTATGACCGCGGGATGCGGTCGTTGACGGACAGCATGATGAGCGGCGGGGTCCCTGTCGTCAGCCGGCGGGCGCAGGCGTGCGATATCCGGCTGACCGTCGTTTCCGCGATTCACGGGTTGATCCCGTATCGCGGCGACGCGGTTCGCGGCAACGAGGATGCGGTGCGGGGCGCGGAGCAGCTGGACGATATCCGGTTTTGGGTGGTGATCGATCCGTTGAAGGCCGAGACCTACGATCAGGCAGACCGGTTGCTCGACCACCCGCGGTGCAAGGGGATCAAGATCCATCCGCACGCGCATGCGTATGAGATCGTCGAGCACGGCGCGGCGATCTTCGCGTTCGCGGCCGAGCGCAATGCGGCGATGCTGACCCACAGCGGCGATCCGGGCAGCTATCCAGAGGATTTCCTACCCTTCATCGATCGCTATCCGAATGTCAATCTGATCCTGGCGCACCTGGGCAATAGCGACGACGGCAGCGTTGCGCGGCAGGTCGACGCGATCAAGGCGGCGCGCAACGGGAATGTGTGGGTGGACACGTCGTCGGCGCGGTCGATGTTCAGCGGTTTGATCGAGTGGGCGGTGGAGGAGATCGGGTACGAGCGGATTCTGTTCGGAACCGATACGCCGCTGTACTGGTCGGCGGTGCAGAAGGCGCGGATCGAGACGGCGGAGATCTGTGAGGAGGCGAAGGCGGCGATTTTGTACCGGAATGCGGCGGTGTTGTTGGACGAGCCGTCGTTGTTGTCGAACGAGTAGGGAGTCGAGGCGGTAGCGTTCTTTTGGGCCCGCGTGCCCTTTGCAACAAATGGCAACACATGCCAACACATTTGGGTGGTGTGCAGGCTGTTGGGCTGGGATTGTTGCCGCTCGGGTTTGAGGATGGTGGTGGGCGACCGGTGCGCACGGCAATAATGAA
>CAYJPA010000109.1:0-14233 GCA_964371945.1 uncultured Sphaerobacteraceae bacterium | reverse complement strand
CCCCTTCGACCAATGCCGTCTCCTGCTCGCTTCCCCACAAGCCTGAACAGTTACACGGGACAATACACTAGATGCCAAGCAATCGTAGCTAAGGAGTTTAGCAGTGGGGGATTCGAACAAACCGATCAGGTGGTCAATTCACGCTGAGGATGCTTTGGTCGATCGCATGATTTCTCGTGAGGCAGTGTTGTTCACATTGACTAACTACGAGTTTCGCGTTCCAGATCGCTTGCCGCCGAAGGAGGTACTCATGCGGCGGTACATCGACCCGGATCTCCAGCGGCTGGTGCTGTTGCGAGTCGTTATTGAAGAGACTCCTCTTGAGATAGCTATCGTGACAGTGTACAAGGCGACTAGAATTGATCGTTACTTGAAGGGGCTACTGCAATGAAGGTGACCTACGATCGCGATTCAGATTCAATGATCATCACATTGAAGGAAAACGCGATCCGAGATAGTGATGAGATTGGGCCTGGCATCATTGTGGATTACGGGCACGACGGCGAAATTCTTCGGTTCGAGATACTCGAAGCATCTCGGCTCGTTGACGATGCGGAGCATGTCGAGTTTGCCGTGAGTGCGTAGTCGAACAATCCGTTGACGCTCGTGTTGAGCCGGATTACCAGGTAAGCACCACCTACTAAACATTCCAAGACACTTTCGAATCCTCCGTGCGACAATCCGGCGTCTGAATGCCGTTGAACGCCCGGAGACCAATCCGTGACTGTTGAAATCCGCACACCCGCCGATGTATTGCCCTCAAGCCAGCTCTCCCCACGAACACCCGACAGCTCCACGATTCAACATGGATTGCTGACTCCAATGCGGGACGGTGTATTGCTCTCCATGGATCTCATCCGGCCAAAAGCGCCCGGCGCCTATCCCGTGGTGCTCGTCCGCACGCCATACGACAAAACCCAAAATCGCGAGTCCTTCTATGTCGAACTTGCCGAACGTGGGTACATCGTCGCGATCCAGGATGTCCGCGGCCGCTTCAACTCCGACGGCGAATTCCGGCCGTATGTGAATGAGCACAAGGACGGATACGACACGGTCGAATGGATCGCCGCGCAACCCTGGTGCGACGGTAATGTCGGCATGGCCGGGGTGTCGTATGTTGGGCAGACGCAGTGGTACGCGGCATCGGAGGCGCCGCCGCATCTCAAGTGCATCGTGCCCGAGAGCTCTCCGCCGGACGCGTTCGACAACGAACCGATCGTCAATGGCTGCTTCCTGCTCCCGACCGCCGAATGGATGCTGAACATGGGCCGCCGCACCTGGCAGGCGCCTGCCGGATTCGAGTGGTTTTCTGAGGTGCACGACTACTATCACACGTTGCCGCTCTCGTCCGTTCCTGAACAGGCGCGCACCAACTCTCCCTGGTGGCACGAGTGGATGCTGCACCCGAACTGGGACGATTTCTGGAAGAGCCACTCGTATCAACATGCCTGGTCTGAGATGGTTGTGCCGGCGCTCAATCACACCGGGTGGTGGGACATGAATTTTCCCGGCGCTCCTTCGAACTTCAACGGCATGCGCCAACTCGCCAAAACCGCCCGCGCACGCGACAACCAGTACCTGATCATCGGTCCCTGGTGGCACCACACCAACGAGGATCGCGTGCTCAACGGCATCGACTTTGGACCGAGCGCCATCATCAACCTCGACCACTACCGGATTCGTTTCTACGATCGCCATTTGAAGGGAATCGACAACGGGATCGAGCACGATCCTCGTGTCTGGGTCTTTGTGCTCGGCGCGAACGAGTGGTGGAGCGGGAACGACTGGCCGCTGCCGGATACCGAGTTCACACCGGTCTATTTCCATTCGAACGGCCGCGCCAACAGTCTCAAGGGCGACGGCGGGCTCTCAACCGAAGCGCCGGGCTCCGAGTCGTCTGACGCATATTCCTACGATCCGATGAATCCGTCCGGCATGCTTTGGAAATTAACGGACGGCCCGGTCGACGATCGCCTGCCGTCAATCCGTGACGCTGTGCTCTGCTACACGAGTGATGTCCTGACCGAACCGCTGACCGTGGTCGGCCCGGTCTCCTGCGTGCTCTATGCCTCATCGTCGGCACGTGACACCGATTGGCATGTGCGGCTCGTTGACGTCCATCCTAATGGCGAAGCGCGTTTTCTCTGCCACGGCATGCTGCGCGCGAGATTTCGCGAAGGCCGTGAAGCGCCGGTCTTCATGGAGCCCGGCGAGGTCTACAAATTCGAGTTCGGGATGGACGCCGCTGGGGTAATGTTCATGCCCGGGCACCAGATTCGGGTCGAAGTCATGAGCTCCTGGTGGCCCGAATACGACCGCAACACCAACACTGGCGCCGCGAACAACTTTACCGATGACCAGATAGTGATAGCCCACAACCGGATCTACCACGAACCGGGCCGCGAATCCCATGTCGTATTGCCGGTCATCCCAGGCAGGGGCTAACACGGCTTTCCCGAACCGGAGAATCTATGTGTTCACCTGATTTAGCTAGTTAATACCTAAATACAATAGATGCGACCATCGCATCTACTATTGATCGAGCACGGCGTGATAAAGGCAGGTGGACAGCCTGGACCGCCGCTACTCGATGGTCCCGGAATGCTCGACTTCCTCCTGTTCGAGGAAAGCAATGAACATTGCACGAGTGACTATTGGGATGCCCTGAAATGAACCTAGGGTGAGGAGGTGTCGGTCGCCGCTGACAAGGAAATCGGCGCCACCGTCCACCGCACACTCGATAAATTTGTCGTCCTTTGGGTCTTCGTTCACCACTCGTAGTGATTCAGTTGGAGACACGTGAAATGCAAGACTGAACAGATCCCACACCACTTGGGCCACTGAAGAGCTCTCGAGTCCATGCAGAGGCAGCATATTGGGCCGCTGGAGAACGGAGGTGTATTCGCTCAAAACTTCATCTGAAACGATCACGTCAAATCGCTTCGCTTGAGCAAGTTCCATTAGCTGAATCGGATTGCCGGTGCGCTTGATGAGACTGCTGACAACCACATTGGTGTCTATGACAACGCGCACGGTTTAGGACGCCTTCGCTACTGTTTGAGGCTCGTCTGGGCCACCTCCTGTCCGGACCTCGGTGATAGCTTCTTCGATCAACCTGTCAGCCTCGTCATCGGAGAGCGTCGAGCGCAAGGCTATTGTTTTCCACTGCTCAAATGCCGCTTGCTGACGCGCGATAAACTCCTCGGCCATCCGTGCCGGCATCATGGCGACCTTCGGTTCGCCATGTGACTCGATGATCATCGGTCGATTCCTTGCGACAACCTCATCCATCAACTTGCCTAGATTGCGGCGCGCCTCCCAGGCGCTGATCGTCTTGGTTGCCATGACTGCTCCTCCATCGCGCAGATAGCGCTAATAACGCTATCGTACGTCGCGGAACATTTCGCGTCAATCTGAACAGATGAAGCGTTGGAGCGAACGGGCTAACTCTCTGGCGAGCTTTCCGCCGGCGGAGCCGGCACAGTCGTCGGAAGGGGTGTTGGAGTCCAGGTTGGTGTCGGTTCCGGAGCAACGGTTGGCCGCCGAGTCGGTGCCGGTTTCGGCGTTTTGGCCGGCACGGGCTCGTTGATCGACGCGGAGCTTGTCCCCGAGAGGGTGAAGGTCGCGGATGCCTTCGACTTCTGATTTCCTCGGCCCTCGACTTTGTGCCCGCCGGCGCTCCCGGTCGGAACTTTGAAGGTGTACTTCACGGTTCCGTCGTTCGCGGCCTTTATCCCGGTCTTGATTGTTTTCGTGCTCTTGTCGTTCACAAACCAAACGAGTGAGATGGTCTCGCCAGCACGGTATCCACGGAACGTCACGGTGACTCGCGTGTTGCTCGTGCCGGACTTCGGCGATAACGAGACGCTGGCCTTCACCGTCATCTCGTTCGTTGTCGTTTTGCCGTTCTTGGAGCCCTTTCCGATGAGCTTGTGGACGCCACCGGGTGTCGTCGGAATGGCGATCTCCAGCGTGGCGGCCCCCTTCGTATTGGTGACGACCGACGCAAACGATGTTGTCTTCACGTTATCCCAATAAAAGCGGATCCGCTCCTGTGATGCCCAGTAATTGCAGGTCAACGTCACTTTGGCCGCTACGGTCACGCTCGTCTTCGACACCGTGCAATTCGCGGACGGAACCGGAGTCGATGTCGGCGTTGGCGTCGCTGTCGGTGTACGCGTTGCAGTTGCGGTCCTGGTCGCCGTAGCTGTCTTCGTTGCTGTCGGCGTGAATGTCGCCGTTGCCGTGTTTGTCGGTGTCGTGGTCGGCGTCGGCGTGCGCGTCGCGGTAGGTGTACTCGTTGGTGTGGGCGTTCTGGATGCCGTTGCTGTTGGAGTGATGGTCGGCGTGTTCGTCGGTGTTCTCGTCGCCGTTGCGGTCGCGGTGTTCGTCGGGGTCCGGGTTGCCGTTGGCGTGCGCGTCGCTGTTGGAGTTCTGGTCACCGTCGGGGTGTTGCTCGCTGTCGGCGTGTTTGACGGGGTCGCCGTGTTCGACGGAGTCGCGGTATTTGTTGCGGTCGCCGTGGGTGTTGAGGTTCTCGTATTAGTTGGGGTCGGCGTGACAGTTGGCGTGTTCGTGGGCGACGTTTGGATGTCCCACCCATTGCCAACATTCAGCACATACTGCGCAATCCCGGCCGGGTTGTTCGGTGTGGAGACCAGATCGCTCTGCCCTTGCAGCGCCGCAAGCACGGTCGACGCGGTCGCCCCAGGATGTGTTGCCAGATAAAGTGCGGCCGCGCCGGCGACATGCGGGCTGGCCATGCTTGTCCCCGATTTTGTTGCGTACCCGCTAGTGCCGCTCGTGGAATAGATCGACACTCCGGGCGCAACGAGATCGATCCCGGCGCCATAATTGCTGAAGCTCGCGAAGCAATCGTCACAGCCATACAGCGCGCTCGCGGGACCAAGTCCCCCGGGTTCACCATCCGTGTCAACAAGTGCGGCCACGGCGATGATCTCGGGGTAGGCAGCGGGAACGTACCCGCCGGCATCCATTGAGTCATTGCCAGCGGCCGCCACTAAGGTCACGCCGGCTGCCACTGCGCTGCAAATCGCCGTACGCAGCGACGAAAACGCGCACGACGATCCGGCGGTTCCAGGGCTGCCTAGGCTCATATTCGCGACTTCGATCGTGCCCGCGTTGGCGGTCACCCAATCGATTCCGCAGATCAGATCGGAAGTCAGTCCGTCACCGGAGCTATCAAGCACCTTGACGGACCAGATGCGGGCCCCGGGCGCCACCCCGACAACGCCCACGTCATTGTCCTTGGCGCCGATCGTCCCCGCGACGTGCGTCCCATGCCCGGAGGTGCTGTTGTCGTTGTAGGTGCCGGTGTCGAGCCCGCTGCAGTCCTTGCCTCCCACGACGTTGAGGTCGGTATGCGGGCCGGAGCCGGTATCGAGCACCGCCACGTCGATGTCGACCGACAAGCCATTGCCGATCTGGGCGACCGAGCTGTGGTCAGCGTCGATCCGATCGATTCCGCTTGGCAACGTTTGCGCGGTGGCATGAATCGCCTGATCGACTTCGATGCTGCTGACGCTGGGATCAAGACGAAGCAAGTTGGCAATCGGAACAGGCAGACGCACCGAAAACCCGTTGAACGCGAAGCGATAGACGTGCTCTGGCTCAACGTCGGCGCCAAACCGGTCGGCGAGTCGATCCGCGATCTTCAATGGATCTGCTGATCTGTCACTCAGAATGATGATGTAATTTTCGAATTCAGCGGTGGCCGAAGGCGCGGCCCCGGCGTTTGGGGCCGAAGCAGCACTCCAGGCGACTGTGGTGACCAGCAACAACAGCGCAATCGCTGCTCGAAAAAAAACTGACACTCGTCCCTCGTCCCGTCCGTACAATCGCACAATCCCTTGAGATTACCAGGTTTGGACTTGATTTGGCGCTTGAGCCGTCCCGACACCTTCAATCCACTCGTCACATGACCCGTTCGGCACAGTGGAATCTGGAGAGGCGGGCCTGCGACCTGGCAAGTCTCGACGCACGCCCCAATCGACGCGAATTGTTGTGTCGAGAGCGCTAAGCTCACGTCCGATTGATCGAGGTTGTGTCGATGGAGCACTTCGTGAGGCTTACACTTTGGTCAGCCTGGATACCGTAACGAACGGTCGAATTGTATTGAAATGTGACAGCGCTGCTTATGGTCTCGCGCAATGACAATCTCAATGCCGGCGGTAACGATGATCTCGCGCTGATTGAACGCCTTCGGGCCGGCGATGATGCCGCCTTTCTGACGCTGATGAATCGTTACGGCGCGTCGTTGCTTCGCGTCGCGACGCTCTACGTGCATGACATCGCCGCCGCCGAGGATGTAGTCCAGGAAACCTGGCCCGGCGTTGTCAAAGGAATCGACCGGTTCGAGGGCCGTTCATCGCTCAAAACCTGGCTCTTTACCATCCTAACCAATCGTGCAAAAAGGCGCGGTGAGCGTGACAAGAGAACCATGACGTTCTCGGCCGCGACGCCGATCGGAGCCGCGGAAGACGACGTTGAGAACGATCGCTTTTTCACCCGGTCACCAGGATGCGGGTTTCTGGAGCTCACTACCGACCGATTGGCGGGGACTCCCAGAGGATTGCTTCACCGCGTCGGAAACGATATCGGCGATCGAGCGGGCAATCACATCGCTCCCCCCCAACGCGAAGTGATTACGCCGCGCGATGTCGAAGGCTGGCCTTCGGACGAAGTGCGTAACGTTTTGAATCTGTCAGAGACTAACCAGTGAGTGCTCTTGCATCGCGCACGAGCCAGGGTGAGGCGCGAGCTCGAGGAGCAACTTGAGTTATGAGCTCGACCGAGCCGGAGGGTTAGAACATCGACGGGCACGCAATCACGTGTCGTGAGCTCGTTGCTCTGGTCACTGACTATCTGGACGACGCGCTGCCAGACGCCGACCGCCGGCTCTTCGAAGCGCACATTGATTACCGCGAGGGATGTCGCCGCCACCTCGACCAGATTCGGCTCACCGTGGCGGCTGCCGGGCGGCCACGTGAACAGGATTTGCCGGCCGGCGCCCGCGACCGAATGCTGGTCGCCTTCAAGTCATGGAAGCGCGACGGTCTCGAGACAACACCAACATGACTTTCGAATCACCCTTAATTGCTACGAACCGCCGATCTTGAAGACGGTGTAGAACTTCCGCATCGCGACAGGGCACTGCCAGATCCCGGTCCAGCCGGGAGGGAAGGTCATCGTGTCGCCGGGTCCAAGTTCCGTCACCGTTCCATCGCCGGCGTGACAGATCAGACGGCCGCCGACCACGTGAATGAACTCGCCACCCGTTTCGTCGAAATCGGCGCGCAGCCTGCCGGCGTCGCATTCCCACAACCCGGTCAGGATTCTGCCATCAGGACTTCGCCACATTTCAACGCCGCGTTGTCTCATGGGACCATCAAGCGGCTCTCCGGCGGGCGGCTCCAACCATCCCCAATCGTCCAATTTCATGGTGGGGGCTTCCGAACCCGGGATCATCATCCGTGTTGTTGCAGTCTCGCCCATCTCAACATCCCTCGAAGCCAATGCGGCAGTTACAGCGAAATAACGTGATCCGGCGGATTGCCGCTCAGTGCGGCATAGAGGCTGGGGAAGCAGCCGACCGTAACACCTTCGACAACACCTGACGGCGTGCAGTTGCCTACCTCGCCGCTCGCGAGTCCCCGCTCGAGCGCGCATTGATCGCACATCATCAAGAGCATGCCTTGCTCCTTCGCGACCTTCGCCAATCGTTCGCCGATCGGATCTCCGTGACGGAGGACGTAGTTGTTATCGTCGAAGAAGAACATGCCGACCACGTCAACCCCATGAGTGCCAACTTCGAGTTGGGGCAGGATCATCTTTCCCAGCTTGTAGCTCGCGGTGTGCCCAGACGTGGTGAAGAGATACGCGACCTTCATGCAAGATTCCTCCGAGAATATGGACCGGGTGGTTCCGGTGGTGTCGAACTGCTCCCTGAGCTGACATGCGTGTTGTGGACCGCTCTTGTCGAATGCCCCGCGCGGTTGTGCTCGCGTGGGATTGTACCGGCTTCTTGCGGCAACTTGTCGCACACGCGAATCGAGGCGGCACGAAGGCCGCCGCGATTCGTAGATCATCCAAACTCGTGATCCGATTCGCGAACTAGATCTCTCCGCACGCGAGCGCTTCGGTCAGGTCGCTCATGTCGTCGTGGAATGAGATCACGTAATCCCCGGAAGTGACTTCAGCGAAACTGATGCGAACAGTCGTTTCGCTGAGACCTCCATCCAGCGATTCCAACAATGCCTCCGGTTCGCCGCTAAGGTCGTCGCAGGAACCGGCCTGGATGACGACGACCGTGCCATCTTCGGCGCCAACCGCCAGAACGCGCACGGTCGACCTCGCGCCGCTTTCCTCGATCGTCGCCAATCCGCTGATCTCGTCTCCGTTGAGCGCTTCGATCTGGACGATCGTCGAATCACCACCAGCTTCAGCCGTCTCGTCGGTCGTCGGCGTTTCCGCCTCGGCGGTGACAGTCTCATCCGGCGGCGCCTCCCCGCCCAGACGCAGCCCTTCAATCAAAGCGACGCGCTCATCGATTTCGTCGTTGTAGGAATCGAACTCGACGAACTGAACGATCCGAAGAATGCTGACGCCTTCTTCGATAGGGCGGCATTCGACGTAGGAGGTGTAATCGATTGGATCACCGCCTTCGGCCGTGTAGGTGAACCAATAGACGCCCCAAACAAAGTCGTCGATCTCTCCGGTCATTTCGTTGTCATTGACATCGATCGCAACCTCGGCGTCCGAGTATCCGCGCGCGGTCTGATAGTAGTTGAGCTCATCCTCAAGGCATTCGGCCGGTGTGAAGTCGCTCTCGAATCCCCAGATGTCGATTGTGCTGACCTCGTCGCTGAACCGGACATGATCACCGGTTTCGTCCGATTCCTCAAGACTGATGGTCCATGGCTCGTCATAGCCGACGGTGTATCCAAACCCTGGGCTTTCGTATGTGTCGCCCGCTTCGGGGGTCTCCTCGATTTCCGCTGTCGCGCTTGCCTCTTCGGTTGGTTCCGGCGTTGAGGTGCCTTCGTCGAGCGACCAAACGACGAAGTCCTCGTAGCTTGTGGTCGCGCCTTCCTGGAAATTGCCCTCGAAAAATGCGGTCGCAATGCCGAGATCGCCGCTTTGCGTGACGTCGGAGAGATCAAGCACGTCGATGAACTGGTCATTGACGATGAGATAACCGGTTTCTCCGTCAACAATCAAGTCGAGCGAATTCGATCGATTGCCCCTGAGTTCTAAATCCTCGACCGCTCCTTCTTGCAACGGGTCGCCCGTTCCCGGCGTCAGATACCAGTCGCCGGTTGACGTGACGATCAGGCGGAGATGAGGCTCGTCGTCGCCCAGCCTAAAGAGCACTCCGAAGTCCCAACTGCCTTCGGTTGCAGCGTAGGGATTGATGAACTCGACATGCACGATGAAATTTTCAAGGTCGAGCAGCGTATCGACGTACGTGATCGAATCCGTCTGGTGCACGAGATCGCCCGACTCAGGTCCATAAACGATCTCGAGCGAATCGGTTCGATCCAGATACGAGTTAGCGATATCTTCCGGATCGATCGACTCTGGCGTTTCGACCTCTTCGGTCGGATCGGGCGTTTCAACTTCTTCGGTCGGTTCGGGCGTTTCGACCTCTTCGGTTGGTGTGGTCGATTCGTCGCTCAGCGACCACGCCGTGAAATCCGAAAATGAGGTCGTCGCGCCTTCAACGATGTCTTCAGCCGGATAGAAACCGACCGCGATCGCAATATCTCCAGGCTCTGAAAGCTCTGAGATATCCGCGCTGCCGGCGATATCGCCATTGACCGCAAAAACGAGCTCATCCCCGGACGCAACCACTTCCAGCAAATTGGTATCGCCGGCTCCGGTCTCGAGACCCTCGAAGTTCTCGGCTGCCAGTACAGGTTCGACTCCGAATTTCAGATACCAGCTGCCATCCGAGGCGAAAATAATCCGGTACTGCTCGTCGCCGCCAGCGTCCCGAACGCCGAATCCGTAGTCGAAGGGATGCACCTCGTGATCTCTAGGATTGGTGACCTCCACCCTCGCGTAAAAGTCGGCGACCTCCACGCCAAGCCGGCTCGTGGTCACACTGCCGGCGGTTTCATCGAGATCGCCTGAGCTCGGTCCTTCGAGGGGATCGGCCGTATCAGCGATATCGCGTCCCTTTTCCAGCAACGACCGCGCGGCGCTCTTGACGCCCGCGGGCTCGCTATCTTCGAGCTGCCAGACCTGAAAACGCGAATATGGCGTTTCCGCGCCGGCCTTCAGTGCACTCTCGACGAACGTGACTCCGAAAGCAACATCGCCGGCGACATTGCGCCGAGAAACATCGAACGAACCGACCTGGTCGCCATTGACGGCGAGGTACCCGGTGTCGCCGTCAACCGCGAGCTCCAGATCGTTCGTGTCGCCTTCGGCGATGTTGATCTCAGGTATCTCGCCTGACGTGATTGGGTCACCGCTGCCGATCCGGAAATCCCAGGTGCCGTCCGAATAGACCACGACCCGCCAATCGGCGTCGCGGCCTGTGCGGAAGGTGAATCCCGCGTCCCAAAGCTGCTCTTGGCCATCGAACGGGGCGTTTACTCGAATCTTGGCGAAGAAATTCTGCACGTTGATGCCGGCGGGCGCGTACGTGATCACCTCGGGATCGTGGGCAAGAGCGCCGCGTTCAGGCCCAAAGATGCTCTCCTGCAACCTGGTCTGGGCGCGGTAGGTCCCAACCATGTCGGTGGGATCGCCATCACCGGACTCGGGTGTCGCCGAGTCCTGGGCAGCGGCAGAGAGACCGGAGCCGCCGGCGAGCATTAGCGACAACACCAATGTCCAGAGGAATCGAACAGTGCGTGTCTTCACGACGTTCCTCCCGGTTCTTCCACGCCGTCATCAACGACGACGGCCGCGACGGGCCACGTGACCTCCTAAAGCCGAATAGAAGCAACTTACAACTGGACTGGATCATGCACAAGCCCGTTTCGCGCCGAAACGCGGCCCATGTGGCAACGCCGGTTGCCCTAGCGCGCCCCTTCGATCGCGTGAGTCAGTGGTTCGTCGCCACGTCGGTCCTTCGATTGCTAGCAAATCGAAGCTTTGAGCGAAGCCAACTACGAGTCATCCTGCTTGCGCAACTTAGGAGTTGCCTTTTTCATGCTGGGCACGTAAGTTCCATGCAACCACTGGGTTGCATTACTCGCGGAGAGAAGGCGACGGCGGCCATCCAGGATCGAATCGAGCGAATTGTCATTTTGCCGGTGTCGCTCGAACGAGCGTGGGCCGCCATTACCGAACCTGAGCAAATGTCACAGTGGGCCGGAGCTCAGGTCGAGATGGAGCTACTGCCTGGAGCAGAGGCGCGTTTGGTGTGGGGCGATGATGTTGTGCGCTGGCGGATTGACGCCTTTGAACCACCGGGAAGATTCGCCTATCGCTGGTACCCAGGTTCCGGCGACGATCTGACCTTGCCGTTGGAAAACCAGCCGGCAACGATGGTCGAATTCTTCCTTGAGGAGATTCCCGAAGGAACGAAGCTCACTTTGATCGAGTCCGGATTTGCAGCGCTTCCACCTGATCACTTCGAGCGATCACTGAAAGAGAACAACGAAGGCTGGGATGCGCTGCTCGGTATGCTGGTTGCGTACTTCGACATTCCTGCAGCCGGGTGATCGATCGACTGGCTCGGGCAGCTTTGCTCGAAGCGCCCCATGCCGTTTTCGACGCCCTGGCAGATCCGACGCGTCTAGAACTGATCGAACGCCTGGTCAACGATAGCCCTGTATCGATCACCGAATTGGCGGCCGGCTTCCCGATATCGCGCCAGGCCGTCAGCAAGCACATGGTAGTGCTTGCTGAAGCCGGTTTGCTTAAGTTCGAAAAGCTCGGTCGAGAGCGGCGCGTATTGCTGAGTCCGGAACCGCTCGACGACGCCGCGCGCTGGATTGCACGCATCGAGTCGAAGTGGGATGCCCGTCTGGCCGCATTGAAACTCTTCCTAGGAGAGAGCGGCTCTAGCGATTGACGTAGTCCATTAGCCGGCGCGCACGGCTCCCCAATAGCGCGGGCCGTAGTAATCGGAGTACATGCTGCTCACGATCACCCCGGTGCCCTCGTTCTCGGCATGAACGAAAAGTCCATCTCCGATGTAGATTCCGACGTGGGACAGACCCTCGCGGTAAGTATTCTGAAAGAAGATAAGATCGCCCGGATGCCAGGATCCCCAGTCGACCCATCGGCCTGCGCCGGGCTGACCTTCGATCGCGTGTCCGATGTCGACACCCAGCGTGTTCAACACCACAAACTGGGCGAAGCCCGCGCAATCGAAGCCCGCGGGTGTGTTGCCCGCCCAGACATACGGATAGCCCACGTACCCGAGCGCGAATCCTATGATTGCCTCACCAAGGGCTTCCGGCGCCGCGGCGGGAGTGTCTCGCTCCCCGACCTCGAACATCCCGGCGTCTTGCGCATCGCCGTTCGCTGCGCCCTTTTGGTCCGAGGGCGATTCATCGGAACCGCCGCGAATATGGACCGTGACCGGCTCATCGGCTCGTGCGGCGTGAAGCTGTGAACCAAGAATGAGTGCGGCGAAGGCAAGCGCCAATACCCGTAGCGCGAAAGTGCGGCCTGCAAGCCCCAACCTTCGCCAATGCGGCGAATTCAAATTCCCTTCCCTCTCCCCAAACCCCGCCCAGCTCCCCCGCCCGGCAACTCCCATTCAATAGGGAGAAAGGTTCCCTACGCTCTTGCGAGGTGTTCGTGCGTCCGGCTGCAACCGGCCCCGGCACCGTGTCATCGGGCGCGTGAACAGCCATTCAGCCGCGCTCGATAGTCCCAACAGAATTGCCATCCCCGCGACACAGGGGCCGGCAAAGCAACATCATCTCGTTAGGACGGGCGCACCTTACCACTCCCGTCAAGCGTTCGTCCAATGTGAACGTAGTGCTATAAACCGATAGGGTGTACGTTCGATCGGATCAAATCGCGGCCCGACCGAAGTCCTGGACGACGAACCTGTCACCGAGTCGGCATGCGACTAAGGCGGGCAACGAAGGCCGGTACGGTACAATCACGCGGCACCGTCGCGGTTCGGCGGCGATTGGCAGCCTGGGAATTGGATCATCAATCGGAACCGAACGATGGGAGAAAAAGCGGATGGCGTACCGGTTCTTACTCGAAGTGCCGGAAAGACTGGCGGCGGAGGCGGGCATCGCCGTTGGTCAGGTCGACGACGCGCAAGTCGTGGTTGTTCGCAGATCGCACGGTCGCGGCGCCGATGAGCCCTACATGGACTTGACGGTCGCGGCCCACTCCCTTCATGTGATTCGTTCAATCTACGACTGGTTTGGGCAACTTGGCGTTCCGAAACCTGAAGTCCACCTGGCACTCCATGGTGGTGAGCGCCTCCTCGTTGCGAAGCATCAACCGGGCGAAATGGTTGCCGCGATTCGAAGAGATCAGCCGTGGGTCGAGCGCACCATTCCAAAAATCGGTGAGCACGAAACGGAGTCGTTTTCCGTCCCACCACAGGAGACTGCAGTGACTTCTACGTTGACTTCCTCATCCGCTTCGACATCGTCGCTCGGGCGCACGTGGAGCGCTGTGCCTCCAGTCCAAGAGCCAGAGGGTGGCCGCAAAGTGACAATTCGTGAACTGAATCACATCGCTGTGCGCGTAACGGATCTCGAAGTCGCCGAACGCTTTTACGGACGTTTTCTGTCAATGGACGTCGTGGGGCGGGCGCGGCGCGGAAATGACGGTGTGCTTGAATCGCTCGACAACACCTATTCCTGGCCTGAGGCAACCCGCAACGGGCAGGAGGCGGATGTCACCTTCATGCGAAACGGGCCGCTCGTGATCGCTCTGCAGCGACTCGGACGAGGAGCCCATCTTGAACGCGGACTGCTCGACCACATATCGATCCGTGTTGACGCGGCCACCTTCACCGCGATCAAGGGCCAGGTGCTTATGCGTTCGATGGAGGTCGTTGGGTCCGAGAAAACCGCGTTCGCCTTCCGCGATCCGCTCGGCATCACCTGGGAGATCGCGCTTCAAACCGTCCCAGAATTCATCTGAGCCGCTTGCCTTGAGCCGCTTGCCGTTAGCTATTCACCGGGAGTTGACTCTCATCGACGGACCCAGCACGCTCACAGGCTAGAGGCTAGAGGCTAGAGGCTAGAGGCTAGAGGCTAGAGGCTAGAGGCTA
>CAYJPA010000108.1:0-15239 GCA_964371945.1 uncultured Sphaerobacteraceae bacterium | reverse complement strand
GCGATGCACAACAGACAATAGTCCGATCAATGACGCATTCTTCATCATTGCGCCGGCCGTGATGCGAACATCACAAGCGCTCGTTATCGTCAATGCCGCCGGCAGAAATGTAGCCGCGCAATTTATTGCGCTCGCGCTGCGATTTCCTTTTCGCGAGTGCTTTCATTTAGACTTGATGCTCAATCGCTGTCGTTGGACGAGGATCTACTGGGGTCTGTCAATCGATCTGAACATTTCCCGGTTACTTCGCCGGCTCGATCCTGCATGGCCTCTTCGATCTCGCGATCAAAGTCCAGCGACTGATCCGGCAGTGGCTTAACTGAGCCGAAGATTGATTCTAGAGTGAATGGAGACGAATTGGGGCCCACACGTTTACCCTCTGCCGGCTTTCGGGAAGAAGCGCGGCCCATCGAGACATGCGAACTAACAGATATGCGCCCGTCGCTGGCAAAGAGCAACGGGCGCAATGAATTGCGCGACTACATAACTGAAGTTAGGAGGGCCACTTCAGGGCGGGGATGACGTTCTTGCCGTACGCCTCGATGAACTCCGCCTGGGTGCGCGCCACGTTGTGGATGTAGACCTCGGTGAATCCGAGATCGATGTAGTGCTGAATCTGCGATACATGCTCGTCGAGATCCGGCGACATGAGCACCCGGTTCTTGTAGTTCTCCGGCCGAACCAGTTTGGCCATCGCCTCGAAATCTTCCGGGTTGCGGATATCGCCCTTCGGGAAGGACATGCCGCCGTTCGGCCATTCCTTCATTGCCGCGTCGACCGCCTCAGCCTCGGTTTTGGCGAACGAGACCTTGATCTGAATGATCTTGGGCATCGTGGAAGGGTCTTTGCCGGCCTCGCGGGCGCCCTTTTCGAAGCGCTCGACCAGCATCTTGACCTTCTCATCAGCCGCGCCGACGGTGATCAATCCGTCGCACGTTTTGCCAGTGCGGTACGACTGAATCGGACCGGCGGTCGCGACGTAGATCGGCGGCGGCGCCGGCGGAAGGGTGTAGAGCTTTGCGCTTTCGACCCGGAAGTGCTGCGACCTGTATTTCACGATCTTGCCGGTGAAGAGTTGCTGAATGATGTCGATCGATTCCGCGAGCCTCTCCAGGCGAACTGGCGCTTCGGGCCAGTACTCGCCAACGATGTGCTCGTTCAACGCCTCGCCCGCGCCCAGCCCGAGGTAGAAACGGCCCGGGAACATTGCTTCCAGCGTCGCGGCGGCCTGGGCCACGATCGCCGGGTGATATCGATAGCCGGGGGGAGTAACTCCGGTTCCGAATTTCAGCTTGGTTTCAACGCCGAGCGCGCCCATCCACGACCAAACGAAGGCAGAATGACCCTGCGACGGCACCCACGGATGAAAATGGTCCGACGCCATCACCGATCTGAAGCCGGATTGCTCGGCTTGTTTTGACCAATTCAGCATGTCGGTGGGGTGAAACTGCTCGAACGATGCCGCGTATCCGATGATGCCCAAGGTGCTGTGCCCTTTCTTGGCGTTTCGCCCGGGTGGGTTTTCGATGCGATTAGCATAACGTGGTCGCCGGTGGACCGTTTGCGCGGAATCATCGGAAAAGATCCCGCGACGAATCGAGCACCATGTCGCGCCCGGTTCCGTGCGGACTGCCGGTCGGCGGAGCGTATCCGCGAATGAGCACGACAGGGCGGGCGTCGAGCTTGTTCATCACCAGCTCGGCCGACGCGGCGAGCTCGTCCGCCACTGCCAGTACCGACACATGCAGTTCGTAGCCCGCGGAGTCGTACTGTCCCCGGTAGTCGGCCAGCGGCGCCAGACCGGCGACTCCGACGGCCACATTCACGATGCCTTGCCGCCACGGGCGGCCGAACGAATCCGAGACGATGACACCGGGCGCGGCTGCTTCCGCGAAGCTGAATCGCGCGCCAATTTCCCGCCGCAGCCGCGCTGCTGAAGCATCGGGATCCTCGGGAAGGAGGCAAACCGTGTCCGGTGCGACATTCGATGCATCGACCGCGGCATTGGCGCAGATGAAACCGTGTTTGGTTTCGGTGATCAGCACGCCGCGGTCCATCCGCACGATCCGGACGGCTTCTCGCATCACGACCTCGACCTGCCGTGGGTCCTTGCCATACCGGTCGGCCCAGGCCCTGGCCATTTCCGACGGTTCCACCGTCGCCAGATCGACAAGCTGACCCTCGGCTTTGCTCACGATTTTGTGAGTGATCACCAGTATGTCGTTTGTGTCGAGTCCAATCCCGATGCGGTCGATTGCGGCGCCGATCATGTCCGCGATGTCGTCACCCGGCTGGATGTCAGGGATGCCGTCCAGTCCAAACATCTGGATGTCGCCGGCACGATTGATTTTGGCGCTCATGATGCCCGTTCCATCGGCGATTCGGTCCTTGTCGCGAGCGCCGCTTTACTTTCGATCCAGCGTGGATCGCTGAGCAGCTCCTCGAGATCCGCGGGAGTATCCAGGTCGAACGCGGTGCCCGCCGAGATCGAGGTCGCAACATCGAGACCTAACCCATGCGCCTCAGCCACATGCCGCCGGTAACTGCCTTCGCCGAACTGAAACTGAAACTGGCTGCAGGAGTTAGAGCCGCTGAAGCGAAGCAAAAGCGCGTTCGTGCCCGTTCCATGGCGGTCGGGCGCAATCACCACCGGCACAGCCCTGCGTACGATGTTTCTGACATCGTCGCCATCGAGCAATGGCAGGTCGCCAAACAGCACCAATAGTCCAGACGCCCCGATCGTCTCCGCCTTGGCCCGCCCGATATCGAGTCCGGCCAGTAACCCTGGCTGATCTTCGCCTTGCAGCACTGGCACAACTCGTGGATCGACCGCCGCGGAGAGCTCGAGCGCTTCAGAATCAGGACTGACAACAACGACAGAGACAATTGCTTCGGAGCTCAACGCCGAGAGGATCACCTTCGTGATCATCCGCCGGGTGAGCGCCTCACGCTCGTGCTGAGCCATGGCGCTTGCCAGCCGGGTTTTGCCCGATGTCAGCGAGCGAACGGGAACCAGCGCGACAATTCCGCCATTCATGCGGTTGCTCCGACTCTCGCCAGCGAGCGGCCGAACGCAATCACATCGCCAGCAAGCCGGGCGCGATCGTCAGGACCATCCATGATCGACCTGGTCACCAGCGCCTTCATGCCAAGCGATTCGATTTTCGGAGCAAGATCCGCATCGGCGTCGTCAATGACCATCCCGTCCACAAGTCCCTGATAGATCTTCGCCACTCCTACCGACGACACTTCGTGTCCGAGCGTCGCAAGCATCTTGTCGGCCGGACCCTTAATCGCCTTGCCCGCGATGATCGGACTTACCGCGACCACCGGCGTATTCGTCGCCTCAAGTGCTTCGCGGTAACCAGGAACAGCCAGGATCGGACCGATACTCACGATCGGATTGGACGGACAAAAGACGACGACTTCAGCGTCACGGATCGCGTCGATTGCGTTTCGGTTTGCAATTGCAGCGGCCGCGCCCTCGAATTCGATTCCTAGCACGTCATCTTCCTGGCGGCGCGCCACGAAGTAGTCCTGGAAATCGAGCAACCCCGCGGGCGTATTGACCTTTGTCGCGACCGGATCATCCGTCATCGGGAGCAAAATGCTTGCAACCCCAAGCGCCGAGGCAAGCTCCGCCATGACGGCCGACAACGCGACCCCTTGTTTCAAGCGCTCCGTGCGGAGGATGTGCGTCGCGAAATCGCGGTCGCCGAGTTGAAACCAGAGGTTGCGTCCGTACTGTCCGATGGCCGCCAGCACGTGCTTGGTGTCGCCCTCGATTCCCCACCCGGTAACTGGATTCGCGATGCCGGCTAGCGTGTAGAGTACCGTGTCGAGGTCCGGACAAATCCGGAGTCCGAAGAGATCGAGATCATCTGCAGTATTGACGATCACGGTGAGGCCGCTCGCCGGATGCGCGAGCGCGAGACCCTGCGCGAGCTTGGCGCCGCCGACACCGCCCGCCAGTGCCACGATCATGTCGAATGCTCCGAAGCGAGCAGCCTGCCCGGGTAACATCTGTTCATATCGAGCTAGAAACCGTGAGCGTCGACGCGCGTGATCGGCAAGCGCAGCGTGACGCGTTCTTGCTTGCCGAATGTCTCGACCATTT
The DNA here is from genome assembly GCA_964371945.1 of uncultured Sphaerobacteraceae bacterium. Taxonomy (GTDB): domain Bacteria; phylum Chloroflexota; class Chloroflexia; order Thermomicrobiales; family UBA6265; genus CAYJPA01. The sequence continues at coordinate 11,122 of CAYJPA010000108.1, read as the reverse complement.
GCCTGTCGGCCGTTTCGCGACCCTCGTACCGTGTGGCGAGCGAATGGATATCCTCATGCGCCACCGTTTGATCGTCGTTCATCTCGATTACCCCGGTGATCGTGACGTAACGATATTCATCTTCGACACAGATTGACACCCGGGCGTCAGCGACCATATTGCGATCCTTGAGGCGGCCGCGGGCGGTGTTCATCACGATCGTTTCGCCGTCGAGGAGATACCACATCACGGATTGTTGCGGGGTTCCATTGCGATTGATCGTTGCCAGTACCGCGTACCGCTTCTCATTCAGAAATTCTCGAATTACGGGATCGAGCGCCACGTTTGCCTCCAACCTGATCTGGACGAAGTGAAGTTCTACGTGAACGTATCTTCACCCGAAATCGCGAGCAGTGCCACACTGTTTCAGGCAATCCGCGACAAATGTTACTGGGTTTGCGTTATCTCAATGGGGAACTTCAAATGCCGATAGTCGCTATGGAGTCTGCCGTGACGCCGCTGGTGCTGGCGCTTGATGTCGGCACGTCGTCGGTTCGGTCGCTGCTTTTTGACCGGCACGGCGACGCGGTCGAAGCCACCGAGGAGCAGCTTCCGTTCGACCTGACCACGACTCTTGACGGCGGCGCCTTCGTCGATGCCGACTTTCTGGTCGATCTGGTCGGGAGGTGCATCGACGTAACCGTCGCCCGCTCCGCGAGCCGCCTCAAGGATGTTGCGGCGGTCGGTATCTCTTGTTTCTGGCACAGTCTGCTCGGGCTCGATCGGCAAGGAGCGCCAGCGATTCCGGTTCTGCTCTGGGCGGACAAGCGGTCGGCCCGCGAGGTCGATGAGCTGCGAGCTTCGGTCGACCGGGCCTTGATGCGTGCGCTGACCGGTTGCGTGATTCATTCCAGCTACTGGCCTGCCAAACTGCGGTGGCTTCAACGTGAAGAGCCGGACGCGGTTTCTCGAACGGCGCGGTGGTGTGCCTTCTCGGACTATTTGCTCCAGCGGATCACTGGATCCGATTTCACCTCGGTTTCGATGGCGTCGGGGACTGGACTGCTCGACATACAGAACGCGATATGGTCTCCTGAGGCAGCAGAGATTTCCGGAATTTCGCTCGAATCACTGGCTCGAATTGGCGAAGATGGCGAGCATTCGGTCGGATTGACCGGTGAATGGGCCGCCCGCTGGCCGGCGCTTATTGACGTTCCCTGGTTTCCCGCGCTTGGCGATGGGGCATGCGCCAATGCCGGCACCGGCGCCTTCACCTCCGATCGAATAGCGCTTTCGTTGGGCACGAGCGGGGCGATGCGGATCGCGGTCGATTCTCATTCGGGCGCCTCTTTCGAGATCCCGGACGATCTTTGGGCCTATCGACTCGATCACCAACGGGTCGTCTTTGGCGCCGCGATCAGCAACGGCGGCAAGGTGCTGGCCTGGCTCGCCGAGCTACTCGGCGTTGATTTTGAGGGTCCTGAGATCGCGAGCATCTCAGACCTCGAGCCCGATTGCCATGGACTCACCTTGTTGCCCTTTCTCGCCGGAGAGCGGGCGCCGATTTGGAACGACCGCGCGACTGCTGTGATAGCCGGTCTGACGCTGTCGACCGGAAAGGTCGAGCTTCTCCAGGCGGGAATGGAGGCGGTGTCGCTGCGTTTTGCGCGGCTCTACGAGGGACTCCGCCGGGTTGCGAGCTCGAATCACGAAATCGTGGCAAATGGCGCCGCGATTCTGAAATCGGTCGCCTGGCTGCAGATGACCGCGGATTCTCTGAACCACTCCCTCACGGCCCTGCCGGCCGAAGAAGAATCGTCCGCCAGGGGAGCGGCAGTGATGGCGCTGCTGCATGGCGGCCTGATCGGTGACGTTTCTGACGTGCGCGACCCCGCAAAGGGGGCGCGGTTGATATGGCCGGTTCCGGAGAATGCAAAGAGCTACAGCTCAGCGCTTACGCGGCAGCGAACGCTTGAGCACCTGTTGTTCCCGGAAGGAACCAGCTGGGATGCGGGGAGCACGCGATAAACAAACTGATACAGGTGTCGCCCGCGGAAGGCCGAGGGGGCAGGAAATGATGGCTGAACCGAGATTTCCGGACGGATTTGTTTGGGGAGCCGCGACCGCGAGCTACCAGATCGAGGGGGCCGTCCATGAGGATGGTCGTTCCGAGTCGATTTGGGATCGCTTCTCGCACACGCCCGGCAATGCCGCGAATGGCGACACCGGCGATGTCGCCTGTGACCATTACCATCGATCGCGAGAAGACATCGCCATCATGCGCGAGCTCGGCATCAAGGCCTATCGCTTCTCGATCGCCTGGCCGCGCGTGATTCCAGGCGGAAGCGGGTCCGTCAACGAAAAAGGGCTCGACTTCTATGACGGCCTGATCGATGCCCTGCTCGAGGCGGGGATCGAGCCATGGGTGACGCTTTACCACTGGGATTTGCCGCAAACGTTGCAGGATGCCGGCGGCTGGACAAACCGGGCGACGGTTGACGCATTCGCTGAATTTACGGAAGCAGTGACGGCTCGGCTCGGCGATCGTGTCAAGCACTGGATCACGATCAACGAGCCCTGGTGCGCGTCGTTCTTGAGCTACGAGCTTGGAATCCATGCTCCTGGTCTTAAAGATCTCTCAGCCGCGATCACCGCTTCGCATCTGCTGCTGCTCGCTCATGGGGTCGCGGCGTCGATCATTCGCCGAAACGTGCCCGCCGCTAAGGTGGGAATCGCGCTCAATCCGACCAGCGTCTATCCTGATTCGAAGAGCGCGGAGGATGCTGCCGCGGCGACTCGTCAGGACGGCTACATCAATCGCTGGTTCCTCGATCCGCTCTATGGTCGGGGCTACCCGCAGGACACGTTCGATCTCTTCGGCTCCGCCGCGCCGGCTATTGCCGCTGGGGATCTCGAGATCATCTCAGCGCCGACCGACTTCCTGGCGGTCAACTTTTACAACCCGACGTATATCGCCGACGATCCATCGTCGCTGCCTTTGCGCGTGAAAGCGATTGATCGCCCGGCATTCGAACACACCGCGATGGGCTGGATGGTTGAACCTCGTGGTCTGCGCGATCTGCTGGTGCGGTTGCACGACGACTACAAGCCAGGCCCGATCTTCATCACCGAGAATGGGGCGGCCTATGATGACCCGGTTCCATTCGACGGAAGGGTCGCGGACCCCCGCCGCGCCGCGTACTACGAGAGTCATTTCCGGGCGGTTCTGGACGCAATCGACAGCGGTGCCCCGGTCGTGGGCTATTTCGCGTGGTCGCTGTTGGACAACTTTGAATGGGCTGAAGGCTACACCAAGCGCTTCGGCATCACCTACGTGGACTACGACACGCAGGTCAGAACCATCAAGGAGAGCGGCCGCCGGTATGGTCGCGTGATCGCGGCGAACCAGATCGTCGACTAGGTGGGTTCGGTCACGAGCGATTTCGGATCTGGTGTAGCGCGAAGAGCCGGCGCTGGAATAACGACAAGATCGTTCTCCATGCCGTAAACCTCTGTTCGCCGTGACGCGATCTTTGCGATCGCATCTTCGGTCGAAACGCCGTGCCAGGCGAGCACCTGGCGCGTGAACTCCATGGCAGCTTCGAACTCTGGCTGCACGACTTCGTGCGCGCCTTCCGCTGAGATCAGCTCCACCAGCGACGAGGAAGTCGCCCGCGCGATCACGGCAACCGAGGGATTGAGCAACTTCGCCGCTCGAATGATCGAGCGCGTCGCCACAATATCGGGCACGGTAATCGCAATTGTCTTCGCCGTTGCGAGACCAATTGTGGTCAGGACGTGCTCCTCGGCCGCATCACCGAACGCTGCCATGACACCCTCACCCCGGAGTTGGCGGATCGTGGCGGGGTTGATATCGACCACCGCGTAGCCAATTCCGCGCTCCCGAAGCGAGCTCGCAAGCTCCGAACCTATTCGACCGTAACCGCAAATCAAGACGTGGCTAGAGAGCCTGTGGTCCTCCGGACTAGCGGGGACCCAGCGTTCTTCACGTAAGGCGACAAATGGCAAGTAACGGGCGATATGCGTGAGCATTGGTGCACCGTGGAGCATGATCGGCATTGCGAGAATCGATCCAAGCGCCGCGGTCAGGATCAATCCGTACTGATCCTGATCGATCACGCGTTCGGCCACGCCGACTCCGGCCAGCACGAAGCTGAACTCTCCCATCTGCGCGAGCACGATGGCCGCACGAGTTGCGGTCCAGTGATCGACGCCGCTCGCCAGAAGCGCACCGCCGGTGATCAACATTTTGCCAATAACGAGAACGGCGACAAATAGCAAGATGATGCCGATGTTGTCGACGATAATCGATGGTTCGAGCAGCATCCCGACCGCGACGAAGAAGAGTGTGGCGAAGAGATCGCGCAATGGGCCAATTTGGGCGGCGACCTGCGCGTCGTAGTCGGACTCCGAAACCACGAGGCCGGCCAGAAACGCCCCGAGTGCGAAGGACAGCCCCGCTTCATGTGCCGCGGCCGCTGTGCCAAGCGCGATGACGACGATGGTCAGCAGGAAAAGTTCTCGCGAACCCGTGGCCACAACATGATCGAGCAGCCAGGGTACGAGTCGCGTCCCAACGACGATCACGGCACCAAGAGCAACCGCGCCGATAGCCAGCGACTTCGCGAGCGTGGGGGCCAGATCGCCGGCACCGGCTGTTAGCGCGGGGACAGATGCTAACAAGAAGATCAGACTCAAGTCTTGCACGACGCCGATGCCGACCGTGATCGCGGCTTGCTGGCTCTGCATCTCGCCGCGACCCATGAGCACCTTGATCGCAACGATCGAGCTCGAGATCGCGAAAGAGCCACCCAGAATGAACGATGCCTCCCAACTCCAGCCGACGACACGGCCGATCAGCATCCCAAGACCAAGCGTGATCGGTATTTGCATGCTCGATGCGGTCAAGGCAATGCGCTTCACGCGCACAAGGTCTCCGAGTGAGAACTCGACACCCAACGCGAACATCAGGAACGTGACTCCAACGTTCGCAAGAAGCTCAACTTGATGACGATCCGCGATGAAACCCGGGGTGTTGGGTCCGACAACCAGGCCAGCGGCGATGTAGCCAATCAGCACGGGCAGGCCGATTCTCTGCGCAACCGCCCCGCAGACGACGGCGGCGGTCAGCGCAAGGAATAGGTCGACGACGAGGCGGATATCCTCCATGGTGCTCGTTTCGTTCGTGCTCGATATGGAGCGGCATTCGCGGGCGGATTCATTGGCATCGCCGCGGTTCGACGATAGCGCCTGATCTAATTATGCCTGATTTGACGCCTGATGATGAGCGAACTCAGCAGAGGGTACTGTGCAATCTGCATCAACGACTGACATTGGAAACTCCGGAGCCAAGGAGGTCGTTGACGCTTTTGTGCCTTTAGTCGGCGGTGCGTCCGCCATCGACATACAGCGTCTGGCCCGTGACAAAGCTCGCGGCGTCAGAACAGAGGTACACCGCTGCTCCGGCAACGTCTTCCGGCTTGCCAAACCGGCCCATCGGGATCGAGCTCAGGATCTCATCGCGTGTCGCGGTGGCGGAGATGTAGTCAGCGGTGAGACCCGTTTCGGTATAGGCAGGACCGATCGCATTGACTGTAATGCCGCCGGCCGCCCACTCGGTCGCCATCGCCTTGGTCATAATCGCGATGCCGCCCTTGGTCGCGGCATACGGAGCGTGATGCGGGTGACCCATGAGGCTTGAAACTGATCCGAGGCTCAGAATCCGGCCGTATCCACGTTGCAGCATCCCCCTGGCAACCGCCTGGGTTACATAAAACACGCCGGAGAGATTGACATTGATGATCCGCATCCACTCTTCCGGGGTGTAATCGACCACCGGTCGCCGGATGTTGATTCCGGCCGAATTGACGAGGATGTCGATCTTCTGAGTTTCGTGCTCGATTGCGGCCACAACCTGGCGCACGAGCTCGGGATTCGTGACGTCGATTTGCACAGCAAGCGCACCCAATGCCGTCGGCCGGGCGCAGGTTTGAGCGACATGGCGCGCCATGTCGACATTGAGATCCGCGATTACGATCCGGGCGCCGTGATCTGCAAACGCGTGCGCGATCGCTCCGCCGATCCCACCGCCGCCTCCGACGATCAGCGCCACCCGGCCACTGAGATTGAACATCCCGGAGAATTGGCCAGGCGGAAACAAGGGCGCTTTCGCCGGCACAGCAGGATCGGGAGCTGAGCCGCGAACCGTCTTCACCAGCCGGAGATGCCGCCGCGGCGGATCGCCCTCACTCATTCGCATTCGCTCCGCTCGACGCACCAAACGGGCTTTCCGGCCGGCGGGGGCTTAGGGAGTTGAATGTTTCGACGACCTCATCGCCAAACACTCTGGCCCCATGGGGCACGTTCGCCGGAATCACCGCGGCCTGTCCACCTCCGAGCGTCACCGGCATGCCGTCAACATCGAATTCAATCCGGCCAGTGATGACAATCGTGATCTGCTCTTCCGGATGACTGTGAACGGGAAAGACCGCGCCCGGTTCATAGACGTATCGCACGAGCGTTTGTTGATCGCCCTGGATGACCTGGCGGGTAATTCCCGGGAAAACCCGCTCGGGCGGAATTTCGCTCCAGGTGGAGACCGGCGGATTCGCCACTGGCTAAAAGACCAGCCAACCGGCGATCAACGTCAACGCCAGCAGGAAGAAGATGATGCTGGCGACTCCCATGCTGAAGATCAGCCAAAGCAGGAGACCGAGCACAATCAGCACACCGAGCGAGATCAAATAGGTGCGTTGCGAGCTCGTGAACAGCCCACTTGCCGCGGCGTACACATTCGACTGAGTCGAGGGCGGTCGCACCTCTGACCCGGAAAGGACCTGTCTCGCCTGGCGTGCGCGGGCGAGACGATCATCGTCTGGTCGGTTGCTCATAGCCCTTCCTTTCGATGTGGTATCGATCTGCGACGTCTGGAGGAACCGGCCGGGTCGTCGGCCACCACTGGCGCTCCGAATCCGGCAACCGTGTGCCAGAGGGCGACCATGGTGACTTTGACGGCGCCGGCGATGATCAGCATCAACCCAATCAGCAATACGGTTGGATTGAGATCGAGCAGCAGGACGGCGGTCACGCAAACGATTCCGAGCGCGGTGATTGCATAGGACACGGTTTTCAAGTGACGCACGTGATGCTCCGCTCGGAAAGAGTGCGCTGGAAAGGAATCTTCAACCAGGTTCATCCTATCCGCTCGACAGGACCCAATGCAAACGCTAACGACTCGTTTAGTGGATGCGTTTCGTTTCGTCTTTCCATTCCCGGTCACGAAGCACGAACTTCTGGATTTTCCCAGTCGATGTTTTTGGCAGTTCGCAGAATTCGATCGCCTTTGGCACCTTGAACCGCGCAAGATGCTGCCGGCAATGCGCCAGCATCTCCTCAGCCGTCGCAACCGCGCCCGGACGCAGCGTCACAAACGCTTTCGGGACCTCGCCCCAATAATCGTCCCGGATCGCGATCACCGCGACCTCGAGCACCGCCGGATGCGCATAGATCGCTCGCTCGACCTCGATCGTCGATATGTTCTCGCCGCCGCTGATGATGATGTCTTTTTGTCGATCGCGCAGCTCGATGTATCCGTCCGGGTGCATGACCGCTAGATCGCCGGAGTGGAACCAACCGCCCCGGAATGCCTTCTCGGTCGCAACCGGATCGTTGTAGTATCCCTTCATGGTGTTGTTGCCGCGCATGAGCACTTCACCGAGCGTTTGGGCGTCCGCGGGGACGTCGATCATGTTCTCGTCGACCACACGTGCCTCTTCGGCAACGATGTAGCCGACGCCCTGACGGGCCTTGACCTTGCTGCGCTCTTCCAAGGGGAGATCGTCCCATTGGCGTTGCCATTCGCACACCGTGTATGGGCCGTAGACTTCGGTCAGACCATAGACGTGGATGATCTCAATCCCGAGCGATTCCATCTGGGCGATGATCTGTGGCGAAGGCGGCGCGGCTGCCACGGAAACGATCAGCTTTTGTTCAAGCTGACCTTCGGTCGCGCCGGGATGGTTTGCGAGCGCGATCAGCACCGTTGGTGCTCCGCAGAAGTGGGTTATGCCACGCTGGCGTACCAAATCCCAGACCGCGCCGGCGTCGAACTTGCGCAGGCAAACCTGCGTGCCGCCGATCGCAACGACCGCCCACGGATAGCACCAACCATTGCAGTGAAACATGGGGAGTGTCCAAAGGTAAACGCTATCGCTCGACATCCTGGTTTCGAGCAGCTCCCCCAGTGCGTTCAAGTAAGCTCCGCGATGGGTGTACATCACCCCTTTGGGCAGCCCGGTTGTGCCGCTGGTGTAGTTGATCGAGATCATCTCCTCTTCATCGTCGATCGACCATTCGACCGTATCGGGCGAACCGTGCTCGAGAAAAGACTCGTACTCGATACCCGGCAACTCCAGGCCGCCGGCGACATCGATCACATTGATCACGGTCTTGAGCTCTGGGCAGGTACCGAGAACCGGGGCGACCAATGACGCGATCTCAGTATCGACAATCAGCGCCTTTGCGCCCGAGTGATTCAAGATGAATGCGATGTCCTCGCTGCTCAACCGCGTATTGACTGCCACCAGAATTCCGCCCGAGAGCGGCACGCCGAAATGGGCCTCGAGCATTTGCGGTATGTTCGGCAGGAGGGCAGCCACGCGGTCGCCGCGCTCGATGCCCGCTGACTTCAGCGCCGAAGCGAGTCGATAGGCACGCCCGGCGAATGCTGGGTAGGTCCAGGAGCGATCGCCGTAAACGATCGCGGGCTTGGATCGGAAAACGGATGCGCTCCGTTGCAGAAAGCGAAGCGGGGTGAGATAGGAACGGTAGACCTCGGATGGATACATCACTATTCCCGTTTCAAGCGCGGACGAGATCGATTCATGAAGGTATCATACCGATGTCTCGTGGCGTGCCGCGCCGGAGTGGAGCGAAAAAGACATGTTGTCCAAACTCACCACCTTGTATTCCGCGATTTCCTATATTCAGAACGGTTCGCGATTGGCGCTCGGCGGTAACACGATCCACCGCGGTCCGTGCGCCGCGGTGCACGAGATCGTCCGCCAGGGAATCACTGGCCTGGAGCTCGTCAAAACGGCCGGGGCCTACGATATCGATCTGCTCATCGCCGCCGGTTCAGCATCGAGCGTCTCCGCTGGTTTCGTCGGGTTCGAGACCGCGTTTGGCATGGCGCCGAGCTTTCGCCGGGCGATCGAACAGGGTGTCGTCGAATCGAAGGAGCACGCCTGCTACACCGTGATCGCCGGACTCCGCGCAGCGATTCAGGGGGTGCCGTTCATGCCGATCGCTGGGATGTTCGGCTCCGACCTGCTGGAAGCGCGCGGATTCAAATCGATCGAGGACCCCTATACCGGAACGCCGGTCATCGCCATCCCCGCGTTGATACCTGATGTGGCGATCATTCATGTCCAGGAAGCCGACTCGCTCGGAAACGCCCGGATCATTGGCACCCGGTTCGAAGATGTGCTGATGGCGCAGGCCGCGACGCGCGTGATCATCACCACCGAGCGAATCGTGGATGGATCGTCGTTCGAGAGCGCTCCGGACACGGTCGCGATTCCCGGCTTCATGGTCGATGCGGTGGTTGAAGCGGCGCGAGGCGCCTGGCCGTGCAGTTGCGCCGGCGAGTACGACTACGACGCCGAGCTCCTGGCGGAGTACATCGCGGCGAGCAGGAACGAAATAGACGTTCGCCGGTTCATCGACGAGCGGATAATCACTGGAGCGATGATCGCGGTATGACGACTGATGTCTCCGTCGGCCAGCGGGAGATCATGGCGGTTTCGCTTGCGCGACTGTTGCGCAACGGCGAGACGGTTTTCCACGGCGTTGCGTCACCGCTGCCCATGGTCGCGATTCTCCTGGCCAAGGCGCTGCACGCGCCCGATCTGATCTACCTCAATATCACTGGTAGTGTCGATCCAACGCCGGCGTCGCTCCCGATCTCGACCGTGAGCCCGATGCTGTTGCATGGCACACGCTCAATCGTGACGTTGACCGACTTGTTTGACTTAGCGGCTCGCGGCCGGTTGGACACCGCATTCTTGAGCGGCGTTCAGATCGACGGTCACGGCAGGATCAACATGAGCGTGATCGGCGAATTCGCCAAACCCAAAGTTCGCCTTCCCGGCGGCGCCGGCAGCGCGGCTCTGATGCCGAGCGCGAAGCGCACGCTTCTCTGGCGAACGAAGCATGATCCGCGAATCTTCGTCGATAAGCTCGATTTTGTAACCGCCGAAGGCAACGTCGATCGGGTCGTCACGCCGCTCTGCATATTCGCGCGTCGCGACGGATGGCTCGAAGTCGAAACGATTCACCCCGGCGTGTCGCCCGATCAACTTCGGGCCGCGACCGGGTTTCCGATCGATGTCGGTGGCTCAACACCCATCACGGAGCCGCCATCTGACGAAGAATTGGCGGCGCTTGAACGAATCGACCCAACAAGAGTCAGCAACAGCGAGTTTTAAGAGAGAGGCAGAACCGTGCTACTGGCGGGGTTGCGGGAACAAATCGTCGCGGCCGGAATGGAGGCGTTGCGGCGCGGAATCGTGCACGGTACGGCCGGCAATATGAGCATCCGCGATCGCGAAACGGGGCTCATCGCGATTTCGCCAAGCGGGATGCTCTATCCTACGGTCACACCTGCCGACGTGGTGATCGTCGACATCGATGCGAACGTTGTTGACGGCATGCGCAAGCCAAGCAGCGAAACGCCAATGCACACGATGGTCATGCGGCAATTTCCGTGGATCGGCGCGATCGTGCACACCCATTCGCATTACTCGACCGTGGTCGGAACGATCCGCGACTTCCTGCCCCCGATTCTGACCGAAGTCTGTTGCGTCATCGGCGAGCGCGTTCCCGTGTCGAGATACGGACTGACCGGTCTAGCCGATATTGGCCTTAGCGTGCTCGAATCGATGGATGAGCATACGAAAGCCGTGCTCATGAAAAACCATGGACTGATCTCATTTGGATGCACCCTCGATGAAGCGATGCTCTACTCGGAGATCGTCGAGGAAGCCGCCAAGGTCTACATTAATGCTCAGGCGGCGAATGGTGGCCGCGAGCCGGAGCTCGTGCCGGCCGCTTTGATTCACGG
>CAYJPA010000107.1:0-16164 GCA_964371945.1 uncultured Sphaerobacteraceae bacterium | reverse complement strand
TCCTCCAACCATCAGGTGTCCATCAAAACGGGTCAAGTCCATAATGCCGCCGCGCCACCTCGTCGCGAGCCGGAAGATCAGCGGCGGCACCCGCTCAACGGCCGGCAGCACCGCCAAAATGCGGCTGGCCTCGCTCTTCGGAACCTGGCGGGCGCAGGGCCTCAACCCCTTCGACCAATGCCGTCTCCTGCTCGCTTCCCCACAAGCCTGAACAGTTGCTTCCGCGGAACTGCCGAGCTCAAATAGCGGTGGTGCGTGAACGTCGAGCGATCCTCGGCGACCGAAGTTCTAAACATGCTCGACTCAGTCCCCCGGATCGTCGTCGGAGAGATGCTTGGCCGTGAACACCCAAATTGTGGTTTGTGCCAGATTGGATGGATCGGACGTGAGGTACGCGACCCCCGAGTACGCCGATCCGCGCATCTCGCGAAGACCAACCACAAGCGCTCCATCCGGCAGCGGGGAGCCCCCGATCTCGCCGCACACGAGGACCGAATTGGGTTTGTCCGCGCTTGCTTGCACCACCAGCGAGCGAGGCGAAGCAACCAGATCACCGATCGAGAGGTCGACTAATGTCACCGAGATGTCGCCAGCGATCGCGTCGTCCGGTCCCTGTCGTCGAGCCGCCCCTTTGTCGGGCGGGTTGAGTAAGATGCCTCCGTCAGACGGAAGATCATCACAGGTCCCTTGAACGAGGCGCACCGCGCGGCCGGCTGTTGGTTGCTCCGTCGGGTCGATGGGAACTGTCGCGATGGGATCCTCGGTATCCTCTTCCGTTCAATCTGATGAATCGGTGAAGTCGTCGCTGTCATCCTCTGAGAAGATGAAATAGAACTCGCACGACACGTTCGCCGCACTCGGCATCGTGACGACGAAGACCATCCCGCCGGCGCGAGCATCGGACAGAATATCCACTCCCAATAGCTCGCCAATGTCGTTAACGCACCACGCGATCGGTACAGGCGTCGTCAGTGGCAAAGGGCTCTCTATGATGATAGCAACAGTACCGGGACCAAAGCCTGAGATGTCAAATGAAGCCGTTCCCGTTTCATCGGCATCCTGCCCCTTCCCCCCTGCCTGGAATCTTGTCCCAAGAAAGGGTCTATTGCAGTCAGTTCTGTACTCGACTCCACTGTAATTTGTCGGACAGAGCAGCCCTTGGATGGAGATGGTCTGGGTGTCCGCAAGGACCGTAGACGGCCACGCGCTGGCAGCGAGAAGCCCGGGAAAGAGCGTCAAGAGCATCAGAATCGGTGCGACGAAGCGGCCCTGTCCGCCGGTCATACTCAGATTGAATCGCATTTCCGGGGCCCCTCCCTAAAATGACACGCCTGGATGACATACCGTGTTATTCGAGCAACCGGCTCTCGACCAGGATGTGCAATCCCTGAACCGTGAAATCGCACCGCACTGAAGTGCGCTCAGAGGTCATCCGACTACGCCAACGAAGCGCTTCCAGTACAGAGTACATGCGCCACTCGCGGGGACAAGCAGCGCTTCGGAACCCTGTTGTGACCAGACTGATCAAAAGCAACGCCGTTCGATGTCGGATTCAGCCATAGCTAAGGCAATCGCGAGTGCCAGTCAAGTGCTGAGAGTGAGCTGGCCTGGCTGCCACAAATCAAGCGTGAGAAGGGTAATCTCGTCGATCACCCAGTCATCGCCCGTGGAGCGCACGACGAACTGCGCAACGTTCGGACTGGTGGATTCGAGCCTGGGATCGTCAAACGAAACGATCGCGCAGATTCGTTGGTCGACAGTGTATTGCACCCCTGCCACTGAAACGATCGTGACCCATTCGGCGCTGGTGCGCGGAATCGGATTCACAAAGATGTCGGAGTCGAGCAGGCTCCCCAGCAACGGAAACGACGACACGATCGACGACTCGGGCATGGTTCCAAGTGCTCGCAGTGGATCGCCCGCATTCAGGCATGCGAAGAAGACCTCGATTGGTTCCAGGACGCGCTGCGTCTGTGTTCTCGTGTCGGGAACAGGCACGATCCAATCTGCACTAGGACCGAGCCAGACCTTGACCGCTGCATGAAGCCTCGCCGGTGAACCCGGCGAGGCATGGATACAAGCGATAACGTCCACGACGTCCCCAGCCGACGACAATCGAACGAGTGCTCTCTCGACATGCTGATATGAAAACTCCCTCGAACGTAGGCAAGTACACAGCAGCTATTCATGCACTGGAGGCGTCCGAACCGGTCATGACTACTCAACATGACGGTGGTGGCAGTCATCCCTTCATTCGTTGCGCGGCTGGAAGCCGTGCTCCGGCGCGAGCGACGACATTGTCTCAGCATCGACATCGACGACTGTCCTAGAATCCACGAATCGAGCAGCGGCAACAGTAACCAAAGTAGTTCGAAAGCAACGGCAGTCGGAATACCCGGCTCCCAATCCCCAAAAGTGATGCTCGCCGATGGTGTTTGTCGCGAGGTCTGATTGACGTGCGTATATTGGGTTTCCGTCACTTCACGACAAACCTGAGCCGCGAAGAGTGCGAGCGTCGTATCTGGCTTCTGGTCGGAACCAACATGCCGACTCCACAACCGAAGAAGCGCTACACCTCGTTGGTCTTTGCCACGGTCTACGCGGACGGCTTTGTCATCTGGATAGGCGCCACTTCATATCCATCGGAGCTCGTGACCGGATCAACGCTTGCTCTTCATGGGCGCTTGCTCTCAACGGCAGACGGCACAAACGTCGAGACCTGGTATCGGCTGCAGCGCTGGTTGTTGCGGTGGATCGGCGTCCTATCGGGATTGGCTGGCGTTTGGGCACTGCTTCAACTCATGTGGCCCGAAGCCCTGACTTTTCTGTTCGGAGCCTATGCCTGGTGGGCCCTGAACGCGATCTTCCTCGTGCTCGTCTTTTGGTTCCCGGCAGTCGTCTACCAGCTCCACGACGACAGATTGGGGCAACTGCTGTCGAAGTCGCTCAGAGAACGAACGTCTTCAGATGAGAACAGCGAGGATTCTCAAGCGCGCACTGCGCGTAGGCGGAGGAGAAGGGCGCGAGGCCGGTCAATGTGGCGCATTCGGACGACGGTTCGAATGAAGCTGGCGTCGGCGTGCAGACCGGCAGATCGCTCTACTGGCTCGCCCTTTCAAGTACCCGATTAGGATTTCGCGAGCGCTGAAAGCATCCAACTGCCGTCCCAGATTCGGCGCCGGCCGGGGTGACTCCTTCCATTCATGGAGAAGCATGTGGATCAGCCTCAATATCCCGATTTCCTGCTCGATGAGTATCGACAGCGACAAGCCAAACTGCGATTGGCGACGCAACGACTCGTCGACCGATCAGAGGAGAGGGCGTTGACCGCTTCTGCATGGTGACAATCAGGTGAGCTTGATGCGGTCGCAACGGCACGGGTATTCCCCACCAGTTTCTCGGATGTGATGGCGAGATCCGAGCGCGGAGCCTGCTATTGACAATGCACCAACACATCGGTAAAGTCTGAAATCGATATCAGATAACGATTTCAGATATGCCGCGAGTCCTTGCCCGGGATAGGTGCTGCCGATGACAGATCGTCCTCGAACCACCATGAAAGAGATCGCGCAGCAAGCGAATGTGTCGGTCGCGACGATCTCGCGCGTGGTCAACAACCGTGAGTATGTTCGTGACGACGTTCGACAGCGTGTTCTTGATGTCATGAGAAAAGTTGGATACGAGCCGGATCATCTGGCTCGATCGATGCGGACGCGGGCGACTCACACGGTCGGATTCATCGTTCGTGATCTGCTCGATCTCGTTTTCGCCGCGATGGCGCAAGGGGTCGACACCGTTCTCGCGGAGAATGGCTACACGATGATTTTGTCGACATCCGGCAAGGATGCCGAGTTGGACACCCAGCGCTTCACACACCTTCGCCGGCATCGGGTGGACGGGTTCATCCTCGCGATTTCAGATGAAACCAATGACTCTCTGAAGGCCGAGATGCGACGCGCGAATGTTCCGATAGTGCTCGTCGATCGCGAAATCGAAGGCGTCGCGACCGACGCGGTAGTCACCGACTACCAACCAGGCACGTTTGCCGCTGTTCAGCACCTCGCTCAGCTTGGCCATCGCCGCATCGGTTACATCGGCGGGAATTTGGATCTGCGGCCCGGTCGCGAGCGCTGGAGAGCGGTCGAATCCGCCTGGAGCCGGACAGGGCTGTCGATGGACATGAGCCTCGTTCGCCGAGGTGGCTTTGCGACCTCGTTCGGTATGGAACAGACACACCAATTACTCGACCACCAAAATCCTCCAAGTGCACTCATTTCGGGTGGAAACCAGATTTCGGTCGGAGTCTTTCTAGCACTGCGTGATCGGAATATGCGTGTCCCCGACGATATCTCGCTCGTGAGTTATGACGATACCGATCTCATGCGCATTGGTAATCCATCCGTATCGGTGATTTCACGATCGCTCGTTGACATGGGCCGGTTTGCCGCCGAACGACTCCTCGTTCGGCTGAATGCGGTTCCGGAGCAGCGGCTAGCGTCGCAAACCGATCCCATAACGGTTGTCATTCCCACAACTTTTGAATCTCGCGATTCGTGTCGTGCCTATTCGGATGGTTCTTGAGAAGGGAGGCCCGTCTCTACGCGAGCGCAAAAAGCAAAGGCGACCGGCGTCGGATGAGTCGCCAGGAATCCGAGACACATGCTGTATGGAAGGAGATCACGCGATGACTCATGGAATTTCGAACATCGGTCGAACACCGGCGTTCTCCCGGCGACGCGCTCTGCAGCTCTTGGGCAGTTCGAGTCTAGTCATTCCGGCTGCTGCTTTGACACAAGCACAGGGAACGATGGCCCGGGGCAGTAGTGTTCAGCGGTTGCTGCATGCTGTGTTTCAGGGTGAACCGGTGCAAGGCGGATCGGCGACGGTGGTTACCGAAGCGGACTGGGTCGATCTGAATCCCCATACGAATGCGCTGTTCGCAAGCATGCAGGCGTGGGAATACGTCTATGAGAGTCTCACCCAGTTTGATATGGATGGGAATGTGGCTCCTGCCCTGGCCGCGTCATGGGAGAATCCTGATCCACTCACATACATTTTTCACCTTCGACAAGGTGTCACCTGGCATGATGGAAGCCCATTGACGGCGGCTGACGTCAAGTACTCGCTCGAGCGTATCCAGAATCCGGACAATGGATCTCCACACCGCTCGAACATCGCCGCAATCTCCAGAATTGAGATCATCGACGATGCGACGATCCAGCTCACCCTCAGCCAACCTCGCCTCTTTTTGCTTGAAACGTTCGGAAACCTCCTCGGGACGGCGATTATCCCGGAGGGCGCGGCGGAGAGCCGCGACCTCAAGACCGATCCGATGGGAACCGGTCCGTTCCGCGTCGCCGAGATTCGCTCCGGTGATTACGTCCGATTTGAGCGAAATGTCGATTACTGGGACGCTCCAAAGCCCTATCTCGACGAGCTCATTTTGAAACTCATGGTCGAAGAAGATACGCGGGTGTCATGGATTCGGGGCGGTCAGGCTGATTACGTCGATCTTTATGCTGAAGCCGCCTCCCGGCTCGACGGAGAAGAGGACATTACGGTCGTCGAACACCCCAAGGTCTACATGCTGCGTGTTGTCTATAACTGCAGCACAGGGCCACTGGCCGATAACCGCGTCCGCAAGGCCCTGGACATTTCACTGGATCGCTTTGACATGATCGACAAAGCGCGATTCGGGGGTGCGACGCTGACCGGACTCATTCCCTCTGGATTTGGAGAGTGGGCGCTGTCCGAAGACGAGCTCCCCGCGTGGTTTTCAACGCCCGATCTCGACGGCGCCAGGCAGCTCCTTGCCGATGCAGGCTTTGGAGACGGATTCAAACTCAGTATCAAAGGCTCTAGACCGGAGCACATCGCGATTGCCCTGGTTGCGCAGCAAAACTGGCAAGACATCGGAATCGATGTCCAATTGGATCAATTGGAGTACGGCACTTACATCCAGGACTGGGGCGCTTCCAACTTCGAGGCTCTGGTCATTGGACAGACCTACCAACCCGATCCCCTGAATTACCTGTGGCCGATTTTCCACACCGATGGCGGAGCGAATAGACCCGCTTACTCCAATGCGACGGTCGATGACCTGCTCGATCGAGCAGCTCAGTCGACTGACCGGGAAGAGTTCAAGAGCCTTCTCCATGAGGCGGAATGGTTTATGTGGGAAGACGGGACGCCGCAGTCGTATGTGTACAACGCGCTCAACTATGAGGGGCTCCGCAACCGAATACAAAACTACGTCCCGCTCTACTCCGCCCGGCGAACCGCGATGAAGC
The DNA here is from genome assembly GCA_964371945.1 of uncultured Sphaerobacteraceae bacterium. Lineage (GTDB taxonomy): Bacteria > Chloroflexota > Chloroflexia > Thermomicrobiales > UBA6265 > CAYJPA01. The sequence continues at coordinate 9,874 of CAYJPA010000107.1, read as the reverse complement.
AGGCCTGGATTGCTGAGTAAGTAGCGCCAGAATGTCACACCGCGAGAGGGGTATTCGAGTCACCCCTCTCGCAAGCGTCCGATCAACATCACGTTGTTCTCCGCTTCACGCGGAAACAAGTTGACGAGGAATCTTGAATGTCGAAAAAAACGGAATACAACTACCGGAAAACCGAGGCAGTTGCTCAGCACGGCATGGCAGCGGCGATGCATCCCCTGGCGGCTGCAGCAGGAGCGGAGATTCTCGACAAAGGCGGAAACGCGATCGACGCCGCGGTCGCGGTCGGTTTCGCCGTTGGCGTCGTAGAGCCGTACAACAGCGGTCTTGGCGGTATCGCGGTGTTGGTTTACCACGATGCTGAAACCGGCAAGTCGATTGCCATCGATGGTACCGCCCCCTTGCCCCGATCAATTCACCCTGGGGTATTCGAACTGATTGATAACACGGAGCGGTCTGGTGTTTACCAATGGCGAGCGGTTCGAAACGACGCGAACAACACCGGACATCTTTCGGTGGCTATTCCAGGAATGCCCGCATGTCTGTGCGAGGCACACACGAGATTTGGGCGACTTCCTCTGGCCGAGGTGCTTGCGCCGGCTATCCGTCTCGCCGGCGATGGCTTCGACATCGATTGGAATGTCTCCTACACGACGGCCATACATTCAGCCCGGCTGAAGCAGTTTCCTGGCTCTCGCCAGATGTTGTTCAGAAGCGACGGCAATCCATTTGTCCCAGAATCGTTTCTGAATCCGGCCGACCGGGTCGTTCAGCCGTGGCTTGCTGAGTCCCTTCAGCGCATTGCAGAACATGGCGCCGAGGGCTTCTATCGGGGCGAGACCGCGCGGCTCATTGCAGAAGACATGAGGGCCAACGGCGGCCTGCTCGACGAAGAAGACCTCGCGACATATTCTGCCCGTATCTTCGAGCCACCGATGACGGGCAGCTACAATGGATATCAACTCATTGCTTCGCCTGAAACGAATGGCGCCCCAACAACGTTCGAGATGCTCAATATTGTCGAAGGTTGTCGACTCTCGGAACAGGGGCACAATTCGGTTGCATCGCTGCACATGGTAATCGAAGCGCAGCGGCGAGCGTTCGCCGATCGCTTTACCTATCTTGGCGATCCCGACTTCGCTCCCTCCCCGACGGCTGGTGTCGTTTCGAAAGCGTTCGCCGCGGAACGGCTGAGATCCATTGATCCAGCAGCCGCTACCCCCGGCGCAGGACACGGAGACCCGTGGGCGTTTCAGGAGAATGAAGCCGGGAAGATGCCTGACAAGTGCGGCATCGCCGGTGGCGAAGGAAACACGACACACTTTACCGTCGTGGACGACAAGCGAAACATGGTCTCGTGTGTCTCGACCCTTGGCTACTATTTTGGCTCAGGCGTGGTCGTTCCTGAAGCTGGAATGGTGCTCAATAACGGGGTGATGTGGTTCGATCCGGAACCCGGTTCGATTGTCTCCGTCGGTCCGGGAAAGCGGATCATGACCGCGGGCACACCGGTCCTCGTGCTGCGGGAAGGCAAGCCGTTTTTGACGATCGGCGCACCAGGAGGCCGGCGCGTCATTTCGGGCATCTTCCAGTCAATCCTGAACGTGCTCGAGTATGGAATGGGTCCCGCGGACGCGATTGGCGCCCCAAGAGTCCACTGCGAGGGAAAGAAGGTCGAAGTCGACTCCCGGTTGCCTGATCGCGTGATCGAAGGGCTTGTGCGGCGTGGACACGATGTGATCGTCAGGGAGGAGACTCCCGTGCAGTCGAGTTTCTCACGACCCAACGGCATCCTGGTCGATCCTGTTACAGGGGCGCTTCGTGGCGGCGTAACGCCATTTGGTCCGGCGACCGCGTTCGGCGTTTAGGCGCCCTCATGAACAGCCTGACAACAATATGAACGCCTATGTCATCCGCAGATTGGCACTGATGATTCCAACATTGTTTGGAATCTCAGTGCTTGTGTTTGTGCTCATGCGCTTTCTGCCGGGAGACGTGGTCAACAGCCTCCTTGGCACAGAAGCGTCGTTTTCAGACGAGCAACGCGATACGTTGCGGAGATTACTGGGGATTGATGCGCCAGTCTATGTCCAATATGCTCGGTGGCTCGGCGCGTTGCTGAGATTTGATCTGGGCGTATCGTTTCGCTCCTCGGAACCAGTGCTCGGGCTCGTACTCGATCGTGCCGGGGTGACGATTGAACTTGCCTTCCTCTCGGTGCTTATTTCTACCGTGATCGCGGTTCCGCTTGGAGTCATCACCGCCACCCGTCGTGGCGGTATCGCCGATGTCGTGGCGCATCTTGTGGGATTGGTTGGCCTCGCGATTCCGAGCTTCTGGCTAGCGATCATGTTATTGCTCGTGACGGCCCTATACATTCCATGGAGCCCAAAGCTCATCTGGGTTAGCCCGTTCGAAGATCCAGTTGAAAACCTACAGCAGTTGGTACTGCCTGTCATTGCGCTGAGTCTTTCGCTCATCGCAGTGGTTATGCGGATGACGCGATCGTCCATGCTCGAGGTGCTCAGTCAGGACTACGTGCGGACGGCCTGGTCAAAGGGTCTACGCGAGCGTGTCATTGTGCTTCGACATGCCCTGCGCAATGCGCTTATTCCCGTCGTGACCGTAATCGGCCTCCAGATCGGCAACCTCCTTGGTGGCGCAGTCGTTATCGAGCAGATCTTTGGATTGCCTGGAATCGGCTGGATGATTTTGACGGCGATCAATCAGCGCGACTATCCCGTCGTGCAGGGAGGAGTCCTCTTTGTGGCCGTCGCGTTCGTCCTCATTAATTTGCTTGTCGATCTTCTCTACGTGTACATCGACCCGCGCATTCGTTATGGATAGACCGGGAGATCGCTCGTGAGCGGTTCAGCGCGGGCGAGCGAATTGTCAACGATCAGCCTCAAGGACAATGACGTAGCACCCGTGGGCAGTGCTCGAGGGGCCGCCTCGGATTCGTTTCGGCGGACAATGCGCGAGCCGATCGGGCTGATTGGATTCACCGTCATTGCTCTGCTCATTGTGGTCGCGATTGCGGCGCCCATCATCGCCCCCTATTCGGTGGACGAACAACCTGGCCGCAGGTTGGAATTTCCGAGCGCTACGTACTGGCTCGGCACGGATGAATTTGGGAGAGATGTCTTCAGTCGCCTCGTTTACGGCGCACGAGTGTCACTTCAGGTCGGACTCATCTCGGTCGGTATTGCTCTCGCAATCGGCGGCTTTTTGGGAGTGGTTTCCGGGTATTACACGGGGATCGTGGACAGCTTCGTTCAACGGTTGGTCGACATTCTGCTCGCGTTTCCCGCGCTGATCCTGGTGATCGCACTGGCCACGGTATTGGGCGCGAGCACGTCAACGGCGATGATCGCAATCGGCATCGTGTACGCGCCCGCGATTGCCCGGGTCGTGCGAGGCGCGACGCTCCAGGTAACGCAGGAGCAATATGTCGAGGCCGGGAGAACCATTGGTGTGGGCTCTGCTCGTATGATAATGAAGCATGTCGTACCAAACATTGCGGCGCCGGTCATCGTTCAGTGCACGTTATTGCTTTCGACCGCGATACTTGCAGAGGCCGCGCTTTCGTTCTTGGGACTGGGCACGCAGCCGCCGATGGCATCCTGGGGCGCCATGTTGGGCGCGGGTCGCAAGTACATGGAAACGGCGCCATTCGTCGCTATCTTTCCCGGCCTGGCAATATCGATCACCGTGCTCGGATTCAACTTGTTTGGAGATGCCTTACGGGACGCGCTTGATCCCCGAATGCGGCAGCGATAAAAGGAATTTGATACGTGGAGGAAAGAGTGGGGTCGTTCGGACGAGTTTACGAAGAATTCGAGAAGGGTCAACGCTTTACCCATGTACCGGGGAGGACTATTACGGAATCGGACAATCAGCTCTTTTCGCTGCTAACCATGAACCACCATCCCTTGCATCTCGATGCGAACTATGCGGCTCAATCGCAGCACGGCCAACGTGTCGTGGTGGGAACCTTGGTGTTCAGCGTCGCGGTCGGAATGAGTGTTTCAGATATTTCCGGGCGGGCAATCGTGAACCTGGAGTATGAGGCGGTCAAACACACCGCACCGGTTTTCATTGGCGACACGCTCTATGCGGAAACACTTGTGCTGGACAAACGAGAGTCGCAGAGCAAGCCCGATCGAGGCATCGTAACGGTGGAGACTCGGGCGCGAAACCAGCATCGTGACACGGTTTTGGTGTTCCGTCGGAGCCTGCTCGTACCAAAACGATCCTCCGCGCAACCACTCGTTCCACCGGACGCGGCGACATAATGCTTCCACTCTCGAACGTCAGAATTTTGGCGGTTTCTCAATTTGGCGCCGGTCCATATGGCATGACCCAACTCGCCGATCTCGGCGCGGAAGTCATCAAAATTGAGAGTCCTGCGACTGGCGGCGATGTCGGCCGATCGGTTCCCCCTGGTGCCATTGACGGCGACAGTCTCTACTATCAGTCGCTCAATCGAAACTCCCGTAGCCTGACGCTCAACCTGCGTCATCCGGAAGGACAGACAATCCTTCACGAACTTGTACGCGTCTCAGATGCGGTCTTCAACAATTTGCGCGGGGATCAGCCGGGCAAACTGGGACTCACCTACGATGCTCTAAGCCAGTTCAATCAGGCGATTGTTTGCGTTTCACTCTCAGGTTATGGCCTGACTGGTCCTCGTCAGTCTGAGCCTGGGTACGATTACTTGATCCAGGCTTATGCGGGGTTCATGAGCCTCACCGGCGAACCAGGTGGACCGCCTGCCAGGGGCGGCGTTTCGTTCGTGGACTTTGCGGGCGGATTGGCGGCGGCATTGGCCATAGTCACCGGTATTTTGCAAGCAAGAACGAACGGTAAAGGGTGCGACGTCGATGTCGGACTGCTCGATACCGCGGTGAGCATGCTCAATTACCTCGCCGCCTGGACGTTGAACAGCGATTTTCGCCCGGAGCGGTTACCGGATTCTTCACATCCAACCCTGTACCCTTCGCAGGTCTTTGCTACATGTGATGGACATATTGTGATCATGTGCGCAAAGGAGAAGTTCTGGACCGCGCTGGTGGATAGAATGGATGTGCCGGATATCCGTGAGGACTCACGATTCCGGACGTTTCTCGACCGGTACGAGCATCGGGAAACCCTCATCCCAAAACTCAAGGCGGAATTCAAAAAGGAGACCACCGCCTGGTGGCTTGCCCGGCTACGTGAAGTGGTTCCTTGCGCCCCTATAAAAGATGTTCAGGCTGCACTTGAGGACGAACAGGTACTCGCGAGGGATCTCTTGGTTCACGTTGAACATCCAACATTCGGTTCGATTCGGCAGACGGCTTCGGCGGTACGATTCCCAGGTCCCCAACGCAAGCACACGCCAGCACCACCCATGGGAGCAGATAGTGAGGCGATTCTCAAGGAATACCTGGGGCTCTCTGATCGGCAGATCAACGACTTGCGTCAGACAGGTGCGATCTAGCCACGAGTCTCGGTGGAGTGAACCTCTATGTGCGAACCACCTCCAAAGTCAACTTTTCAGCAATTATGCCTGCCCCCTTGGTTTTGTCCAGCCGAAGCGTTCGTCTGGGGGCCGGTTTGGGTTCGTCCAGGCTGCGGCGAAGGCCGCCGGGGTGGCTTGTTTCAACGACCGATGAGGCCGTTCCGTGTGGTCGTCCTCCGCTCGATCGTCTGTTTCACCTCCTCCACGCTCTTGAACCAATGCTGGTCAAGATACTCGGACTGAACATGGCCGTTGAACGATTCGACGACGACGACGGGCAAATGAATGCCGCACGCAGACGCGGGAGAAGAGCGCGAGGCCGTGCATACCGGCGACGGATCGATTGAAGACAGCGTCAATGTTCCTGCCGGCAACTCGACCCAAGCGCGTGCAAGACCTCTGTGCTCCACGATCGTAATCGAAGGCAACTCGTTCCCCCGATTCGACCCTTTCGGTACTCCATCCGATTTAGTCGAGTACTGATAGCATCTGCGGAAGTCCCAGATTCAGCGCCGGTCGGGGTGTCTCCTTCCATTCATGGAGAAGCATGTGGATCAGCCGCAGTATCCCGATTTTCCGCTCGAGGAGTACCGTCAGCGGTTTGCCAAATTGCGATTGGCCATGGAGCGGTACGAGATCGATGCGATGCTCGTGACCAATCGCGCCAACCACCGTTACTTCACCGGTTTCCATGCCGAGGTCTTCGCACTGCATCACTACTACTTCTTCGCGATTCTCCCGCGAGAGGAGGCGATCGATCCCGTCTTCCTCTGTACCAATGCCTTCCCGGTTGCCGCCACGACGTGGATCGCGGACAAGCGTTTCTGGGACTGGCCCAAGAACATGTACATGAGCAAGGAGTCACCGGGAGTCGAACTGCTCTCCAAAACCCTGCGCGAAAAGGGTCTGGCGACCGGAACGATCGGGATGGAGCGATCAAGCGACATGCATCCGCACATGGGCGTTCACCATGTGCTGCAACTGCGCGATGCGTTGCCCGATGTGCGCTGGGCGGATGGCTCCGACGCAATCATGGAGGTCCGCGCGGTGAAATCCGCCGCGGAGATCGATCGGCTGCGGCGGGCGGCGCAAATCAGCGCCGAGGCAGTTCGCCACGGGTTCGATTCGCTCATCCCCGGCATGACCGAAATGGAGCTGACCCGGATCATGTCGGCCCGTTGTTTCGAACTGGGAGCGACCGAAATCCGGTTCATGACGAATTACGCGGGACCGCGCCGGATGTGGGCCGATGCAACGCCCTCGGACTACCGTATCCAACGTGGCGATCTCGTCCAGTTCGACGGCGGCTGCATCGTTGATGGCTACTGGTGCGACTTCAAGCGCATGGCGAGCATCGGGCCACCGGTCGACGATGACGCACGCGATTACGAGATCGCGCGCGAAGCGATCGAGACCGCGACGGCGCTGCTCGCCCCTGGCGCGAAACCGAGCGATGTCGTGACCGCGGCCTTCGATGTGCTCCGGCGATGCGGCTATGGATCGTTTGTCGATTGGTGCCACGAGGCGGGCTGGGAGGCGATCGGTCATGGCGTTGGGCTGGATGTGCACGAGCGCCCCGGACTCTCGTTCCACAATCAGACACCGCTGGAAGCGGGGATGGTGCTCAGCATCGAGCCGTTCGTCAGCCTGCGCGGTGTGACGCCCTTTCACCTGGCCGGGGGCAAATTCGGTCTCGAGGACAGCGTGCTCATCACTGAGTCCGGCCACGAGGTGCTCACCAGCGAATCGATCATCTCGCACGACCTATTCGTGGTGTGAGTGCACCGCCGATTGTCGATAACCCATCCACAAACGGCGCTATCCCACGCGCTCCAATGACGTGTTGAGCTCGACGCCCAATCCGGGCTTGTCGGGCAGGTGCACGTTGCCTTCGGAATCGGGAACCAGCGGCTCGGCGATCAAGCCCTGGAACGTTTCGACAGGCAGGAACGGTGGCTCCTGCAACAATTCCACGTACGGTGAATTGCGACAGGTGGCGCTTAGGTGCAGGTGAGCGGCGACACCGGCTCCGCTGCCGCCGTGGTGCGGCGCGATCTGCTTCTGATGCAGCTCCGCGTAGGCGGCGATCTTGCGTAGTCCGCCGAGTCCGGCTGAAACCGCCGCATCCGGTTGCACGACGTCGTAGCAATCCTGGTCGATCATCCAGCGGAACTCGTGAAGCCCGACGTTGTTTTCGCCGCCGGCGATCGGTATATCGCTCGCCGCGGCTAGGCGACGCAGGTTGTCGAATTCGAAACGGCCGAGTGGTTCTTCCATCCAGGTCAGGCCGAGCGGCGCAAGCTCACGGCAGGTCGCCAGCGCTCGATCGTATCCCCAAACGAGATCGTTCTCGCTCCCAGGTGTGCCCGGCTCCTGCGCCTGGTTGGCGTCGGCCATGATCTCCATCCGGTCGCCCACGGCCGCGCGGACGGCCTCGACCTGAGCGATGTCTTCCTTCATCGTCGGCGCGTGCAGGCGGAGCTTGATCGCGCGGTACCCGGCATCGAGGAAACGCAGGGCGTCCTCGGCCCGCTGCTCGGGTGAGCGCAGTTCGACCAGGCTGGCGTAGGCGCGAACGCGATCCTTGTCGACACCCCAGAGTTTGTAAAGCGGAAGATTGGCTGCCTTGCCGACCAGATCCCAGAGCGCCATTTCAATGCCGCAGGCGGTTCGTACGGCGGCGATTCCTCCGCCCCAATTGACCACAATCCGGAAGATACGCTCGATCATGAACGGATCAATGCCGATGAGTTTGGGGGCAATGCGATCGCGGACGATCTGAGGCGAGCCTCCGCCGGCCCCGATTCCGGTCAAACCTTCATCCGTGTGGATCCGGTAGACCGTGGTCGATTTCTCGCACCAGATCGCTCCGGGAGACCAGGCCGGCCGCACCTCTCCGGCAAACGGGATGCGCCAGATTTCTGCCTCGACCGCCGTAATCTTCATGGCCACCTCGCATCGAGCTCGAACCGAGAAGTTTGAGTTGCACCGGCACAGTATCGCCCGTGCGGGATCGCTTATGCAGTCTGATGTTCTTCAATCCAACGCGCGGATCACAGCGTGCAGAAAGCCGAGCGCGATGACGGCGGCGCCGATCACTCCGCCCGCGACGAAGACGAGCGCCGCTCCGAAGTGGTCTGCCACCACGCCGGCCAGAGCATTGCCAACGGGTGCCAGGGCAAGCGAGCCGAGAGCTTCGATGCTCGCAACCCGTCCCAATCGCTCCCGTGGCACCAGTTCCTGAAGCGTGCTCAGCCAGGCCAACACGACTCCTGCTTCCGCCGCCCCCAGAATGAGCGCCGCGAAACCAGCCGCAGCGACTGGGAACGGCAGTCCCAGTGCCGCCACCGCGAGGGCGGCCACCGCCCAGCAGCCGTAGATCAAAGGACCACGGCGCCGCGGTCGGATCGTTCGCCCAAAGCAGATTGCAGTTCCTGCAGCGCCAACCGCGAGGAGCGCGCTGAGCATCGCCAACGTCCGGACGCTGCCCTCAAACTCCTCCTCGACCAGCAAGGGGAGCACCGCGGCGATCGGACCGGTCAGCAACATGCCGGTGATCCCGGAGATGGCGATGCTGATCTACAGTTACAGTATGAAACGACCGCGAAAATTAACGCAAGATTGAAATGAGTTTACCGTTAGTCTCTGCAGGCGGCGAGTTGATCGGGCGTCAGGTCCGCAAAGTACGGGGCCTCGAAGTGAGCCCGATCGCGCATTTTCCAGTCGTTGCCGCAGACTAATCCCGACTCCCTCGCGATTTTGGCCAACTGCTCCCATCGGGCAACCGGTGTGCGATTCGGTGGTACCCAGCGGCCAGACTTGTCACGAAAATAAAGGTCCGCGGCGAGACCGACCTGATGCCAACTTTGACGTTCCACCCCGTCGGCTCTGGTGACGATGCCGCCGGCCCTGTTGCGGCCCCGGCCGTAGAGCCACTGCTGGCGTTCTCGCGAGCGATAGCCTTCGAACAGGTGCACATCGAGCCCGGCTGCCCGCGCCTGGAGGATGAGCTGCTCGACAATACGGGCAAAGCAAGGATTGAGCTTTTCCCAATCCCTATCCGGAACCGATTCCTTCAGCAACGCTGATTTGGACACTGGATTCACCACGAAACGCTCTCGACGCCGTCTCGCATGCCACGAGACAGAGAGCAAAACCTGAGAACGTGCTGACACAACCCTAGCACTGTCGCGGGGACGGCGGCTTCATGGGTCTCTTGGAGCGGTGGAAGGAGTCATTCCCGATCGGGCGAGATCGTCCACCAGCAAGGTCTTTCCATATTGACAGTGAGGGCGATAACCAGGGCACACGGTAGTCTGCCCCATACGCATCAAGCTAACGGTGACTAGGTGACAACGGGGACCAGATCGAGCA
>CAYJPA010000106.1:2823-17015 GCA_964371945.1 uncultured Sphaerobacteraceae bacterium | reverse complement strand
ATCGTGCCCACGTTCAAATGCGGCTTCGTTCGCTCAAATTTCTGCTTGCCCACGTACGGTCCTTTCAACCACTTTCCCCATCATCTGGGGAAGACGTCCACATGAAAAACCGGCGAGACGGTTTCGCCCCGCCGGTTACCCGGCGCTCCTAATCCCTACGTGCCTTTGCCATCATCTCTTCGGCAATGCTGCTCGGAACCGGAGCGTAATGATCGAACTGCATCGAGTAGCTTGCGCGCCCCTGGGTTGCGGAGCGCACCACGGTCGCGTAACCAAACATCTGCGATAGCGGTACGAGCGCGCGGATGACCTGTGCGCCGGCACGAGCCTCCATCCCCTGGATTTGACCGCGACGTGAGTTGAGATCGCCGATCACATCACCCATGAAATCTTCAGGAGTGGTGACCTCGACCTCCATGATCGGCTCGAGGATGACCGGCTTACCACGGCGGAAGGCATCCTTGAGCGCCAGCGAGCCGGCGATCTTGTACGCAACCTCCTTCGAGTCGACATCGTGATACGAACCGTCGATCAAGGTCGCCTTGATATCGACGATCGGGAATCCCGCGATTCCGCCGCCGGCCATCGCTTCGCGGATACCCTGGTCGATCGGCGCGATGAACTCGCGCGGAATCGAGCCGCCGACGATCTTCTCGGTGAATTCGTAACCGACTCCCCGCTCTTGCGGGGCGAAATCCACGACGCAGTGACCGTATTGACCGGCGCCGCCCGTTTGGCGAACGTGCCGTCCTTCCGCCCGCACCGGAATCGTGATGGTCTCTTTGTATGCAACTTGCGGCCGGCCGACATTTGCGTCGACCCGGTACTCGCGAAGCATGCGGTCCACGATGACCTCGAGATGAAGCTCGCCCATGCCGTCAATCAGCGTTTGACCCGTCTCCTCGTTCGTGCGAACGCGGAAGGTTGGATCCTCTTCTGCCAACCGGCCGAGTGCGGCGCCCATCTTGTCGGAGTCGGCGCGTGTCTTCGGCTCGATCGAAACGGAGATCACCGGCTCTGGGAACTCGATCGATTCGAGCACGATCGGATGGCTCGGATCGCACAGCGTGTCGCCGGTGAATGAGCCCTTCAGGCCGATAATCGCGCAGATATCGCCAGCGGAGACGGACTGGATATCCTCGCGGTGATTCGCATGCATCTTGAGCAGACGTCCGATTCGTTCACGGTCGCCCTTGGTGGAGTTCAGCGCATAGCTGCCCGATTCCAGGGTGCCGGAGTAGACGCGAAGATAAGCAAGTTTGCCCACGTGCGGGTCGGACTGGATTTTGAAAACCAGACCCGAGAAGGGCTGCCCCTGATCCACGGTTCGGGTCTCTTCGGCGTCGGTCTTCGGATTGACGCCCGCGACCGGCTTCACATCGAGCGGCGACGGCAGGTAGTACGTGATCGCGTCCAGCATGAGCTGCACGCCCTTGTTCTTCAGCGCGCTGCCGCACAGCACCGGCACCAGCAGGCCGTTCAGCGTCGCGGCACGGAGTCCAGCGCGGATTTCCGCCGGCGTGAAGGTATCGTCTTCAAGATAGCGAAGCATCAGATCTTCGTCAGTCTCGGCGACATACTCGATGAGGTGTCTGCGAGCCTCATCCACCTTCGCGTGATACTCGGCCGGAACGTCAACGATGGTCGCGACATTTCCGGTCTCGTGGCTGAAGATGTGCGCCTTGTTCTCGATCAGATCGATCACGCCGACAAAGTTGGCCTCCGCGCCCATTGGGAGCTGCACCGGAACCGGCTTCGCCTTGAGCCGATCGATGATCATCGAGACGGTTCGTTCGAACGAGGCGCCGGTTCGGTCCATCTTGTTCACGAAGCAGAAGCGCGGCACGCTGTACTTGTCGGCCTGGCGCCAAACTGTCTCGGATTGCGGCTCGACTCCGGCGACCGCATCGAACACGACCACGCCGCCGTCGAGCACGCGCAACGACCGCTCAACTTCAACGGTGAAGTCGACGTGGCCAGGCGTGTCGATGATGTTGATCCGATGTCCAGCCCACTCGCACGTGGTCGCCGCCGAGGTGATCGTGATGCCGCGCTCTCGCTCCTGCGCCATCCAGTCCATCGTGGCCGCGCCCTCATGCACTTCGCCGGTTTTATGAATCAACCCGGTGAAGAAAAGGATGCGCTCCGTAACGGTGGTCTTGCCCGCGTCGATGTGCGCGATGATGCCGATGTTGCGCGTCTTGCCGAGACGCGCGGAAACATCGCTCGCGGACGGTTTGGTTGCCACACTCGTACTCATGAACCTGATAATCCCTCATTGACCGTCCCGTTCGATCGGAACTCCGCTCGCGGTGCGTATCCATTGCTTAGTTACAGGCGCCGCCGCGAGTTCATCTTCTTACCGCATCTTCCGAAAACCTGACCGAAAAGATGCGTGCTGAGTGTCCGTGCTCAGCCTCGGAGAGGCTTCGCGATCTGAGCCCCAGGTTTCAACCTGGGGACCCTAGTATCGATAGTGCGCGAATGCACGGTTGGCTTCTGCCATCCGGTGCGTGTCCTCGCGGCGTTTGATCGTCGCGCCCACGCCATTCGCGGCATCCAGCAGCTCGTTTGCCAGCTTCTCCGACATCGACTTGCCGGCCCGGCCCCGCGCCGCGCTCAACAGCCAGCGAATTGCCAGCGACTGCCGGCGCGGTCCTTCGATCTGAACCGGCACCTGATAAGTCGCGCCACCGACGCGGCGGGGCTTGACTTCGAGCAACGGCGTCACGTTGTGCAGCGCCCGCTCGAACACCTCGAGCGGGTCGGCGCCCGTACGCGCGTGAATGATGTCGAACGAGCCATACAAGATGCGCTCGGCCAATCCCCGTTTTCCCCGCTCCATGATTTTGTTGATGAAGCGCGACACCAGTTCACTGTTATGTCGTGGATCTGGAAGAAGGGGCCGCTTCACAATCTTCGCGCGTCGTGGCATCGGTTCACTTGCCTCCGTTTTCCGCCCAGCGTTCTCGCTCGTGCGAGTACAGGATCAGAGCGGCAATCTACGTCTACGTTTGTCAGTCATTCAGACACGCGAAAAAGCGGTCAACGCCCTAAAGACGTCGGGCCGCTTTTCGTCGTGCGCACTCAGTTCCGCCGGAGCGGATTACCCCGCACGGGCCAGCACAAGCCTAACGCTTGGCTGGTGCTCCCGCCTTCGGAGCCTTGGTTCCATACTTCGACCGCGCGTTCTTACGGTTTTCTACACCGCGGGCATCCAGGGTGCCACGGACGATGTGGTATCGCACGCCGGGGAGATCTTTCACCCTGCCGCCGCGAACCAGCACCACCGAGTGCTCTTGGAGATTGTGCCCCTCGCCGGGAATGTATGCCGTCACTTCCATTTGATTGGAAAGACGCACTCTGGCGATCTTGCGCAATGCCGAGTTGGGCTTCTTCGGCGTCATGGTTTTGACCTGCGTGCAGACACCGCGCTTTTGAGGCGCGCCCTTGCTGCGGCGCATTTTTCCCGCATACCGGCCCACGGCGCTATTCGTAAAGCCGAGTGCTGGCGCTTTGGTCTTCTTCTTGACGCTTTTGCGGCCCTTGCGAACCAACTGATTGATCGTCGGCACGACTTGCTCCTAGCCAGACGAGCGGTTTGATTAGCCGTGCTCTGCGCAGGAGTTTTTCTCCGCTCGCAGCTGCGGCCCCACCCGTCTCGTAAGGCTCAAACTTGCTGGTATGTCCAGAAAGTGAAAACCTCACCCTCGCGCTCGCCTCTCAGCAGGCGCAAGGGTGAATGGTACGGACTTTGACACGTTCCGTCAAGGCAATTGCCTCATGGAACGAGATCATGAGCCTAGATTTCCTCGTCCTCGTCGGACGCTTCCGGCTCCCAGCCATCTTCTTCGGCAATTTCGACGGTAAACCCGTCGGCATCGGCCGGCAATGTCCGTGGCAGCAGCCCAGACGACAGCAGCTCGGCGAAATCTTCATCGCTGGCCGGCTCTGTTTCCTCCAGAACGGCGACGCCGCCTCTCGCCTCCGACATGCCTTCGATCGTGATCTCGTCCAGCCGGTTGATGCCCTTGCGTCGCGCGGACGCCCCAAAGCCGGACCCCGCCGGAATGAGCTTACCGATGATCACGTTCTCCTTGAGACCTCGGAGATGGTCGACCTTGCCGTTGATCGCGGCCTCAGTCAGCACCCGTGTGGTCTCCTGGAAGGAAGCCGCCGAGAGGAACGAATCGGTCTCGAGCGATGCCTTTGTGATTCCGAGCAGCACCGGCATGGCCGTCGCCGGCTCGCCGCCCTGGGCAAGAATCTCTTCATTGATTTGATTGAACTCGAATCGATCGATCCGCTCATCCTGGAGAAAGTCGGTATCGCCAGGATTGACGATGCTCACCTTCCGCAGCATCTGCCGGCAGATTACCTCGATGTGCTTGTCGTTCGTGTTCACGCCCTGTGAGCGATAGACGTTCTGCACCTGCTCGATGATGTAGACCTGGACTTCGTCACGCCCGCGGGTGATCAGAATGTCCTGCGGGTCCTTCGCGCCGTCGGTCAATTGCTGACCAGGCGTCACATACTCCCCGTCGTCCACATAGATCTGGTACGCAACCGGCACAGGGTGCTCTTCGCGCTCTTGCCGCTCGTTGCGGACATACATGGTCCGGTCATCCAGGAAGAAGGTGCCGTCGATGTCGGCCGTCTTCTTCTCTTCGTTCGGTCCGGCCGCGATCACTGTCTTGTCCTTGACCACCAGCGCGCCGGTTTGGAGCGCCGGCTCCCAACCCGGCTCCAGGAGCTTCGTCCAGGAGTCGTACTCGGTGCTCGAGATCACCAGCAAGCGGCCCGTGTCGGTCTGCTCAATCGTGACCACGCCCTCTCTGTCGGCCAGGATCGCCTTGCCTTTCGGTGAGCGGGCCTCGAACAGCTCCTCGACGCGCGGTAGACCAGACGTGATGTCCGCTCTATTCACGCCGCCGGTGTGGAATGTGCGCATCGTGAGCTGCGTGCCCGGCTCGCCGATCGACTGCGCGGCGATGATGCCCGTGGCCTCACCCTGTTCCACCAGCTTGCCGCTGGCCAGGTTGCGACCGTAGCAAAGCCGGCAAACGCCGTGAACGGCCTCGCAGGCCATCACGCTTCGCACGTGGATTTTGTCGACCCCCGACTCCGCGACTTCGCGCACCAGGTCTCGAATCGATCCGTCCTCGGCAATCAAGCGGTCGGTGATCTCTTCGTTGATGTCGACGATCAATTCGCCGCTGGTCGTGTCGTAAATCGGCGAAGCCGCGACGCGTCCAATCAGCTTGGCCCGGAGCTCTTCATCCGAGAACGGCTTGCCATCGCTGTTCACCCGTTCCAGCCAGCGACCTTGTTCGGTTCCGCAGTCGTCCATCGTGATGATGACGTCCTGCGCAACGTCGACCAAACGGCGGGTCAGGTAACCCGAGTCCGCGGTTCGAATCGCCGTGTCGGCCAGACCCTTACGGGCACCGTGTGTGGAGAGGAAGTACTCCAGCACCGTCAGACCTTCGCGGAAGTTCGAGCGGATCGGAATATCGATGATCCTGCCTTCAGGGTCGAGCACGAGTCCGCGCATACCAGCCATCTGGCTGATCTGGTTCATGTTTCCCTTCGCGCCCGAGTCGGCCATCATATAAATGGAGTTCTGACCGCGAAGCCGTTCTTCCACGTCACGAGCGAGCGTGTCACGCGCCTCGTTCCAGATCTGCTCGAGCTCCCGCAACCGCTCTTCCTCGGTCACAAGTCCCCGCCTGTATTGACGCTCGACCTTTTCAGCTTCTTCGTCGGCGACGCGGAGCAGCTCGGGCTTGGTCTCGGACATTACGACGTCATCGACCGCGACACTCATGCCGCCCTTGGTCGAGAACTCGAACCCTACTTTCTTGATGTCGTTGACGACCTTCGCTGTGTCGTACGGATCCTTGTAGTGTCGATAGCAGTCAGCCACGACTCCACGGAGCTGTTTCCGGCCCATGGTGTCGTTGTAGTACTTGCCCAATCCGGTTGGCAGCGCCAGGTTGAAGATCGCGCGGCCAACAGTGGTCGGAATTCGCTTTACTTCGCCGCCGTCGCGATCGGTCCTTACGATGATCTCTGCCTGGAGATCGATCGCGCCGGTCTCGTAGGCGATCTTGACCTCTTCCAGCGAAGAGAAGATCTTGCCGTACCCGCGAGGCACCGTGGCCTTCGCCGTATCGTCCGCGTGATCGCGAAGGCTGGTCATGTAGTAGCAGCCGAGAACGATGTCCTGTGTTGGCGAGACGATCGGATCGCCGTTTGCCGGCGACAGCAGGTTCTTCACCGAGAGCATGCGCTCCCTGGCTTCGTCCTGCGCCGCCCGTGAGAGCGGCACGTGGACCGCCATCTGGTCGCCGTCGAAGTCGGCGTTGAACGCGGTGCACACAAGCGGGTGAATTTGGATCGCCGAACCCTCGATTAATCGCACACGGAACGCCTGGATGCCCAACCGGTGAAGCGTCGGCGCGCGGTTCAACAGCACCACGTGATTGCCGATAACCTCTTCAAGCACCTCCCAGACACGTGGATCCACCCGCTCGACCAATCGCTTGGCGGCTTTGATGTTGTGCGCATGGCCGTGATCGACCAGCTTCCGCATCACGAACGGCTTGAAGAGCTCCAGCGCCATCCGCTTCGGCAGACCGCACTCGTCAAGCGCCAGGTCCGGACCAACCACGATCACCGAACGTCCCGAGTAGTCGACGCGCTTGCCGAGCAAATTCTGGCGGAACCGCCCCTGCTTGCCCTTGAGCATGTCGGACAGGCTCTTCAGCTTGTGCTTGCCGGAGCCCGAAACGACGCGGCCGCGACGGCCGTTGTCGATCAGTGCGTCAACCGCTTCCTGAAGCATGCGCTTCTCATTCCGGACGATGATGTCCGGTGCGCCAAGCTCCAATAGCCGCTTCAGCCGGTTATTCCGGTTGATGACCCGGCGGTAGAGATCGTTCAGGTCGGAGGTCGCAAAGCGGCCGCCGTCGAGCTGCACCATCGGACGCAGCTCCGGTGGAATGACAGGCAGCGCGGTGAAGATCATCCAGTGCGGCTTGTTTCCGCTCTTGCGCAGCGCTTCCACCACGCGCAGCCGCTTCGTCGCCTTCTTGCGCTTGACGTCTGAGGTCGCCTGCATCTCGACCCGGAGCTGCAGGGCAAGCTGATCGAGATCGATCCGCTTCGACACATAGTCGTGAACGGCCTCGGCGCCCATGGCTGCTTTGAACACGCCCGTCGGAACGATCTCCTGTAGCTCCCGATACTGCGTTTCTGACAGGATCTGAAGCTCTTTGAGATCGCTGATCGCTTTGACGGCTTCGTCTCGCTCCTTCTCCGACTCGCGAACCTGCTCCATCAAGCGCTCTTCGATCCGCTTGCGGCCCTCTTCCGCCTCAAACGTGATCTGATCGCTCTCGGCGCCGGCCAGTG
The DNA here is from genome assembly GCA_964371945.1 of uncultured Sphaerobacteraceae bacterium. GTDB lineage: Bacteria > Chloroflexota > Chloroflexia > Thermomicrobiales > UBA6265 > CAYJPA01. Next base: position 9,599 of record CAYJPA010000106.1, on the reverse strand, counting down.
CATCCTGACCTGAGGTTGCATATGTCGCCGCATCCTCGATCTGCGCCTTGGCGGTTTCATGGATTTCCTTGAAGGTCGCGGTGCGATCGTCATTGACCGCCTCGCCTTCATGCACGATCACGGTGCCGCGGAAAGAAATGTCTTCCGGCGCGGCGTTGTTCTTCAGTGCCTTGAGCTTCTTTTGAACGGCATCGTGCTCGGTCTTGAGCGCGGCCAGATCGCCTTCGCGCTGTTCGGCGACCGTCGCGCTCAGGCTCTTCTTGACCTCCCGAATATTGGCAACGGTCAGACCAAGCCGCTGTGAGAGCTCATCGAACTCATCCTGCGCTTTGGCCTCGAGCTCGGCAATGGTCTCCGAGTGAATGTCGGTGATCTCCTGGATCGAACGCGCCTTTGCTTCCTCGTCGACCTGATTGACCAGGTACGACGCGAAATAGAGCACGCGCTCCAGGTTCCGAGGCGAAATGTCCAGCAGCAAGCCAAGGCGGCTCGGCGTGCCTTTCACATACCAGATATGCGCGACCGGCGCGGCGAGCTCGATGTGCCCCATGCGCTCGCGGCGCACCTTGGAGCGGGTGACTTCGACGCCACACTTGTCGCACACGGTTCCGGCGTGCCGGATTCGTTTGTATTTTCCGCAATAGCACTCCCAGTCCTTGGTTGGACCGAAAATGCGCTCGCAGAAGAGACCGCCGTGCTCCGGCTTAAGCGTTCGGTAGTTGATCGTTTCCGGCTTCGTGACTTCGCCATACGACCACGCCCGGATCTTCTCGGGAGACGCCAAACTGATCCGGATGGCGTCAAAATTGTTCACGTCCAGCACGCGATTCCGGTCCTGCCGGTCGCCCCGCGAATAGCCCCGCCCGGAGCCGTTCCCGCCGCCATAGCCGCGATCGCGATCCTCGGTTTGGTAAGTGGGCATGTTGGTGCTCGACATCGTTCCTCCTATAGCCTCTAGCCCTAAGCTGCTAGCCGTGAGCCGCTAGCCGCTAGCCATCTGGACGCCTCGTTACGGAGCCGTCCACTGTTGAGCTCGGCTAGCGGCTAGCGGCTAGCGGCTCCTAGCTGGTTTCAGTCGATCGTTCGCTCGAAGCCGCTCAGATTGATGCGATCGAGTTTCGACAGGAGATCGCGCGAGGTGTCCTCGGTGAACTCGACTGTCTGCTCGTCTTCGTTGATCACATCGATCGAGAGTCCGAGACTTCGCAGTTCCTTCATCAGAACCTTGAACGATTCGGGCACGCCGGATTCGACGATCTCTTCACCCTTGACGATCGCTTCATACGTCTTGACGCGGCCAACCAGATCGTCGGATTTGACGGTGAGCATTTCCTGAAGAATGTGCGCCGCGCCGTAGGCCTCGAGCGCCCAGACCTCCATTTCACCGAACCGTTGACCACCGAACTGCGCCTTGCCGCCCAACGGCTGCTGGGTGACGAGCGAGTACGGTCCCGTCGATCGGGCGTGAATCTTGTCCTCGACCAGGTGGGCGAGCTTCAACATGTAGATGATGCCGACCGTAACCGGACGGTCGAATTTGACGCCGGTCCGGCCGTCGTACAAATCGACCTTGCCGTCTTCCGGCAATCCAGCCTCGCGCAGTGCGTCGCGAATCTCCGGCTCGGTCGCACCGTCAAAGACCGGGGTCGCGACTTTGAAGCCGAGCCGTTGTGCCGCCCAGCCGAGGTGCGTTTCCAGCACCTGGCCCAGGTTCATCCGCGACGGAACACCGATCGGATTCAGGATGATGTCGACCGATGTGCCATCCGGAAGGTAGGGCATGTCTTCCATCGGCAGGATGCGACTGATCACACCCTTGTTGCCGTGGCGGCCGGCCATCTTGTCGCCCTCGGAGATCTTCCGCTTCTGGGCGATGCTGACCCGAACCATCTCGTTGACGCCGGCCGGCAATTCGTGATCGGCCGAGTCGTCGCGACGGAACTGCTTGACGTCGATAATTTTGCCGTGGACACCGTGCGGAACCCGCAGTGAGGTGTCCTTCACTTCGCGTGCCTTCTCTCCGAAGATCGCGCGGAGCAATCGCTCCTCGGCGCTTAATTCCGTCTCGCCTCGTGGCGTGACCTTCCCGACCAGAATGTCGTTCGGACGAACCTCGGCGCCGATCCGGATAATGCCGTTCTCGTCCAGGTTGGCCAAACTCTCTTCGCCGACATTCGGGATGTCGCGCGTGATCTCTTCTGGTCCAAGCTTCGTGTCCCGGGCTTCGGTTTCATATTTCTCGATGTGAATCGAGGTGAAAACGTCATCCCGCACCAGACGCTCGCTGATCAGGATCGCGTCTTCGAAGTTCCCGCCCTCCCAGGGCATGAACGCGACCAGCACGTTCTGACCCAGGGCCAGTTCGCCGTCCTCGGTCGAGCTCGAATCGGCGACGATCTGGCCAACCGAAACCCGCTCGCCCTTCGTCACGCTCGGACGCTGGTTGATGCAGGTGTCCTGGTTCGAGCGCACGAACTTCTGCAGGTAGTAGACATGCTCGTTAGCCTCGTCGTCCTTGATCTTGACCTGGCGGGCGTTGACCGAGCTGATGAACCCGTCATGCCGCGCTACGAGCACCTGCCCTGAGTCTTTGGCGGCTTGATGCTCGACTCCGGTGCCGATGATCGGCGCTCTTGGCTGCACCAACGGCACCGCTTGACGCTGCATGTTCGCGCCCATGAGCGCGCGGTTGGCATCGTCATGCTCAAGGAATGGAATCAACGCCGTCGCGACCGACACAACTTGCTTCGGCGACACGTCCATATATTGCACATCGACCGCGGGAATCACCGGGAAGCGGTGACCGCCGCCGACGCGAACCGTGATCGATTCCGGAACGATCCGGTCGAATTCGTCGAGTCGCGTATTCGCTTGTGCGATCGCAACCGACTCTTCGCGATCCGCCGACAGGTAGTCGATGATCATCGACGCGAGCGGTTTGATCCGGATTTGGCGAACCCCCGCTTTCTTCATCGCCGCGAGATTCGTGGTCGTGATCATGTCGCCGCTCGACGCGACCTTCTTGCCCGTTTCCGGGTGAACCGCATCGTCGCGGAGAATCTGACCAACAGGGTCCATCACTGGATCGTCCAGCGAGATCCGGGAAATGATCCGCCGGTACGGGGTTTCAATGAACCCGTACTGGTTGATTTTGCCGTAGGTCGCGAGCGAGCCGATCAAACCAATGTTCGGACCTTCCGGCGTTTCGATCGGGCAAATCCGGCCGTAGTGCGAGGGGTGAACGTCGCGCACGTCGAATCCGGCGCGATCCCGGCTCAAGCCACCGGGTCCGAGCGCCGACAATCGACGCTTGTGCGTCAACTCGGCCAGCGGATTGGTCTGGTCCATGAACTGCGACAACTGGCTTCCGCCAAAGAACTCGCGCACCGCGGCCATCACCGGCCGGGTAGTGCTGATCAAGCCCTGCGGCGTAACCGTCTCCGGGTCTTGAATCGTCATGCGCTCGCGGATACCGCGCTCGAGGCGCTGAAATCCGGTTCGCACGTGCATCTGGATCAGCTCACCGACAGCGCGGATACGCCGGTTGCCGAGGTGGTCGATATCGTCCGCTTCACCGATCCCGTTGTTGAGCCGGATCATCTCGCGGATGATCTCCGCGAGGTCGTCGCGAGTCAGAATCCGGTCGGTCGTCTCAGCTTCAGTGCCGCGATCGCCGGCATGCAGCCGGCCATTCAGCTTGTAGCGTCCAACCCGTGCCAAATCGTACCGGCGCTCGTTGAAGAAGAGGTTCTCCAGGAGCGAGGTCGCATTGTCGCGCGTCGGGGGATCGCCTGGTCGCAGCCGCCGATAAAGCTCGATCAGGGCCTCGTCCTTGGCCTTGGTCGGCTCCTTGTCCATCGTCGTCTGGATATAACGGCGATCCTCATTGATGTCGACATCGGCAAACGCGGCACGAAGATCGTCGTCGGATTCGATTCCGATTGCGCGGAGCAGAATCGTCACCGGCATCTTGCGCTTGCGGTCCACTTTCACCGACAGCACATCGCGGTTGGAAGTTTCGAACTCCAGCCAGGCGCCGCGGTTCGGGATCAGCTTCGCGGTCGAGAGCAGCTTGCCGGTCGCGGGATCTGGCGTGCGCTCGAAATAGACGCCCGGCGAGCGAACGAGCTGCGAGACCACGACGCGCTCGGCGCCGTTGATCACAAAGGTGCCGTCGGTGGTCATCATCGGGAAGTCCCCGAGGAAGATACCGTCCGGACCAGTCTCTTTGATCTCGCCGGTCTCCTTCATAAGAAGGCGCGCCGAAACACGGAGCGGCGAGGCGTACGTGATGTCGCGCTCGCGGCAGTAGTTCTCGGCCACACGCGGGTCGATCTTTGCGCGCTCCTGCTCCTCGCCCTTCGGCATCCGCTGCCAAGGCTCGTCGAAGCGCGGATCGAAGATGGAGAGCTCCATCTTCTTGTGGTGATCGGTGATTGGCGAAATCTCGTCGAGGAGCTCCCTCAAACCCTCGCGCACGAACCATTTGAACGACTCAACCTGAACTTGAACGAGATTGGGCATTTCGAGTACGGTCGGAATCCGAGCGTACGTTCGCCGGCCGATGCCGACATTCGAAACGACCTGACGATTCGCGGAAATGACCGGAACGTCACCCGTCGCGGTGTTGCGAGTCAACGCCATTGAGGGTTCCTCCATCCGAAATACGTGCGATAAACGATAGTGACCTTGACGAGGAAGCGCTCCGTCAAGGCCGTCATGAAGTTCCGTGACGCGCCATCTGCTCTCCCCAACTGCCGCGCGGTAGAGCGCAAACGGTCATGCCGGAGGTCGTTCGGCACGATCAGCTGCTGGTAATCAAGTAGATTCAGAGCAACTCCGGGATGTGGCAAACGCCAAAGTGGGAGGGCAGAATCCTCCCCTCCCTTGAACTGATTCGCAAATGGGTGCCGATCTGCACAATTCGTCCAGTGTTTACCCGCGGATCGCGGCCGCCGTTACCGCGCAAAAACCGCGAACGTTCATCATACCCCGCGGCCATTCAATCGTCAACCCCGGCAGAACCCCAAAATCATCCGGAATCACCATTAATTGACCTCGATCTTACCAGAATCAACCGCTCCCATGTGTAGCCGCGCGGTTGATCGCGCCCATCTGTAGCCGCGCGATTCATCGCTCCCATGTGTAGCCGCGCGGTTGATCGCGCCCATCTGTAGCCGCGCGGTTATGAAACGTGCATGCTTATTCGGTGTATCAGGGAGCGCGTCTCGCCGTACGACGTCTTCGTTCTCAACCCTGGAAGGGTCGGGTGCCCTCTGGGCGTGGCGTAGCCCGGTCAATTTATTGCCGGGCGATGCACAACACACAATAGTCCGATCAAAACTGCACACTTCATTATTGCCGGGCGATGCGCAACTGACAATAGTCCGATCAATGACGCATTCTTCATCATCGCGCCCATCTGTAGCCGCGCGATTCATCGCGCCCGCATCGAGTCGCCAGGCTCTGAATACGTACGATCAGTCCCCGCTGCTCAGCGCGAACAACCACCAGCCAGTCCGTGAAACGTCCACTTCCAACCAAACACCCATGCTCCACGCCGGAATGGCCATGGTTCCTCGGTCACAGGCAGCGGCGCTTCCACGACTGAATTCGGGCACTCCTGCACCTTGAACACCTCAAACACCAACGCCACCGTGAATCTATAGTATATCCTACTTGTTTAGTCGGAGATTGTTCCGGAAATCCACCGCAACCAGCCTGAGGGACAACAGCGTGTCACAACAGCCACCAGTTTCGAATCAATCAACCAAGACCCGGCGCCGGGCGCTCGGCGCCGCGTTGGGCGCGCTCGCCGCGGCGGCCGCGCTGCCAAGCCTCGCGAATGCGCTGGAATCGTCGCCTGAGGCCAGTCCAGCGTCTGGAACGTGGAGCTTCACCGATGACAAAGGCATCACCGTGACGCTGCCCGAACGTCCCGTTCGGATTTTGGCCGACGTCAACGCTGCCGCCCCGCTCTGGGACTTCGGCATCCGCCCGGTCGCCGTCTTCGGCTGGAACGCGTCGGAAACCGGGGATTTCGGACCGGCCGGGGGAAACGTCGACCCGTCGACCGTCGATGTCGCCGGCAACGTCACTGAACCTTTCCAGCTCGAGAAAGCCCTGGCGAGCCAGCCCGATTTGATCGTAACGCTGACCTGGACAATAGACGATCCAACCGAATACTGGAGCATCGATACGGAGATCCTTCCCCAGGCGCAGTCGATCGCGCCGATCGTCGCCGTCTCCGGCACCGGCCGGGCGGATGAGAACACGACGCGATTCGCCGAGTTGGCCGGCCTGCTTGGAGCAGATCTGGACTCTCCCGAGCTGCGGGGAGCAAAGGCGCGATACGATGGCGTACTCGGCGGTTTCCCTGAGATTGCAGAGTCGAAGTCCGACCTCTCGATCCTCTTCATCTCAGTCGGTACCGGCGACGCCATTTATGTCGCCAATCCGCCTGACTGGGCCGACCTCACCCTCTACAGCGAACTTGGCTTGAACCTGGTGCGGCCCGAAACGGCCGTGGGCACTTATTGGGAATCATTGAGTATGGAAGAGGCGATCAAATACCCCGCTGATATCCTCTTCAACTCGACCCGCCCCGGAACACTCACGCCTGACGAGCTGAAGGCCCACCCAACCTTCAGCCGGCATCCGGCCGTGCAAGCCGGCCAGATTGGCGCCTGGAATCAAGACTTCATCATGAGCTACCAGGGAATGGCCATCGCACTCGAAACGACGATCGCGGCCATCCAAACGTCGGCGAAGGTCAC
>CAYJPA010000106.1:0-2723 GCA_964371945.1 uncultured Sphaerobacteraceae bacterium | reverse complement strand
TAAGACCCGGATGGAAATGCACGAGGGAATCTGGAGCTCAAGGCTCCATTCCCTCGTGCAACGGTTCCAGCTCCTATGCCTGCAACTTCAATTCGATATCGGCGGAGGTCTGGAGTCTTGCGCCAACTAGTGACTAACGGTACTGCGAAAACTGACTGTGAACGTGCATGCCCGGCTACAATCGTTGGGCGGTTACAGTTCGCGTTGCCGCTCACCCATTACCCGAGTGGGCACTGCACTCCATGATCGATCTCCATCTTCACCTACTTCCCGCCATCGATGACGGCGCAAGCTCCCTTGATGTCTCCGTCGCGATGCTCGAGCGCGCGAGCCACCTCAACTACTCGACCTTGGTCGCGACGCCACACCTCGATGGTCCGTTAACCGTTGAATTCGAGTCGAAGGTTCGCGCCGCGTTGTCGCAGGTGCTCAGCGCCGCCAAGGGCATGCCGATCGCGATCGAGCTCGGTTACGAGATCATGCTCTCGCCCGACATCCCGGCCCGTCTCGCCGCCGGAGAGCGCAGCCGGATCGCGGGCTCGACCACGGTTTTGGTCGAAATCCCGTTCGTCGGCTGGCCGATTTACACCGAGCAAACGCTCTTCGATATCCAGATGCAGGGATTGCGTCCGCTGCTCGCCCACCCGGAGCGTTATGTTGCTGCTCAGGTCGAACCGGAAAAAGTGCTCACCCTCGCCGAACGGGGCGTGCTGTTGCAGGTGACACTTGGTAGTCTGGTCGGTCTCTTCGGCAAACCAGCGCAACGCCTTGCCGAGCTTCTCCTCCGCGAAGGTGCCGTCACGATTCTCGCGACCGACGCCCACTCCGCCGGCCATCGCTTCACCGCGGTCGAAGAAGGACTGAAGCAAGCGGAAGCTCTGATCGGTCCAGAGCTCGTCCGCCAGCTCACCTACGACAATCCGAAAGCCCTGCTTGAGAGCCGACCGCTTCCCCCGCCGGCCGCCCGGCCGATTGCTGAAGAATCAAACCGCCGGTGGAAGAGGGCGATCCATCGCGCGACATCCCGGCTGCGCAACTGATCGTTTTGCTTGCCGTTTCCTGATCCGCTGCTAAGATCACGGCTCTGATTCATGAGTCGACATCGCGAGGAAAGGGCAAGGCCGTCGTGGAGCGCAACCTATTGCGAGTCCACGTCGAGCCTCCGGTGTGCGATGGCGAAACCGTCGTCTTCCGCTGGACCCAATCGACGCTCAACCAGTTTCAGCGGATCAACCAGTTCTTCTTTCGCTATGAGGGCATCGAAACCGCCTGCTACTCCCAGGAGCTCTGGCATGAGATCTTCCTCGGCTTGCAGCTTCGAGTTTTTGCCGCGCATCCCGGACCGGTCGAGATCGTCTTCACCACGCCCGTGCCGCGCCCCACAATCGATTACTGGCGCGCATTCCACGACGCCGCACACGTCGAAATCTCACCGGTCGCCGGCATCGACTCCTATGATCCGTGGATGAACGGCCAGAAGCTGAAACCATTCACCCGCTCGGCCGTTATCTTCTTCGGCGGCGGCAAAGACAGTACCCTCGCCGCCTGCCTCCTGGGAGAGCTCGAAGGCGCTGAACAGGTTCTCCTCGTCCAGTACGTCGGACCGCTTCGCCCCGATCCAGAACTGACCGAACGCCTGGAGCAACGTCAACAGACGCTCATGCTTCAACCCACCGCACAACGCCTGGGCGCCGCACCCCAACGCGTTTGGACCGATTTCCAGGCGCAATTCAACCCTGAGGGATACCACCTCAGACCGAACCTCGAGCTCTACACCCTCGGCGCATTACCCGCGCTCCTCGCATGGAACGCCTCGATCTGCACCTTCTCCATGCCCTGGACCAACTACTCCACCCATCGCGGGCAAGACGGAGCCATCAAGCACCGCTACTCGCGATCAAGGCCCGAAGAGCTATCCAACCTGAGCCGCCACTACCATCGGGCGCTCAAATTCCCGCTCACGGTGACCAACATCACCTTCCCGCTTGCTTCCCATCTCGTCTTTCAGCTCCTCGCCAAGCGCTACCCGCACGCGGTCGATGGCATCGTCTCCTGCACCCAGGGGGACGTCAACCAGCGTTGGTGCTATCGCTGCGAAAAGTGCTGGGGGATTGCGCTTTGGAGCCTCTCGTGCGGCTCGCCACTTGGAACATTCGACTACGACCATTTCTTCAGGCGATCCTGGTTCGCCCGCACATTGGTCGAATTCGCCGAAAGCGGAGTCGAGCTCTCTTCCGCCGGTAATGCCCCGTGGCAACCATTTATTTCGACCGAACGCGGCTACGATCTGGTCTGCAGTATGATCGCGAGAATCGACCCGGCAAATCTGCCCCCGATCATGGGCGATCTCGCGCTTAGCAACGTCGCGCTATTGCGGGCGCTTTTCGGGAATCGCCCGGCGCCAGAATTCGAAACCGTCTCCCGCCCCTTGATTCGAATGCTTGGCCCCGAGCTCGAGTCCCGGCTCACACCGTTGATCGCCAAGCACTTCAAACTAACCGACGAGCTACCGGCCCCACCCACCACCGGAAAGGGTGCCGTCACCTACGAGCTCGACGGCGCATTCACCCCGCGCACGTCATCGGTCGCCCATATTCGCGGCGAGAACGATTGACCTGATGCCGGCCAAATCGTCCCGCGATCGGGCAGAAGCCGCACCCGCGGGTCTTGGGTGCGATTCATTTTTTCGCATGGCACATCGCGAGGTATTTGAATCTAGCGGC
>CAYJPA010000105.1:0-17083 GCA_964371945.1 uncultured Sphaerobacteraceae bacterium | reverse complement strand
GTAGCCCTGGAAGGGCTTTGTTGGCGTAGCACTGGGATTTATCCCGGTGCGGGGCAACGCGGACGCCGCGGTATTCGGAGATCGCCCGGCAATAAATTGACCGGGCTACGCCACGCCCAGAGGGCACCCGACCCTTCCAGGGTTGAGAACGACCGGGCCGCGGGTCAGGTTTCATCATCGGAGCCCGGTTTGGAATATGGACGTTCGGTTTGCTCGAAGGTTGGCAACAAGTCGTTGCTCGCATGGTGCTCACGCTGATTCACGACGTACGCGACGACCCTCGACAACGAACGTTTGCCGAATGAGAGCGCGCCGTATTCCGATTGCCACTCGAACGGTACATCGGCGGTAATCGATCTATCCCGGTCCAATAGGTGGCTCGAACTGCCTTTGACCAGATGCATCAGATCGGAAACCGAAACCCTCGGCGGCATCGAAACGGCCAAATGAACGTGATCCGGCATCAGACAGAGCGCCAGCACGACCGCGCCTTTCTCCCGGCACGACGCACGAATCGAACGCTCCGCCACCGTCGCTCGCTCGTCCACAAGCAGCGGCAGACGACCTTTCGTCGCCCATACCAGGTGGCAATACAATTCCGAATATGGCACCTAATCCCCTGATTCTCTCCCCTTCCAGGGCTGAGGTCGTTAGGTTACTGTAAGCATCGACGATCCACCTGCAAGCGCGCCGGTACGGCAACAAATGGCAACGCTGGGTAACATTTTGGAGGGGTGCAAAGCTAACGGCCAGCAATCGTTGCCAGGCACGAAAGCAGGGCTCGTACGCCTATTGTGGGCGGTTATGTCAACTTAGAATCTGGGTGCCTTCACAGGCCATTGGCGCTCAGGCGTTGCGATTCTGCGAGCTCAGCCAGTCCCCAAAGATCGCGCCATTCGTAGTCGGGCGTTTCCGGACCGGGCTTCGACTCCGCGTTCCGGTTGACCCAGGCGCTCTTCCACCCAAAACGCTGCGCCGGTCCGATGTCGTATTTGAACCCGAACGCGACGTGCAGCATCCGTTCCGGCGCTTCGGCGATCCGCGCCAGCGATTGCTCAAACACCGCATCCGCCGGTTTGTACGCGCCGCAATCCTCGGCCGTGATCACATCGTCGAACGCGACCCCGATGTGCTTAAGCGAGTGAGCAATGATGTCGCGATCGGTGTTCGACATGATGACCAGCTTCAGTCCGGCAGCCTTCGCCCGTTCCAGCGCCGGTTTGGTGTCGTGGAACGGCTGCCAGCTTCGCATCGACCGCACCAGCGCCTCGCCATCGGCGTCAGCGTAGGGATATCCGCGCTCCTCGCACCACAACCGCAAACTCTCAGGCAGAACCGTCTTGTAGCTTCGATACGGCCCCTGGATCACGCCAAACTGGATGGTTTCCCATCGCTCACGCAGTTGGCCGCCAGCCGGGGCCTCGGCGTCGCCGTGTCGCAGCGCGGTGTCGTAGAGGAACGTGCCAATCCCGCCCTCCCAGTCGATGAGTGTCCCGTAGCAATCGAATGTCGCCGTCGTGATTTCAGACACAGAACTCACTCCATTCGGCCGCCTTGCCGATCGTTTCGCACCCAGCGGCTGTTCGTCGTTCGCTTCAAATGCTTCGAGAGTCTATGACCTTCGTTCCTTGCGATCAAACAACGGATGGGAGCGGAGATAAGCAACTGTGGTACTTCCACCCTTTTCAGTGTTTGATCCGGGAGAGCACTTGGAACCTCGTCAGCGAGCAGCTTCCCGATTCGCCCAATTGTGGCATCCGATGAGTCATCTTCGAACTATCCACGTGCGAGTGACGCTGTTTAGTAGATAATGAGAATATTCTCGGATCGATGGTGGAGCATCCGCACCAATTACATAGGAAGTGAGACAGTATCGAATGGATCATTCGCTTAGGAATCGACGAATCGGACGTATTCTCGCTTGGGTGGCCGCAATGTCAATGTTGGCGAGCACGTGGCCGCTGGTCGATCGCGCTGTTGCTGACATCACCTGCTTGGATTTCGACTCCCAAGCCGAGGCCCAAGAGGTCTTCGACGCCCTACCTGGAGATCCATACGGCATCGACTCGGGTTGGCCCGTACCCGAGGGCTTTGGCTTTGGAGATCAGGAAGCCGGGAATGGCGTGGCATGCGACGCCACGAACGACGTCCCCGAAACTGACTCTCCCGGAAATGAGGAGTATCGAATCAGCTCAGACTCATCGAAAAACGGGCTGGAAGCGCTGCCAGTGGGCGACCTAGAGGAAGCAACGGTCAAGGAGGTTCAGTACGCCGAAGCGATCCAGACGGAGGAGAATCCATCAAAATTCTACGTGATCATGGGGATCGCCACCCCCGAGTACCAAATCTACAGCAACTATGAGACCGGAGAAGTGCCGGGTCAGTGCGGCGCCGCAGCTGCTACTGAACGACTTCGACAGCTTCTGAGCCCTGGCACGAAGATTTGGCTGCAAATAGATGAGGCGGGTTTCTATGCGCGGGATCAACTTGACCGTCAGATATGGGTCAAAGTTGGTCCCATGTACCGACTGGTTTCAGAGGTGCTGGTTTCGGAGGGCCATGCGGTTGTCGCAACAGACCGACCAGGGACCGGCATCGCCGACGCAAAAGAAAATCCCCCTCCCGGTGCAATGTATCGGGATGCCCTCCGTACCGCTCAGCGACTTGCGATCAAATATCGTCGAGGAATCTGGGAAGCCTGCAGTGGTGGCTAATCGCGACCTGATTCACTGATAACACCGTTATCGTCGATTTCCTCGCGAAAGTGCGAAACTTGCTGTCCGACCAGTCGTTGACTGAATTCGGCAATCTGTGCAGCAGAATCATTGATGACGAATGGATAGAGTTCACAGCAGCGCGTTCTCATTCAGATTGCCGCCTTACGATGGACCATTGGGCGAAGATTCAGCTAGTCGCATGGGGTGCGTGAGGAACTTCGGTGAGGTATCGGGAAGGCTAGAGACTACCCTAGTCATACACCGGGCCGGCGGACTAGCACGGTATTCTCTTCTCTTTCGATCGAGGCGAATCATTGGCCACAGTTGAGCAAGTGATCGAGGAAATCGAGAGCCTAGGGAGCCTTATTGAGGGGCCTCATGAGCTTCCAGCGTACCTCGCTTCACTGATTCGTAGGATCGTTTCCATCAGATTCGAAGATTTCGACGTACGTTCGATCGAGCGAATTGCTGTACTTGCGAGCTCCGGGAACACCGTCGTCAAAAAGTTACTGGACAATGCCTACCAAACTGATCGGTCCGAATGGATACATTGGTCCATCACTGCGGCGTCAAAATCCTTGGAACAAATTGCTATTCAATCTAGCGAGTTATGCGGCACCGGAGGGATAACAGAGAAGGCTGTTTCAGTTTCGACGGAGCCAGCTCCGTTTCCTGGAATGAAAGTCACCCGTGAAGCTGATTGGAATGCAACTGGTTTCGAGACAACTCGATCCCCTCGACGTACCGCCGCGAGGTTTCCGAATTCCTCACAGCCAGAGGCAATGGACGCCAAGCCAAGTGACCACGAGATATCGAAGATTGAAGCGGACCCCGCAGCAGTTTTCGTAGTACACGGACGGAATCATTCTGCTCGCGACGCAATGTTCACTCTTCTGCGAGCTTTTGGACTCTCTCCGATAGAATGGGAGGAGGCAATAAGTCTGACCAAAAAGGGATCTCCGTACATTGGGGAAATCTTGGAGGCAGGTTTGCAGAGAGCGCAGGCGGTCGTGGTACTCCTCACTGGAGACGAGGAATCTCGCTTGCGAAAGCATTTTGCATCTGGTGATGAAGGTGAGACATTCTTGGTCCAGCCTCGCATGAATGTGATCTTCGAGGCGGGTATGTCCCTCGGATTACGGCCGGAGCGAACGATACTTGTTGAGATTGGTGAAACGAGGAGCTTCAGCGATATTGCCGGACGTCATGCCGTTAGGTTCACGACAGATAGTCCCGAACCAAGGGGTGACCTTGCGAAACGTCTAAAGACTATTGGATGCTCAGTCCAGTTTGACGGGAACGATTGGATGACAGCAGGTGATTTCCAAACAGCGATCGATTTGGGGAGACCTTGGATGTCATCGGATTCACGAGTCACTGAAGATGAACCTGCATCGGGTCAGCTGCGCCGATCTGAAGATGGGTCATCCGAGCACGCAAACCCCGATGAGCCCGAAGGCCCGCAACAGAAGTGGAGCGGTGCATTCGTTTCGTTCCGCAGAAGATTGGACCACGATCGCGGGAACTCCAGAGATGGAGTCTACTTTGTGATCGGTAACTACGGGACATCAAGCCTGCTGAACGTTAGGGTTCAATTCATCGATCCACTTATTTCCTCAAGCTATGTCGAAATCTCGTCTTCAGGGCCATTTTCGACGTCGCTTCCACTACTCAAGCCCGGCCAGGAGGTGGAGCTCTTCTACGATCATGCGGATGAGTTAGCACTGCAGTGGTTTCTCCGTGAGATAACGGACGCGTACCGAGTCGAAGTGACTTCGACGAGTGCCCTAACAGGTGAAGAGTCTACCGTTCCTTTCGTCGCGGAGCTGAGCACCGTGTTTACAGGCGAACGCGCTGGACCATGGATGTCTGAAGATGGGAGCATCCTCAACTCTGACCATGAAGTTGTTCAAGCTGAAATTGACCCTCATCCCATGAATCGAAATCAGTTGAACTAGTCAACTGGTTCGCTCGCGGATCGTTGTCAGTACTCGTCGAATGGATCGCCCGCATCACGACCCGCGTCGCCTCCCCTGCCATCCCCTGCAACTGCGCCGCGCTCAAGTCCAGCATCTCGGCCCTCTTTTTCTGCAACAAGGCTCGAAATGTCGCATCCTGATTACGCCATCGGCAAATAGTTTCTCTTCGCAGCTTTAACTCCTTGGCGACCTCGTAATCGCTGAGCCCCCGCAGCACCAACTCCAGCGCCTTATGCTGCTCGGGCCTCAAAACTGTGATTAATTGTGCGTTTGTGTGAGCCTCCTCGACCGCCTTCGTCATTCCATCCTCCAATCGCGCCGAACCCCATAACTGTGATTAACTGTGCGTTTGTGTGACATCCGAACCGCCCCTTCAGCCCTCGTAGCTTGCAGCTTGGAGCCTGCCGCCGCGGGCCCGCGAAGCTCAAAACTGTGATTAACTGTGCGTTTGTGTGACATTGGAACCCCCTTGCCCTTCGTAGCTTGGAGCCTGCAGCTTGAAGCTCAAAAGTGTGCGTTTGTGTGACATCGACGGACACCGCTCACCACCCCCTCACCGCGTCATCGTCAAACTCCAAGCGGTTAGCGGCTAACGGCTAGTCGCTCATTTTCGACCGCCTTCGTCATTCCGCCCTCCAATCGCGCCGGGCCTCACATCGAAACCCTTCACCCTTAACAGACACGTTTTTCGGCCCGAAAAGTGACATCGACGGCGAAAATTGGTCAATAGACCCCCGCTGGCACCGCCCGCGAGTACCATCAGCCTCCGTCCTTAGGGCCCCTATCAGAACCACGTTCACGCTTCCGTCCTGCTCAGTCCCTCCGGGACTTCCGTCACTGAGCACGGGACTTCGAGTCCCGGGTGTGGCCGCTCAGTGAGGTTTTGATAGGTGCTCTTAGCTTCGGATCGACCAGGTGCCCCGTTGGGCGAGGCCCGGCCGCTGAGTATGCGGAGGTTGGCGAACTAACTCGGTAGCCGCGCACTCGTTCTCATCCCTGGAAGGGATTCGTCGGTGTAGCCCGGTCAATTTATTGCCGGGCGGAGAAACGGCAAACCGATCTCATTTTTTGCAACTTCCATCAACCCGGGGTATGGCCCGCGCTCTCTGATTTCAACCTGGGGATCGAAATCGACGCCTTAACCTCGGGGTCGCTTAGTCCCGAAGGTTCGAAGATAGCTATATCCCAATCGCTACCCCGTCGGCCCGCGGATCGGCGCCGCCCTTTAGCAACCCCGACTCCTCGTCGCGCAAAATCATCTGGGCGTGCCCGAAATGAACATTCCAGTCGTCGGTTCGTTGGACGACGTGCCCCTTGCGCTCCAATCCAGCGAACGTCTCGGCCGAGAACCGGCCCTCCAGACCGACCAGTCGCGGATCCGAACCGTGGCCGCCGCCAGCAACCCAGCGCGGCGCTTCGATCGCTTCCTGCGGGTCCATGCCGTGGTCGACCAGGTTCGAGATCAACTGCAAATGCACCTGCGCCTGCGCGTCCCCGCCTTGCGTGCCGATCGGTCCGAGCAGCTTTCCGTCTTTGAGCAACATGCCCGGCATCAACGTGTGAACCGTGCGCTTGCCGCCCTCCAACCGGTTGACGTGATCGTCGTCGAGCGAGAAGTACGCGCCGCGACACTGCAGCACGATCCCGGCGCCGTCCGCGACCACCCCCGAGCCGAAATTGAGGTAGATGCTCTGGATCATCGAGGCGGCATTGCCGGCGGCATCGACCGCGCAGAGGTAGACCGTATCGCCCGCCACCGAAAGCTGACCGGTCCCGGCGCGCGCTGGATCGTAGACGGCCCAGATCTCGCGCGAGAGCTCCTTGGACGTGAGTCGATCGGTCTCGATCGGCACGAACGCGGGATCGCTGACATAACGGTCGCGCACGGCAAACGCCAGCTTCTTCGCCTCAATCAGCGGATGCAAATGCTCAGCCGTGCCCCATTTCGCCGGCTCGGCCCGCTCGGCGAGATTGAGCTCAATCAGCGCCGTCAAGCCCTGCGAGTTCGGCGGGAACTCGGCGACCGTCACACCCCGATAACCCGAGGTCACGGGTGTCACCCATTCCGCATGGTGCGACGCCAGATCATCAGCGGTGAATGCGCCGCCGTTCCGTTTCGACGCCTTCAGGATCGCCTCCGCGATCTCGCCGCTGTAGAAAACGTCCCGCCCATGCTTGGCGATCTTCTCGAGCGAATCGGCGAGCTGCGGCAGCCGCAACCGGGAACCCGCCTTCGGCACGTTTCCGCCGGGGAAGTAGATCGGTTCCAGATCGCTCGTCCAGCTACCCGATGAGGCGGTATGGACCATGTTTTCGTTCAGATTGGGCGTTACCGGAAATCCGTCGCGCGCGTAACCGATTGCCGGCTGAAGCAAAAGGGAAAACTCGAGCCGCCCAAACCGCTCGTGTGCGGTCGACCAGGCGTCGATCGTGCCCGGTACGGTCACCGCGTGAATTCCGCGCGCCGGCATCGAGTTGTATCCGGCCGCCCGCAGTGCCTCTCTGCTGGCCGCTTTCGGAGTCCGGCCCGAGCCGTTCAATGCGTGCAGTTTCGAAGCCTTGGCATCGAAATAAAGGAGAAAGCAGTCGCCGCCGATCGAGGTTTGGTCCGGATAGACGACCGTGAGCACCGCATTCGCCGCGATCACGGCATCGATCGCGCTGCCTCCCTCCCTCAGCACCTCGAGACCGGCCGCGCTCGCGAGCGAGTGCGGGGTCGCGATCATTCCGTTGAAGGCAAGCGTGGTAGGACGTCCGGTTCGCTGCACGTGGTACTCCTCTTCAGATTCGCCAGGACACAATTGCATTAGGGTAGCACCGTGGCATCCCTTTGCGGCCCCGGCGCGTATTGGATGATGTAGCATCGTACCAACCACCATTCGCCCGGCGAACGGCGAGGTCAGGAGGATTCTCATGCGCGTTCAACGAGTCATCCTCGCGTTGTTGTTGAGCGCGCTCTTCTTCATCCCCGACACCGGTGTTCTGGCTCAGGACGACAGCCGCCAGCCAAATCCGAATGCCCGTCTCGGGGTGCCAGAGGGCGTGGATGTCGACCGCGTCGATCTCGCCGCGATCGTTCTGACCAGCGACGACATGCCCACCGGTTTCGCGCTCAACGCCGAGGCGTACACGAACGCCGAGGTGATCACCTCGACGCTCAAAGACGGTCCAATCCCGGACGCATTAGTCGACGCGCTCGATATGCGCTGGTACTACCAAAGCGAGTACCGATCCGCGGACGGAGAGAGTCGCATCCGCTCGTACGCCGAGGAATTCGGCAGCGATGGGGCCGCCAGCGCGGGATTCGAGCTCCTGGAAGACGAGAGTCTCTTCGCCCAAACCGGCGTTCACATTGTCGATAAGCCCGGTTACGACTTCGGCGAAGAGCCCTCCGAAGTCACCGTGAGCACAATCGAGGCATCTTCCGACGCTCCCTCCGGGGCGTCGATCGATGCCACCTTCCGGGTCGGCCGCCTGCTCGTCGGCGTCGCCATCGACACGATTTCGACTACGCCGCCGGATGAGGAACTGCTCGAGGAGCTCGCCGGCGTGGTCGCCGCCCGCGCGCGGGCGGTGCTCGACGGCGAGGACGTGCCGGGTATCGATCGAGGGTTGGTCGGTCAGCTACTGTCGTTTGACGACGCGATCTCAGTCCAGGACGGATACGTGACATTGATCGACACGGTCGGAGCGGCTGCGCCCCAAATCGCGCTCGACGATTTCGTGAGCGGTTACCTCCGGGTCGTGGCGCTGGACACCAAAGCAACCGGCGAGCTTCCGCTTCCAATTGTGACCGTGATGATCTCGAACTTCAGCTCGGAAAGCGCGGCGCTGACGATGATCTCGAGCGCGCAGTCGCTGTTGCCGGCATTCGACGAACTGCAAAAAGAACGACTCGAACCGATTCCAGGCACAAGCGCGGTGATTGCCTTCAGCTTCGCGAACCCATTCGAAAGCGGCTCGGCGGACAGCTATCGCATCCTTGTCGTCGTCGGCAGCACGCTCATCACGGTCGACGTCGAAGGCGCCGGCTCCCTCGAAAACGCGGAATCGGCCGCACTGGCACTGCTCGCGCAACAAATTGCCTGCTTCGAAAGCGCCTGCGGCCCAGCCGAGCTGCCGGTCGAGATCGCGCCCACGAACGGCTGAGCAGCTGAAACCTCTCAAGTGCTCAGGCATTCGGCGACGACGGCTACACGACGTAGATCGCTTCCTGCGTTGGGAAGAGGAATTCACAGCCGGTGTCGGTGACGACGACGTCGTCTTCAAGACCCACCCAGTTGATGCACGGTTCCAGCGTGAAGACCATTCCGGCTTCGACCTTCAGCCCGGAGCGGTGGCTGTAGCGCGCGTTGTTCGGACCGAGCACCATCCCGCCGTCGTGACAGAGCCGGCCCAATTGGTGGCCGAGGGCGTGCGTGAAGGTGTAGCCGCGACTCGACACCAGATCGCGCACCGGCTTGTCGACGTCCCACCCGATCATCCCCGGTTTGAGCAGTTCCGCGGCAAGCAGAATCCCGTCGCGAACGGCATTGAAGGCATGACCCATCTCGGCCGGCGGGGTAGTCTCGCCGGACTTGCGGAAATACCACGAGCGCTGCATGTCCGACGCATAACCCTCGTAGATCACGCCGAAATCGACCGCGAAGGCATCACCCGGCTCGATCACGACATTGCCTGGAGCCGCGTGCCCGCGCCGGCTCTTCGAGGATGCAACCGCGGGGCAATAGGACGCCTCCCAGGATGGGCCAACCCCGTAGTTCTGCATGCGCTCATTGATCATCTCGTAGATCTCGAGCTCGGTCAGACCGGGTTTCACCATCGCGGTCACGTCATCGAAGATCCGCTGGGTGATCTGACAGGCGCGCCGGATGCGCTCGACCTCAGCAGGGGTCTTGATCGCCCGCACCATGCCCGAAACCGGTTCGGACGACGCCAGCCGCGATTCGAATCCCATCGGCTTGAGCGTTTCGGTCAGCAGCAGATACATGCCGTGCGTCAGACCGTCGATTCCGAAATCGCTTGCCGCGTAGTTCACCCCGATCACGGCCGGGTTCCGTTCGCTAAGAACGGAGCGGAACGGCTCTCTCCAATCGAGCGAATAGGGAATCACCTGATCGAACGCGCCTTCGACCTGGAGAGCGTCGTAGTCAGCCACGATCGCGACGGTTGGGCCATCGGCAAAAATCATGAGTGCGGCGGTCCCGACCAGGTAATCGCCGCCCATCACGAACGGCAGGAGCAGATCGCTTCCTTCGCGCGAAAAGGTGAGCCAGCAATCCATGCCTTCTTGCCGCATCAGCGATTTCGCCTGGGCATGTTTTTCGGCAAGCAGCTCGAGGCGGAATTGCTGTTGTTCGGTCACTTCGGTGGTCATGGATGCTCCTTAGCCAAAATGAAAGTGGGTCAATCCGACCCGCTTTCTATCACACGTTGGAATCGGCCACCTACCGGCGCCGTTGCGCACGGCGCGATCGCTGAATCTGCACGGCGGTTTCGCGAACTTCGACCAGGGTCTCCCCATCGTCCACGGCTTCGACATGGCGGGTTCGAACCGACTTCGCGACATTGCCCCCGAGGATTACATCGTTATAGAGCACCGCCGCGACCACGGCGCCGAGAATCGGTCCGGCCCACCAGACCCAAAGATCCGCCCATTCCTGTTGCACGATGGCTGTCCCGAACCACCGGGATGGATTCATCGCGGCGCCACTGACAGTACCGCCTGCCAGAACATCCATCGATATCGTGAGTCCGATGCACAGGCCCGCGAGCACTTTTGGCGTGCGATTGTCGACCGCTGTGCCAAAGAACACGAACACGAGGAAGAAGGTAAGGATCGCCTCCATCACGAATGCGTTTCCGGCCGATAGATTGACTCCCACCGATGGCACCCCAAGATTGACCGCGTTGCGCTCGATGTCTCTGAAACAGAGCGTCAGTGCGCCGGCCGCGGCAAGCGCTCCGGCAAGCTGGGCGATGATGTAGGCGATTCCTTTCGAGAGACTGATTCTGCGAGTGACGAACATCGCGATCGTGACGGCGGGATTGTAATGACCGCCGCTGATGTGACCGGCAGCCATCGCGAGAAGCCCGATGCCCAGACCATGGGCCAATGCGATCGCGACGATATCTCCGCCCTGGGTCAGCACGATCGCTCCGGCGCCCATGAACGTCAGCGCAAACGGCCCGATGAATTCAACGATGAGCGCCCTCATCAAATCGCGGTCGTTCAACGCACCCTCCTCCCATGTGGGATTGCGCCCACCTCGTCATCCGACTTTTTGTAGGACTACCGGAATTTGGGACGAGTGTATGAGGTCGGGTGAACGGACGCAACAGCGTTTCCGTTGCTGCTCGTCTCGATTGACAGGTTTGGCGCTCCGCCTATTGCTCGCTTTCTTCGATTTGGCGCGCACAATCCATCGTCATCCTGACGAAGGATGGATCTTGCCGGTAGGCCGATTGTGCTCGTCGCTGGCGCGGTCAAAGCCGGCGCCGCCATACGGGGAAGACGCTTCGTGCTTCAGCATATCGACCGGGTGTGCTGCTCTCGGAAACCACGAATCATCGGAGGACGATCCGCCTACGTGACCCTAAAGACGAGCGAATTGAGCATTTCACTGTCGACATAGATATAGACCGCATAGGTGCCCGCACCGACGTTCGCGGTCCACTGTAACGGCACCCAGGCCGCAGAGATCGAACGATCGACCTGAACCTCGGTACGGCCGATTTCGGCGCCGTCCGGCGTCGCCCAAATCGCGGTTACTACCTGGCCGGCAGACAGGTTGTGGATCTCAGCGACCGCGTAGACCGTGCCACCGGAGCGCACCGAGCCGACCTCGTTGCGAGGTTGGTTGTTCGAGCTGATTTGAGTCGTGAGGGTCAGGGTTGCCAGCGTCGGCGCCGGCGTGTAGGTTGGTCCAGGAGTGCCGGTGGGCGGAAAGAACTCCTTGATCACATTGGTCGCCTGCACGTCCGGAAGTACGGCCCCGCGGGTCGCCTCGCGCGTTTCGGCCAATCGCGATTCGTCTACATCTCCGGTCGAGCACGCCGAAAGCAGAACGACCAGTAGCACGGGCGCCAAGCCGCGCACTACCGATCGAACTTTTTGGGACATGAAGTTGCTAGGTCGTGACGCTGGGCGGCCGGTAACGGCCGAATGCATCTTGGTACTCCTCAGATACGTCCATCGCCTTTTGGTGGACGTAAATGCGCGTTGTTTGAGGCGACGCATGTCCAAGAATGGTTTGCACCGTCGATTCTCGTACACGGCGATGAACCATTTCCGTTGCGAGTCCGTGTCGGAATGAATGGGGAGTAACCTCACTCTCGATGCCAAGTTGTTCGCACAATTGCGAAATGATGTGCTCGACCGTACGCGGGCTGATCGCGGCGCCAGGTTCCGACAGTTTATCCCGGCCGCTGAACGCCGGGAGCGAGCCAGCCCCGCGAGCGCCATCTCCGCGCATACACCAATACGCGGTCATGGCGTCCGCGGTTTCGACATCGAAGTGCACGGTTCTGCTTTTACCGCCCTTCGCCCGATAAATGTGCGCGGTTCCGTCGACGAGATCGATGTCTCGCCGCCTAAGGGCACAGAGCTCGGAAACACGCACGCCGGATCGAGAAAGGAAGAGCACCATCGCCCGGACTTTCAGCCGGCGCAGCTCCTTTTGCGGCGCATTCTCGCGTTGCTCGCCCCGGACGAACTCAACAATGCGGTTCAAATCGCTCAATTTGACATCCGGCGGCGGCGGGGTGAAGCGAGGCATCATGGCCGAGATTCGCACACGCAGCCGATCGGTGGCCAGGTTCGGGTGAAGATCGTACGCGGCGAGATAGGCGCAGAGCTTTCGCACCGCCGACAGATTGTTCTGCGCGGTTCGCATCTGCGACACCTCTTCCGGCGTCCGGATATCAGGCGGCACGATCAGCGCCGCAAACGAGGTCACGTGGTCGGCGCTGAGCGAGGTCACGGGGGCCGTCTCCGGATCGATCCCCTCATGGTCAGCGATGTGGCGAAGAAACTTCGCCACACCGTTGCGATAGGTCTTTTTGGAGCGGGGAGCCAAACGCAGATCGCCGAAGAACATCTCGACCGCGCCGGCGATTGTCATAGGAGCCTCAGGAGTCGGATATGCCTCGAGTGCACGGAGCGCCGGCCGCGCACTCACCTCGTCCGTTTGAACCAGCCGTTCTGCCGGAGTCGCCACGTATGCCCCCTTCACCAGCGGCGATTCGCCGTCGCACCGCCGGATTCTCGCTCGCCGAACCAATGGCGATATGTACGTACATCACTGTACGTACATCAGCGGATAATGTCAAGCACAGGCGCAAACTGCGCCTTGCTTATAAGGGGGGCTCACTGGAGCCGAACTTCAAATCACCGGCTCGAATGACGGCAACAACGCTGCCCGAGGGATCTTTGGAGCAAACGGCGTTCGTTATTGGTCGAAAATTGACAACGGCAGGAACGCGCTGACCGTGAAGACACCGGCATTGACGATCTGGCTGATCCGAAGGCCGACGCACGCACTGGCAAGCACGAGCGCTCTGGGCTTGTCAAGTCCGTGCTTCTCACCCAGGTACGGGCCCATTCCGCGCGGCGCATCTCGACTCGCTTCCTTCAGATTCGCGTTGTATCCCTTCGTTCCGAACCAATGTCCTGGCAAACGGCAAGTCACTGGGGTGATGAATCCTGGTCCTTGGTTCGACCGTCCCTTCTGCAGTTCGATCCTGAGCTCGACGGTTGCTTCGGTTTCGATCGCCGTGCCCGCGACTTCTCCATCGCCTTGGGCCGCATGGATGTCGCCCACTGAAAAAAGCGCCTAAGGAACCTGCATGGGCAAGAGTAGCGTCGCGCCGGCTACGAGTTGGCGCACGTCCATATTTCCGCGGACGAGTCGAGGAGGGAATGTTCGGTGGCGACCTGGCGCTCTCGGGGCGACGCCCATGACACCGCAAAAGGGAGCGATAGGCACGACGATTCCAGGTGCGAAGATGGCGCGGTTGCGCGATCTCAAGTCGCAGAAGTGCCGATACCAATCCGAGGGATCATCCTGGAGGGACATCCTGCATTCGGACCACAAGCTGTCCAGCCCCAATCGTGCGGCACGATCGAAAGTGCATGCGCGACAAGCGAATCACCTGGCTCAGCGCAGTCGATGGCGACCGGTCCTTTCAGCGCATGCCCACCGGGCATGAAATCCACCCGAGGTGCGGGCATACGGATGAAATCTCGGAGCGCAAGTGCGAGTACTTCAGGGTTAGCGTCAGCTCACACATCACTCAGGTGGTCTTACACAATGCCGCCTTGAGACGGCCCTCGCGTTTCAAACACGACGGTTTCGCCCGGTTCGATCGTCAAGCGCGGCGGCAGCGCGTTGTCCCAGTAGGTGTGAATGGAGTCGATCCCGAGACGAGGAATCGTGCGGTTAGGATCTACCTAACTTGACGTCTCTGCCGCTGCATCCGCGCCAGATCGTTTCCCGGCCGGGCCGGCACGGGCATAACGCTGCGCGAGCTTCACCATGTCACGGTGGAAGTCGCCGTTCGAAACGACCCGCCTGGCGCCCGCCGCCTTCGCAGCCCGCAGCCCGTCCACATCCAGGTGCGAGCCGAACGCAAGGATCGGAGCTCCACCCGCGTCGCCGCTCGTCAGAGCCGAGACAAGCGTCCAATCGACGCCCGCATTGATGTCAACAATCCCGAGAGCCGGGGTTTTCTCTCCATCTTCAAGCTTTTCAGCGAACTCGGCGGTCGTCTTGGCGAACTCAACCTGATAGCCCAGCCCCCGCAAGGTGTTCCCGATCTTCACGCCAAAAAAGAGGTCTTCGTTGAGGACAATGAGCCGCAACCCGCCCGACTTTTGGTCCACCGACTCACCGGCAGTTTCTGAGGAATCCGATTGTGAAGACGTTGCGATCAAGGATGAACCCTCTTGACATGCGCCGAAGCGACCGATATAACCATGTTCGGACTAGGTAACGATGTTCGGTTTTTCGATACCGTGATCAGACATCTCTGCCATCCTTCTGATCGTCTCCCACGTCTTCGCAGGAGTGCCGTCCATGTCCCTATTCTCTACCGGTGGTCTCGCTCGCGCCAGCTCACGTCATCCCTGGCGAGTGATCGGTCTCTGGATCGTCGTGCTCATCGTCGGTGGTTTTTTCGCCTCAACGATCGGCGACTATACGACGACAGAAGCCTCATTCCTCAACAATCCTGAGTCAGTTCAAGGAACCGACCTAATCGAGGAGCGGTTCGGAAAAACCGACGAAATCGGCGAAACGGTCGTCGTGCGATCGGAGACCTTCACCGTTGACCAACCGGAGTTCCAGCAGGTCGTTGCCGACACGACCAGCGCGATCCGCGGATTGGGCGAGATCGTCGATCAAACAGCGACCTTCAACTACTACGAAGCGAAACAGAGCTCTGATCCCGATACGGTCTCAATGGCCGAGGGACTTGTCTCCAAAGATCGACACACAACGCTGATCGCGGTCACCTTCAATGCCGATCTCGACGCCGCGACCGAGCAAACTGACGAATTCCTCACCGCTGCTCACAAGTTCGAGGGGAATGGATTCGAAATCTACCCGGTCGGCGATATCAGCATCAACCACGAGTTTTCGGAAATCTCCGAGCAGGACTTGGTCAAGGGCGAGAGCATCGGCATCATGGCCGCCCTCATCATCCTGATCGTGGTTTTCGGCGCGCTCGTCGCCGCGGGGCTTCCGATTCTGCTGGCGGTCTTTTCGATCGGCATCGCCACCGGGCTCGCCGCGATCGTCGGTCGCGCCTTCGAGCTCTCCTTCTTCGTCACGAACATGATCACGATGATCGGTTTGGCGGTCGGCATCGACTACGCGCTCTTCATCGTCGAGCGCTATCGCGAAGAGCGGCGCCACGGTCGCGAGAAGCTGGCGGCGATCGAAATCGCCGGTTCCACCGCGAGCAAAGCCGTGCTCTTCTCCGGTATCACGGTCGTGCTCGCGCTCTTCGGACTCTTCCTGATCCCGACCACCATCTTCCGCAGCCTCGGCCTCGGCGCGGTGCTGGTCGTGATCATGGCCGTGGCGATCGTGCTGACCTTCATCCCCGCACTGCTTGCCTTGCTTGGCGACCGTATCGACTGGCCACGACGACGCAACTACGACGCGAGCACCGTTGCCCGGCAGCGCAGGTTCGACGAGGAAACGCTCCACGGCGGTTTCTGGGGCAGGGTCACCCGGATCGTCATGGGTCATCCCGCGATCGCGCTTGTGCTCGCCAGCGGGATGTTGGTCCTGGCAGCGATCCCCTATTTCGATCTCAACACGGGTTTTGCCGGCGCTGAAACCCTCCCCAAGGGTGACGTGCGAACCGGATATCAAATTCTGGCCGGCGAGTTCGCGGTCGGACGGCTGGCGCCGGTCGAGATCGTGATCGACGGCGATCAAACCGCCGTGCAGCCCGGAATCGACAATCTAACGGCAACCCTTGCCAGTATTCCCGCCCTCTCCCAGGTTGAACCGACCGTCTGGGACGATGCCGGCGATCTCGCGGTCGTCCGAATCAATCTCACCACCGGCGCGAACGACCGGGCATCGATTGACATCATCGAGCAACTGCGAAACGAGATCGTCCCGCTATCCTTCGTGGGTACTCCCGCGGACGTCTATGTCACGGGCGATACGGCGTTCAACAAGGACTTCTTCGATCTGGTCGACAAATGGACCCCGATCGTTTTCGCCTTTGTGCTCGGACTCAGCTTCTTGCTGTTGATGGTCGTCTTCCGATCGATCGTCGTGCCCGCTAAGGCGATCCTGATGAACTTGCTCTCGGTTGGCGCCTCATACGGATTGCTGGTGCTGGTTTTCCAGAAGGGCGCCGGCGCGGGGCTCTTCGGCTTCCAGGAGACGCCGACAATCGAGGCCTGGATTCCGATCTTCCTCTTCTGCGTGCTCTTCGGTCTGAGCATGGACTATCACGTCTTCCTGATCAGCCGCATCCAGGAGCATTACGATCAGACGAACCGAAACGCGGAGTCGGTCGCGGTCGGATTGCAGGCAACTGCCAAGATCATCACCGGTGCGGCGTTGATCATGGTCGCGGTCTTTGCCGGCTTCGCGAGCGGACGGCTGGTCATGTTCCAGCAAATGGGCTTCGGACTCGGCGTGGCGGTGCTGCTCGACGCGACGATCGTTCGCTCGATTCTGGTGCCGTCGGCGATGGCGCTGCTCGGTGATCGCAACTGGTACATGCCGAAATGGCTGCACTGGCTGCCCGATCTCCGGATCGAAGGCGCCCCGATTCCACACAAGGTTGCGCCCGAGCCGTCTCCGGCAGACTAGTCCTGAGTCGTCGCACGCTAGAAGTTGGAACAGCGCGGCCGATACC
>CAYJPA010000104.1:0-17351 GCA_964371945.1 uncultured Sphaerobacteraceae bacterium | reverse complement strand
CACTCCCTGCCTGATAGGCTGCGTATTACCCCCTTTATGGCCAAAGGGTCAAATTCGCAATCATCGGACCGTATCTTGTGACCAGGTCGCATCCGTCCGTCCATACTCAGGCTTTCGGCGTCCGTGCAGACCTTTACGCCGACAGGACCTCTGATCGGATTGCATCCACCGGTTTGGGAGGCGCCTTTTCTCTAGTAAGCGAACTGCGAGGGACGACGGACACTCCCAAAAATTCTGCTCGATGAACAGCTATGTTCCCCATAACGCACTCACCACCGTTGGAAGTGATCAACGTTCTGGAGATGAGCCGGGGCGTTGCCATCTGATAGGAGAAGCCTGGGTCTTCCTTCCGCCATAGGCATCAATCGCTGTCCGTCACCTATTCGGACTGAGCGTGCTCGTCGCTTGTCGCGGTAAAGCAGCGCTCTTCGTCATGCTCGAAGAATCGGTCTGGCGGAGGTTGAGAAGGCACATCCACCATCGAGATGCATGTGAATTCAGGTGGCTCGGGTCGAGTTCGATCGCCGCTCACCAGTTTCAGTCGCGATCGATCGACGGATTGGGCGAACTGTCGGACTTTTTGGGGAGGTGCTGAATGACTCTCAGTGCGTGATCGGATGTGAATCGATGTGTAAGTTTCCACCAGCGCAGAAATGATCGTGGCGGCCAATTTCGGTCGCCGCGTCAATATTTTGGGGTAGTGATCCGGGTCAGCCGGTTTGTCGTGACCTGAAGTCGTCGGTGATTTCGTGCATCTGGGCGAACCAGACGTTGTCGTGCTCGGGGATGTGTTTGATCACCAGTTCCAGCATTCGCATTCGGTGGTGGCGGCCGATGATCCGCGGGTGCATCGTCAGCACGTGGCAGGTGTCTCCGCCCTCTTCGTACGCCCCGTCGAAATCCTCGCGCCAGATCTCTTCGACCTTCGACGGTCCGCTTCCCGGCTTATTCACGAGGGTGGGTGGGACGCGGCCAGGATGTGCCGCCAGCCCTTCGTTCGGATGACTCGTTGCCAGTCTCAACCGGACCCGGTCGAGCCGCTCCCGCGCCCAACCGCCGATCTTGATCAGCCGCAGTTGCAACGTTTCGAGGGTCATCCGCGCCACCCCCGCCTTCGTGAGCCATCTCCTCAGTGTGTCGAGCAGCCAATAGGCCGCCGCATGCAGGAGCAGCCGAAACTGGTTCGCCATGAAATGATGGCAGCTCAAGCGGTCGGCAAAACACCCGTTTTTGAGGTCCTTAATCCGGTTCTCACTCTCACCACGATCGGTGTACCAGTGGTAGAGCTCGTCCGGCGGGTCGCTCCGGGTGGTGACGACGAAGCGGGCGTTGGGTCCCTTCTCCAGGATCTCCGCCTTCATGACGACCCGTCTCGGCTCAGGCCACGAGTCGGCTTGATAGGTGGTCTCGTCGAGCAACCGGACCTTGGCGGCGGTGCGGCCAGCGTGCCCGCGCCGCCGCCACGATCCGCTTCAACACGGCCACCACCCCGTGACTGGCATGCACCGTTCCGCGCCGCAACACCGCCGTGATGAGCTGATCGCTCTCGCCATCGAAGACCAGCAGCGGCAGCAACTGGTGCTGCCGGTAGTAGCCGTGATAGGCGCTGCCTTCCTGCTCGCCATAGGTCGGATCGTCGGTCGCATCCAGATCGAGCACCAGATGATGGGGCACACCGTCGCGCTCCCGTTCCCGCGGATACACCTCGCCCAACGCCTGCGCCAGGCGATAGCAGGTCGTGCGGCTGACGCTCGTCTCCAACCGTGAGAAGGTCGGTTGACTCGCCAGATCGAGTCCGCTCGCCGGCAGCCGCCCGCATACCTGTTTGAGCAGGGAATCCGTGCGTAAGGAATCGGCGTCGTTCTGATCTTCATACCCGCACGCGATCTGCACCCAGAGGGTACCCGTCCGCTGCGTGACGAGCGTCTCGAGATCATGCTGACCTCGCCGTTTCCGCCAATCGGGGATCACCACTGCCAGCGACTCCGTCAGCCCACGCGCCGCATCCGCTTCCGCGATCCAGGCCAATCCCCCGTCGCTGGTCACCATCCCGCCGCTGAAATCGACCTCCAGCGGCAGCGACGCGCGGCCGCCAAACCGAATCGAGGCTGTGGCAGACTTGCGCATGACAGGGCACTCCTTTGGAACCAGACCGGTCGATACACAACCTCTTCTGTACCAAATCTGTGCCCCGTTGTCACCTCGTGAATTCCGGGTTGGGCTCGCCTTGGAGCTTGGAGCTATTGCCCTACGGGCAACCGGATCGTGAAGGTGCTGCCTTTACCTTCCATGCTTTCGACCGTGATGGCTCCACCATGTTGTTCGACAATTTGCTTCACGCCGGAGAGCCCAATTCCCGCGCCGGTTATCCGCCCGGTCACATTCCGGCCTCGCTGGAAGCGCTCGAAGACGTGCGACACCTGATCCGCGGGAATACCCAGCCCCTGATCGGAAACACTCAACAGCGCCCAGACTTGGTCAATTGTGCTCTCGCTCGAGATCGAAACCACTACAGTTCCGCCCGCCGGACTGTATTTCACCGCGTTGTCGAGCAGGTTTCCGAGCACTCGCTCGAGTCGTGAACGATCCCACATGCCCTCAAGAGAACGGAGACTCGTTTCAAGCGAAAGGCTGTGACGCGGGGTGAGCTTGTCGAAGCCGGCAGTGATCCCCGCGGCCAGCGCGACGAGATCAACACGCGCAATTTGGAGCTCCAGCGGTTGCCCCTCGCGAAGATGCCCGGCATCCAGCATCTCGCCGATCAATCCGTTCATGCGATTGACGGAACCGACCACGCTCTCCAGTCCACGACGCACGCTCTCTTGGTCAATCGCCGTGTCCCGCTCGATTCGCCGCATCAGGAGCTGCGCCTGAGCTTTAGCTGCTCCAAGCGGGTTTCGGAGATCGTGCGCGAGCGTGTCGACGAATGTCTGGCGCTCGCGTTCGAACTCATGGCGCGAGGTGATGTCACGATTGACCTCGAGCACGTATGGGCGGCCGGGATCATTTACGAATACGTGCCTGGTTTCGACCATCAGCCGGCGACCGTCACGGTGGATATGAATGAGCTCGTCTTCGAGCATCCCTTCGCGTTCGAGCCGCTCCCGAAACTCCGCCACCGAGGTTTGGTATTCGACATTGAGGAGCTCGTGGCTTCGACGACCCGCTGCCTCTTCCGCGGTGTAGCCGTAGAGCCGCTCGGCGCCGCGGTTCCAATAGGTAATTCCGCCGTTCCAGTCCCAGGCAAAAATGGCGTCATAGGCTTGATCCAGCAGGTTGGCCTGCCGCTGAATCTCCCCTTGCGCAAGCTTGAGACTCGAGAGATCGACCACGAACGAGACCCAGCGAAGTGGGGTCGAATCAAGCCGTGCCGCGCCGATCAGAACCGGCACGCGGGAGCCATCTTTTCGAATGAACTCCTTCTCGAATGCCGCACTGACCCCGACTTCGGCGATGTCTCTCACCGCCGTGTCGACCATCGGCAGGAATTCGTCTGGGGTCATTGCACGCCAGTCGATGAGCCCAGAGGCGAGATCCTCCCGGTCACAACCGACCATCGCGAGAAATTCGTCATTGGCTTGAATAACGCCCTGGCGCTCGGCCACGATGATCCCAATGACATTGGCTTCCACCAGGCGCTGAACGCGCTCTTCGCTGACCCGGATCGCATCCTCGGCCGTTTTGCGAACAGTGATGTCTTCGAAGATCACGCAAACGCGGGCAAGGCCGGGAGATTTGGTGCTCCGCGTGGGTATCGCCGTCACGAGCAGCCAGCGTACTCCGCCATCAGCTCCGACGACGCCAAGTTCAACCGGACCCACTTGCTTCTTGGTTCGGAGCGCCACGATTGAAGGATGTTCATCGCCAGGCGCCGGGCGTCCGTCAGACCAGACGGCTTTCCATCGTGGATCGAACGAAGAACGCCCCACGATTGGCTCACCGTCCTGTCCGAGAATCCGCTCGGCAGCCGGATTTGCGGCAACGATCAGGCCGGAGGCATCTTGATAAACGACTCCTAACCCCACCGCGTTGAACAACACGCGATCGCGTCCAGGCGCGGACGGATGCACCGGTCGCCGGCGACGAAGAGATCGCGGGTGTTGAGGGTGGGCTTTCATACGTTCATTTTAGATTGCCGGAACCAACATTCAAACTTGTAATCGAGGGAGACATCTCTAACCAGAACCCCTTTCCCGCGCAGAGCGGGAAAGGGGTTGATACGTTGAGATCGGCTACCGGACTGGTTTTTCTGATACTCAACCTGGTGTCAGCTCTGTTTCACCGTTATGTCTTAGTCCGCCGCCAGTGAGGTTCCGCCCTTCGCCTCTTGAATCGCGTTCCAAACCTTCTCGGCCGTGAACGGAATGTCCAGGTGCGTGATCCCAAAGGCCGACAGTGCGTCGATGATCGCGTTGGTCGCGGTCGGGGTCGCGCCGATCGTTGCGGCTTCGCCGATCCCCTTGGCGCCGAGCGGGTTGATCGGCGTGGTGGTGGTCGTGTGATGCGTTTCGAAGATGGGGAATCCGTGCGCCTTCGGAAGTGCGTAGTCATTGAGCGTTCCGGTCAACAACTCGCCACCATTGTCGTAATGCAGCTCTTCCCAGAGCACTAACCCGATGCCCTGAGCCAAACCGCCATGCACTTGCCCGGTCACGAGCATGGGGCTGATGATGTTGCCGCAGTCGTCGACCGAGAGATAGCGGAGCAACTTGACCTCGCCGGTTTCCGGGAAGACTTCGGCCACCGCGATATGCGTGCCGAACGGGAAGGTTTCGTCGGCAGGCTTGAAGAAGTCGGTTGCTTCGAGACCGGAATTGATGTCGGCGGGTAATCCGCCGCCGTACGCGGCGCTGGCGATGTCGGCCAGGGTCAGGCCGCCGGTCGGCACACCCTTGACCCGGTATTTTCCTTCGGCCAGCTCGATATCCTCGACCGCGGCCTCCAGCTTGTTCGCGGCGATTCGCATCGCCTTTTCTTTGACCTGATTCAGTGTGATCACGAGCGCCGCCCCGCCAACCGCGAGGCCGCGGCTACCGCCGGTGCCGTTACCGTGAGAGGTGTTGCCCGTATCGCCGTGATGAACGACGACTTTGTCGAAATCGGCGCCGATGTAATCGGCCGCCAATTGCGCGAAGGTCGTTTCCTGCCCCTGGCCGTGGGGTGA
Source organism: uncultured Sphaerobacteraceae bacterium (assembly GCA_964371945.1). Classification (GTDB taxonomy): domain Bacteria; phylum Chloroflexota; class Chloroflexia; order Thermomicrobiales; family UBA6265; genus CAYJPA01. The sequence continues at coordinate 12,187 of CAYJPA010000104.1, read as the reverse complement.
GATTCCGGTAAAGATCGTGACTTCGCCTCCCGGCTCGACCCGAGTCGTGGAGCTTTCCCACGGTCCGAAGCCGCAAATCTCGACGTACGACGCCATGCCGATGCCGATGTACCGGCCCTGCTTGCGGAGCTCTTCCTTTTCTTTGAGCAGTTGCTGATAGCCGATCAGCTCGAGCGCCCGGTCGAGCGGTTTTTCGTACTCGCCGGTGTCGTATTGCTCGCCGGAGAGGGTGTTATATGGGAATTTGTCCGGCTGGATGAAATTGACCCGGCGCACTTCGGCCGGATCGAGTCCGCCCTCGTCCGCGATCAAATCCATCAATCGCTCGAGGTAATAGGTCGCTTCCGGGCGGCCGGCGCCGCGATAGGCGCCATTTGCCCCGGTGTTGGTGTAGACCCCTTCGACCACGTAATCGAGATTGGGGATTTCATACGGACCGGTGGACATGACCCAGGTGCACCAGGCCAACGCCAGCGCCTTCGGGTAGGCTCCGGAGTCGAGCACGATCCGCGCGCGCAACGCCTGAATCTTGCCGTTGGCATCGGTTCCGATCTCGAACTCGCCGATCTGATTCCGGCCGTGGTTCGTCGCCAGGAAATGCTCGCCGCGGGTTTCGATCCACTTGACGGGTCGCTTTAGCATGAGCGTCAGGCCGACGGTAACGAAATCTTCCGGATACGCGCCGAATTTGCAGCCGAAACCGCCGCCGACCTCGGGCGCGATCGCTCGAACCTGATTCTGCCCGAACCCAAACGCGCTCGCGATCTCATTGCGGAAGCCGTGCGGACCCTGGTTGGAGCACCAAACCGTGAGACCGCGAGTGACCGGGTCGATTGCGGCCGCGGTTGCCCGGGTCTCGAGCGGCATCGGGTGGCAGCGCGGCGCAACGATCTTGGCTTTGACCTTGATTGCCGAGGACGCGAGCGCACCGTCGACATCGCCGTGAACCGTCTTCTGGCGCACGCTGATGTTGTTTTTGACGTTGTCATAAAGCTGAGGCGCGCCGGGCTTACTCGCTTCGTACGGATCGATCACGGCCGGCAAGGCTTCGTACTCGACCAATACCGCGGCCGCGGCATCTTCGGCCTGCTCTTTGGTTTCGGCGGCGACCGCCGCGACCGGCTCGCCGACGTACCGGACCTTCTCCATGGCAAGCGGCTCGACACCGGGGACATTGATCTTGTCGTCAGAGCCGGCAGCCTGCGCTTCCGGGTGCTCTCCGGACTCATCGTGCGACTTGACCGGGTACTTGTTGGCAAGCAACGTGCCGAGATCTTTGGCCGTAATGACCGCGACCACGCCCGGCATCGCGCTTGCCTCAGAGGTGTCGATGCTGATGATCTTGGCGTGTGCGTAGGGGCTGCGCACGATCGAAACATGCACCATGCCTGGGAGTTTGAGGTCGTCGACGTAAACGGACGACCCCGTGATCAGCCGCGGGTCCTCCTTTCGCTTGACGGACGCGCCGACATACTTGCTGAGTACCATCTGTAGGATCTCCTTGTCCCCGACCGTGAAGCTGACGAGGGCGGCTGAGTATCGATTCCGGTTTGCGATTTGCCACTATTCTACCGGGCATCGCGCCAGGAGCGACTATTGTCGCAAGAATCGACACGACTGATGCAGCTTCCGGTTCTGATCCAGGGGCGCAAAGGCAGTCAATCGTTTTTGCGACAGCTCGGGAAGACCACGGGGCGGGAAATGGACCGGCGAGCACAAAATGAAACCTCCCAGAACCGGGAGGTCTCGACAAAACGCTTTCTTCATCCGGAGGATTTAGTCAGCCGGCGAACTACTTGATCCGCTTTCCTGTTTCACGGCATCCATGAGGTTCATCGCAACCTCGCGCGGGGTGATCTCGGCGGCCTTCGCGGCCGCTTTGATCTGGTCCGTGGTGATGTGACGGCTGTCACCGTGCTGATCGTTCGGCCTGCCGCATCCAGAGCTTGCACGCATAGGAACCTATCTCCTCGATCAATTCGTTTCGACTGACCACCGCATTGGGGGTCTGTTCCCAATAAAGCACGCTGCGTGCCACTACTCGGCGCCGATCACGTGGGTGTGTACGTCAGGGGATTGCATAGTTTCAGCCATGTACCCTCGATTCTACGCCCGTAGACTCCATCCCAGAATTGGTTCGAACGTGATTGCGATAGATGAAGAAGATGGAGTGAGTAATGGACGACAGGGCATTTGATCGGATCACTCGAAAGTTCGCTGGGTTGATGACGCGCCGTGAATTGACCGCCGCATTGTTAGCGGCGCGAGGCGTCTTGCTGTCATCAGGTGACGTGAACGCCAAGGAAAAGTGCCAGTCATCGGGAGGATCATGCCGGAAAGATGGCGAATGCTGCTCAGGCTCGTGTGAATGGGACAACCGGTCTGGTCGGAACATCTGTGTTGCGAAGCCGGTTCCTAAGTGCGACAGCATGGTGTGCGGAGAGTTGTGCTGCCCCGCGGAGGCAGTCGGCTGTGCTTCGATCGATGTGTCAGGTGGCACCAACATCAGTTGCCAATGTCCGCGAGGGCAAGAGCTCATTGACGGCCAGTGCAAGGCGATCGAATGCCCGTCTGGAGCTAATTGTGCGGGGCTCGTCGCCCGCGGGGACCTCACGAACGAGAACCTCTGCTATTCCTATCCGTTAAATGCTTATTGTGTTTGCTAATCTCCCGTTACTGGTGAACCGGAGGTTGGCTGCTGCACTCCGGGCGTCGATTGTCCAGAAGATCTCGATCTGCACATCTGGGCGATAAACCACTACGCCGGTCCGTGTGTGGAGGATGGCGTCGTCGTCTGCTGCTGCGAAAGCGAGGAGTGCGAGTGGGCCGGCACCGTTTCGATGTCCTGCGAAGGCACGTGACGCGAGATCGGTCTCTTGCTTTCTACTAGTGATCGATCCGGTCCGCATCAAGCAGCAGTTCTCTGACCTGGTCGAGTGGCAGTGCCTCGCTGGTGTTGCCGTCGCGGCCGACGACAGATGTCGCCGCGAAGAGCGCGTTCAGAATCGCTTCTTCCGTTGCCTCGGCCGTGGCTTCGAACAGCGAATCGATTACTCGTGCGCCATCAGCAATCGGCCCCTCGGCGACGATCTCGATCGAGATGGTCGCCGCAAGCGCGACTTGAGGGATGCGGACGTTCTTTGCCGTCGAGAAGGCGATCACGACATCGCCGCTGCCATGACCGACCATCGACCCGGTTCGGGCCAACCCGACACCCGCCCGTTTTGCGATGCGGCGCAATCCGCGGTCAAGCATCGGGGCGTCGGTTGCGACGATCATCATGATTGAGCCACGCTCAGGAACGGCATTGGCTTCATTCGCGAGGATTCGCCCGACCGGCACGCCGTCGATGACGAGCTGGTGCTTGAGTCCGAAATTGGCGAGCACAAGCACGCCGACGGTCCAGCCCCCGGCTTCCGCGGGCAAGACGCGCGACGAAGTACCGATTCCGCCCTTGAAGCCGAATGCGGTCATCCCCGTGCCCGCGCCAACGGAGCCTTCCTCCACGGGACCGGTGTGAGCGTCGTCGATAGCAGAGAGCACATGCTCCTCACGCACGTGTCGACCTTGCATGTCGTTCAAGAACGCATCGGAGCATTCGCCGACGATCGGATTGACGGTCGAGCTGCTGATCCCGATCTCGGGGTTCTCCCGAATTGCATACGAGACCAAAGCGTCGGTTACCCGGCCAACGCACAGGGTCGATGTCAACGCGATCGGTCCTTCGATCGTGCCGAGCTCATCGACCTGTTCCAGCCCCATGCATTTGCCAAAGCCATTGATCACATAAATCGAGGCAGGCACTTTTTCCTGAAAGAGATTGCCGCCGTGCGGCAGTATCACGGTCACTCCGGTGCGCGCTGGACCGTGCCCCGGGCGAAGGGGTCCGTCGCCGAAAACGACAGTTGTGTGACCGATTCGGAGATCGGGAACATCGGTGATCGCATTCAGCGATCCCGGCTGATGGATGCCGATTCGCAGATCTAGATCCCGGGCGCGAAACCTTCCCGTCATGGTTTGCGGGCTTTCATGTTGAGACGCCAGTAGTCGAGCTCGAATGGCGGATCGTCGTTAGCCGCCAGATTTGTCAATGAATCGACATAACGATCCTTGAGTGCCTGATCCAGAATCCGCGCGAGGTGCGATCCGAGAATGACGTTGGTGAGGAATTCGCGATACGCCGCCTCATCGGGCATCAGTGCCGGCATGTATTCGAGACTGGTTTCGATATCGGCAAAGCCGGCAGCACTTAACCGATCTGCCGTGGTCACGTCGTCCGCGAACTCCCACGGACCATTCCAGCCCTCGAAATAGGGAGCGTAGTTCGCTTCTTGTTGGATTGCTCGCGCCCGCGTCACCAGTCGCTCGATGTTCGCGCCGCCGCCGCATTGCGCGACCAACCAGCCGTTGGATCGGAGCATGCCGTGCAGATTCTCAAAGAGTCGTGGGTGATCGAGAATCCAGTGGAAGGTCGCGGTGCTGAAGATCAGGTCGGCGCTTTCGCCGAGCTCGTCGCGGTCGAGGGTCTGCAGATCGGCTTGCCGGAACGAGACTCGATCGCCGAAGACCGGCGAGAGGAAAGCTCGCGCTTCGTCGAGCATATTTTGCGAGCGGTCGATTGCGATCACGCGGCCATTTGGAAGTCGCTCCAACAACTCGGCGGTCAACCTGCCGGTGCCGCAGCCGCAATCAAGCGCCGTTTCGTCGCCGCGGACATGCAGCCACTCCAGTGCTCTCGCGCCCCAGGTCATGTGTGGGTCTGAAACACGGTGGTAGACCTTGGCATTCCATTCGGTGGCGTCGGCAGGTTTTGTGGTCATTGAGCGCTCCAGTTGGTCAGTCGACAGACGCTCAGTCTACCCGTGAACGGGCAGGCAAGGCGTGCATCGCCCGGTCTGGTTTCAGTTACGAATCGGGTTGAATGACAAAACTGACCGGGGACCAACGGGGCGGTCCCGATTGAGAAAAGACGATCGGCATGTCGGCGGTTTCGCTGCCATCGAGCGGCACGATGATCGACGATCTTCCCGCGTTGTTCGACGGCGCGAAGATCGCGCTGCCGTCCAGCGACCACGACAGAAAAGGAGCGATATCCCTGGTGACGTTGATCCACCTGATCCCGCCGACCACTGATCGCACCTGGATCAGATCGTTCCCCTCCGCGAAGGCGAATCGCGCACCGTCGGGCGACCATACGGGATAGGATGCGGCGAGGGATTTCTTGGCAATCTCTTCGATCTCGCCCGTTCGGGGGTCGATCAGATCGATTGTCGTCAATGGCGTTTCATACCAGCCTGTTCCAACATCGCTCGACAACACAAGCAAGAGCTCGTCCCGGGGCGACCAGGCGACGTAGACAGCCGTCGCAAAATGACCCTTCGCGAGCTGCGTGATCGATCCGGTTGCCGGATCGAGCAGCTGGACTGAACCGTCGATGCTCCGGCCGAGCGCCGGGCCGTTTTGCTCGATCTGTTTGGCCACAAAGGCGATACGCGAGCTGTCCGGCGACCAACTCGGGCTGCCTGTGAAGTGAAACACGTCGCTTGTGTAGTCGGTTTCGACGCCCGTCGCGATGTCGACCACATGGAGGCTCGCGATCCCGTGCTCGCCCTCGAATTCGAACGGGATGACGCTGGAAAAGGCGATCCGCGTTCCGTCGGGGCTCCAGGCCGGCCACCCTTCCATGCGCACATTTTGCGCGAGGAGTTTGAGACCGGCGCCGTCGGGGTTGACGATGTAAAGACCGTGGGCATTGTCATGCTCTCCGGCTGATCCGACGAAGGCGATCTTGGTGCGGTCAGGGCTCCAGGCCGGCCAGGCAGCGTTTACGTCATCGGTGACAAGCTGCTCATCAAAGAGATCGGGGCTGATCAGATAGATCCCGCCGTCCCGCGCAAAGACCATTGGAGCGTGGGTGCGCGCCAGGGTCGAGAATTGCTCCAGCAGCGCTTGATTACCGGGGTCATCGGCGAGAAGCTGCTGAATGATCTGTTCGGCGCGCAACCAGTCGCGATTCGCTTCCGCGTTGTGCAGGTCAGACGTGAGGCGTTTCGTGCGCATCGCGCTCGCTTCGGCAAGCAGCACTTCAGCGTCCTCGTAGTTCGGCAACGCGCGCACGACATAATCGAGGGATGCGATCGCCAGATCGAAATCGCCGTCAGCAAGCGCGTCCGCGCCGGCGATGTAGGCCGCGCGAATCGGTTCGACCGCTGCCAGCGTTTCGTTGCGGCGAGTTTCCGCGTCTCGATAGCCGCCGGCCTCGGCGTAGGCGGCAATTGCGGCGGAATAGTCTCCCACGGCGATTGCAGTCTCCGCTCGCGCATAGGCCGCCGCCAGTGTTGCCTGCTCCGCTCTATACGTGCGGAACGTGATGATTCCGGCCAGCGTCAAGATGATCAACGGAGTCACCGTGAGGATGACCCGAAACCGTTGTTGTCGTTTGCCGCGGCGTGAGGAGATCGGTCTGGAAAGCGCGCCATTCGGGCGAAGCGAAGCGCCACAGGCAGGACACCTGAGCAGCGTCGCGGGATTGTGGTGGGCGCACGCGGTACAGAACATCGGCGTCCTCGCGCGGGCGGGGGTACGGGTCACCGTGACGAGCACATCCACGCTCAACGCTCGGCGTCCTCGCGCGGGCGGGGGTACGGCCGTATCCTAACGACGGCGGGCCCGTACGGCAATCTTCGGAACGGAAGACAACCAACGAGGCGATCTTGTGATGAACAACGCTGGCGGCCGGCAGATCGAACCGCGCAAGGTTGCGGGCTACGCGTTTGCCGCCGGGATGGTCGTTGCGCCGTTTTTGGCCGCGATCTACGGCTGGAACGTCGGACTCGGGCTGATGGTTCTGGCGCTCGCGGCGTCAACCTATCTTGCAGCCGACGCGCTGAGAGTCGCCGGGCCGGAAATGCGCCAGCGTCTCAAGCTGCTCGCCGGCATCAATGCCGCGCTCTGTTTGCTCTGTTTGATCGCGCTGCTCGCAAGAGTTCTCAGCGATTGAACAGGAACCGTTTCAAACGCGAATCTTCGGTGGCGCGTTGAGGGTTCGATGCTTCTGCATCCAAATCCCGTCTTTACCGCGGCCGTAGTAGTCGCGGCTGACACCGACCGGCAGATAACCCTCCTGACGGTAGAGCGCCTTCGCCCCGGCGTTCTCGTCCTCGACCATCAACACCACATCCCCGACCGGCAACTCTGCTTCCAGCTCCTGCAACAACCGCGTGGCGACACCTCGGCGCCGCAGGTCCGGATCGACACAAATGTTGATCACCCGGGATTGGCCGCCCTGCCGATCGCCGATCGCACAGCCGATCACTCGAGAGCCATCCCGTGCGAGCAGAAAGCGAACATTCGGCAGCAGCCAGAGCACGAGCAAGGTAGCCAACCCATACGCCAGGGGCGGACGAAATGCTCTGTGTTGGAGCGCGGAGAGCCGCCGGAGATCGCGAAGCGAAGCGGGAACGATCCGGATTCCCGCGGGCGCCGCGAGATGTGCAGGTGATGTCACCGTTCTTAAAACGTCGCGATCGTATGTCATCTCAATCCACGCCACCGGACCATGTGACCGCCGACCAAACCTGTTACTGCTCGTCAGACTCGTAATTCACCGGACTGCCCGCGAAGTGGCATTCGCGATGGAACTGCTCGAACTCGTCCCCCCGCCACCGGCAGTGGGAGCAATGTGAGTTCTGAAAGAAGTACTCGAACAAGGGGAGCGCCATCATCGTCAGCGGCCGCCCGCCAGCGAGTCGTTTGTACTCATCGAGCACCATCGGCTCGATCTCGGCCGGTAAGCAGACCGGGTAGCGAATGCGATGCTCGGCGCCCGATGCGCGGTCCCGAAACGTAATGGTCCGGTCCTCACCGTCGAGCTCGATCGCTTCCGCCTCTTCTTCCCACAGGAGCTCGAGCACGCCCCAATCGACGCCGGATCGCGCGGAAAGGTATTGCAGCAGGCGCGCTTTATCGACCGTCTTGGTTGCGAGCAGATCAAGCAACGGCATGACCCGTCGAACGATATCTTGAGTCGCCTTGTAGACCATGGATGTCGCTGCCTCCCCGTCGATCGATCTTCGCATCATGGATGCGAATGGGAGCGCGCCGCCATTGAAGTATCACGTCGCCCGGCGGTTGCGGCATCCTAGCACAGCATCGCCGCGTCGTTTCGATCGGGGAAATCGCGACATCGGTAGAGCGAGGAGACGCACTGCGCTCATCGCTCTACCCTCGAATCGAATCAGGCCGTGCGCCGTCTCACGACCGCGCCACAGCCAATTACAAGCAAGCCCATGACCGCGAGCATTAGGACCATTCCGCCGCCGGCGGGAGTGCCCATCGAACCGGTTCCCGTCTCGGCCAGGTCCTCTCCCGACAGGATTGTCTCTTCGTCGCTTGAGTCGTCTTCCACGACCGCATCGTCGATCGCCTCTTCGTCCGTCACTTCGACTTCATAGTTGAAGACGATGATGCGCGTCACGGTGTCCGGATCGACATCGAATTCAGCGGCCGCGCCGGAGTACAGCTCCGTGATCACGTGTGGTCCGGTGCTTCCATCGGTGACCCAGAGCTCGGTGATCGTGATCTGGCCATCGGCATTGGTGCTGAATGGTTCGAGCTCGTCGGTGCCGAACGCGGTGATCGCAAAATCGGCCTGACCCGCGACACACGTTGAGTCGCCCCAATCGTCGGCGGTGGCTTCATCGCCGGGAGCGAGCACGTTGATGAACGTTTCCTCGACATCCCCAACGCAGAAGAACTTGAGCACTTGCACGGAACCGTACGGCGACGGTTCCGGCGTGGGATCAACCGGCGTTTTGAGGTTGAAGACATGGAGTACGATTCCGCCATCGAGCGTCGTGTCGAGCTCGATCACACCGTCGTCGCTGGCATCGACCAGCGAGGCATCGTCGCCGCTCTCCGGGTCGAATTCGGTCGAACCGTAGTGGTAATTGGCCGGCGACTTCGTTTCCGTGACCAGCACGCCCGGGCCCTGAATGACGTTCTGGAAAAGGTATCCCGCGCTGCTCAAGCACAAGTCATCGTTTGGATCATCGTTGATGTCTTCGCCGAGATCGCTTTCACAAAGCTGATCGGAGACGAAGCTCGCGCCGGCGATTGTTTGAACCGTTCCATCCGATCCTTCGACATCGAAGTCGAACGTGCCGTGGCCACCGTCGACCGCGTCATCCGGTCCGTCGTCACCATTTCGAGTAACCGCCGGGCACTCTTGCCACTTGTCGAAAAAGTCCCCGGTCGCGTCGAAATCGTCGACGGATTCGATGTTCTTGCACTGGTGTTTGATGACGAGAATCTGGTTTTCCGGCGGCTTCTGGAAGTTGAATACATGCAGAACTACGTTGTCGTCGCCGGTGGTATCGAGCTCCACGATGCCCTCGCCGGTCGAGGCCGAAACAAGGGTCGCGTCGTCTCCGCTCTCCGGAATGAACTCGAGTGCGCCGTAGGCGTAACCGTCAGGCGGCGTAATTTCGGTGACGGTGACCGCGCCCTGCACGACACCTTCATACCCGTAGTTCGACTCGTCCAGGCAAAGATCGTCGTTTACATCGCCGTTGATGTCTTGACCAAGGCCGGACTCGCAGAGCTGTTCCGCCGTGAAGGCCGCGGCATCGATCGCTTGCGTTGTTACGCCGTCCGCGACCTCGAAATCGAAGCCCAGCGGGTTCTCAGGGTCGTTGGCGTTAAGTGCTCCGTCGGGTCCGAGGTCACCAGGCCACGTAATTGTCAGGCATGCCTGAATCTTCGCGTAGAAATCGCCGAGCAGGTCGAAATCATCTTGAGTCTGGATCTCCTCGGGGCAAATGTGCTTGGTAATAAGGATTGAGCCAGTGGCTGCTGGTTCGCCCTGTTCTTCAGCCACGCTGTAGAACACGACGTAGACCGCGGCGGGTGCTTGTTCCGCAATTGCGACGGTTTCAGACTCGCCGAGATTGGTTTCAGTGACCGTGTGATCCCCTTCGTCCAGCAAGTATTCCGCGCCCGAGCCGACCGCCTCAGCGTCGCCGCCGTCGATCGAGACCGATGCGGTGACGTCTTCGACGCAGGTCTCATCGGGCGTGAATTCGCCTTCGAGATAAACGTCCCCGACGACGCCTTCCGGACCGCTCGAGCAGGTGTAAACATAGAAGGTCAATGAGCCCTGGAGGACGGCTGGCTCCTGCGGGATCGGTGTTTCTTCGGCGGCTGAAGGCGTGGCATCGTCTTGTGCAAGGACGGACAGGCTGGAAGCGCTCGAGAAACAGAATGCAAGGCTCAAGACCGCGAGTAATCGAATAATGGGCGACATGCGTCGCATGAGCTTTCCCCCTTCGGTCGATCGCCCGATACCACCGGATCGGCAAAGAGCGGCTCGATCTTGACCTCGATGGGCAGCATAGCAATGCCCGTGCCCAAGCGGCCACCCCCCCAATAGCCCGATGCGTCACCTTCCATGTGTACGTTTCGGCCTATGCGTGATCGAGAATGCACTGGGCAACGGTAGGAGAGCGGCTTAGGTGAAACGATGTCTGAATCGACCCAAGGAGTGACGCGGAGAGAAGACTGGCGAAAACGTCAATGGCCGTCCCCATCGCCCGACACGATAGAGACGGCCATCAACGACCCAATTCTGTCTCTGGAGTCCCGCCCACACATCGGCAGGATTGCCTAATCAAATTGCCGATGTTCACAGCAAATTCTGTCTCGGTCTGGAGGCGGTTCGGTCCATCTGTTCCTCACAGCATAGTGGCGCGGAATTGCAGGGGGTTAAGGACGAAGTAACTTCGAAGCCAGGCGAGTTCGATCCCGCCCTCGCGGCCCGACTCCAGAACCACTCGCCTTCGGAAGTCATGGAAGTACGCGGACTCAAAGCTGACGCTCCACTCAGTAGACGCTTGGAATGGGGATTGAATCAGAACGGCCGGCTGTTGAGCCAACGGATTGCCGAGCGGTGCCCGTTCGTTCTCGGGTACTCGGGGCGGCGGTTCTCGCGGTAGCTGAATGACTTAATTCGTTCAATAGAACTTTGGCGCTGTTCTTGGCCGTCGCATCGACGAATCTGAAAAAGCGCGGCGAGTGGATCGCTCCAATGGGCGTGCCCGGATTCAAGAGTCCTAGCGCTGCTCGAAGGCGACGGCCCATCCTCCGTCGCACCATACCTCGACGAGGAACTCGTCGTCCCGGGGAATCACTGCGACTGTGCTCGGTTCGTTGAGCCTGCTACGGCTGACTGGATGCGTGACGAGCACCATGTTGTTGGGGTCGTCACCAACTTCGAAGACGTAGATCTGCATTGAGGTGTCGGAGCAGTATTCGTCGACTTCGTACTCTCCTGCCGCAAACTCGGCAACGAACTTGAATGGATCAGCATTCTCCCCGGCGTTTGCGATCCTGAGTTTCGGCGTCTCTACGGGCGGCCCACTCTCCGGCTCCGCAGCCGGAGGTCGGCGTAGCGCGAAACTGACCGCATCCGAGTCCGGCGATCCTCGCTCAGACACGATCAATTGAAGTGAGGCGACGTGTTTGTTCTGGACTACCCAGCACATGTTGGTTTCGATCGAATCTCCGGCGTCAACTTGTGGCGAGAGAAATTGCCCAGGGACGATGCCGCAGCTAGAGCGGCCGTCGTATTCGAACTCGGTGTCCGAGACCACTGAGAAGTTGAGGTCGGCTGTGGGATCGCCAGCCGCGTCTCCATCGTTTGTGATTCGGATGCGCACAGTGAAAAACTGTTCGCCTTTCTTTGGTGGGTTGTCCTTCAGCCAGTCATTGAACCAATCCGCCTTGAGGTCGATCTTTGCAGAATCACGGAAGAGCTTCAGGATTTCGATTTTCCACTTTTCAGCGACCAACGCAGGTTCTTGGTAGGAAACCGGCGTGGATGCGAACGCGATTTGGGAAAACAACAGCATGGAAATCGCAATCCCTGCGGTGATCATTCGGCGCATGGTCTGAGTCCTCACCGTGCCGATCGTTTAGTCGCGGCAAGTGTACGTTGAGCTGCATCAAACCATGTCACCGCCCTAACAGCAACGACCGGCAGATTGCCTGCCATCGGAATTCTCCAGAGTGTTTGCACCTATTGCCGACCGTTCAACTCATTGAAGCGCGAAGTTTTCGGCCATAACTCGATCGATTAGCGTTTTTGAAGCTTTTGTACCTCCGTACTCATAACTCATAACTCATAACTCAC
>CAYJPA010000103.1:11703-17421 GCA_964371945.1 uncultured Sphaerobacteraceae bacterium | reverse complement strand
CGTTGTTGGCGCCGACGATGAGGTTGACGCGGCCGAGATCGGTAATGGTTAGGTCTTCGATGCCGCGGAAGTTTTGAATCCGAATGCTTTCGTACATGGTGGGCTCCCGCACGGACGTGAGTCTGAGTCAGTTCAGTTCAGCATCCTTCACAAACAGACCGGACACAACAACCAATCCCAAGGAGAGTAGAACAGTCAGACTACCCTGCACCACCGTCGTCTTCGCCATCGTCACCGTCACCCTCACCGCCGTCGTCTGGGTCATCTGGGTCGTCTGGATCGTCAGGATCGTCGCTACCGCCTCCGCCGCCCATGAATTGGGTGAGGATCGGAATGAAGACACCGCGCATCAGCGGCTCAAAGAGCTCCTGGGGACCATAGAGGTTTTGAAAGGTGACCGTGGTGGCGGGAAGGTAAATATCCGGCAACCCAAGTGCCGTTCCGCTCGAGATGAGGATGCTCTGTAGATGATGAAACGCATAGAACCAGCTCGGCGCCAACGGGTTGGCATCGTCGTACGTGCAGATCTCCCTCAATCTCGGGTTTTCGCCGAGCGTCGTCTGCACGGCGCCAACGGCCACCTGAGGCGGCGTCAGAGGCGGCCCCTGCACATTGCCCACAACGTAATCGAACGCCGCCGTCGCGTCCGGTGAAATGATGCGTGCGAGCGTCAGATGGGCAATTTGCGGAGGGGCATCTCGAAAGATGGGCATGCCGGTCTCCGTGTAGGAATCGGCCCAACCAGCAATCATCTCCCAGTCTGGAGGGATCTGCAAAAAGAGGGGAAGCGATGGATGACTGACGAGTTTCCAATCGAGTCTGGGCAGCATCTCTTCATGCGTCAAGACGGGTAGGCCGAGTCGCCAATTGATGAGCAGCTGCACGCCTGGTTCGATCGAGCAGTCGCCAGTTGCAACTGGAGTAGGAACATCCTGGCCGGAAACTCGGCTGCTGCCTCCGGAGAAGGCGAGAATTGACCCCGCGAGTGCTGCGACCGCGCTGCGCCGAGATAATCTGGAGTCCAACCGTTCAACCGTCATTGTCTAGTCCTTCCGGCTCATGCGGAGCGAACAGATACGAACGCATCAAGCGCAATAGAGAAGGTGTGCGGTTGTTATTCAGTCAGGTCGTCTCACGGATTATACGTACCGCCGCGAGATGTGATGCTTCCTGTTGTTCCACATCCACGGATCGTGACATGGCCGCGATCGACGACTGAGTAGGCAACCCGAACTCCAGCCGGTTGCCAGCGGTTCGGAACCGTCAATTACATTCAGGTCCGGGAGAGTTAATATCGCAGAATCCTGGTCGAATCGGCTCCATGAAGAGTAGGGTTGGCGCCAGAGAATCAACCCGGTTTTCCGGCTCCATGTCGCAGAACAAATCACGCTCATATTGGCGTAAATTCGGTAGGAAAGGGAGCACGAAACGTGGAATGGATCACGAGCGGAGAGATCTGGATCGCTCTGTTCACTTTGACCGCGCTCGAGATTGTGCTTGGGATCGACAATGTGATCTTCATTTCGATCCTGGCGGATCGGCTTCCGCCCGCATTGCGCGACAAAGCGAGATTGGTCGGCCTGTCGCTCGCGATGATCATGAGAGTGCTGCTGCTGCTTTCCATCAACTGGATCGCGAATCTGACTGATCCTCTCTTCCACATTCTCGATCACGGTTTCTCCGGTCGGGACTTGATATTGATCGTGGGTGGACTCTTCCTCATAGGCAAGTCAACGACCGAGATTCACGCAAAACTTGAGGGACATGACGAGCATGTGAGCGGGAGCCGCGGCGCGACCTTTCGGAGTGTGATCATCCAGATTCTGTTGCTCGATATCGTCTTCTCGCTCGACTCGGTTATTACCGCGGTTGGCATGGCCGACGATGTTGAGGTCATGATTGCCGCGGTGGTGATTGCCGTTGGCGTCATGCTCTTCGCCTCGGGACCGATCAGCAAATTCGTCAGCGTGCATCCGACCGTCAAAATGCTCGCCTTAAGCTTCCTGCTCCTCATCGGCATGTCCCTTGTCGCCGAAGGTTGGCATCAGCACATACCGAAGGGATACATCTACTCCGCGATGGCATTCTCGGTCCTGGTTGAGATGCTCAATCTCCGGTTGCGAGCGCGAACTGAGCCGGTTAAGTTGCACGAACCGATGATCAATGAGGATTTCGCCCGGGCCGTGGGAGCCACTTCCGAGAAAAATCGCCCGAGACCTATCGATTCATTGTTGTTGCTCGCAACAACGTTCTTTGGCACGTCGTTCGCGATCACCTGGTTGTAACTTTCTCTCGACACCGCGCATCTTTTCCTACTTTTCGCTATGCTGTCGCATCCTTAAGGTGGGGCGATCACAGTGTGAAATGACGGGAGGGTTCGATGGGCGAACGCGCGATTCTGGCCGTGACGAGGACGATCCCAGTCGCGGGGATGAAGCTCCTGCACGACGCCGAGCAAGCGGGCGATGTCGAATTGCGGGTCTATCCGGGCGAACTGCCCCCGACTGCCGCTGAGCTGGAAGTGTTGCTCAAAAACGCCGCGGGCGCTGTGATCATCCTGACCGAGAAGATCACGCCGTCGCTGCTCGATCGCCATCCGACCCTCAAGGTCGTCAGCAACTTCGCGGTCGGTTACGACAACATCGACGTTCCCGCCGCCACCGAGCGCGGTGTCGCGATTTGCAACACCCCGGGGGTTCTGACCGAAACCACCGCCGACTTCGCGTTCACCCTGCTCGCGGCGGCAGCGCGCCGGGTAATGGAGGGCGTCAATTACGTTCGCGAGGGCAAATGGGTCACATGGAGCCCGACGCTTCTGCTCGGCCGGGATCTCTACAAATCGACAATTGGCATCGTCGGGTTCGGCCGGATCGGCAAAGAGATCGCGAAGCGCGCCCGCGGGTTCGACATGAACATTCTTGCTTACGACGCGTACCAGGATGAAACGGCGGCGAATGAGCTCGGTGTCACCTTTGTCGAATTCGATCAACTGCTCAAAGAGTCGGATTTCGTCACGTTGCACTGCGCGTTGACCTCGGAAACGCATCATCTGATCAGCGATCGCGAGCTCGGCCTGATGAAGCGCGAAGCCGTACTTGTCAATGCTGCTCGTGGTGCCGTGGTTGATACCGACGCGCTAACGCGCGCGCTTCGCGACAGCACGATCTGGAGCGCTGCCCTCGACGTCACCGATCCCGAGCCGCTGCCGGCCGATCACCCGCTGATCACGATGCCGAACTGCATCGTCGTGCCGCATATCGCATCAGCCAGTGTTGCGACACGTGACAAGATGGCGAGCCTCGCCGCCGAGAATGCGCTCGCGGTGATCCGCGGCCAGACGCCTCCCCACTGCGTCAACCCCCAAGTACTCAAAGGATAGACAGCCTGGCACGGAGCTGCAGTTGCTCAGTAACGGCATCCGCCGGTACATCCAGGAGGATCGAATATGCCATACGAAGCCAAGACTAAGCTCCCGCATAGCGTTCGCGAGAATCTCCCAGCACACGCACGGGAAATCTACAAGGAAGCCGTCAACAACGCCTGGGATGAGTACAAGCACGACGAAGAGCGGGCGCACCGGGTCGCATGGGGAGCTGTGAAAAAAGCTTCACCAGGACGAAGCGTCCGGAGAATGGAAATCGGGCGCCTCGACCGGCTGATCCCAAACCCCACCGAGCGACATTTCAGAAGAAGCCGCCGGTCAATGAATCCGGCGGTTCTCTATGGAAAATGCGCCGAACGTTCAATTGACGATCAACGTGGGCGCTGTTAGCCTTGCTCCACCGGAGCCGGTCTTCGAGTAGCAACGCGCCACAGCAGTTCTCTGCCACAGCGCAAGATCGCCGTCGTCGTTTGACGCGATCGCATCACGGAGTGAAACACCGGCCGTCAAGAGTTGAGGGAGTCATCTATGAGCGATGTCACTCGGGATCTCGGCTATTTTATGAGGAATGGCAAGCGCCTCACTGAACGGCAGTTCAACCGCCGGCGAATGATGCAGGGTCTTCTGGCAACCGGTGCCTACGCGACTCTTGCCGGCATCGGTGCGCGATCGGCGCTTGCGCAAGCGACACCCGAAGCTGGCGATTGGGCGCCGTTCGCCGGCGAACTGGCGACAGAGCAGGTTATGCGGTTGCCGACGCTCGAGCCAACCACCCTGGACCCGGGCGTCAGCTACGGAGACGATGAGCTCAATATCTTCTTCAATATCTTCGACGGATTGGTCGGAGTCGATCAACGCACCGGTGAAGTCGTTCCTCGCGTTGCCGAGAGCTTCGACGTGAACGCCGACGCGACCGAGTTCACCTTCCACATCCGGCCGGGCGTCACGTGGTCCGACGGCACGCCGTTGAACGCGAATGACTTTGTGTGGAGTTGGAAGCGCGTGCTCGATCCCGAAACCGCGTCAGAATACATGTCAGCACTCTACCCCATCAAGAATGCCGAGAAGATCTCGAATGGCGAATTGACGCTGGACGATCTCGGTGTTGCGGCCCCGGACGAGGCCACGCTCGTTGTCACGCTCGAAGGTTCGACCGCGTTCTTCCCACTCCTGGCGTCGACCTGGACCTACTATCCAGTTCCAAAGCATGTCATCGACGAGAAGGGCGTGGATTGGGTCTCGGCAGGGAACATCGTCACCAACGGTCCTTTCGTCATGACCGAGTGGGCTCACGATCAATCGATCGTGCTCGAGGCTAATCAGGCGTACTACGGCGATAAGCCAACCCTTGGTCGCGCCGAGTACATGATCCTCGCGGACACAGCGGCCCAGTCACTAGTCGCATTCGAGAACGACGAGCTCGACTATTGCGCTCCCGAGGGTCCGGACCTCGATCGTCTACTCGCTGATCCCGCCGCGGCGGCGAGCTTGATCACGTTCGAACGCTCGAATACCTATTTTGTTGTCTGCGACGCCACCAACGTGCCGACCGACAAGGTCGAGTTCCGGCAGGCGTTGTCCAAGGCGGTCGATCGCAAGACGCTCGCGGAGACGGTCTTGACCAATCAGTACGCTCCCGCCTACTCGATGTTGCCGGCGAATATTCCAGGCAACAATCCGGAGTCCGCGGTAACGGAAGATGTCGCCGCCGCGCAGGCTTTGCTCGCGAGCGCGGGTATCGACCCGGCCTCGGTCAATCTGGAATTGACGTTCATCAGCAATCAGTTTTACACGACGGTCGTCCAGTATCTGCAGGCCACCTGGCAGACAAACCTGGGCATAACGATCACGCTTGCGCCGATCGAAGACAGCGCCTATATCGACTGGCGGGCGTCGCGCGAAACGCAACCGTTCAACATCTATACCGGCTCGTGGGGATCGGACTTCGCGGACGCCTCAAACTGGTTCAATCAGAACTTCACGACCGCGAGCGATCACTATCGCAACCACTGGTCGTACCCGGAGTTCGACGAACTGGTCGCGGCCGCTCAGGTAAACACCAACACCGAAGAGCGCAACCAGCAATACGCTCGAGCAGAGGTCATCTTCATGGAGCAGGTGCCGGCAATTCCGATTCTCCATGGGAAGGCGTTCCGCGCTGTCAAGCCCTGGGTGAAGGACATCTACCTCCAACCGCTCCTTTCTGTCGTTCATCTCCGAACGATCAAGATCGAAGCACACTAAACCGGCGATCCGGAACCGGGGGGGGGGCCCAAGCCCCCCCCCGGCCCGCCCGGCCTTGACCGGGGGAATCAACACCCAAAGCAAACAGCGGC
>CAYJPA010000103.1:0-11693 GCA_964371945.1 uncultured Sphaerobacteraceae bacterium | reverse complement strand
CCACCTTGCGGCGGTCAATCCCCCAACCACCACGACCCCCCCACACAACCCCGGCCACCCGCCCCCGGGGGGGCCCCCCCCCCCCCCCCCGGGCCGTCGCTCCTTTCCGCAATCTAGTCAGACCCTTCAGAAACGAGTGTTCGCCATGATCAACGCATATTCAGTTACTGGTAGATAAGAACGCATGGGACGTGGCGAGTACATAGTCCGCAGGTTGTTGCTCCTTGTTCCCACGTTGCTTGCGATCTACACGTTGACATTCTTGCTTATTCACGCAACTCCAGGAGGTCCATGGTCTCAGGGCGAAAAACCTGTGCCACCGATCGTGCTCAAGCGCCTGAATGAAGCGTACGGTTTGGACCAACCGTTGTGGCGCCAGTACATCGATTACCTCTGGAATGTACTACACGGCGATTTTGGGCCCTCTTTCACCCAGCGCTCACGCACAGTTACCGATATCATCGGAACGACCTTTCCGGTTTCGTTGAAACTGGGTTTAGTTGCGATGGCGATCGCCCTGGTAACCGGCATCACGCTCGGAACAATCGGTGCGATCAAGCACAACACGTCGATCGACTACATTTCCGGTTTCATCGCAATCGCGGGAATCTCGACGCCGTCATATGTGATCGTTTCATTACTGGTGCTGCTCTTTGCAAGCACGTTCCACCTGGTCCCTACCGGCGGCTGGGATGGAATCGCAAGTACCAAGGTTCTCGTCCCGGCGGTGGCGCTTGCGCTCTACCCTTCGGCGGTGCTTGCGCGATACACCCGCTCGAGCATGCTCGAAGTGCTTTCGACGGATTATGTTCGGACCGCCAGGGCAAAAGGGCTCCATTCCCGAACTGTGATCATGCGACACGCGGTTCGAAATTCGCTCCTCCCGGTGCTGACGGTTTCGGGAATCATCATGGCCGATGTGGTGACGGGGTCGTTCTTCGTCGAAACGGTCTACTCGATTCCTGGACTGGGCAGGTATTTCGTGCAGAGCATCTCGGAGCGCGATTATCCGGTGATCCTGGGAACCGTGCTCCTTTTTGGAGCTGTCATCTCGATCATGAATTTGGTGGTCGACATGCTGTACCCGTTGCTCGACCCGCGGATTCGATCATGAGCGCGGTCGCATCGGCCGCGGCGCGAGAACCGGCGGCAACGCTCGATGACCATCGACCAATCGAGAGTCTTTGGAGCGGAGCGCTGCACCGGCTCCGGCGAAACCGGTTGGCATTCGCCTCCGGCCTCTTCATCATCGCCCTCGCGGTATGCGCGGTCGTGCTGCCGCGGTTTTTGCCCTTCCACTATGCGGAACAGCATTACGACGTGGTCTACAAGGGACCGACTCGTGATCACCCGATGGGCACGGATCAACTTGGCCGCGACATCTTCGTGCGTATGGTTTACGGAGCCAGGATTTCGCTGACGGTCGGCTTTGTCGTCCAATTCGTGATTCTAGTGGTCGGTGTACCAGTCGGGCTGTTTGCCGGTTACGCGGGCGGGAAAACCGATACGCTCATCATGCGGGCGGTCGACATCCTCTATGCGCTGCCAAACCTGCTCTTCGTGATCCTGATCATGACTTTCCTGCGAGGCACCATCAACAGCAAACCAGGCGGCTTCTGGCACGTGATCTCCTGGATGGATGGAAAGACCGGCGGATTGGTCGGCGTGTATGTCGGTCTCGGGCTGATCAGCTGGTTGACGATCGCGCGGATCGTGCGGGCGAACACGATGTCGCTCAAGGAGAAGGAGTTCATTGAAGCTGCCAGAGGTCTCGGGGCAGGGCATTCAAGGCTCATGTTCAGGCATTTGCTGCCGAACACGGTCGCGCCGATCGTCGTCGCTGCAACACTCGGCATTCCGAGCGCGATCCTCTCTGAAGCCGGTATCAGCTTTTTGGGCCTTGGCGTGATTCCGCCGATGCCGAGCTGGGGTTTGATGATCAGCGAAGCAATCCCCAACATGCGATCGCACCCGTACATGCTGATCTTCCCGGCCGCCGCGCTCTCATTGACGGTGCTGGCCTTCAATTTTCTCGGGGACGGACTTCGCGATGCGCTCGATCCGCGTATGAAGAGATAGCAAATTCCGAGGGCCGTTCATTCGTTGGATGAAGACGGTTTCCTTTGCCAGCATCGCGACTTTTGACAATGGCAGACACGGCGGTCTGCCCCTACACCTGACTTACGGTTCTATGATCGAAGGCGAGCGCCCTTGGGATCGAAGAGTGGGTCTCGGGCGACGGTTGCCGTGAGGCATTGACCGAAGTACTCGATTTCGACGGGTGCTCTGACCGCCGCGACTGCTGCCGGCAGGTAGCCGTAGGCGATACCTCGTCCGACGCTGAAACCATACCCCGCGCTGGTGACGTACCCGGCGACGTCACCACCGGCCCAGATTGGCTCCTTGCCCAACACAACCGCGTTTGGATCATCGAGCGTCAGACAGCACAAGAGCCGTTCTGGAGAGGATTCGTTCGCTCGCACCAGAGCATCACGTCCGATGAAATCGCCCTTATCGAGCTTGACCGCAAATCCAATACCGGCTTCGTATGGGTTGTACTCGGTGTGCATATCGGAGCCCCAGAGCCGGTACCCCTTCTCGAGTCGCAACGTGTCAAAGGCCGCGCGTCCGGCAGCGATAACGCCGCTCGATTGACCGGCCTGCCACAAATGGTCCCACACGCGTGCGCCGTACTCGACCGGTATGTAAAGCTCCCAACCCAATTCACCGACATACGAGACTCGCACGGTTGTCACCGGGACTTCTCCGATCTCGATCGGTCGAGCGGAAAAATAAGGGAACGACAAATCTGAGGACGAGACGCGCGAGAGAACTTCTCGCGCCTTCGGGCCCCAAAGGCCGACGCAGCTGAGCGAACCTGTCACGTCGAGAATCTGAACCGATCCATCGGCCGGAGCGTTCCGTTGCAGCCACGCAAGGTCGAGCAATCCATTGCAACCAAGCTGGAAGCGGTTGTTTCCGAGCCGGATGACGGTGATATCGCTCTTGATTCCGCCCATTTCGTCCAGCATCAATGTATAGACAACTCGTCCGACCGGCTTGTTCAGATCATTGGTCGTCACGTGTTGTAAAAACGCGAGCGCCCCGCGACCGCTGACTTCGATTTTCGGCAACGGCGACATATCGAACATCCCGACCAGCTCACGAGTCGCCAAATGCTCGGCTCCAGCAATCGGCGACCAGCATTGCGCTGCCCATCCAGACCGCGGTGGCGACGGGTACCGATTCAACAACTCGACGTTGGACTCGTACCAACGGGGTTGCTCCCATCCGCGGCCCTCGAAGAAGACCGCGCCGAGCGCGTTTTCTCGCTCGTAGAACGAGCTCGTTCGCAAGGGCCGCGGTTCCTCCATCGGCTGGAGCGGGTGGATGATGTCGTAGACCTCGCGATACTGCTGCGCGCCACGGGCGCGGACATAGTCGCGCGTCGTTTGGTGGGATTCGAACCGGTTGACGCCGGCTTCGCGCAGATCGATCCAGGCTTTCCCCATGGTCATCAGTTCCGCGATCGCCCGGCCCGCGCCGGCCCCGTGGGTCACCCAGACCGCCTCTGCTACCCAGCATCCGGACACGTTCGCCGACTCTCCCAGAACCGGGAACGAATCGGGCGTGAACGAGAACATCCCGTTATGTGCGTTGACGATCCGCGTCTTGCCAAGCGCCGCGATCAATTCGCAGCCATCGCGCCACGGACCCTCGAAATCCTCGGCCACAAATGGATTGGAGGCAGGCTCATCGTCTGGTTCGCCGTGGGCTCTGATGTTATCGGCATCGACCAGTCTCGGATCGTGCTGATATGACCCGACGCCGTAGCCGTCGAACCACTGCCGGTAGTACATGTCTTTGTCCTGGTGGCGCAGGATCGGATGCACGATCTCTCGTGTTTCGCCGGCGAGCTCGACAAGGGGTGAGGTCCAGGTCATCTGATGCTCGACCGGGATGAGCGGTATCTGGATTCCTGCCATCCTGCCGACCTTCGGACCCCAGATCCCGGCGCAGATGAGCACCCGCTCGGTCGCGATCCGCCCTTGCGACGTAACGACCGCTCGAACGCGGCCGTCCACAACCTCAATGCCGGTCACCGGGGTCCGCCCGTGGAATTCGACGCCCTTGCTCCGCGCGACGCGGGCCATTGCCTCGCAAACGCGAACGGCCTTCGCCAGACCATCGGAAGGAACCCAGTAGGCGCCGTGGATCTTTGACTTTTCCAGAAGCGGGATGCGCTCGACTGTCTCAGCCGGGGAGAGTAATGACGCCTTGAGTCCATAGGAGTGGGCGAAGCCCAGTTTTCGATGCAAATCGGCCCATCGCTCCGGCGTGCAGGCGACCTCCAGGCTGCCCACTTCGTGCCAACAGGGTTGCCCGTCAATCTCGAACGAACCGTACGCACGAACCGTTTCCTGGGCCAGATTCGTCATCATTTTGGAGCCATTGGTCTGAAAAACGAGACCAGGAGCGTGTGACGTCGATCCGCCCGTGGCAAAAAGCGGCCCGGCATCAACAACAACGATGTCGGTTTCTCCGAATTGACTCAGATAGTAAGCCGCGCTGCAGCCAACGATGCCGGCGCCGATGATCACGGTCGATGTTGACTTGCGCATGGAGGATCCTCGCCCAATCTCATTGTCGTGGCTGACGTGACGCCGATCAGACTACCGCTCCGCGGGCAGATCGTCGAGTCGCGTTGCCTTCGCAAATGGTTCTTCCGGCACTGATTTGAGCGTAAAAACAGGCGATCGCCAGTTGATGAGGATTGGTATCACGGGGCTGAACGCGCCGACCATCATTGCTCCGCGTAACCCTATGAGTTCGCCCACGATTCCGGCGGAAAGCGCCCCGAGCGCCGCGCAACCACGAATATCCGTCCATGCAGTCGATGCCGTCCAGCAATCCCGCCATCAGATTCCCATCAGCCACATCACGAGCGGCAATGTCGCGAACGCGAGGACCGTTGTCAGCACGACAGCGCGAGCGGCGCGGCCGGTATCGCCGCCGAACTCGGCCGCAACTAAGAGCGCGTTAACGGCAGTCGGGGTGGCGCACTGCAGCACCAGTACTTGGAGCGCGAGATGATCGAGCCCGACCATCCGGCCGCCGGCGTACGCCGCGAGCGGACCAGCTCCGAGGCGCATTGATGCGACGAAGAAATCCGGCGGCCTCGGCGCGAATCTGGTACGGCTGATTTGCATGCCGAGGGTAAGCAGGAGAACCGGCACTGCCGCTTGAGAAAGCAGATGGATGCCGTCCTCCGCGCCAAGCGGAAGATCGATTTCGGCCGCACGAAGCCCGATCCCGACGACCAAGGCCCACATCAAGGGAAGGCGAATCGTCGTCCTGATGCCGCGCTTCAACCCTTGACCGCTGACCAGGGCGGGGCCGAATCCGAAGACCAGAACGGCGGAGGCAAGATACGAGACGATCGCGCGTTGCAAACCCGCCTGGCCAAGCGCCAGAAAAGTCAGTGACAGTCCCAGGTTGCCAGTGTTTGGAAAGAGCGTCGACGCCATCAGGCTCGTTCGTTGCGGTTGGCTGAGCCGGCCGAAACGAGAAACGAACGCGACCAGGAAATAGAGCAGTCCGGTCGCGAAGGTGAAGGCGGCCGCGATCCGCAATCCTTCGCGGGCCGGCAGCTCAGTCTTCAACATGCTGTCGACAATCAGTGCCGGCGACAGGATGTAAAGCGTGAGCTTGGTTAGCGTTCCGAGATCGAGCTCAAGCTTTCTGCCGGCGAGGACGCCCGCAAGAACGACGATCGCGGCGGGAACGATAATGGAGAGCAACGCGCTCAATTCAACGTGCTCCCCTGCAGAACGAGTCGAAGACCAAGGAGTGACGGAGCGCTAGAGCACGCTCTTCAGACGATCCAGATCAATGTTGCCGCCGGAGAGGATTGCAACCGTACTCGCGCCGTGCGGCACAGCAGCCTTGTTCGTCAACAGCGCGGCCGTCGCCGCGGCACCGGCCGGTTCGACGAGCTGCTTGCTTCTCATCAGGATCAGCCGCATCGCGTTAAGGATTTCGTCGTCGCTCAGGATCACCACATCATCGACGTATCGCTGGACGATCGTCAGGGGCAGTTCCGTGGTGAAGGGAGCGGCCAGTCCATCTGCAATCGTGTCGACGCGATCGAGCTTGAGGGGTCTGCCAGCCCTCAGCGACTGCCACATGACATTCGCGCCCTCCGGTTCAACCCCGACAATCCTCACCTCGGGCCGAATCGACTTCACGGCCAGAGCGATGCCCGAAATGAGACCGCCGCCGCCGATCGGGACAACGATCTGCTCGACCTCTGGAAACTCTTCCAGGATCTCGAGCCCAACGGTTCCCTGGCCTGCAATCAAATCCGGCCCCGAAAAAGGAGAAACAAAGGTCGCTCCAGATTCCCTGGTGAACTCCTCCATCGCGGAAAATGCTTCTTGAATGGTCGCTCCAAATTTCGTGTCCGCTCCGTAACCGCGGATTGCTTCAACCTTTGATGGAACCGCATTTTGGGCCATGAAGACCGTGCACTTGATGCCCAGAATGCGAGCTGCGAAGGCAAGTCCCTGGCCATGGTTGCCCGCTGAGAACGTCACAACGCCCTTGGCTTGTTCTTGCAGAGTGAGCTGCAGCACCGCGTTGATTGCACCGCGGGTTTTGAACGCCCCGGTGCGTTGCAAATGCTCGCACTTGAGCCGCAAGGTAGTCCCGGTCATCCGGCTCAATGTGTCGGACGTGAAGAGCGGAGTTCGCCAGAGATGCGGAGCAATCCGGATCTTGGCGGCATAGATGTCGGCGAGCGTAGGTATTCTCAAAGCGTCGGGCAAGACGTCGCGGGAGCTCGTTTGGGCTGGATCTTCACTCATGGTTTCCTCGGCGAATCGGTTCAGCGTGACATTCACCCGTGGTGACGCGTGAGTATATCGCCGGATCCGGTAACGCGAACGACGCCGGAGGGCAGTCCGGCGTCGTTTCCCACGTGTTGATTGCTAAGTGCGAGGGACGAATTGGCAGGGAGGGCAACTCGCGCAAACGGGACAGGGAATTAGGGGGCGAAGGACATCAGGGTTCCTGTGACATTCGAGAGACCCTTGGTCACCCGCGAGAGCCTTTGCTTGGTGGATTTTTTCCATCCGGCGGTAGCAAGATTGACCACCATTGGCTCAATGCAAATTAGGTCCACCGCGTTGCAGTATCCAGTGGCAGAAACTCCGGTTTCATCGCGCACCTCGAGGCCAACGATGCCGTCGACCGCCGACAGCACTCGGTATTCGCTGCCCGGTCCAAGAATCGGTCCCGGTTGGCGACCGTCGAGCATGCTGGTTGAGGCCAGAAGGAGGGTCGGCGCATTGCGCGTCACAATTCTCCAAACGGTGAGCGGCGCCTCAGTCTGCTCTTCGGGCGACTCGAGCTCGGCCGTCATTGCCGATGGATCGAACTGCGAACCAAGTCTCCTGAGCAGCCGTGTTTGTCGTTCGCTGCTGGAAAGCTCGAAGTCGTCGTGAATCGAAACGTTTGGCAGGTCGGCCGGCCATTCTCCGAGGAAGGTGTCTTCGAACTCAATAGATGAATCCTGGATCGCCTGCACTCGGGCGACCTCGTACAGGTCTGGAGCCGTTACGCTCAAATGGGGCGCATTCTGAATGGCCGCGCGAAGATGCTCGGGGATCAGATCGACTGGCGGAAGCATTCGGTACCACAGGCGGGTGCGCTCACGGCGACGAAGACCGTGAATGCCGTCAACCCCGTCCTCGTAAAGTTCGTTAGTCATGGCCTCGAAATCCCCCTCGAGCATCATTGGGTCTATCGTTCCGTTTCCGCTGGGCCGTGCTTCGTTGCGATTCCAGAGCCTGTTAGCGGTCTATCCGTTAGGACTAGCCCGATAGTACGGGGGAGCATTGGCGAAAGGAAGTCCCTGACCGTCCTATCCGATTCGGGAAGAACGTACCGACGCTGCCCCATACAAATTGCACCCTTCGATCTTCAACGCAAGGACATCCATGAAACCGCATCAGGACGAAATTGCTGATCATTCCGGGTTGAATTTGCCTCCAGAAGGCGGGAAAATCCGGCGCGTCGAATTTGATGACTCGGTTGCCGGTGAAGTGGCGGCAGCTCTTGCAGGCACCGCGGAAGTCGCCCCGTTTCGACTGCCCTCGGGCGCGGTCTACCAGGTCATGGTACCCGGGAAGGACAATCGTCCGGCCACGATGCTGACTCTGTGGCCGGCGATCAGACGGGTCGATGCCGTCGGCCCGGGCATCACCGTCGTCTTCACCGACATTGCCGCGATTGACATCGTCGACGAGATTGAAATTCAGTTCCGGCGTGCAAATAGAGAATATCTGATCGTGGTCCGAGGCGGAAAAGTGATCGTCCGAGCGTAACTAGCCGCTGCCGAAACGCGCGACAAGATAGCCGCCAATGCCTACTCCAAGGATCGCGATCGAAATCAACCTCGCGAGAGCGTTGATCCTTCCTTCAGAGCGACCGCGAAGAAATCTCGGCAAGATCCAGAAGCGCTTCTTGATCAGGGGCAACACCGGCTGAATGCCGCCTCGCGTGCACGCATCACCAATAAGATGCGAGAGCATGCCCAGCGCCAACGAAACCGTCCACGGAAGCACGTACCGATCAGGAACGGGGAAGAGGTCGTACTCCGCGCGATCCAGTGCGCCGAGCACAAACCAAGCAAAGACCGACACGAGTCCGACGACCAAGAGACTATGCGACACCCCTCGATGTTTGAGCGAATGGCGGGCATCGCTCTTCAGATCGAGGTAATCGGGCAAGGCACCACCGGTCATTCCCAGCCAGAGAGATCCGAGCGCTCCAATAACGGGAAGCGCCGCCGCGACCGGTACGGCCAAGGCAGCGCCCATGAGGAGGTGCGTCGTGCGTTTCATAGCTGAGCCGCAAGCTTCAAGCTTCAAGCTACAAGCTCCAAGCCACATACCGCAATGCCTCGACAGATCTCGCATCTCGGCCGGCTTGAAACTTGTAGCTTGCGGCTTGCGGCTAGTAATCCCGGCGAGGTCCGCGGTCAACGCGGTTGCCGCGGTCTTCGCGCTCGTAGCGCCGTGGAACGTCTTCGCGAGGACCGCTGAAGCGAGGCGGCGAACCGGATCGATCGCCATCGGGACGGCGTTCAAAGCTCGGCGGTCCACCTGGGCGGACGTTGCTGTCACGATAACCATCCCGGCGGGGTCCTCGATCGTAACCTCCTGGCGCTCGGTCGAAGTCCCGGCGAGGACCTCGATCCGGCCGGGCGCCGCCAACCGCATCTGGCCGCGCGATCTCGGCGTTGACCGGACGGCCTTTGATTCCACTTCGGATCAACGCATCGACGACACGCTCGCCCACGTTTGCGGGAACATCAACCAGACTGTAGGCGTCGAAGATATCGATCGCGCCGATTGAACGGCCGGGAATTCCGGCTTCGTTCGCGATCGCGCCAACGATATCTTGCGGTCGAACGCCGACCACCCGTCCGGCGTTGATGAAGAGCCGAACGATGCTGCCGTCGCCAACTTGGCCCCGCTCGGGTCGAGCCGCGCCCCGGTCTGGCCGCTCCTGGAACGGAGCCGGCTGCATGACAAGCGCGATGTCATCTTTTTGAACCTCAGCGGGAGCTCCCCGGCCCGTTTCATCGGCATAGAGCTTCAATAGCGCCGCGGCGACCTGCGTGGCATCGTGCTCTTCCGCAAGATCATCGACGACTGACGTGTAGTAGGCATAGGTGGACTCGTCGTTCATAACCTCGAGAATCTGTTGCTTGAGCAACTCTAGTCTGCGCCCGGCGACATCTGCCGCTGTCGGCAGGCGTCGACCCTCGATTCGGGCGCGAACCGTTCGTTCGATCTGCTTCAGCCATCTCGTTTCGCGAGGAGTGACCAGTGTGACCGCTGTGCCCTTCTTGCCGGCCCGACCGGTGCGTCCGATCCGATGCACATAGGCTTCCGGACTCTCCGGTATGTCGAAATTGATCACATGGCTGACATTCGGAATATCCAGTCCGCGCGCGGCGACATCGGTCGCGATCAGGATGTCCGCCTGTCCCGTACGGAAGCGGCGCATCACCCGATCACGCTGCACCTGGGAGAGATCGCCGTGCAGCGTCTCGGCCTGGTATCCGCGGGCAAGTAATGCCTCGCCGAGCTCGTCGACACCCATCTTGGTACGGCAAAAGATCATTGCAATCGGAGGAGCTTCGGCATCAAGGATACGCGTCAGCGCATCAACCTTGCGCATGCGGGGCACTTCAAAGAAGATCTGGTGCGTTTCCGGCACCGTCATCTGTTTACCAGGCACCGTCAAGCGCTCGGGCCTGTTCATGTGCGTTGCGGCAAGCTGAGCGATCCGTGCGGGCATCGTCGCCGAGAAGAGCGCGGTTTGACGGTCTTCAGGAACGTGTTGAAGAATCCATTCGATATCCTCGACAAATCCCATGTCGAGCATCTCGTCAGCTTCATCCAGCACGAAAAACTTCGTGTGGTCAAGATTCAGCGTTTCTCGACGCATATGGTCCATCACGCGCCCAGGAGTTCCAACCACGATCTGGGGACCGCGCTGCAATCCTCGGAACTGTCGCTCATAGGGCTGACCGCCATAGATCGGAAGCGTTTCGACTTCCTTGTGGCGGCCGTACTTGTGCAGTGCCTCCGCGACCTGGATCGCCAGTTCGCGGGTTGGGCAGAGCACAAGCGCCTGCACGTTCTTGTCCCGCGTGTCGATCGACTCGATGATCGGCAGACCGAATGCCGCGGTTTTGCCTGATCCCGTTTGCGCCTGGGCGATAACGTCTCTGCCCGCGAGCAAAACCGGGATCGTCATTTCCTGGATCGGTGATGGCTCTTCGTACCCGACCGCGGCAATGCTTCTGAGCAGGGACTCGCTGAGTCCGAGTCGCTTGAACGATGACCCTGTGTCTTCCTCCGGTACGTCCGCGATCGGGGCGGGTCGCTCGTCGATGAGCTCGGTCATCGATCGCGGTTGAGCCGCGGCAACCGCGGGAACGGACTGCACGGTTGCGACGGTTGCTTCCACTGCGGGTTGGAGAGCTGGCGCAGTCTCCTTTGCTTTCCTTTTCGGTTTCTCCGGTTTCGGATCGGCGGCAATGACCACTTCAGAAGTTTCCGAGATAGTCTCGGCCTTGGTTGCCTTCTTGCGTGGACGTTGTGGAACGTCAGTCACTGCAACGGCTTCTATATCGGCCTGCTCTCGCGCCGCTAGCGCATTGTCAACGGTTGCCTTGGCAGCACGAGCTCGCTTTGGCTTGGTCGCCACAGCCGCAGCGGCGGGCTCGCCGGCCGCTTGCTCCTCCCAAACATCGATAAGTGAAGTCGTGTCTACCGAACCGCGGCCGTTAGCGGCCGGGGTATCTTGATTCTCGGTCATGGTGAATAACCCCTCGTAACATTCACTGTGCGACGTGCGAGGGGCCCACCCGACCTCGGACCACCGCAACGCCCAGCACACACATCAGACCGCGGGCGCGGTCATCTACCCAATTCGCAACTGTCGTGCCGACGTGCCGGTACCAAACGGGGAGCGCAGAAGATCCGATACGGGAACAACCACGGTTGCTTGCGCAATGATAGCATGGTTTTGCGATAGGGTCATCACCAATCAGCGATAAGGGTGCGATTCATTTTTTCGCATGGCACATCGCGAGGTATTTGAATCTAGCGGCG
>CAYJPA010000102.1:13667-18099 GCA_964371945.1 uncultured Sphaerobacteraceae bacterium | reverse complement strand
TACCCAGATGGAAGACTTCGGCCTCGCGCTGAAGATCGAGTGCCTGGCGATTGTGAATGGTTCGAAGTGCGAAATCGTTCGGTGTCATTGTCGTTCCTCCGTAATTTCTGCAAGTTGATCACAACCAGATAGTGCCGGAAGGTGGGAACGAATTCGATTCGTAGGATTGCCGCTTTGACTGATGAGTTTGTCGAGTTACGCGCTAGGCAGCTGTGCCTAGCCGGCAGGATGCGGTGCGGACGCTCCGCCCGTGAACTTTGGCCCCGTGCGAGGCAGCCGGGTTGCCTACACGGTCTGAAGACAGTTTCGAGAGCTCGCTTTTGGATAGTCTCAACCAGAACCATTGACATGTTCGAGCATCGTGTCTAGACTCTGGTCTACTGGTCAACCAATCAACCAGTCGCGCGCCGCGTAATCCGTTCCGACGCGCGTCCCTCACCAAAAGGTCGTCCTATGGCGCCGCCCGCAATCGCCGGCATCGACCACATCGGGCTCGTCGTGCGCGATATCGACGCGTCGCTTTCCTACTACATCGATCAGCTCGGCTTTCGCCTGATCAGTGACGAACCCACCACCGCGAGCGGAGGCGCCCGCCTTGTCTACCTGGACGCGGGCAATGTCGTCCTGCAGTTGGTTTCACCGCTCACCAGCTCTGGTCCGATCGCCGACGCGCTCGAGCAACGGGGCGAGGGTCTGCACCACATCTGCGTAACCGTTGACGATATCGATGAGACCCTCGAGGCGCTTGCGCCTGGGGCAGCGGTGCCGGTAGCGGTCGGGGGTCGCGGCAGGCGAACCGCATTCTTGCCGAATCGACCTAACAATCTCGTCGTTGAGCTGACCGAAGCGGCGGCGAGGACAACACCAGTCGCGACCGGCTTTAAGTAGATTGACCGCGGGCGAGGCTGATTCGCCTATGACGCTGTTTGAAAGGAGCATCATGACGAGTCCATTCCGAGTCGGGTACACCAAAGACTTTCTCAATTCCAAGGGCGAGATCGGTTGGGGCGATATTGCGCTCAGCAAATTCGACGGCGTGCCGGATCTCGAGCTCACCTATCTGGATGTCGATGAGCGCGTCATCACCGCGGAGAACGCCGGCGATCGCGATGCGCTCGGCGTGCTCGGTCCGCGGATCACGGCTGGTTTGCTCGACAACGTGCCCAATCTGGCGATCGTCGCCCGCTTTGGCGTGGGGTACGACACGGTCGATGTCGAAGCCTGCACTCGCAACGGGATCGCGCTCACCATCACGCCGGACGGCGTCCGACGCCCAATGGCCTCCACCGGAATGGCATTCATGCTCGGGCTGTCCCATCGCATCATCGAAATGGACCGGATGACCCGTGAAGGCGGTTGGAACCGGAAGCTCGATTACATGGGGTACGGGCTGACCGGCCGCACGGTCGGCACGATCGGACTCGGCAACATCGCGCGCGACTTCCACGGCCTCGCCAGACCGTGGGACATGCGTCATATCGCGGCTGACCCCTATGTGACCAAAGAGCAGGCAGCGGCGATCGGGATCGAGCTGGTCGATCTCGATACGCTCTTGAGCGAGTCAGACTATGTCGTCGTGCTTTGCCAGCTGACCAAGGAAACGCACCATCTGATCGATGCCAGGCGAATCGCGCAAATGAAACCGACCGCCTTTCTGATCAACATCGCTCGCGGTCCGATTGTGGATGAGCCCGCGCTGTACGAAGCGCTCCGCGGCCACAGGATTCGCGGCGCCGGTCTCGACGTCTTCGAACAGGAGCCGGCGGACCCGGCCAACCCGATCCTCCAACTCGACAACGTGATTGTCTCGCCGCATGCGCTTTGCTGGACCGACGAGGCAGCCTGGGGCATCGGTTCGAGCGTCGTCGAAAGCATCCTGTCGATCCGCGAGGGCAAGGTGCCGAAACAGCTCGTCAATCGCGATGTGGTCGATTCGCCGCGCTTCCAGGAGAAGCTGGCTCGTTTTCGCGCACGCTGGGGGAACTAATGCGAACAAATACGGTCAAGCAAAAGCTCGCACGCGGCGAAACGTCGATCGGCACGATGATCTTCGAGTTCAGCACGACCGGAATCGGCCGGATCTCGGCGGAAGCAGGCGCTGAATTCCTGATCTTTGACATGGAGCACACCTCCTGGAGCATCGAAACGATCCGCGGGTTGATCGCAACGACCCGCGCGGCCGACACCGTTCCTATGGTTCGCGTTCCCGCGACTCAGTACCACCTGATGTCGCGCCCGCTCGATGCCGGCGCGATGGGATTGATGGTGCCGATGGTCGAAACCGCCGAGCAGGCGCGGGTGGTCGTGCAATCCGCGAAGTATCCGCCGGTAGGCGGCCGTGGGTGCGCGTTCGGCGTGTCGCATGACGATTTCAGCGGCGGTGATGTGATGGCCAAGATGACCAGCGCGAACGAGCAGATCCTTTTGATGCCGCAGATTGAAACGGTCACCGGGGTCGAGAACTGCGAGGCGATCGCGGCAGTGGACGGTGTCGACTGCCTCTGGGTCGGTCACTTCGATCTCACCGCGTCGATGGGCATTCACGCGCAGTTCGATCATCCGGATTTTCTGGCCGCGATCGACCGCGTGGTCGCGGCCTGCAATGCGAATGGGAAAGTGGCCGGCATCATGGCCGGCAATGTCGAGGTCGGGAAGCAGTGGGCAGCGAAGGGATTCCGCGCGATCGCCTACTCCGGTGACCTCTGGATTTATCAACAGGCGCTGGCCGAGGGTATTGCTGCCCTCAAGGCGTCGACTTCCTAATCTAGGCTCCGTTTGGAGTGGCGTCGCGGCGAACGCGGTGCCCAGATGCGGTCCGCATTGTCGCGGACGTGAAGGAGATGGCGCACCATGGATCAAACCCGTGATCCGAAACAGGATGCACTGTTCCGCGCGTACATCGAATCAAAACTGCAGCGAATGGCGACCGCCGGTATCGACCGTCGCACCTTTCTGAAGAGATCGGCCGCCGCGGCCGGAATGGCGACACTGGCGCCCTTCACCGGGTTCAAGCCGGAAGCGGTCTCCGCGGCGGCTAGAATCCTCCAGGAGGGGGGTAACTCGGCGGACGCCGCTGTCGAGGCAGCCAAGCAGTATTCGGGTCTCACACTCAATGTGGTTTGGGAGGATGCCCTCCAACTCCAGGATCCGACGATCTTCTCCGGTCCGAAATGGGAAGAACTGACCGGAATCAAGATCAACCCGATCGGCAAACCCTTCCCAGAGCTTTTCCCATCTCAGGTGGCAGAGCATATCGGTCAAACCGGCGCCTACGACGTGCTCAGCGTCGTTCCCGCCTGGTTCGGCGACTTTGTCGAGCAGGGCATGGTCGAACCGCTTGGTCCGTTCATCGATCAGTACATGAACAAGGCCGATTTGGACGACTACCATCCGACCTACAAGGGGTTGATGAACTTCGGCGGCCAGATCTACGGTCTGTTCGACGACGGTGACGGAATCGTTCTCTACTACCGCACCGATCTCTTTGAAGACGCTACGAACCTGTCCGAGTTCAAGGCCAAGTACGGCTACGATCTCGCGCCGCCGGCCGACTGGAAGCAGTTCGACGAGATCGCTGCCTTCTTCACCGAAAAGGGCGCGGGCAACTCGTGGGGCGCCGCCAGCCAGCGCGCGACGGGTCAAGTTTATGGTTGGTTCTCCGAAGAGTTCCGCAACCGGGGCGGGCGCTTCTTCGACGAGGCGACGCTGGATGCGACGCTCGACGGCGAAGCCGGGGTCGCGACGCTGACCGCCATGCTCGAGCGGAACAAGCTGATGCCGCCGGGAATCGAAACCTGGGGCTTCATCGAAGTGCTCACCGCGTGGATGGCAGGACAGCTCGCGATGATCGGCGGCACCTGGCCACCGATTGGACGCTGGTCCGAGGGAACAACTGCCGAACAGCTGAGCTGGGTGCCGGAAACACAGGTCGCGGGCAAAGTTGGCTACTCGGTCATGCCGATGGGCCACAGCCTCCATAACGCGGGCTTCTCGTTGAGCGTCTCCGCGGACAGCAAGAACAAGGAGGCCGCCTACCTTTTCATCCAGTGGTTAACCAGCCCGACGATCAGTCTCGAGCGCGTGATGCTTCCCTACGCGTTGCGGGATCCGTACCGGCTAAGCCACTTCACCTCGGAGGAGTACCGGGGGAGGTGGGCGAATGCGGGCAAGTACCTCGACACATTGAGCGCGATCGCGGACACCTGCCTACTCGACATCATCATGCCGGGCGCCAACGAGTATCACGTCGCGCTCGATCAGATGGTGACCTCGGCACAGGCGGGCACGAGTGTCGCGGACGCACTTGCTTCCGGCAATTCGGCCTTCAACGAGATCACGGATCGAGTTGGCCGGGACAAGCAAAAGGCAGCGTACGCCGAATTCCTGAAGCTCAAGGGCTCGTACTACTCATAGCGGCCCCGTCCGTCGCCCC
>CAYJPA010000102.1:0-13657 GCA_964371945.1 uncultured Sphaerobacteraceae bacterium | reverse complement strand
CCCCCTATTCCCTGACCCCCCCGGGCCCTACCCCCCCAACGGCGCCCCGCCCGCCCCCCCCCCCCCCCGGTGGGGGGGGGGGCGACGGGAGCTGTAGGGGCAGAGCCGCCGGGTCTGCCCTCGTCGTGGTAGTGGCTCGCGACGGAAGGAAGGCTCCCTCGGGGGAGATCCTTCCTACCTCAGGATGACGACCTTGCGCGGCGCCTTCTTCGGTATTTGCTCGGAAGCAGGAACGATTTGGCCACCATCGCGGAGACCACATCCAAGGCGCGGGGCGCGTGGCTGAAGCCATCGTTTGCCGGCCGGCGGCGGCGCGACGGTTGGCTGCTCACCCTGCCCGCGATCATTCTGATTCTCGCGCTCAGCGTCTATCCCCTCGTCTACTCGCTCTGGCTCGCATTCCACCAATGGGATCTGCAGACTCCTGGGCACGGTCTCATTTGGTTCGACAATTTCCGTACAGCCCTACGCGACGACCGAATGTGGGCGTCGCTCCAGAACACGGTCGTCATCGTCGTTGGAGGGATCGCGCTCGAATTCACCCTCGGTCTTGGACTCGCCTTGATGCTGGTCGATTCGATCCGCCTTCGTCGCTTCATTTTGCCCATTTTCATTCTCCCGGTGATGATGGTGCCGGTTGTTGTTGGGCTCGCGTGGCGGATGTTATGGGATAACCAGTACGGCGCGGTCAATTATCTGATTCGCGTGTTCTTCGGAAACGACGTCAATATCATTTGGCTCGGTCATAAAGATACCGCGCTCATTGCGATCATTGTGACGCAGATCTGGCAATGGACTCCTTTTATGTTCTTGATCCTGTTGGCGGCGCTTTCGTCAGTCAATCCGGAGCTTTACGAGGCGGCATCACTCGACGGTGCGAACTGGGGGCGGCTGCTGATCGACATCACGCTGCCTTCGATCAAGCACATCGTCGCGGTGGCAATTCTTTTCCGCGCGCTTGACGCCTTCAAGATCTTCGATCTCGTCTACATGTTTACTCAGGGTGGACCGGGAACCTCGACCGAAACCGTCTCCTGGTACATCTACCGGCTTGGTTTCCAGTTCTTCCGGATGGGGTATGCCTCGGCGATCTCCTATCTCATCTTGATCATGCTGTCGTTCGTCGCCACGCTTTATGTCGGACGTTTCGTGCGTCAAGGTGAAGCGGCATGAGCGTCCTTGCCGCGAATTCGAGGAAACCCGGGCGGCATGCCGTTCGCCGGCCCCACCCGTTCCGCGATCTGATCCGGTATCTCTTCTTGCTGCTCGCGCTTGCGTTCTTCTTGTTTCCGATTATTTGGGTGGCCATTACGTCGATCAAATTCCCGGGCGAATACATGCATCGCCCGCCGATCTGGATCCCGAAGGATCCAACACTGATCCACTTTCGCAACGTGATGAAGGCTAAAGGCGATGTTGCGCTGGCTAACAGCGTCGTCATTGCCGGCTTCGCGACGGCCTACTCGCTGTTGGTGGGCACCTTGGCGGCTTATAGCCTGTCCAGATTCAATACCGGGGGGAAAAATCTCGCGTTCTGGCTTCTCTCGCAACGGATGATGCCGCCGGTGGTCCTGGTCGTTCCGTTCTTCCTGTTGCTGCGGGATGTCGGCAAGTGGAATTCGAACTTTGGGCTCGATACCCGGTTCGCGTTGATCGCGCTCTATACCGTTTTCAATCTGCCGTTCATTATCTGGATGATGCGCTCCTACTTCGATGGCGTGCCGGCCGAGCTCGAAGAAAGCGCGATGGTCGATGGATGCACCCGGATGGGCGTCTTTTGGCGGATCACGCTTCCGCTTTCGATCCCTGGTCTGATCGCGACCGCGACCTTCGCCTTCATTTTCAGCTGGACGGAGTTTCTCTTTGCGGTCGTTTTGACCCGAACCGACGCGGTCACCTTGCCGGTCGCGATCGCCGGCTTTTCCGGTTCGCAGGGCTCCAACTGGGGGCAGGCTTCGGCGCTTGCGGTCGTCGCCACCGCTCCGGTCTTCGCGCTGAGCCTGTTAGTGCAAAAACACTTCGTGCGCGGCCTAACCCTTGGAGCGATCCGGGGATGAATTGCTCTCCGGCCATCTCCTGCCAGCATCGCGGTCAACGACCAAGGGTCAACACGGCGGTTGACCCCTACGTGAACAACCCAAGCAAATCTGGATCGCGCAACCATCCCGTAGGGGCAGACCGCCGTGTCTGCCCTCGCAACAACACGGTGGCTTTCCTCAGAATGCCGACCAGACGGCGAATGATGATGCCTTTGGAAAGGACTTTGTCGTGAAGATCGTCGTCGCGGGGCCGGGGTTGATGGGGTCACAGATCGGATGCGAGTTCGCGATCGGCGATCACCCCGTGGTCTATCTGGCCAACCGTCGCGAGGAGGCCTCGCGACGAGTCAACGCCGCGTTCGCGTTGGCAGCGACGCTCGATCTCTGGCCGGCCGATTCGGTTAGCGCCGGAAGAGCACGTGTTTCGTTCGTCGACAGCGTTGGCGAGATCGATCCGGAGACTGATCTTTTCTTCGAGTCGATCGTCGAAGAACGTTCAGCGAAAGAGATGCTCCTTGCGGCGGCGGCCGCCCGGGCGCCGAATGCGATCCTCGCCTCCAACACCTCCTCGATCAGCATTGCGGAGCTCGGTGAGTTTAGCGGAGCACCGGAGCGCACCCTTGGACTCCATTACTGGAATCCACCAATGCTTATGCCGCTGGTCGAGGTCATAAGCGGTCCGAAAACCAATCAGGAGCATGTCACTCGCGTTGCTGAAGTAGCGCGTGCAATCGGGAAGCGGCCGATGGTGGTTGATCGCGATGTTCCCGGTTTCGTCTGGAACCGGCTGCAACTTGCGCTCCTGCGAGAGGCGGTGTGGATCGTCGAGAACGGCGTCGCGGCGCCAGAGGTGGTCGACACGATTGTGCAAGATGGGCTAGCCAGGCGATGGCGCTACACGGGTCCATTTGCCACGGCAGCGCTCGGCGGTCCCGCGACCTTCACCCGCGTCGCGGAGAACCTGTGGCCCGTGCTTTCGACCGCAACTGAACCGCACGACCTCGCCCAGTGGCTTCGTCACGCCCCCGAAGCGCTCTCCGAAATCAAGGCCAATCGTGATGCGGGGCTGCTCGAGGATCTCAAACGTGACCGGGAGCGGGAAAGGACGGGATCGGAGTGAACAGTACGCTTGCCAATATCGATCCCATCAAGCGAGAGCCGATCGCGACTCAAATCGCCCGCCGCCTCGTGGAATTCATCCTCTCTGGCGCGGTCGAGCCAGGCACTCGAATGCCATCGGAGCGTCAGCTCGCCGAGGCATTCGGGGTTGGACGTTCGGCGATGCGTGAGGCGCTGAAGGGGCTCTCGCTGATCGGACTGGTCGAAGTCCGGCAAGGCGACGGCACCTATCTGCGCAAGGCAGACGGCGCGCTGCTCCCCGAAATCATTGAGTGGGGCCTGCTGCTCGGTGAGCCAAGGACGATGGATCTAGTCGAAGCACGACAGGAGCTTGAGATCGTCATCGCTGGACTCGCCGCCAAGCGGCGAACCGAGGAGGACATCGACGATTTGCGGTCGATTCTGGACCGGATGTCGCATCCGCCCTCCATTCCCGGGTTTGTCGATGTTGACGTCAAATTCCACCTTCGTCTGGCCGAGACAGCCCGCAACTCGGTATTGCGCGACATCCATTCAAGCGTGCAAGCGCTCCTGAGGACGTGGATTGCGCGCGTCGTGACCGCGAGCGGAAGCACACATCCTTCGTACGAGGAGCATGTTCCGATCGTCGAAGCCGTGGCCAAAGGAGATGCGACCGCCGCTCAGGCCGCGATGGCCGCGCACATGAGCTCGGCCGCGGAGCGGCTACGCGGTACGCTGGCCCAGGATCGAACGCAACATGACCCGACAGATTCGACGTCAAACGCCGATGTGATGTACAAGGATTCAGGTAGAGCAAAGGCCGTCGCCGAGAACTGACATATCTGACAACAAGGAAACGCCAATGACTTCAACTGATGTACCTGTTCGAGCTCGACGGTATGGCGTCGACGCTGATCTCCCGGCGAGGCGATTGTTGAGAGCGGGCCCCGTCACGGCGGTGCTGGAGAACGCCGATCTTCGCTACGTCTATTTTGGCGACACGCAAATCGTTTTGCGGCTCTATATGGCGGTTCGTGATCGAAACTGGAGCACCATTCCGCCGATTTTCAAGAACTTCACGGTTGACGACCGTGGTAATGGCTTCCGGGTTGAATTCGAAACCGAGCATGTGAATGGCGACGTCGATTTCGCTTGGGCTGGTCTCATCGAGGGCTCATCCGACGGAACCATCACTTATCGAATGGATGGAGCTCCGCGGAAGAGCTTTCTCAAAAACCGAATCGGCTTTTGCGTTCTGCATCCAATGGAGCTCGCCGGGGCTCCAGCAACGGTTGAAACGCCAGACGGTGCGATTCGGGGTGAATTCCCACGGACAATTGCCGCTGATCAGCCATTCATCGACATGATTTCAATCAGCCATCCGGCAGGACCGAACGGAATCGCTAATATCGAGTTTGAAGGCGACTTGTTCGAAGTCGAGGATCAGCGCAACTGGACCGATGCCTCGTACAAAACATACAGCACGCCTCTGCGACTGCCCTATCCGGTCGAGGTGACGCCGGAAACGCGAATCCTGCAGTCGGTGACAATCCGCGTGACCGGGCAACCGGTTGTCCTCGCAGAAGGCGGGTCGGCGGGAGATGTCTCGATCGATCTGTCGAATTCCAGGCCGTTGCCGTTGATCGGATTCGGCGCTGGCCGCAAACCGCTACCGGCGGAGTCGCTGCCGAGTCTTCGAGCGCTCAAACCCGCGTCGCTCTGGGCCGATCTCGATCTCGGGGCCGAGAACTGGAGGGAATGCCTGGCGGTCACTTCGGCTAACGCCGGCGCGCTCGGCGTGCCGCTCGATCTGAGCGTGGTCGAAACCGCCAGAGTCACCTGTTGGGACCAACTCGCGGCCGAACTGCTGAGATGCAAAGCCGTGATCGGCACCGTCTTTGTCTTTCCTCCCATGACCTACCCGATGGTCTTTCCAAGGCTCGATCTGGCGACGCATGCGGAGACGATTGCGGGCGCGCGAGCCGCGTTCCGGAGCGCGGGATTGAAGGTGGCGCTCGGCGGAGGAGCACGCGCCTATTTCACCGAGCTCAACCGTGCAAGCGGCTTTCTCCCGGTCGACCAGCTCGACGCGGTGACGTACACGATCAATGCCGAGGTCCATGCAGTCGACAACCTCTCCGTGATTGAAACGCTCGCTGCCCAGGCCGAAACGGTGAAGAGCGCGCGGTCGATCGTCGGAGACAAACCGCTGTTGGTCGGGCCGATTACCCTCAAACCGCCCTTCAACCCGAACGCAACCGGCGCGCCGCCTGAGACCGGCCCCGATCAACTCCCCGACGCGGTCGATTCGCGCCAGCTGTCGCTCCTTGGCGCCGGCTGGACGCTGGGCAGCATTCACCAACTTGCGGCGGCCGGAGCAGACGCGCTGAGTTATTTCGAACTGGTCGGCTGGCGCGGCTTGCTGGAAAAAAACGACGGCCTGACTCGCCGGGAGCTATTTCCATCGAATCCAGGCGGGCTTTTCCCGCTCTATCACGTCTTTGCGGCGTTGGCTGAGTTTGAGGGCGGTCAGGTGCTGGGCGTGACGCTCGCAAACGGACTCGCGACTGAAGCGCTCGCGGTGAAACAGGGCGCCATAGCTCGCATTCTGATTGGCAGTTTCTGCGAAGACGAGCGAACCGTGACCATTTCCGTTCCGGGACTCCATGACGCCGAAATTCGAATTCTCGACGAAACGACGTACGTCGCGGCCGCTGGCAATCCAGGCTTCTTCACGAGCGGCGGAGCGTCGATTTCACCCTCGGGCGACCGGTTCGACGTTGCGATGAAGCCCTTTGCGATTGCCTGCATCGAAGGGCGGCTGCAGGACGTGCACGCCGGCTAAAGCCTCCGACGTGGGAGCCCGCTGGTGGCTCCCCTACGACGGATAAGGTGAACACGGCACAACAAATCTGCGGTTCGATACCGGACGGCCGGCAGCCGGCTCGATCATGACATCAGACCCGGCTGAAT
This sequence comes from uncultured Sphaerobacteraceae bacterium, assembly GCA_964371945.1. Classification (GTDB taxonomy): domain Bacteria; phylum Chloroflexota; class Chloroflexia; order Thermomicrobiales; family UBA6265; genus CAYJPA01. The sequence goes on along the minus strand of CAYJPA010000102.1, from coordinate 7,565 downwards.
AAGACTGGATCAGTAAAAAACCGTGTAAGTGCGGTGATACGTGTGCGCGCCGGGAGGCAGCGATTGGCCGGCCTGCCAGAGGGCCCAATCGATTTCGAATGCTCGCATCGGTGTGCCTCGGTCAGCAAGCGAGCGTCGTAGTAGTTCGCAGCACCAAACGGTTGTAGCCCTGATCTCGACCTCTTCGGGAGATCCAGGTGGGATTAACTCCCGGCGATCAATTTTGGCGGCAAGCTCATCGCTGTAGTTCAGCAATCCGAATCGTCGAAGCACTTGGGGGACTTTATAGTCCGCAAAGGCGGTGAGCTGGTCGAGATCGTCGAACGCGCCAAGCGAGGTGCCGCCAAACGCGCCGTGCAGATCGGCGACCAGGATTTGCGCCCGCTTGAAGAAACGCACGGGACGGCCTCGAAAAATCGTGACATCATTGAACGAGGGGAAGAGTGACGCGACGCGGTCGACGAACGTCACTGCCGAGCGATCACATGACTCGATCAACTCGCTGACCGGATTGCGGTCGGGAAATGCCGCGATCAAACCGGTTCCTAGTTCCCTCAGGTTCTGAACCCGAAGCGGCAACAGTGGAATCTCCGGGAAGTCGAGATCGTGCGGACGCAGAATGTGAGCGATGTCCCGTGAGGTCAGACGAGCCAGATAGGACGGCTCCCAGATCGGGCGACCTTCCTCCACCGCCCGCCGGAGCGCTGCGACGAGTGCATAGTACCCGTCATATAACGTATGCCTGTATTGAACTCGCCATCGTTGCGTGGGATCCGGATTCTCGCTCCAAAAGCAAAAGTTGAGTGCGTCGAGCACAAGTACCCAGCCGGCTGTTTTCCAGGTGCCATCGCGAAAATGGAGCCCTTCGTCCCATGCCGGCGCTTCTGTTACGGCGAGTTGCCCGGCCACCTCGTCGATCCGCTCATAAGCGATCCGGACGGATTCCGCAGCATCGACGACCGGGAGTGTTGTGGTCAATACCCGAACTGGATCGTGCGATGGTGCTATCAGGCTCGTCATGGATTGATTCTATCGCCCTGACCCGGATTGGATCGCAACCATCGATCTCCTCCGGGCGTTAGAGTAGCGATCAACAAACGTGCACCCGGTTCGTCCGGAGCGCATTAAAGGAGGCAATCCCATGCCAAGAGCCGCCGCTGTGATTCTGCTCGTTCTGGTTGCGCTGTTCGCGACTCTCGCGAACGCGTTCGCGCAAGAAGCGACGCCTCTGATCGAGGCAGCCCCAGCCGATAGCTGCGATGTCACCGCCCGCGATGACGAAGAATTGACCGCGCTCAATGCTACGGCCGCCAGCGGTAATGCGACACCTATCGCGATCGAGGCACTCGAGCTGCCAAAAGGCGATCCGATTGACGCGGCAACGCTAAACGCACTCGATCAAACATTGCGCCTGGTGGAGGCCTGTGCCGAATCCGGTGACCTGGCTAAACTCCTTGCTCTCTACAGCGATGCCTACGTCGCCGGGATCGCGCTCGCGCCCGAGCCCGTTCCGATTGTGCCCGGTCACGGTCACGAACATGCCGGTGGCCCAATCGGGGAGCCGAGCGCTGAGACCGGTGTCGAACCGCGAATCGAGTCGGCCGTCATGTTGCCCGATGGACGGGTCGCGGCAAGAGTGAGCGCGGGTGGGCTCGAGGGAACGGCCGATATCGTGTTTTTTGTCGAAGAGGAAGGGCGCTGGGTGATTGACGAGGTCCACGAGGCATTGCCGGAGGGACCGATCGGTGGCGATATGCCTTTCCCGGTGCAGGCAGCGGTCGCCGCGGCGGCGGCCGAACTTGGGATCGCGACGGACTCCGTAACCGTGGTTGGATACGAGGCAATCGAGTGGTCGGATACCTCACTTGGCTGTCCAAAGGAAGGCGAGTTCTACGCGCAGGTGATCACGCCCGGTTATCTGGTGACCCTCTCGATCGATGGTGAAGAATTGGAGTACCACACCGACGGAGTCGATCGCGCGATTCACTGCGAGCAATCGTAATCATCGACAACCAGCTTGAGCGCCACGCTCCGAAAAATCGAAGCTCGGCGCTCGATTCAGATGATCCCAACGGTTATCGACCGCTCTCGAAGACCGAAACTGGTGTCAAGCTGATCTGTGCCCGAGCTCCTTTCGGCGGTGCGTGCGTTTGCGGCTCGAGATCGTTGCCGGCGATCAGCGAGCTGTCCATCACATCGGCCGAGAAATGACCTTTGCCACCGCTACTACCTCCGCCGTCGTCGGTCGAGCGCTCAACCAGAGGGCAATTTGAGAACTAGGCATCGCATGCGATCACATGTCCGTTCGGCAGGTAGCACACGACCTGGAAGATAAGGTTGACGTAGACGCCCCAAGCCTTTGACACGCCGCCCCAAATGCATTCGCCAACGGATAGATCGGTTCGCGCTGCTCAGCGCTTGCCTGATCCATCAACCGGCCGGGGCCGATCAAAGCAACTCCGAAAAAATCGCGATCGCGATCGTCGCGGCAATTTTCCGCTTCCGATTGCTCCATTCCAAAACTCGCTCCCTTTGGTTGAACCGCTTCACCGGCGAGATTTGCCGGCATCTCGACATTAGGAGCCGAGGGAACAATGCACATGCGTGAGCCGACCCAATGAGCATCACTAACGCGCAAGTCGGGTCGGCGCTATGCTGTGATCCATACCCGCCTGGGTAAATTCGAGCCGAAGCGACCAAGGAGGGACCAGCTATGGCAAGGTTCGTCGTGCTCTTGAACTGGACCGATCAGGGTGTGAAGAACGCGAAAGAGAGCGTCCAGCGCGTCGAGCAGGCCCGCGCAATGTTCAAGGAGATCGGCGTCGAGATCGAATCGATTTATTGGACGATTGGATCGCACGATCTTGTCGCGGTGTTGACCGCTCATGATGGGGAAACGCTGACCGTCGCGCTGCTCCGTCTCGCCAAGTCGGGCAATGTCCGCAGCACCACGCTGCGCGCGTTCGACGCTCAAGAAATGGGAGCGATTCTCACCAGGGTTGAATAGAAACCAGATTTGCCCAATGACCCGGATCCCGGAGCGGCATCGTTCCGGGATCTGCACTTCACGAGGCGTTGCCGGCCGCTCGACTCTTGTATCTTTGACCGGCGTTCGGTACGTGTTGAGCGGGCGGTTGGACTTTGGGCGAGCGAATTGCGATTGTCGGCTCGGGGGCGTGGGGAACGACGCTTTCCATGGTCGTGTCGCGGGCCGGGAGAGAGGTCTCCCTTTACGTTCGCGACCCGGATGCGGCCGCAAAGATGACCACGACCCGGATCAATGAACGCTTCCTTCCCCAGCACCAGATTCCCAGCGACGTCCGCATCACCTCCAATATTGAAGTGGCGTGTCATGATGCCTCACTGATTCTGATGGTTGTTCCCAGCCAGACGATGCGGGACAACGCGCGGCTCGTCGCCCCGCATGTCGGACGAGCGACGGTCGTCAGCGCCGCGAAGGGACTCGAGCGCGGTTCGCTTATGCGCATGACCGAGATTCTTCACGAGGAGCTTCCGGCGAAGGCTGCTCAACGTATCTGTGCGCTCTCTGGTCCGAATCTCTCGGCGGAGATCGCCGCCGGGAAACCGGCGACTTCCGTGATCGCCGGCCGGGACATTTTGGCCGCGGAGTTCGTCCGCGATCTTCTCATGACACCACTATTTCGAACCTATACCAATGACGATGTGATAGGCGTCGAGATCGGCGGCGCGTTGAAGAACATCATCGCAATCGGCGCCGGAATCGCGGACGGACTCGGCGCCGGCGACAACGCCAAAGCGGCGTTCATCACCCGAGGCATCGCCGAAATTGCGCGGCTCGGGATCACGCTCGGCGCACACCCGCTCACCTTCGCCGGGCTTTCAGGACTGGGCGATCTGGTCGCGACCTGCGCGAGCCCGCTCAGCCGGAACCACTCGCTCGGTCGGGAGCTCGCGAAGGGCCGGGGCCTCGCCGACATTCAGGCCGGAATGACAAGTGTCGCCGAAGGCGTCTTCACCACCGAAGCCGCATGCGCGCTCGCCAAGAGGGCAGGAATCGAACTGCCAATCAGTGAGCAGATCTACGCGGTGCTCTTCGCCGGTAAGTCGCCGATCGCTGCCGTGGCCGATCTGATGCGCCGCGACGCCAAGGACGAGCTCGAGGATTTGCGTGGTTCCACGGGCTAATAGGCGATTCCGAAACGGCAGCCCCAGACGACGCGTGGCGGTTACGGCAAGAAATAGAGCCACCGTTCGGTGCCGAAGCGGGTCTTAATAAGCTCTTCGGCTTCGGCGATTTCGTCTTCTTGGCAGATATCTACGGTTAAACCGTATTTTCCGCGAAAGGTTTCGACGATGTGGTCGATGATCGCGTCGCGAGGCAATTCCGTTTGCTGCCGGAGCGGGCCGACGCGCTTGTCGGCCGAGGCGATGCCTTTGTCGCTCAGCTTTTCCTTGCCGATCCTGAGCACCTGCAGCATCAGTGGAACATTCATCTGATAGGCCATCGTCGTGTGGTGCAAGACAGCTCCACCCCTTCTCGCTTGCGCTGCCCCGCCGATTTTGCCGCCTGACGACGTGATGTCGTTGAGGGGTGCATACCACGCGTCGACACCGAGCGAGCGCAATGCTTCGACCACCCAGGCATCGAAAAAGGCGTACGACTCCGGAAATGAGAGCCCTCTGACCAACTCCTCCGGGGCGTAAATCGAGTAGGTGATCGCGCCTTCCGGCTCGATGAACATCGCCCCGCCGCCGCTGATTCGGCGGACGACTTCGACCTGGTGCTCACGGGCGGCGACTTCATCCACCTCATTCTTGACCGATTGAAACCGGCCGATGACGATGCACTTGCTTGCCCAACCCCAAATCCGGATGGTCGGGGGCCGAAACCCATTCCCGACCCGAAGGGTCAGCACCTCGTCCAGGGCCATGTTCATCAACGGCGGCAGCGCAACGCCTGGAATCAGCTTCCAGTCGAAGCCTCGCCAGCGTGCTTCCTGACCGGCGATTGCATGGAGAATCGCTTGATCAATCATTATCCGACCTCCTCGGCGGGTTCGAGCGCGCGACGAACCGCGATCGCCAGGGCGTCCGGTGACGAGCCCAGCCATTCGGTTCCGGCTGGAATTGCTTCAGTTACCTTGCTCGCAATCTCTGCCGTTGTGGAATCCGCTGGAAGACCAATGAGAGCTCCGGTGATCTGCTCCAACGATTCTTCGGGATAGAGAAAGAAATCGCCCGAGACAACAACGTCGCGAAGTTCACCGTTGACGACGTCGACATCGACTCGCACGAGCTTTCCGCCCGGCAACTTGTACTGACCGTGCATGCACTGCTCCCGTGACTAAACCCTCAAGGTCAAGAGTCACTTGGCGAACGCCAAGAGGCCCTGACCTCTCAATTATCCAATGAAGACCGGTTCGCGAGCGGCCGGTAAGGTACCATCGCTCAAATTTCAGATAGTCGAACGTGCTGAACGGTGCAGGGAATGAGTATCGGACCAGCGGACGGTCGCTCGCGATTTGAACAAGAACGGCCGGATCGATCCCTACGAGGATCCCAGCCAGCCACTCGAAGAGCGCGTGTCCGATCTTATCTCCCAAATGACGTTCGAAGAAACAGCCGGGCTGATGTTTCAACCAATCGCGCCGTTGAACATGCACTTCCCGGGACGGCTCACGGCCTCGGAGCAGATTTCTCAGCTTGGCATCCTTCATCTCAACATCATCGGAAACGGATCCGCGAGCGAGATCGCGAAACTGACAAACTCCCTGCAGGAAGTTGCCGCCCAAAGCCGGCTTGGCATTCCGGTGACATTCTCGACCGATCCCCGTCATGCCTTCACGTCAAATCCCGGCGCTGCGATGAATGCCGGAGCCTTCTCGCAGTGGCCGGAACCGATTGGCCTGGGCGCGATCGGCGACCCCGCGCTCGTCGCGGAGTTTGCCGATATCGCCCGGCAGGAGTACCGCGCTGTCGGGATCCACCTGGCATTACACCCGATGGCCGATCTCGCGACGGAGCCCCGGTGGGCGAGAATCTCAGGAACCTTTGGCGAGGACGAGGCCCTGGCCTCGACGCTCACCGCTGCCTACGTTCGGGGGTTTCAGGGCGAAGCACTCGGCCCGGAGAGCGTCGCCTGCATGACGAAACACTTTCCCGGTGGTGGCCCGCAACGCGACGGCGAAGATCCGCACTTTCCATACGGTCGTGAACAGGTCTATCCCGGTGGCCGGTTCGCGGAGCATATGTTGCCGTTCGAGGCCGCGATTGCTGCCGGAACCGCTCAAATTATGCCTTATTACGGGATGCCCGTTGGGATCGGATTCGAAGAGGTCGGGTTCGCATTCAATCGCGAGATCATCACCGAGCTTCTCCGGGACGCTTTGGGTTTCGACGGCGTCGTGTGCGCCGATTGGGGCGTGCTCAACGACGGCGAGATCTTCGGCAAAGTGCTGCCCGCGCGTGCCTGGGGAGTCGAAGACCTCTCGATCCCAGAGCGTGTAAAGAAGGCGCTGGATGCGGGCGTCGACCAGTTCGGCGGTGAATCGTGCCCGGCTGTGATCATCGAACTGGTCAAATCGGGCCAGGTTTCGGAGGAGCGGATCGACGTTTCCGTGCGGCGACTCCTGCGTGACAAGTTCCGGCTTGGGCTTTTCGAAAATCCCTTTGTCGATCCTGAAGCGGCCGAGGGGATCGTGGGCAACAAGCTTTTCATAGCAGCGGGAGAGCATGCGCAGCGCGCATCGATCGTTCTGCTCAAGAATGGCGAAACGCCGAACGGCACACGATTGCCGATTGCCGGTCGCCCGAAGCTTTATCTGGAGAATGTCGATCCGGCCGTCGCGGCAGTGTACGGCGAGGTCGTCGCGGAGATCGCCGCGGCGGATCTGGCGTTGATTCGCCTCTCGACCCCATTCGAACCGCGTGACCGCTATCCGCTTGAAGCGTTCTTCCATGCCGGCGATCTCAGCTTCCCATCGGATGAGGTCAATCGCATTCTCGAAATCCTCGAAACGGCCCCCACGGTCTTCGATATCTTCCTCGAGCGTTCAGCGGTCATTCCCGAGATCGCGGTCGCCAGCGTCGCGCTCACAGGTTCGTTTGGCGCAAGCGACGCAGCCTGGCTTGATGTCGTCTTTGGGCGATTCGCGCCGGTCGGACGACTGCCGTTCGAGCTGCCGTCGTCCATGGACGCGGTCCGCAATCAAAAGCCAGATGCCCCACATGATTCGGAAGAGCCTCTGTTCCCCTTCGGGCATGGCCTACGTTACGAGAGCTAGCGACCTAAAGGGAGTCAAGACCAAGGTAGAGAACGTTCACCGAAACGATTCAGCGAGCTCTGCGTCTGATTGAGTAGAGCGGTGCACGTGAAGGATCGCAAGCGGGATTGCCAGTCACAAACCTCTTGCTATTTAAGAACGCATGTTCTATAATGCGTGGACCCGCCACCCGACCTGGTTCGGGGCCCACACCGGCCAGATCACGGGTGTTCTCGCGAACGTCGCGACCTCAGTTCTTCCTCTCCCCGCCCTCGAGCCCCCCGGGCCCCCCCCGCGGGCGCACACCGCTCCAAGCGCCCC
>CAYJPA010000101.1:0-18143 GCA_964371945.1 uncultured Sphaerobacteraceae bacterium | reverse complement strand
GTCCTGATCTTCTCGGTTAATCTCGGCTGGTTTCCGGCGGTCGGTTTCGCGGGTGTGAAGAGTCTGGTGTTGCCCGCGATCGCCGTCGCTCTCGCCGTCATGCCGGCCGACCTACGAGTCGTGCGAGCCGCGATGTTGGATACGCTCAATCAGGAGCACATCCGTACCGCCCGGGCGTTCGGCGTATCGGAATCGCGCATTACGTATTTGTATGCCCTCCGGAACGCGGCATTGCCGCTTGTGACCGTGATCGGGATCGATCTCGGCTATCTGCTTGGCGGCACGATCGTGACAGAGGTGGTGTTCAACTACCCCGGGGTCGGGCAGCTCGCCATCGACTCCGTCAACTCGCGGGATTACCCGCTCGTGCAGGCGATCACCATTCTGACCGCGGCGGTTTTTGTCTTCGTCAATCTCGGGATCGATATCCTCTACATGGTGCTCGACCCACGCATCCGGATCGAGGCGTAGAGCAATGACGGCCGCCGACCAGTTAACAGAAACCGCGCTCGATTCGTTGCCGGGATCCTCGGCCCAACCGTCCAGGTTGCATGGGTTCATGCGGCTGAATGGGAGTGGTACGCTCGTGGCTGGCCTCGTACTCTTTGCCTTGATTCTTGGCGCTTCGTTTTCCGCACCGCTGCTGACCCCACATGAACCCTCTCGGAACAACATCACGGCGCGCCTCAAACCACCCTTCTGGGATACCGAGAACAAAGGGTCGACCAAATTCGTGCTCGGAACGGATGGTCTCGGACGGGATATGCTGGCACGAATTCTTCACGGTATTCGCGTCTCGCTCTTGCTGGCCGGACTGGGATTGGCCGTTTCGCTGGCACTCGGCGTGACCGTCGGGCTGGTGAGCGGCCTGTTCGGAGGGTGGTTCGATCTGATCCTTATGCGGATGGTCGATTTGCAGCTTGCGTTTCCCTACATCGTACTGGCGATGGCAATCGTGACCGCTACCCACACCTCCATTCCGATCTTGATCTTGCTTCTCGGTTTGGCAGGTTGGGTTTACTTCGCCCGGGTGGTTCGCGGTATCGTTCTCCAGGAGATGCAGAAAGACTATGTGAAAGCCGCCCAGGTCTTGGGAGCCAGCCGTTGGCGGACGGGCGTCCGGTACGTCTTTCCGAATGTTCTGCCGTCGATCGCCGTGATCGCGACCTTGCAACTTCCGGCGCTGGTCATTTTTGAAGCGACGCTCAGTTTCCTCGGACTTGGCATCCAACCGCCGACTCCCTCGCTTGGCGGCATGATGCTCGACGGCACGCAGTACATCGCGAATGCGTGGTGGGTGATTACTCTCCCCGGGCTTGCCGTGCTGCTGACGACGCTAAGCTTGAATCTCATGAGTGACGGGTTGCGTCAGCTCCTCGATCCGCGCTTACAGACGGTGTAACCGGATGTCCACGACCGCTTCTGCCGCGATTCGACCTCAAGATGGGCGTTCGACGGAGCCAACACTGTCCGTTCGTCATATGACCACCGAATTTGAGACACGGGCCGGTTCTTTCACGGCCGTTAAAGATCTATCGTTCGATGTCGCTCGCGGGGAGTGTCTTGGTATCGTCGGCGAGAGCGGGAGCGGCAAAAGCGTTGCCAGTCTCTCGATCATGGGGATGGTCGACTATCCCGGCAAGGTCACCGCCGGGCAGATTCTCTTTCAGGGGGAGGACATCCGGAAGCTGAATGCCCGGGAGCTCGGGAAGATCCGGGGTTCCCGGTTGAGCATCATCTTCCAGGACCCACAGACGTCACTCAATCCGCTCTTCACCATCGGCCGGCAAATGACCGACGTGGTTCGTGCCCATCGTCGCTGTTCACCCGACGAAGCACGCGATCTTGCAATCGCGAAACTGAAACTGGTCGGCATGTCCGCGTCCGAAACGCGACTTCGCGCGTACCCCTGGGAGTTGAGTGGAGGCCTCCGGCAACGGGTGGCGATCGCCCTCGCATTGCTCCTGGATCCTGTGCTGGTGATCGCCGACGAACCAACCACGGCGCTTGATGTTTCGATTCAGGCGCAGATCATCGACCTTCTCCGGACGCTCAAAATTGAGCTCGGCTTTTCACTCATCTTCATTAGCCACGATCTCGGAGTCATCTCGATGATCGCGGATCGAGTGCTCGTGATGTACGCGGGCCGAGCAGTGGAGCAGGGGGTCGTGCGCTCAACCTTTTACAGTCCCGCTCATCCGTATACCTCCGCCTTGCTTTCATCGGCGCCGACGCTTCTGAGCGATCGCACGCAACCGCTTCGCGCAATCGAAGGCGGTTTGCCGCAGATGCACGAGCGTGTGACTGGTTGCGTCTTCGCACCAAGATGCAGCTATGTCCAAGAACGTTGTCACCGGGCGGAACCTCCATTTACCCAGATTTCAGGAGGGAACCGCGAGGTCGCCTGTTACTTCCCACTCGTAACGGCCAGCTCGCCTGACAATGGAGGCGAACAGTGAGCGCGGCGCCAAACCGCGTGCTCCAGCTCAATGGAATTGGCAAAACGTACCGGGTACGCGGTCACGCCGGGGCATCCCAGTTGCGCGCACTCGATGACCTATCGCTTTCCGTTGATCGCCAGCAGATCGTCGGGATCGTCGGAGAAAGCGGATGTGGCAAGAGTACGCTCGCACGCATCATTATCCGGCTCGAATCACCAACCGATGGCGCCATGCTCTTTGAAGGGACAGATATCCACGCACTAAGTAGGGCCGATCTGCTCGCTTATCGCCGACGAGTACAACTCGTCTTTCAGGACCCATACAGTGCGCTCGCTCCGCGGATGAGTGCAGAAGATGCGATCGAGGAGCCGCTCAAAATCCACAAGGTTGGAAATGCGGCGGAACGCAAACAGCAGGTCGCGAAACTGCTCGATCTGGTCGGGTTGGCACGCGGCCTCGGTAGCCGCTATCCGCATCAATTGAGCGGTGGACAACGTCAACGGGTGAACATTGCCCGGGCACTGGCACTCGATCCGAGCCTGCTCATTCTCGATGAGCCGGTTTCCTCGCTTGACGTCTCGATTCAGGCACAGGTCCTCAACCTGCTTCGCGATTTGCAGCGCGAGCTCGGTTTGACCTACCTCTTCATCTCTCACGATTTGCGAGTGGTAAACTATCTCTGTGACGTGGTGGCGGTCATGTACCTGGGCCGGATTGTTGAATACGGTTCGTTGCAGGCCATCTTCGAGCAACCGCGCCACCCATACACGCTCGCACTGCTGCTCTCGATTCCGGATCACAGTTCGCAGCAGGAAAATCACACCGTCGTCTTGCGCGGCGAAGTGCCGAGCCCGGTCAGTGTACCCTCCGGTTGCGCCTTCCACCCGCGTTGTCCGTTGGCGCGAGAGATCTGCAGCGTGGAGAGACCAGCCCTACGGCCGACCGGCAATCGACGCGTGGCTGCTTGTCATTTTCCCGAAGAGGTTTCGACCGCGGCTCTCTTGGGTGAGAATGCTCGCGCCGGAAATCCAGCATGACTGCATCCATTGCGGGGGACTCGTTGCTCGACGCGGATCCGGAATCGACCGCACAAATCCGTTCGACGCTTGACGAGGTCGGCCTCGATGCCGCCCTCCAGGCGCTTCGGCCCGACTATTTCACCGCTCCGTATCCCAATCTGGAGGAGCTCGGCCGCCTGCTGCCCGCGCTGGAGAGACCGCTGGCTGTCGCGATTCAACTCCTCTCAATGGCCGCTCCGTTGCCGCTTTTTGAAGTCGAAGAAGCGCTCGGGCGTGAGTTCATCGAGGCGGGCTTGATGTGCGGATTACTCGCCTACCACGAATCAATGGAGTCCCTCTCTACCAACGGGTATTCCGTAGTTTCCCGGTTTGGTCAATATTTCGCGGTTTCCATTAACCCGTACTACCCCACGTTTGATCCGGCATACGCTGATGTCTACATGGGACCGGATTCCTTCTCGCTCGCCCATGAGCTCCAGAGGCGGCGAGCGCTGATTCCCGCACAGGGTCAGGCGCTCGATCTCTGCGCGGGAAGCGGTATCGCCGGGTTAACGGCCACATTGCTGGCTCCTGAGCTCCTATGGACTGGGCTCGATGTATCCGTCTCGGCGATCGCCACGGCGAACTTCAATGCCAACCTGAATGCGCTTCCATCGAGGTATCGGGCGGTTCAGAGCGACCTTTATGGCGCAGTCGGGGATGCTCGGTTCGATTTCATCGTGGCCAATCCGCCTTTCATTCCGGTTCCGGATGGACTGACCTTTCCTGGATATGGCGCCGGGGGTGAGGATGGGCTGCTCGTGCTCGCGCCAATGCTGTTGGATCTGCCGGCCCACCTGTCGCCTGACGGGTCAGCCCTGATCTATGCCGAAGGGATCGGCAGCGGGGGCAAACTGCTCGTTGACGATCTGCTCGCTCCCATCACGGCAACGGGACGTAATGTTGAATTGACCGTTATCGCGGAAGCGACCATCGATAATGCGCTCTACACATTAGGTGTCATGCTGGCGAAACAGCGCCCATCTCGTCTGGCGGAGATCGTGCATTGGCGGGATCTCTTTTCGCATCTCGACAGTGACACGTATGCCAAATTCTTTCTACAAATCACACCCGGCGAGGGGAGACTCGTAAAACGCTCGATTTGTCCAGATCCACGGCGCCTGGCGGTGGTGACGTCTCAAGTACGACAGGATAAGGAAACGGTGTGAAAATCCGAGAAATTCGGGCGGTCGGATTGTTCGGCGCGACGCCCGAGGGCGGCTGGAGCAATGAGCTCAAACCGGAAGACAGCGTCCACACGCTCATTTCGGTTCAGACCGACGAGGGCGTGACTGGTTTCGGGGGTGTTTTCACCAACGCGGGATTGGTGCAGGCCGCGCTCAAAGTGCTGGAACCGCTTTTCCTTGGCGAGAATGCGCTCGAACCGGAGCGGGTCAGCGAAAAGTTGCACCAGCACACCTTCTGGATGGGCAGGGGCGGATCGATTACCCACGCGATCAGCGGAATCGACATCGCGCTTTGGGACATTCTCGGCAAGGCGGCCGGTCAGCCAGTCGGACGGCTGCTCGGCGGGCGATACCGCGATCGCGTTCGCCCTTATGCCTCGATCCTGATGGAAGAACCGGGCCCGCTCGCCGAGCGAATCCGAGCGAGCCGCGAGCAGGGGTTCAAAGCAGTAAAAATGGGATGGGGACCGTTTGGACGAGTAAGCGCGAAGCTCGACGAAGAAATCGTAACCTCCGCCCGCGATGCGATCGGATCGGACGGAGAGTTGATGGTCGACGCCGGCGGCAGCGACGCGTTCTGGCCGAACGGTTTCACCTGGGCGCTCCGCACCGCGGAGATGCTCGCGTCATACGATGTCGCTTGGTTCGAAGAGGCGCTGCGCCCTGACGCTCTCCAGGATTACGTACACCTTCGCCGCAACACTAGGATCCCGATCACAGGCGGCGAGACGCTGACCCGAAGGCAGTCGTTCCAGCCGTGGCTGCAAGGTGGTGCGTTCGATATCGTGCAACCGGATGTCTGCAAAGTGGGCGGGATCAGCGAATCCCGCAAGATCGCATGGATGGCGCAAGAGAATGGCATCCGCTACATCCCGCATGGTTGGAACACCGCGCTTGGGCTCGCGGCCGATCTACAGCTCTCATCGGCGATTTCTGGAACGGATTATGTTGAGTACATTCAGGGTTCGCCCTATGTCGACGAGATCAAAGCCGGCGGCTGGCAGCTTGATGACGAGGGGATGCTGGCCATTCCCGAAGGACCCGGATTGGGGATTGAGATCGATTTCGAGGCGGTTGCCCGGTATAGCAGAGGTCAAGGATTGGTCGATTGACCAGAATCTAGGAACGGGAGACACCGAACAGCGTCTCCCGTTCCGCAAATGGCTACATGCAGCCATAGGTTGATCCATTTGTTATAACTGGAGATGGAACGTCGCAGCGGGGCTCGAGCGCATCGGCAAACCGGTGCAGCAAGGAGCTTGTGCCGCGGCGGAACGCGACGATGCGTCCCTCGCCGCGCGTCCGTTCGACCACGAATACCTGTCGAGCATCGGAATGCGCTGACAGAGCCTCCCGCTCCGCCACGCGAACGGCTTCCACGTTCATCACTGTTGTCATCACGATTCAATTCTCCTTGTTTCAAAATTCGATGTAAGCGACGACGCGACGAAAAACCACACGACGATCAAACAGAAACTGGACCAGTTGATTCGCGTACCACCAACTCGGTGGGCAAAATGACTCTGGGCGGCCTCGTCGACGTCCAGCCATCCACGACCATTCGTGCGGCCTCAATTCCCTTTTGCCGGAGCGGCTGCCGGATCGTGGTTAACGGCGGCCGTGTGAATTGCACTTCCGGAATATCGTCGAAGCCGGTGATCGAGAGGTCTCCCGGAACGTGCAAGCCACGCGCGTGGGCGGCTCTCATGGCGCCCATCGCGAGCAGATCGCTCGCGGCGATGATCGCGGTCGGCCTTGGTTCTCGATCGAGCATCGCGCCAGTCCAGCGTGCTCCATGTTCGCGCGAGTTGTGCTTGCACTCATAGACAGGGGTCGTTTCCCAGTCGACTCCGTCTCCCCTGAGCGCATCCGCGAATCCATCCAATCGATCGCTCGAGAAGGGATACGTGGCGGCCCTGCGAAGATCCTTGTTGGCAAACCCTCCAAATCCGTAGTCCGAAAGCGGCAGGCTCAAGATTCCGATTCGACGATGGCCAAGTGCGAGGACATGCTCGGCGATAGACCGCGCGCCGGCGCGGTCGTCGATTCCAACGAATCCGATGCTCGACAGCTTCGGCTCGTCGATGGCGACCACCGGAATGTTCCGCTCGATGATCGCTTTGAGCCGCGGATCATCTTTCGCCACGCCGTAGACCAGAAATCCGTCAACCACCGCGTTCCGAACCGATTCCACGCCCGCCGCTTCATCAATGGGTGCGGGCAATGTGAGCAAGCTCAATGCCTGCTTGTCGAACACTTTGGCAAAACCCTGCAGCAGTTGAACGGCGGCGGGATCGGTGACCGTGTACGAGAGCGTGGTTGTGGTCAAGAGTCCAATGACATCGATTCGTCCCAACCGGAGGGAGCGTGCCGCCGCGTTTGGACCCGCGTATCCGAGCTCTTTCGCGCACTCCATGATCTTGTCGCGGAGCGACGGTGCGAGTTGATCGGGCCGGCCGTATGCGTTCGACACCGTTGTGCGCGAAACCCCGAGCTTGTCGGCAATGGTCTGTAAGGTGACTCCTTCACTTGATTTTGAATCGGGTTTTTTCATGGCGCCGGTTCTTCTGAATCGATCAAGAATTTAATCGATAAAGTAACGCGAAAGTGGGAGCTTGTCAAGACCTTGGGGAAAGACAACCCTCACCCCAACCCCTCTCCCGCGCGACGGGAGAGGGGCTCAGCGGACTGAGGAGGCGGCTCATCGTATGAGGACGATGGAGCCAAAGGCTTTCGGCTTCGAGCTTGTGGCTTGTGGCTTGAAGCTAGCGGCTAGCGGCTCGAAGCTACCAGTTCGTGTAGGATCCGTCGCGGCGATGCCAGTGCGGGGCCTCCCATTCCTCGAATGCGTGGTTCTTTACGGCATCTTCGTTGAAGGTGACGCCGATCCCGGGCGCGGTCGGGAGCGGGAATTCAGCGCCGTCGAGCACCGGCATCTCCGGGAAGAGATCGGCCGGGTAGGCCTCGGCGAGGCGGTGCTGATACTCCAGATAGGCGAAGTTGGGAGTAGCGATCGCCCAGTGAATTGAAGCAGCGGTCGTGATCGGTCCCAGCGGGTTGTGCGGCATCATGTCGACGTAGTGTGTTTCGCACCAACCTGCGACCTTCCTCGCCTCAGTGATGCCGCCGACGTTCGACAGGTCAACTCGCGCGAAATTGATCAACCCCTCCTCAAGGAAGGGCGCGAACGCCCACTTGCTCGAGAATTCCTCGCCGATCGCGAACGGCACCGGGGTCATGGCTCGTAGCTGGGCGTAGGCTTTGTGGTTTTCGGCGCGGATCGGCTCCTCCAGGAAAAAGAGATTGACATCCGCGATCTGCTGGCAGAAGTAGGCGGCTTCGACGACGGAGAGCCGATGGTGGAAGTCGACGGAGAGCTCAATACCGGGACCGACCGTCTTACGAATTTCTCGTAACCAGTGAACCGCAGGCTCGATCGACTCCAGCGGTTCGAAAACATCTCCGTCGCCGCCGGTCCAGCCGTCCGCGACCATACCCGGGGTGAATCTGAGCGATCGCCACCCCTGCGCGATGAACGACTTTGCCTGTTCGACCACCTTTGGCCCGTTCAGCATGCCGGGCGTGGCAAAACAGGGAACCCGCTCGCGAGCCGCTCCACCGAGGAGCTGGTAGACCGGCACATTGAGCGATTTGCCGAGAATGTCCCAGAGCGCGATATCGATTGCCGAAAGCGTGGCGGCGACGATCTTGCCGCCCTCGAAATAGGCGCCGCGGTAACAGGTTTGCCAGATGTGCTCAATCCGGCGGGGATCTTGACCGACCAGAAAAGTGCCAAAGTGATCGAGCATCGCCTGCATGACCTTTTCGTGGCCGGAGATGCCGCCTTCACCGACCCCGTCGATTCCGGCATCGGTTTCGATCTTGACGATGAACTGATTGCGATGCCCGACCTTGACCGGGAACCCCTTGACCGCCGTTATCTTCACCGCTGCCTCCGGCACTTGAATTTCGCGTTCGCTCGTTCGCAGACCGCTTCTTACCACTCCGCTAGGTGGTGGGCAAGCGCCTCGCGGATTTCGGTCCGCGCTACCATTCGGGTCAAGGTCTAGGCGCAGGGAGCAATCACCAGGTGAGCCCAACCAATCTGGCTGTTACGGGAAACGTCCCGTTGATCGAGATCATCCGGGCGGAGATCGAAGAGACGGGAAGGATCACTTTTGCCCGGTTCATGGAGCTCGCGCTTTATCACCCTGAGCACGGCTATTACCTGACCGAGGAACGGCGGCCGGGCCGCGGCGGCGACTTTCTGACCTCGCCCGAGGCGAGTGCCTACTTCGGACTCACGCTTGCGCGGCAGATCGCTGAATGCTGGGAGCGTCTAGAACGGCCACGGACGTTTGAGATTCGGGAGTATGGGTCTGGAGTCGGCGGTCTCGCGTACGACATCATCGCGGGCCTCTCAGAAGCCGTACCGTCAATCATGGGCGCGCTTCGATACCGGTTGGTCGAGCCGAATCGACACCGGATGAAGCAGGCGCTTGACGCGATGGCTGAGGTCGGACTCGATTCAATCGTCATTGGGGAGGAGATCCAGCCTGGTACGGACCCCGAGCCAATCACGGGCGTAGTGATCGCGAATGAAGTTGCCGACGCCTTGCCGGTGCACCGGTTGATCGTGGAAGACAGTCAACTGTTCGAGCGATTCGTGAACTGGCAAGATAACGGCTTTGGAGAAGAGATAGGGCCGCCATCTGCACCGGCTCAGTTGATTCCCGACTATTTCAGGCGCCATAGGGTTCAGCTGATCGAGGGCGGCAAGTACGACGTCAGTCCGGGCGCGAATGACTGGTTCGCTTCGGTCTGCCGCGGCATCGAACGCGGATTTGCGATGATCATTGATTACGGTTATTCAGTAGATAAGCTCTTTCAAAGCCATCGATTAGGCGGAACTGTCCGGGGTTACTTCGAGCACACGGTGACCGACAATCCATTCGTGAATGTCGGTCACCAGGATCTGACCGCTCATGTCGATTTCACGGCCTTGCAAGAGGCCGGCGAGGCCAGCGGCATGACCTTGGCGGGCTTTACGACTCAGGCGGCGCTGCTGGCGAGTTTGGGTCTTGGCGAACGGCTCGTGGCACTACAACGTGATCCGGAGGCATCGCTCGCCGACTACGTTTCCGCACAGTCCGTGGTGCTCCGGTTGATCGATCCGGGCGGCTTGGGCCGGTTCGGCGTACTGCTCATGGCGCGAAACGCACCGATCGATCCGCCATTGCTTGGCCTCTCGAGCAAACCGCCTCCATTCTGAGCCTCAGCAGAGGAAACCAGCTTCAAGCCGGGGTATCATCCAACAGACACCGGCGAACGGATCTCGCGCCCAATTCATCACGAGAAAGCAGCACAGGAGAGTGAGTTCATGACCGAGAGCAAGGGGACATACCTCTTCTTGTCCGGCGCCGATATGGATCCGACCGAAGTCCGCAAGAACCACCCAAACGCGCGGTTCGTGGCGCGCGGCTTCACCGAAGCTCATGCCGGCGAAGTTTCACCCAACTTCTCGAAGGTGGTCGCCTCCCCGGGTGTCGGCGATATCTGGGGCATCCTTCTTCACATCCCGGGGGCCGTTGAGGGCAATCCAAAGCGACACAAGGTAACGACCGATGACGGCCGTACGGTCACCGCTGTCGTGGTGGGGCACCAGATGGTTGCCGGATTCAAGCGATCCGTTTATGCCGCGGCGAAATACTGGGAGCTACCAACCGGCTACACCGGGCGGCTCGCAATGGTGGTTCCGAAGCTCGGGGTCGAGGGTCCCAACAATCAGGGATGATTTCGGTGAGAGTCGCTCGTGTACGAATGTTGCAGCCGGTGCTCCGCGGTCTCATTGCGTTATGGCTCGTATTTCTCGCACCTCGTTCTGCTTCAGCGCATCCACTCGACCAGCTTACCCAGCATCTCTTCATGCAATTGCAGTCGACCTCGGTCGAGATCACGATCGCGGTTGGAGGCGGATTGCTTGCCAACGAATTGGTGCTCTCGCAGCTTGACAAGAACGGCGATGGGGAGGTCAGTTCAGCGGAGCAGACCGCCTGGCTCGAGCTCTGGACGAGTACATTGACGGTCGCTTTGGACCAGGCGCGTGTCCCAGTTTCGCCTTCGGCGATTGGCTTCGGCATGCCACCGATCGAGGACTTCCATTTGGGAGTCACCCCGTTGCTGTTGACCTTCTCGATACCTCTCCCGGTCGAGGGCAATGTCTCGAACCATCTGCTGTCGGTACGAAACGATTACCTGATCAATCGGACGACATACCGGATCAACGTAGACGAAGGCGCGGGAACGAAGATTGTCGATCAGAGCTGGCCGGGCTCGTCGATGCGCGTCGCGTTCACTGCCGATCCATTGGTCGCGGCCGGCGGCGACAGCTCGGCCGCCGAAGCGGCGCGTCAGTGGAGCGGCAGCGAGGTACTCGCGAAAGCCAGGCGCGCGCTCGAGCATGAGAAGACGCCGGCATTCATGATCGCGCTGCTCGGTATCTTCGCGCTCATGGGTGCGCTGCACGCGATCCAGCCCGGTCACGGCAAAACGCTGGTTGCAGCCTACTTGGTGGCAACCGGAGGTACGCCCCGCGACGCGCTTGCCCTGGCGGGTATTGTGACCTTCACCCACACGATCAGCGTGTTCGCGCTTGGACTGGCAACGCTTGGCGCAAGCCAGCTCTTTCTGCCGTCGAAGGTCATTCCGGTGATGGGCGCAATCTCCGGCTTGTTGGTCGCGACCATGGGCATCGCGATGCTTCGCACCGCGCTAAATCGTGTACGGCCATCCGGTAATCCTGAAGGAGTTACGCCGAATCTGCACCACGACGAGCATCTTCATCACGATCACGCTCGCCTGACCGATGAAGAGCACAAGCGGCTTCATCTGGAGGAGGCACTGCAATTGCGCCAGCGTGTCTCCAGGCGCAGTCTGATCACGCTTGGTGTCTCTGGCGGTCTTGCCCCGTGCCCCGATGCGCTGGCGATCCTGCTGCTCGCGATCGGGATGAATCAGGCAGGGCTGGGCATGATCGCGATCGTCGCCTTCAGCGCAGGTCTCGCGGTCGTGTTGGTGGCGTTCGGTCTCATGGTCGCGATGATGGGGCCGACCTGGAACCGCGTGAAACACAGCGCGTCAGGTCAGTCGAGCAGGTGGTCGACGGCGTTCAGCCGGTTCTCGACGTTCGCTCCGATGGGCAGCGCATGCATCGTGTTGTTGCTAGGAATTGCCATGGCGTGGCGCTCGATTGCGTTGGGATAGGCTGACCGAGTGACCGCCAAGGCTATTGCGGTTACATGGCCAGCTCGGTATCATGTAAGCAACGGACATTTGTTCGACTCGAGAGGACCGAGGATGACAGTCGGAAGCTTCCGAGAGCGCCAACAGAAGATATGGAACGCCGAAAAGGCGATTTTATCAGAGGATCTGGGTCAGCCAATTCCGACTGACACCCTTATCTCAAACCTCTTGAAGCGAAAAATGGACGATTATTCAATCCGCGCGGCAATTTGGGCGTTGGTGGAGCGTGGCAAGATCGAATTACGGCCAGAACGTGGTGATGTTTTCATCGCGCGCCGTTCTGACCTAGTTGTATGACTGAACGTGCCGTTCAATCAACAAGAAGTGAGCGGCGTTTTAGAAATGCAGAAACGGCCCTTTCCTCAGTCCTTTTCAGTGAAGATCCTCGTTCACCAGGCGAACGTGACAAGGACAGAATCCTCTACTGTTCGGCGTTTCGGCGACTAGCTGGAGTTACTCAGGTCGCATCACCAACAGAATTGCATCCTGTTCACAACAGGCTCATTCACTCCCTGAAAGTTGCTCAGGTTGGACGTGGACTAGCTCACCGATTGCTGAACGATCCTTCAAACGCAACCGCCATCGAAGAAATAGGTGGGATTGACCCTGCTGCCGTGGAGGCGGCATCACTCGCTCATGATCTTGGCCATCCGCCGTTTGGACATGTTGCAGAGGACGCGCTCGATCACCTTATGGTCAAGGGCGGAAACCATAAGGGCACTCCGGACGGATTCAATGGCAATGCTCAATCGTTCCGGATCGTGACGAAGCTAGCGGTGCGATATTCAGCTCAAGAAGACACTGAATTGACTGGACTTAATTTGTCTCGAGCAACGTTGAATGGCATACTCAAATATCCTTGGCTTCGTGGTAATAACGGCATCCAAAACGAAAAATGGGGTGCTTACAATACAGAATTCGACGACTTTGAATGGGCGCAGCGGGAGATCTATCCCGTGCTTGGACATAAAACCATCGAAGCATCGCTCATGGATTGGGCGGATGACATTACCTACGCGGTCCACGATGTTGAGGACTTCTTTAGAGCTGGCCTAATCCCGCTCGACAGGCTGACATCAGACACACGCGAGCAGGATCGGTTTGGGAATTGGGCAGTCGAAAGTGGAAAGCTGTCCGCAAAGAGTCCCGAGGATGTAGTTAAATTGCTTCAGGTCAGCATCGCAATGAAACCCGGAGTACTTGCTCCATTTCGTGGAACTCGGTCTGATCGCGCATCTCTGCGCACGTTGACGTCGCAACTAATAAATCGGTACATTACCGGTTCTTTGAGACTCCATGAGGTGAAAAGTGAAGTCCGTCTAGCAATCGATCCTGAACTTCAACAACAAGTTCAAGTACTGATGGCGCTTACGCGTTTTTACGTTATCGACAGTCCTTCACTCGTCAGTCAAAGATATGGACAACGGACACTCATTACAAATCTCTTTGAAACGTTTGGCAACGCTGCGGCCACCCGATCCGATCGATATGTATTTCCTGCTTACTACCAAGAGGCCCTCGAGTATGCGAACAACGAGACGCGAAAAATCAAGCGAATTGTTGCTGATTTGATCGCGTCGATGAGCGAATCGCAGGTGGTCGCGATTCATCAGCGATTGAGTGGGCAGTCGCTCGGTTCGGCGATGGATGCGTACCTGCAGTAGACCGAGTTAGCGGATGACTTCCCAGGCCAGGTGGTGCAGCTCCGGCTGGACCAGTTTTTCCCAGGCCAGGCGGACCGCGGCATTTGATCCAGGTGTCGAGAAGATGAGCTTGTTCTGGAATACGCCCGCGGTCGCGCGGGAAAGCATTGCGGCCGCTCCAACTTGCTCGTAACTGAGCATTCGGAAGAGCTCGCCGAAGCCGGGCAGCACTTTCTCGAGCTGACGGCTGAGCACATCGTAGGTCGTGTCGCGCGGCGCGATCCCGGTGCCGCCGTTGAACAAGATGAGGCGAGCTTCGGTCGCGGCGAAGTCACTCAACGCGGACAGCACCTGATCCGGCTCGTCTTTGATGATCCGGTAGCCCACCACGGGGTGGCCAAGCGCCGCGATCTGTTCTTGCAAGTACTGACCGTTGGTGTCCGTTTCAATCGTGCGGGTGTCGCTTACCGTGACGATCGCGAATGGCACGACACGCACTTGATCGGCCGCGATCTCACGGTGCTGCTGGCTGCTAGAGGACATCGTTATTGGCCTCCACAGCACGGGCAGCCCGCGCTATGCCCTGCCGGCACATTCTTGAAAGCTGTCTTCGGTTCGAGCATGCCCCTGGCAGCCATGCCGGGGGTGTAAAACATGGCCGACGCGAAGACCTTCGCCGTTTGACGACCGCCGCAAGTTGGGCACAGGGCGGGGTCGTCGCTACGGGCAAAGGAACGTTTCTCTTCGAAGAGCGTCGCGCAATCGGGACAGCGGAACTGGTAGAGAGGCATGTCGGCTCCGAATCGAGGCGTCTCAAGTCGCATCCGCTTGTGGGCGGACAAGCTCAATGGTACATCGCTGCCGAGAAAAGACGACATGCGGCAATAGATCGCTATCGACTGAGTGAATTACGAATCCGTGATTGAGGACAGGGCAGACACGGCGGTTATCCCCTACAAATGGATGGTTTACGAAATGACCGCGTTTGAATTCCTAGGGGCAATCCGCCGTGTCTGTCCTTTCTGGAGTCCCAGATTACCGGTATCTGCGAACGAAGCTCCCGATCAGGATTGTCCATCGAACACGTCTCTTGGCTTGAAATGCGCTCCAGTCGGGTACGCTTCGTCGACGGAATCTCGCTTCGATGATGGAAGGTTGGGGAATGGCCAGGCATCCTTGGGTGGCGGCGGCGGATCAAGGAATCCGCTGGGGCGTGCAATTGATCGTGCCGAACCGACAGGACGCGTTGCCCAAACTGATGCAGATGGGCAAGAAGGTTGAGCAGTTGGGGTACGACGCAATCTACATCTTCGATCACCCCAAGATCCACGTCGATCCCTGGATCGCGCTCTCCGGACTCGCGGTTTCGACCAATCGAGTCCGACTTGGTTCGGCGGTCAATTGCGTGGGGTATCGCCATCCAGCGCATCTCGCCCGGCTCGCGGCCGATCTGGACAACCTTAGCCGGGGTCGCCATATTCTCGGTATCGGCTCTGGATGGTGGGAGGCCGAGTTTCGGGCATTGGATATTCCGTTCGGCACGGTACCGCAACGTCAGGCCGCGCTCGACGAGGCGTTGCAGATCATCACCGCCACCTGGGGCAGCGAGCCATTCACGTTCGAAGGTGACCACCTTCGCACGAGCGAGATCCAGATCGAACCACCGCCGTTGCAGAAGCCGCACCCTCCGATCCTGATCGGCGGCAGCGGCGAACGAAAAACACTTAGCCAGGTCGCGCGCTTTGCAGACGCTTGCAACGTACGCGAACCTGAATCGATCACGGACCTCGCGATTCCGGATAGCCAACGCGCGGCCTCGATTCGTCGAAAGCTGGACGCGCTCGACGTTCATTGCGCCAAGATCGGGCGGCCGCCCGAAGAAATCCTTCGTACGCACTTCACGCTCTATCTCATCCTCGCCCCAACGGAAGTCGAAGCCGACCGAAAGTATGACCAATTCGATTCCAGCAAATCGACCTCCCCAGGCACACGCCGCGACGGCAAAACGCAGGTGCTGGCCACCACGCCGGAGCGGGCAATCGCCTATTACCGCGCGATCGCGGAGATTGGCATCCAGTATTTCATCGTCCAGCTCGACGGCTCTGATTTGGAGACAATCGCCTTGTTGGCAGAACAGGTCGCGCCGTTCGTGGACTAGAACGTTGATTCACAAATAGACCCGATCGAACAACACACGTGAAATGGACTGGCTTTCAGGATGCTGATTGGCTCTTGCAGCGTGGCCTTGGAGACGTGCTATCTTTTTGAAAGTGACTTCCTCGATGTTTGAACTCGACAGCGGAGCCCAGTAGATGCGGGATGCGCTCAATCGGCGATTTTTCTATGGTTGGGTCATCGTCGCGATCACCATCACCGTATCCCTGACCACCTGGGGTGTTCGCTCTGCTCCGAGCGTGATGATCAAATCGCTCGAGGCCGAATTCGGCTGGACCCGCGCCGAAATCTCCTCCGCGATCGCGATCGGTCTCTTCATGACCGCGGTCTCGGCGCCATTCGGTGGATCGCTGCTCGATAAACTCGGTCCGAGGCGGATTCTGGCCGGAGTCATGCTGCTTTCAGGCGTGGCCGTTCTCGGAGCGTCCCAGATGAGCTCGCTCTGGCAGATGTCACTGCTGTGGGGCGTCTTTGTCGGGATCGCGACCGGGATCTCCGGTGTGGTTGGGGCATCCGTGGCGACCCGCTGGTTCGTCCACCGGCGCGGACTCGTGCAGGGTGTGCTCGGTGCAGGCGGGTCAGTCGGACAACTCGTCTTTTTGCCACTGCTCGCTTGGCTCACCGTCACCTACGGTTGGCGAGAGATGACGGTGATTCTCGCCATCATCGTGCTCGCCACGCTTGCCCCAGTGCTTCTGCTAATGCGGAATGATCCAGAGGATATCGGGCTTTTGCCATTGGGCGCGACCGAAGCAGTTGTTCACGACAGTCCGCCGAGCTCATCCGCGGTGATCAAACGGGCTTCTCGCGTTCCCGAATTCTGGCTACTTGCCGGTAGCTTCTTCATTTGCGGAGCGACGTCGAACGGGATCGTGCTGCAGCATTTTCAGGCGCATGCAGTCGATCACGGCATATCGACCGTCGAAGCCTCGAGTGCGCTCGCTGTCATGGGCGCGATGAATTTCGTTGGAGTTCTGATATCGGGTTGGATGACCGACCGGCACGATCCGCGCAAGCTGCTGGCCGTGTTCTACACATTCCGGGCGATTTCGCTCTTCTTTCTGCCGATCTTCACGGACATGGGCATTCCGGGGCTGACCGTCTTCGCAGTTCTGTTCGGGCTCAATTACATTTCGACTGTTCCACCCACGATCGCGCTTTGCTCGGATCTGTTCGGCCGGCGCAACGTCGGCACGATCTACGGCTGGGTGCTCGGTTCACATCAGCTCGGTGCGGCGCTGCTCGCCTATCTCGGCGGCGTCATGCACGACTCGCTTGGAAACTACACACTTGCGTTCATCAGTTCAGGCGTGCTGGCGATCTTCGGCGGCGTCATGGCGATGCGAATCGATCGCACGCCACAACCGGAACTGATCGTGCCGGTAGCTGCTGCCGCCTGATCCAGGTTGCGGCGTTCAGAGACGAATGCCCTGACCTCCACATGAATGATCCCTTGACCATAGTGACTAGGCAGTCTACTTGCGCACGATCGGAACTAGAGTCAGGCTTGCAGCGGCTGTAAAGGTCACGAAGCGGAGTCGATCGTTGCGACGCGATTTGCTACACAAGGCATCTTGGGTGGCTAATCGCCGGCTATCCTTTGCAGGTAGCCAAGTAGGGGATTCTGTTGAGATTCGTTTTCATCGGCACCGTCGTTGCAGGGCTGCTGATCTTCGGGCAGGCGCAACCCTCATTCGCTCAGGAATCGGCCGCGACGCCAGAAGCACTTCCCGCTGTTGAATGCTCCATCGAGCCTGTGCCGTTCGAGCTACTTGTCTCCATCGTGGCGACGCCACTCGCCGACGATGAACAGATCCAGGCCAGTCCTACGGCGATCGCAATACCAGAGGGCGAACCTGTCGACGATGCCACCGCGAGTGCCGCGCGCGACACGGTCACGCAACTGGTGGCTTGCCTGAACGCGGGCGATAACTTGCGTTCGTTGGCGCTCCACTCTGATCGATTCATTCAACAGGCTTTCGCCGGAGTCAACCTCACGCGGGCGATGTACGATGCGCAAGCGGCGAACCTGAACCCTAGACTCCCCGGGGCAGAGGTTCTCCTTTACTCCTTTGGAGAGGTCGTTATGCTTGAAGATGGACGCGTTTACGTTATCGTCGTAGGAGACGATCTTGCCAGCCCAGGCAGGAGTTCCGGAACCGCCTTTTATTTGATCCAGAAGGACGAAAGATGGTACATCGACGAAACGGTCGAGGATGCGACGTAGCCACGAGCAGCTAGCTTCCACGGATGAAAAAAGGTGCCTCATCAGTGACACCTCTGCTAAGCGGCTTCGCATAAGTCTTGTCGCCAAATGAGATGTGGATAGAGGGGTGC
>CAYJPA010000100.1:0-18935 GCA_964371945.1 uncultured Sphaerobacteraceae bacterium | reverse complement strand
TCACGGTCCACCCGCACCCGACCGTCTCGGAAGTCATCGGCGAAGCAGCCCACGATCTGCTCGGGCACGCGATTCATATCTAGCCACCAGCTGCTAGCCGCGAGTCGCAAGCTCCAAGCTCCAAGCTCCAAGCTCCAAGCTCCAAGAAGTACACCGAAAGGGCCGCGACTGCGCAAGTCGCGGCCCTCTTACGCGATGAGGAGCGGTCCTCCACTTCGTGTGGGTGCATGGCATGCACCCGGCGGCCTCAACAAAGGCCGCTCGTTTCGGCCTGACACGGGTCGACAACTGTCCGCGCGCCACCGGGGCCACGGGACCCGGGATGTCACGGAGAGCTCTGCGCCGCTCGTGCCGGGCGAGCACCGGCCAATGCGTAATACAGCAGCGCGCCAACCAGGCAGACGGCTCCAGCGACGCACAACGTGGCCCGCATCCCGACGATCTCCGCCAGCGCGATCCCCAGAAGCGGGCCGATGAGCACGGTCAGGTTGGCGAAAGTGGTGTTGATCGCGGAGTAGATGACGCGCTGGTCAACTGGGATGGCGTCAATCAATCCCTCGAAGAGCGCAATATCCACGCCCCCGGCGAAAAATCCCCAAATCATGGCCGCCGGGATCAACCAGATCGGCGACGGAACGGCTCCCGTTAGCGCGGGATAGAGTGCCGTGCCGAGTCCGCACGCGAGCAAGACCCAGCGATACCCCTTGCGACTCGCGACTCGTCCCCAGAGGGTGTACGAGACGACCAGCAGCGCCTGCGCCATCATCGCCCGGACCCCGAGTAAGGAGTCCGAGGACCGTAATTCCTGAACCCAAAAGATCGGGAGAAGCGCCGCTGGCAACGCGATGCCCAATCGATAGACGAACGTGGTTCCGACGTAGCGCAAAAACGCCGGTTGGCAGCGGAACATCCCCGGCACGCCCGCGAAACTGCGCCAAGGCGAACGCGGCAAACTCGATATCGTCTCGTGACCGTCCGTCGTCCGCTCAATCTGATCCAGGTAGTAGAGACTGACTAACCCGGCGAGGGTCGCAACCACAATGAGGGACTGATACCCGAAGGGAAAGGCGACGGCATCCAGATACCAGCCGGAGAAGAAGACCGTCGCGGCGCCGACGACGCTGAACACCGCCCAGCGTTGACCGTTGACGACCGGACGTCGCCGCGGCGATACCACCTCGGCGAGGACTGCTGTCCAGGCTGGATTGCTCGCCGACGAGAACACCGCGGAAATCCCGAAGATGATGATGATTCCCAGCGGCACGTAGGGCTCCGCGCTGCCCGTGAGCACCGACGGCAGGAATGTGATTGCGATCGCACAGATCCAAACGCCGAGCAATGTCAGGACCACCAGGCGAACCAGGTGGCGCCGCGTGGCGGCGAATGCCGCGGCGGGAATGGAGAGCAGGATGGTGACCAACGCCGGCAACGACGTCACCAGACCCACTTCGAAGGTCGACGCCCCGACCCGCACCACGAAGATGGGCAGAAATGTCGTAATCACGGCATTGATCGCGCCCTGCCAGACGGTCTGCCGGTAGAGGTTGCGAATGTTGCGGTCTTCGCGCGCCCGGGATGACGGAGGGTCCGGATCGGCGTCGCCGATTGCCTCCTCAACAGGCGTATTGGCCGATTTGCGTTGCGTTGCCAACTCGCGTGCTCGCCCTTCAGTCGCGACGATGTGCATCTCGTGCGGCCAGGATCATACCTGGGGTGTCTCGCCTCGGCATCGTCTGCTCTTCGGGCGCCAACACTTGTCAATGCGCCCCGCGCATCAAATGCCCGAATCGCGACCGACGAAAGTGAGGTTCTGGGAGCGGATTGGAATTCGGCGGCAGGAGTAGGTGAAACGCGCCTCACCTCTTCGTTCCGTCCGCCCGGCGCACACGGTGGCTCAGCTCCGCAGCGGCGCATGACATGTACCCGGCGGAGTCGACCAAAGCCTGCTCGTTTTGCCCCGACACCCTTCGCTACCGCCGCAGACGCGGGGCTCCGTACCCGTGCGTTGTCCCGCGGGTCGACGAGGTGTCGATCCGCCAGAATGCCACAAAGAGTCGCACCTTCAGGATCTCGAGGGCATCTTTCAACCGGCGTGTTGCAGAGAACCGCAGAGGTGATTGGCTGGCCGCTAAGGCCGTTCCTCTCATCACGAATATCTCTTGATGTTAAGGCTTCCCGCGTCCAACATAGGAGAGGTCATGACGGCCGTTCAATCGCCTGCAGCGAGCTGACTCTCCACTTGCCCGGGGGTCCGCCGTAACGGTTTGGTATCGATTCAGCGCCGGCAACGTTCCTCTTCGGCGACTCCGACGTCAGCCTCGTCGCCCTCCAATATTGCAGCGGACGATGTATGTTAGCCACTGGTGATTTCCTTGGCTCGCGCTAACAGTTGCTCCCGTTGACGAATGCGTGAGCGGACGCCGCTGTCTGGACGTGACTTTGCGAGTGACACCGCCGAACGAATTGCAAGTGGCGCACCTCGCCGCTGCCGCAGCTGAACGAACGAAAAGCAAAGGGCAGAATCTACCGAGATTTCGGGACTTGACTCAGGCGAGCGGGTCAGCGAACGGTCCATACAAAGCGCCGACGATCGATCTGGCGACTGTTTTCATTGACGCTATGCAGAAGGCTCTATAATTGCAGCGGTAAGGACTGTACAAGGGGCTCTTGAGATTTGGTTGCTGGACATTCAGGTCCAAAACTTCCAGGCAGAGGAGACATTCTGGTATGCGTTCAGTCATTTTCGAGCATCGCCACCCAGTTGAGGGCTCAGTTCGGGTCACCCAGTCTGGAGACCTCGTCGAGGTGGATTGCCATTGGCCGTTCGACATTTCGACGGATGAGTGGATTGATATCGACCTCGAAATGGATGTATCCACTTACGCGGCAGCGATTCGAGACGCGACACCCGGCGCGACAGTCAAGATTCCCGGTGTCAAGGCTGGATTCTTTCAACTTGATGTGCAGGCAAATCACAAAATTTTGATGAGTATTTCGTCTGGTGTCGGGTCCTCTACCGTTCAACTTCGGGCGATGCCGATCGACGCTCGAGTGGAGCAATTCCGCGTTCCGAGTTCGTAGGATGGTGCCAAGTCATTGCGCTTGAGCGCAGGAAGCTCGGAACCGCTGGCGATTCCGAAGCGAAAGGAAGAAGCCATGGACGAGGGCAAACCAGCCGATAACGACCTGGCCGACACGGCGCTTCCGGTAGCATACTCGATCGCTTGGCACACGTCGGAAAGAGCAAGACGTCACTTCGAGCAGTCTTCCGCCGTCCTTCTCTGCTTACTAGCGGCGGCGGCATTGCTTGGAAGCTTTACGCTGAAGATTCGCCAGTTCGATGTCGCTGCATTCGCTGCACTAGCGGCATTTCTGATTGCTTTCGTGCTGCAGACGGAGATCCTGGTGAAGCGCCCCAACGAGGTGGCGGAACGCGGTCGCAGGGTCGCCTCTGAAATCAAGTCGCTTGCTTGGCTATACGCGGTGGGTGGATTACCCTTCGCCCGCAGCGTACCCGAGCATGAGGCAAGGCAGAATTTGGTCCGCTCGGTCCGAAGAGCGGTCGCTCAGCTCGACAACGCCGAACTCTCCCTTAGAGCAGAATCTCAGGACCACGTTACGATCGAAATGGGCCGATTGCGGTCTAGTTCACTCAGCGCTCGAAAGGTTGCTTACGAGGACCGGAGGATCAAGG
Organism: uncultured Sphaerobacteraceae bacterium; assembly: GCA_964371945.1. GTDB lineage: Bacteria > Chloroflexota > Chloroflexia > Thermomicrobiales > UBA6265 > CAYJPA01. Next base: position 15,241 of record CAYJPA010000100.1, on the reverse strand, counting down.
AGGAGGCTAACGGGTACGCCGAGTCTTATATTGTCAGCGACCGAATGCTGCGCATATTATTCGCTGCTTTGATGATCAGCCAAGTTTTTGCACTGCTGTTGACAACACTAAAGATATCCGGAAAGATTGACTGGGACGCTCTCGGCACTGGTGCCACAGTTGTTGCAGCCATTACAGCCTGGGTCCAACTTCGGCGCTATCGCGAGTCTCGGTTACATGCTATAGAGATGCAGAGTCGACTTGCTAATGTGGGTGAAATCGTCAAGTCTGCGCCCCTGAAAAGTGAAGAGGCATGGTCTCGGTTAGTACGGATGTCGGAACGGAGCTTTACCGGAATTGGTAATGTGCAGCCAGACGTGTTGGAACACGGTTCCCACAGGCGATGGACTTGGGATGAGTACGCTTCCGCCGTCGATCAGGTCAAGCATCATTTCTTCGACGATGCGGTGAGTCGAGACCATCGGCTTGAGCCCGATGTCGTGATCGGGGTAAATGGAGGCGGGGCAATTGTAGGAGGAATGCTTTTTCTCATAACCCGATCGTTTGAGTTCGTACCGATCTCCTTCAGAATGCACGATACGGCCCCTGCGGTTGAAGCGATCAGGACTTTGCGAACAGTAGTCCCACGATATGCCGACCAACCGCTGCGAATTCTCGTTGTCGACTCGGTTTCCAAAAAAGGAACGGCACTGAAAAAGACTATGCAACTCATAAAGGATGAACTCGGCGATATGGAACATGATTGTCGAACCGCGGTTTTGGTCTACCGTCCACCTTCCACGGGGATTGGCGATGAAAATCCTGTCACGCCGGATTTTTACGTTTCCACTGAGATCGATTATTTTCCATACGGTCCGATTTAGCACAACGTGGTTTCCGGAGGAGGGAGACTGGCATTGACGAGCATTGACTCGACCCTGGCAGAAATCGCGAGCCAATATGGCAAACACGGCGAAATCGCGGTCGCAACTATTGAACATTGGTTGAATGACGCCGTGCCAATGGCTGAAGTCAGTTCGATTCAGACGTTCGTCGAATCCGCTCCATTGTCCCTGATTTTCGACTCTTTTTGGCGCACTTTGCCATTTGGAACCGGGGGACGACGTGGCCCCGTGGGATTCGGTCCGAATAGAATCAATGAAACAACCATCGCGCTGACCGTACAGGGACACGCGAACTATTTACGGAAAGTCTATGGAAGCACAGAGATAAGTGTCGTCGTGGCGAACGACGTTCGAGCGTTTCATGACATTGCACGCGTTTACCAGGCCTTCTGGCCAACCGACCAAAGCCCACTTGGAAGGATTACGTCTAGAAGCTTGGCGATACTTTCAGCAAAGATTTATATTGCCAACGGCATTCGTGCCTTTATGAAAACTCCGGAGGACGACGGCGCGGTTCTTACTACTCCGGAGTTGTCGTTTGCGATTCGAAAGTTGGGCGCTGCGGGGGGCGTCAACCTCTCAGCTTCGCACAATCATCCTGACGACAACGGCATCAAACTTTACGATGAACGGGGAGCGCAGTTCACTCCTCCTCATGACGATCAACTTGCAGCCGAAATGGCTTCACCAGAACTTCGGCTAGCTTTGCCGAATGAAAGTCGAACTCAGGTCGGATTGCTGACCGACGTGCCTAATTCTGTTCACGACGCGTACGTCCAGATTTATGTGGATCAGCACCGCGAACGTTGCAGGAATTTGGAACCGAATAAACAGTATGAGTTTGTTTACACGCCTCTTTGCGGTGGCGGGCTAAGCAGCATGGGGGACGTGCTCACGGGGCTTGGCTATAGGTTTAGTGTTCCTCCAGGACAAACCGCAGACGGAACCTTTGCGGCTATACCATTCAGGACACCGAATCCAGAAGTACCCCAGGCGACATTGCCGGCACTGCGCTTCGCAACCGAGCATGGGTTGACAATGGTGCTCTCGAGCGACCCGGACGCTGACCGGGTCGGTGTCGACGTTTTTTCCGGCGACGAGTGGGTACACCTAAACGGCAATGACATAGCAGTTATTCTGACTTATTATCTTATGCTAGATGAAGACGGCCCAAGACTGGATGGGATCGTCTTGAGCACACTGGTAACTTCGCGGCTCATTTCAGCAATAGCTCAGCGTGCCGGCTCGGCTCAGATCATCGACGACCTCCTAGTCGGGTTTAAGTACCATGCGAATGTGCTGCATTCGTTGGAATCCACCGGCCGTTATGGCGAGTTTTGCGGATCGATACAGGAACTCGTGGTGGCTGCTGAAGAGAGTCATGGAATCCTAACCACGCCTGAAATACGCGATAAGGACGCGACATCAGCTGCTATTTACCTGGCCTATTTGCATGCTAGATTGCAATACGATGGCCGCACCCTTCTACACTATCTGCTTGAAATCAGGACTAGGTTTCCAGGCTTCGCGGAGATCAGCCGTTCGATTGTGCTTCTCGGAAGTGAAGGAGTGGCCCAGATTGACAGCATTATGTGGTCTCTCCGGACGACGCCTCCCAGTACTATTGCAGGTCGACCGGTAACTCAAACTGATGACTTCTGGGATACGGAAAAGCATGGAGAGTTCGTCAGTAATTCTGATCGACTCTCTCGCAACGTCATCCGCTATCAAGCTGAAAACATTGTAGCGATCGTTCGGCCGTCTGGGACGGAGCCGAAAATAAAGTTCTACGCTAGCGTCCTTCCTCGAAGCGGCGTGAAGCCAGCCAGCGATAGTTCAGATCGACCCATACATCCCGAACGCGTGGCCGAAGACGCCGCCACGGATCTCTATCGGCAATTACTTGGAAGGTTTGGTGCAGATCTAAGTGATGAAGCCCTCATGCTTCCTGACATCGCCACGCTTGACAGCAAACTCAATTTTGACCGAGAAGTGTTGCCGCGATTTCGTCAAGTTGTGAGAGAGGAGTGGCACGTGTCCAAAATACGTGCATGGCTCATCCAGGAGGGGCAGAGCCTTACCCCAGGAGCTAATCCACTACCGGCGATGAAACGACCGCTTTTGAGCGCACTCTCGCGGTGGGAATCGTCAGGGGAGATTCCAAATTCGAACACGTTGCGGCAGCTAATCAACGAACTGAGAGAACTTTAGCGATCGGGGAAGTCGGAATAGACGGTTGTGGTTCTCGGCCAGAAAACGAAGAAGCATTCACTGTTATCACCGCCAACTTTGGTGTCGGGAAACAGCAAGGTGCGATTGACCAAACTGGAGCCAATCGCGTTTCAGCGTTAGGTGCATATGTTGCTCGACATGCAAAACGAGATGGTCGACTCGTACTCGCTACGCAAGAGTTTGCAGGGACGGTCTCCCAGAACCAGAGCGCACTAGGTCAACTGGACGAGGAACTCGGTCCTGGTGCGGAACATTATTATGTCCCGGCAGTTTCGACCGCTCGTTACCCAATCTCCGAGAAATGGCTAAAGTGGTGGTCCGACGATGGGCCATTGCGGATGGAGGAGGGCCTTGGTACGTTCGTTGCTGGGTCCGGCATCGCCCTCTCGGATCCGGACATCGCCCTTAAGCGGGACAACGCTCCCGTCTTTCGAGGGAGAGTAATCGACCTCCCCAATTTGGAGTTTTCGCCCCATGGTGGTCCAGGATGGATTAGTGATCACAACCTCTTCAACGGAGACTCGGCGATCTCTCCTGACGGCCTGGTATTCTTTCGTGACACCTACTATAAAGGCAATCGAGACAGTATCCCGCGCATCGCCACCGCACACCGAATCAGGCTAGGGAGCGGGCTATGGGTCGATGGTGAGCCGGAAATTGTGTTCATCAACGTACATATCGCGACGCTCAAAGAGGAATTCGATGGAAACTTCCGTCTCCTCGAAACCGACGAACTGGAGCGAACGAGTCGAGTGCCAACTCCGAACGCGCGGTACCTTCGTGGGAGGCAACTCTCCGTCGTCAGGGACTTTGTAGAGTCCGTTTACCGACAATTACGCCTTCCAGTCATCATTGCAGGCGATTTCAACTCGGTATCCACTGCCCCAGAAATCGAGGCGTTCACCAGCGCGCTTGGACTTGGGGTTTGTTTTAGGCAAGGGTTCTGTCATAGGTGCGGTAGGGAACAGCCCGCTGCTCGCGCACCAATCACCCTTTTTTCGAACGAGTCTGCTCGAATGGTGCTATCCAACGACGAGAGAAAAGTGCAGGAGATGGTGGGGCGGAAACCACAAATGATCAGCGCTTCGGAATTTTGCGTAGGGCCGAATTGCCTCGCACCTCTATTCTCGCACAAAACCAATTTTTCCTTAATTGACAACATATTATTCACCAATGGTGACCGACGCACCAGGCCCAATCTTCGATTCTGGCTAAAACCTATGACAGAACACTCTGCGACTGCGGATCTCGACACGTATTTCTCCGATCATCTGCCGCTCAATTGCCGCTTTATCGCCTACTAGACAGTGATTGTGAACGATGATTCACACCATACCCGGTCTTCCGAAGTGGTGGACTGCACCCATTTGACCGAACCACGGTCAAAGTTGACCGTCTTTCCTCATAGAAAAAGAATCGTCGTTCGCTTCGAATTCGATCGGTGGCTGATTGCCAAGACTCGAATGCTGCCACTTCCCGTTGTAGACGTCCCGGATGAGCCGGCACATGTTCGCTTCAGCATCGGCAAACAGCTGGTGGTCCTTGAGGAATATCTCCTCCTGCTTGAGCGTCTTGAAAAATTCTCTCGACTTTGCCATTTTCTCGTGCCGGTTGCCGGTTTCCGGCATGCTGAACTGGACCCTGGCCGCGATCGCGCGATGTTTGGCGAGTGTCAGACGGGGCTGTGCCACATCCCAACTCCAAGACGGTCGTCTTAGGCCCCAGAATATCTCATCCGCTGAACGCTGATCCTCATCCCTGGAAGGGATTCGTTGGCTTAGCACTGGAATTTATTCCGGCGCGGGGCGGGCTAAACAAACGCTCATTCCCTGCACCCCGCCTCCGGTTGAAACCGAAGGCTACGCCAACAAAACCCCTCCGGGGTTGGTCGCTGGCCCCGTCATCCCTGGAAGGGATTCGTGGGCATAGCACTGGAATTTATTCCGGTGCGGGGCGGGTTGGACAAACCCTTTGTCCCTCCGCCCCGCCGCCTGCACACTCACCGTCCGCTCCCGCTTCTATCCCGCTCGCTTGCCTGCCGAAATCGCTTTCGCCGTTTCGATCTTTCCCTCCAGCACGCTCGTCAACCGCTCCATCACCGCATCTTCCTCCTCAGTTCGCTCCGTCGCACTGCTCGCTTTCGGCTGCGGCGGCTCCATCCGCCCTACCCGCAACCCGCGTTCGAATACCCCCATCTCCTTCATCAGCGACATCGCCAGCCTCGGGTCTGCCTCGGACGAATCGAGCTCCTTCTGCACCACCGTCGCCGCCCGGTCCAGCATTCCTCGTAACCGCTCGGCCGTAGCGTCTGCCAGCAGTTCACGCCCCTGCTGCAATGCCGCTTGAAATGCGCGATCGCGGTGATTCCACTTACAAATAGTTTCGCTTCGCAGAGGTAGTTATTTGGCGGCCCCGAAATCGTTGCCCCCGCGGCACCCACTCCATAGCCTTCCGCCGCTCATGCTCCAAAACTGTGATTAAGCGTGCGTTTGTGTGAGCCTACTCGACCAACTTCGTCATCATGGAGGCCTTTCGCTCCGAGGTGCCCGTGCACCCCCACAATTAACAGACAACAAAAACGAACAAAACGATGACACCAAACCCGCCCCGGATCCAAAACCCAGGCCAGGGCCGCCTAACCCAACGAACAGCGAACTGAAAAACCTTCGGAGCCCGCGCGGTGGCTTTGTGAACTCAGCCTCGGGTTTCAACCCGAGGCAGCGCGCGGCCTGGGCGTCCCCATTTGCCCTTCATCGACTCGTGACTTCTAGCTTGCGGCTTGAAGCTTGCGGCTTGGAGCTTGCAGCTTGCGACTAATTCGTCTCCGCTTTCATCCATGTGGGCGTGATCGTCACGACGGCCTTTGGAGTGTCGTTGTCGTATGACTTCATTTCCGCGTCAACGCGAGACGCGGGAACGTATCGCGCCGTTATTGCGCGCAGCTCGTCGTTGAGCTCGCTCGTCGTTCCCACGGCCACCGAAGCTGTTCCTCGAACGTAAACCGCCCGGCTCGGGACGTTGTGCTCGAACACCGAAAACGCGACTCGTGGCTCCTTTTGAATCTGTTTGACCCAAACGAAACTGGGACTGGTCCAGACTGTGATCGCTGAGCCGGTCCAGCGATACCAGATCGGCACGACCGACGGTGAGCCGTCGGCCCGAAGCGTCGCAATGGCGCCAACCAGTGGAAGCGCGAGAAATCCATCGAGATCAAAATCGGTCATTTCACTCCCAGTGCCGGCAGCAATGAGCCGGCCTTTGCAAACAATGCCGGGGTGCCGCCGGTGTGAAGGAAAATCACGGTTTCGCGCGGTTCGATTGTTCCAGCACGAATGTGATCGATCATCCCGGCCATCGCCTTCCCGCTGTACACCGGATCGAGGAAAAGCGCCTCCGTGCGGGCAAGTAACGAGATCGCCTCGGCGCAGCCTTCGGTCATGAGACCGTAACCCTCGCCGATGTAACCGTCGTCATTCAACAGCTCGTCCTCGCTGAGCTCGCCGTCAGTCATCAGCAATCGTGCTGCTTCCTTTGCGATCCGGACGGCTCGCTGACGTTTGATCTCGTCACCGCCGCTAACCGCAATTCCTTGCACGGCATATGAGGCTCGCAAGATTTTCGCGCCGAGCGCGAGTCCGGCCTGCGTGCCCCGCGATCCGTTGGCGTAGTAGAGCCGGCTCGGCGCGACGCCCAGCTCGAAACACTGCTCGACAATCTCAAGGGTTGCGGCCACATAGCCCAACGTCCCAATGCCGTTGGAGCCACCGATTGGAATAACGTACGGTCGATCACCTCTGTGAGAAAGCTCCTCGGCAACCTCTGCCATGGCCGCGTCCATATCGGTCCCGGCGGGCACGAACCGAACCTCCGCTCCAAGCAGGCGATCGAGCAGCAGATTGCCCTGGATCGGCGGGTTGTCGAGATCCGTGTCCAGCACGAGCACCGACTTCAAGCCGGCAACGCATGAGGCGGCAGCGGTCGCGCGAGCGTGATTCGACTGCGCCGCGCCGGCAGTGATGATCGTCGTCGCCTTCTGGGCCAGGGCGTCCGCGATCAGGAACTCCAACTTCCGGACCTTGTTGCCGCCGAACGCAAGACCGGTCAGATCGTCGCGTTTGATCAGAATCCGCGGGCACTTTTCAGGACCGCCAAGTGCGGACCTGAGATTCACCGCTTCCTGCAGCGGTGTCGGCAGATTTGCGAGGCGAAAACGTGGTTGCGAGCCGAGCAGCATCGAGGACATCCTTCGTGTGAAGACTGGAAACAACAGCCTGGGTATCATCGCCGAGCCCGGCACGACTCGCCACAACATGTGGAACCGCAATCGAGGATCCGCAAATGACGAACGAAGAGTCCGAGTATCTCGAAAACGGGCACGGTCAGTTGACGCCCGACGACGACACCTATCTCCGCCGATTCAACGTGAACTGGGTGAGATTGACGGAGCGCGTGACCGAGTCGCTGGGAGGGCACGCGGTTCGCGACGAGGCGTTCTGGGCGGCGGACTCCGGCGCGCCGGCCGGGTTCACAAACTCGATCAATCTGATGCGGCCCCTCGGTCAGGGGTATGAAACTACGCTGGCCGCGATCGATTCTTTCTACTCGCTGCGAGACGGAGGCGAACCGCGCGAGGTCCTCCTCTTCAGCGCCTGGCCAACCCCCGACCTCCGCCAACACGGGTGGACACTGGCCGGCCATCCGCCGGTGCATCTCCTGCCGGCGAATAGGACGCCAACGCGGGCGCCGGACGATCTGCGTATTGTGCAAATCGACTCGAGCGACGAACTGGAGATCTTCGAACAAGTCGCGATCGATGGCTATCCGTTCCGCGGACTGAAGCCGGGCATGCTCTTCGGCCCGGGATTGCTGAGCGTTCCGAACGTCAAAATCTGGATCGGTTACGACGGCGATCGGCCGGTTGCGGTTGCCGCGGCTTCGCTCGACTGCGACATCAACAATGTGATGCTGGTCGCGACGCTGCCCGAAGCGCGCGGTCGCGGTTTCGGCGAAGCGCTCACCTGGGTCGCCTCGCAAATCGACCCGACCGTACCGGCGATGCTGTTGTCGTCCGACCTCGGGCGACCGGTCTACGAGCGCATGGGCTATTTGCCGCTCTTCCGCTTCACGTTGTGGTATCGGACGCGGTGACCGGTGCAACCGGTCGCCAAAATGCGAGAATTGACCTGTTGAACCCGGTCTCAATGGTCGAATCAATCGTCTTCGGAGGTCACTGTGAAACCGCTCTCGTCCATCGCGGAGGCGCTGCCCCGCTCCGGTATCCGCGAAGTCATGGCGCTCGCGTCAAAGATGGAAAACGTGATCCATCTCGAGGTGGGCGAGCCCAGCTTCAATACGCCGGCACACATCATCGACGCGGCGTTCGAAGCAGCCGGACGCGGCGAAACCAAGTACACCTCGAACTACGGCACCCCGAAGCTTCGCCAGGCGATCGCCGGCAAATACACAGCCACGTGGGGTAGAACGATCACGTCCGACGAGGTGCTCGCCTCAACCGGCGGCGTCAATGCGATTGCCGCGACCACCTTCGCGATCTGTGAGCCCGGCGACGAGATTCTCGTGCCCGATCCGGGCTGGCCGAACTACATCTCGATCGCTGGGCTGGCCCACGCCAAACCGGTGCGCTATCCATGCCGGATAGAGGATGGGTTCTTGCCGGATCTCGACGCCATTCGGAAGCTGATCACCCCGCGTACGAAGATCCTGATCATCTGCAATCCGTCGAACCCGACCGGCGTCGTCTTTCCGGCCGAAACGGTCAAGGCGCTGGTCGATCTGGCCGCGGAACATGATCTCTATTTGATCGCCGACGAAATCTACGAGGCGCTCGTGTTCGACGGCGAGCACACGCCAGCCTCGCAGTTCGACGCCGACGGCCGGGTTATTACGATCTCCGGCTTTTCCAAAACCTTTGCGATGACCGGGTGGCGGCTCGGGTATGCGATCGCGAATCCGGAGCTGATCTTGCTCGCCGGCAAGATGATGGAACCGCTGACCTCGTGCCCGACCGGGCCGTCGCAGGCGGCAGGTTACGCCGCGATCAAAGGACCGCAGGATTGCGTCGAAGGCATGCGACAGGCGTATTTGCAGCGCCGGAACATAGCACGCGACATTCTGGTGCCCGCTGGTCTTCTGCCGGTTGTGCCGCAGGGCGCGTTCTACGCGTTGCTCGATCTGCGATCGACCGGACTCCCGAGCCGGGAGCTGGCGCTCAAGATCCTGGAAGAGGAGAAGGTCGCGGTCGCTCCGGGCGACACCTTTGGCAATGTCACATCCACCGGAATGGTGCGAATGTCGCTGGCATCGTCGGACGACAACGTCGCGGAAGGCTGCCGCCGGATCGTCCGGTTCGTCGAACGCCACAAAAAATAGCTAACCGGCGGCCCCGGCGACGAGATGCGCCGGGACCGGTCGCCTCCACTCGATTCTCCTCAACCGATTCCAGGCCGCGGACCAAGAAGATCAACCCATCACGAGAACGAAGCATTTGGTACGCTACCGCCCTGAGCGTTATGGACTGGCGCGCTCGGAGCGTGCGATCTGGGAGAGAGGTAACAGCGGAATGCAACTATTGACATTCAAGTCCGGCGGCGAGCTCCGGTTCGGGATCAAAACGTCCGCCGGGGTGATCGATGTCGCGGCGGCCGGCAAGGCGCTCGGCGTGAACGTGCCGGGTTCGGTCGCGGACGCAATCTCGAGCGGTAACGCCGGACTCAACGACCTCGTTCAGAAGGCCGCGGGCACGTCTTCGGGTCCCTGGCTGCTGGATGAGTCGACGATTCAGTACGGCCCGTGCGTTCCGGCGCCGGGCAAAATCATCTGCATCGGGCTGAACTATCGCAAGCATGCCGAAGAGAGCGGAGCGGCGATTCCAACAACACCGGTCGTTTTTTCGAAGTTCAGTAACACCCTCGCCGCGCACGGCGATTCGGTCGCGCTGCCCCAGGTCGCCGAGCAGTACGACTACGAGGTCGAGATCGCGGCGGTGATCGGAAAAACCGCCAAAGGCGTCAGCCAGGCTGACGCCCTCAACTATGTCTACGGGTACTGCACGGCGGACGATATCAGCGTCCGCGATCTGCAAACGCGCACGAGCCAGTGGCTACTCGGCAAGACGATGGACAACTTCTTCCCGATCGGTCCGTATCTGGTAACCGCCGACGAGGTCGGCGATCCGCAGAAACTGCAGATCACAACCAAGGTCAACGGCGAGCTCCGGCAGAACTCCAACACCGGAGACATGATCTTCAGCATCGCCGAGATCATCTCCTACGTCAGCACCTACTTCCCGCTGCTGCCGGGGGACATCATCACCACCGGCACACCCGAGGGGGTGGCCATGGGGATGGCGAACAAGCCGTGGCTGAAGCCGGGTGACGAAGTGGTGGTCGAAGTCGAGAAGCTCGGCGCGCTGCGCAACGTGATGACCGCCTAGACCCGATCAAAACGCACGTGAACGCGAACCGGGGGGCCAATCGGCCTCCCCGCTTTTCATCTGTGTTTGCCATCAGCGCGGTTGCGACCGATAGTTGCGCCATGGACGAGATCGTCGCGCAAAGCTGGAATCATCTGCAGGACGTGCTCTTCGCCGAATCGTGGAGAGGTGAGATTAGCCGCTTCCGTTCTCCGTACGCGTTTCGAGGCATCTCGCTTGCGGCGAGGTCGAATCTGACGACGGGGTTGCAGCGACTCGGCGGCGATACGGCCGCGACCGAGCGCCATCTCCTCAGGAACTTCCGGAAGTATGCCTCGCTTGACCGCGAGGTGCGGCAATCGGATTCGCCCTGGGAATGGCTGGCTCTCGCCCAGCATCACGGATTGCCGACGCGGCTGCTCGACTGGACCTATTCGCCCTTTATCGCTCTGCATTTCGCCACCCAGGAGCTCTCCTGGATGAACGAAGACGCAGTGGTTTGGTGCGTCAACTTCGAGGGCGCACACCGACTCCTGCCGCGAACCTTGCACGATCTCCTGAATCTTGAAGGATCGAATGTGTTTACGGTCGATATGCTGCGAATGGCCGCCGCTGATTTGCCCGCGTTCGATGCGCTGTCGTTGGAGCCGCTTGCGCTCTTTTTCGAACCGCCGTCGCTCGATGACCGGATCGTCAATCAGTTTGCGCTCTTTTCGTTGATGTCCAATCCTGAGGCGCTTTTCTCGGACTGGCTGTCAGGTCATCCAGATCTGGGGTTTCGGGTCATTATCCCGGCTGAATTGAAGTGGGAGATTCGCGATAAGCTCGATCAGGCGAACATCACGGAACGGGTGCTCTTTCCTGGATTGGACGGTCTCAGCCGCTGGCTGATCCGGCACTACGTTCCGCGTGACCGCCTTCCGGTCGATCTCGCGGGCGCCGAGCACTTCCTGCCAGAACCGATCGATTCCCGGCAGGGGTAATGTCAACGGCACGCGTCGCGCTCTTGTGAACGAGAAAGGCTTTGCCTAATGGCGACACAGGAGCACCTATACCCCGAGCCTTACGGACAAGCGAGCGGCGGTCATCGCTGGACTGATCCGGGGGAATCAGGTATGCCGTGGTCTCCGAGATCGATATGCAGGTAACTGGACTGAACGTCGACGATCTCCAACCGCTCGGTAGGCCGTTGGTCAACGATCCAACGGATGCGAAAGTAGCCGGACTGCCGATTCACCTGTTCAATTCGGTCGGACCTGCAGCCACGTATGCGGCTGTCGGGAGAGACCGGCTACCTGGTCCGTCTTGGCTTCGCGGTGTGATCTTCGCGACCATCGAGAATACGGTTCTTTACCCGATTGCTGCTCTCGAGGAGTTGCACCCCGGCATTGAGCCCGGGGGGAATCGACCGGTGTTTCACAGTGAATGCCTATCTCCAGTCGATTTCGCGCCACATCAATGACGGTGCGATTGCCGGCGGCCTGCACGATCGGTTGAGCCGTTCTCCGGCAAATTTGAGCATGCTCCGTTGTTACGACGGCGCTGAAACAACAGATTGGGCCCACGATCGCACCAGGGCACGCAAGCGGGTCCAGTGGTCGATTCGTTGCGCTCGATCAGAATCTGATAGCTCTGCCAGAAGCCGACCCTCGAACTCCGGGCACCGCCAGATCGCCGGGACCCAAAAACCGTTACATGACGCCACAAGACACTCGTCGACTTTGACCGCGAGAAACCCAGGATCGCTCTCGGCCGTCCACTGGCCAGCGATCACGCCCTTTCTCGCGATCGTCACCGATTCGCGCCAGCCGATTTGACGCGCGGCGCTTGCGAGCTGGGCAGTCATGGAGATCAGCGCGCGGGCGCGATCGAGATCGCTCGCCTTTTCGCCGGCAAAGCGGCGGGTTTTCACCGGATTCCAGTCGCGATCAACGGCCGGAATCAACAACCCACCATCCGTAGCGATTACAAGACGATCATCTCCGATCGTTCTCGACCAAGCGATCGCTTTGGCGCGTGCAATCTCATCGACTGATTCTCCTGTTTCAGCCGCCGGCTCGTTCTGAATCTCCGGGGATATGTCGTGAGGACCCAGTTCGACCCGCGCTATCCCGTCAAGCAACCCCGACAACTCCTTGATCTTCGCCGGGTTCCGGGTCGCGGCCGTGATCGTCAACATAAGGTGTGCTGTCTGGCTAGAGGCGAACGTGCTTCAGGGAAATCGCGGCTGCCTTGACCGCGGCGATTCGGGTCGAGTGTGCACCGTGGCAAGTCGAGAAGAAATCGTGCGATACCGCCTCGCCTGCCCAAGAGAGCTTGTCATCGATCGGCGTCACCAAATCCTTGCGCATATGCGCGAGACGTGGCCGAGCAGCGCCATACGCTCCTCGGATCCACGGATCGGTCTGCCAGGTAGAGCAGGCGGAGATCGTGATCTTCTGTTCGATCCCTGCACCGTAGACGCTCCTCAGAGCGTTCAGACCGGTTGCGATGATCGACGCTGCACCTTCACGTTCGGCCTGGGCGCTGAGCTCGCCCGCCAGATACCCGTTGGCCAGATCGAGCCCGAATGGTCGAAGCTGGAAGAACATTCCCTGCCGTTCGGTGACCTTGACCCACATCCCCGAGTGTCCATCGACTCCCAACTCCCGGCCGTCGATCGCAAAACTGACCTTGTTCGCGTTTCCGAGTTGGATCGCGTCGTAGGCTTCCTGTTTCCACACCGGCAGCGGAGGGTCAAACTCGATCACACCGTCTTGAATGATCCTGGTTGAGACGGTGATCAGGACCGCCCCGGCATCGATGATTCCGTTGTCGGTCACGACCTTGACTAGCGATCCGCTCCACTCGATTCGTCGCCCCGGAGTCGAGAGCGAAACCGGAAGTCCTTTCGCATGGCGCGCCACCAGCGTCCCATATCCCTCCCGAACTGGCCAGTTGTTGTCGGTGTCACGGCAACTGAAGCTGTCGAGTGTTGACGCCTCTTCCGGCGTCACACTCCATTCCCCGGCGACCGCGGTGCGAAACGCCGCGTTCCACTCATGCGACTGATCGACCACGTCCGCAAATGCAACATCCAATCCTCGCTCGCCCGCCTCGTGTGCTCGTTTCCAGCAAGATTCGACATATTCGCGAACCCGGGCAGTCTCATCCTCGCCGAATGGACGGTCCTCGACGTGATACCGGAAAGGAGGGATCGATTTTAGGTAGCCGAATCCGTACACGCCGGCGAGCTCCGTCATTGGATTGATATCGGCAGAATGCAACCAATGGCAACCGAGATCCCAGGGCACACAAACGTCGAATGGTCGGTGTCGGCGCGGCCGCCGATACGATCCATGGCTTCGAGCACGACGAATGAGAGTCCTGAATCCTGCGAAGTACGAGCGGCACCCAGTCCGGCGGCTCCCGCTCCGACGATCACCAGATCGACCGTACTCGACTCACTCATGTAGCCATTTCTCCGCGCACAGTTTTGAGTACGGTCAACGACCTCCCACACGACGCTACAGATTCGAAACGCTTCGCAGTGGACACTATCGCTGGGTCCGAAGTCGTTCCCGGGTGTCCTTACTGACGATCCGTTCGACGGTTCCAACTATTCTGTCGATGCCGATATCGAGCGGCCGTGCAAGCGAGAACGAGACACTTCTGCCTGGTCCAGGCACCAATGCGCTCTCGGTTTCTACCCAAAGCTCCGGCACATCGGAGGCGTGAACAAAAAGGCGCTCTGCCGGAATGTCGCCAGGCATCGCCGGCCCAGCAGCCAGTCGGGCTGCCGCGAGGTAGATTCTGACCGTCATCTCCGAACCTCCACTCGCGCATCCAATCGCCGTTCAGCCAGCGGAACCACCGACTTCGAGCTCGACGTCGGCTTCTTCGCTGATTCTAGACGTGGATAGCGACTCCCTGCCGGGCGAGCCATCCGGGCGCCGCAAAGAGATCCGGCAGGACGATATCCGCCGCGACCGGAAACACGTGCATCATGCTCGTTGCATTGGGCACGGCGGCCACCAGCATTCCGGCCCTCCGCGCGGCCACAACGCCATTTGGCGCATCCTCGAACACGACGCAGTTGGCTGGATCGACACCCAGTTTCTCAGCGGCCCGCAGAAAGAGATCGGGCTCCGGTTTTCCTCGTTCGACCTCGTCACCAGTCGCTTCGACATCGAACAGCCCCGTCAGCCCGGTCTCTTCAAGTGAAATGGTCGCGTGTGCTCGCATTCCGGAGGTTGCAAGCGCAATCTTCAGCTCCGCGGCGCGGCCGAACGCGATGATCTCCCTCGCGCCAGGCATAGCTCGGACGGCGCCGCGCAATGCGGCCACCCTCATCTCACCGTACTCCTCGATCAGTGCTTCCAGGGGTCGATCGAGTGAGTACGCATCGCGCACGATCGCAATTGCCTCCGGCAACCGACGTCCCAGAAGCTGCTTATGGATTTCGGGATCACGCGCCAGCCCATAACGGGCGAGAAACTGGTCCATCGCCGTGGCGGCCAGCACTTCACTGTCAATCAGCAATCCATCCATGTCAAATATCAGCGCTTCAATCATTCCCCGTCCAGACTCGTGTGACCCGAGGGTACCAGTCATTTGGAGCTCATTATCATCGGAGGTAGATCCTTGACGTCAATCGACTCTCGTTGTTCTATGAATTTGTCGCATTGAGCTGTTCTGTGATTCTGTCGCGTCA
>CAYJPA010000099.1:0-19164 GCA_964371945.1 uncultured Sphaerobacteraceae bacterium | reverse complement strand
GCGAGACGCGCTCCCTGATACACCGAATAAGAATGCACGTTTCATAATCGCGCGAGTACACGAGGGCGACGCGCAGAAATCCAAACGCCCGTTCAGGTATTCGACTGAACGGGCGTCCACATGATTCTCGAAGCTCGTGTCTAGCCCTTGACGGCTCCGGCGGTAAGGCCGGCCAGAATCTTCCGCTGGAAGATCAACACCAGAAGAATCAGCGGCACGGTAATCACGAGCGAAGCCGCCATGCGGTTGCCCCATGGCAGCTCAAACTCGGTCTGACCCGAGAAAGCAACGATCGCAAGCGGCACCGTCTTCGAGCCCCAGTCCTGGGTATACGTCAGGGCGAAAAGGTACTCATTCCAGGTGCCGATGAAGGCGAGCAAGCCGGTCGTGACGATTCCCGGCAACGCGAGCGGCAGCAGAATTTGCCAGAAGGCGCGCAAGGGCGACGCGCCATCGACGAGTGCGGCCTCTTCCAGTTCGCCGGGCATTGCTTTGAAGAAGCTGGTCAAGACCCAAACCGTGAACGGCAGGGAGAAGGTCGTGTACGAAACGATCAATGCCGGTAGACTGTTGATAAAGCCAAACTTGTCCAGCACCTTGTATAGTGAGGCAAGGATAGCAATCTGAGGAAACATCGTCATCGAGAGGATGAGATAGAGGGTGAACGTGCGACCGCGGAATTTCATCCGGCCCAGCGCATAAGCGGCAAGGGACCCGATCGTAATCGCCAGCGCGACGGTCGACACGCCGACGATGATCGAGTTGCGTAGCGCTTTCCGGAAGAAGTCCGCTTCCCAAACCGCGCGGTAGTGACTCCAGTCGATCTTCGTCGGCCAATAGCTCACCGGTGTCTGAAAGAGCGCGGAGCTCGGTTGAAGGGAGGAAACGATCGCCCAGTAGAAGGGAAAGAGCGTGTACGTCAAGATCACGATGATCAGCAGCCAGAAAAGAGCTGCATTGACATACGTTCCGATCCCCCTGCTTCTCGTCTTCGTTCTCAGTCCGGTGATGGCGAGACGTTTCGCCTGGGGCTCGACGGCGACTGATCGCTGTAGCTGGGTCATCTCACCCCTCATCTACTCGGGCCAGCCGCGTGTAAATCGCGACCAGGCACATGATGAACACAAGGATAAAGACGCTGGATGCGGCAGTCATACCGAATCCGCTTGCTCTCTTCGAGAAGTTCTGTTGAGCGAAGACCGCTACGGTCATGGTTTGCGGTGAGTATTGGGTCATCACCTGCACGACATCAAAGACCCTGAAGGCATCCAATGTTCTGAAGATAAGCGCGACGACCAAAGCCGGGCGAACCAGCGGCAATGTGATTTGCCAGAATTGCTGCCACTTGCTCGCACCGTCGACCGTTGCCGCCTCATATACGTCTCCAGGAATGATCTGGAGACCGGCGAGAATCAACAATGTCATGAATGGAGTCGTTTTCCAAATATCGACGGCGATGATCGCCCAAAGCGCGGTCGAACCGGTGGTCCAGGCAATCGAATCGTCAAGGATATGGAGTTTCTTGACCAGGATGTCGTTGACGACCCCGAAGACGTCGTTGTACATCCAGGCCCACATCTGGGCCGAAACGATCGTAGGAATGGCCCAGGGCACTAACATGGAGGTGCGGACGAGACCGCGACCTTTGAAATTCGAATTGATCGTGAGCGCGATGATCATCCCGAGCACCGTCTCGAAGAAGACGGTTACGACGGTGAATTGAATGGTGTGGTAAACAGCATTGCGGAAGAGTGTTGAGTCCCACAGACGCTGATAGTTGCGCAGGCCCACCCACTCCGCGCTTGACTCGTGCAAGTTCGCGTCGGTAAAGCTCAGCCAGATGGTTTGCGCAAGCGGATAAAGCGCGATGCCGCACACGACGATGATTGCGGGGAGGACGAGGAGCCACGCCAGCCGTTCCCGCGACTTTGCCCATTGAGAGCGAGGGGTGTCTTCATTTTGAAGACGGGAAAGGAGATTGCTCCCTTTTTTTGCAAGTGCGGAACTAGTCGGCTGATAAGCCACGGCACCCTGCTCCTTGCGACGACGCCGAGCGGGAACAGTTCCCGCCCGGCACCATGCATGCTGTCAACCGGCTTCGTTGCCGGCAAAAGGGTTAGCCCGCGTTCTTCTCGTCCATGATCGCTTGCAGGTCTTCCTGGAGTGTCGCCAGCGCATCGCCCGAGCTCACGGCCCCGGTGATGATCTGGTTGACAGCCGTGAAGTAAGCAGTTGACACATCGTCGTAGTAAGCGCCAGAGACTGTCGACGGTCGAGCGACCGCGCCGCCCTGGAAGACCGGCTTCAGGCTGGCAAAGAACGGGGCCGCCGCAAGCACGTCGGCGTCGTCATAGACGGCGGCAATGGTTGGAAGGGTGCTGCGCTCGATTGCCTGGGCCTTCTGCACCTCAGGGCTGGTGGCGTATTTGACGAACTCGATGGCGGCTTCCTGGCTCTTGGAGTATTTCGAAACCATCAACTGCCAGCCGCCGAGGGTGTCGGCATGCTGAGCGCCTTCGCCCTCGCCCATCGGGATGACCGTGACATCGAACTTGTCCTTGATCGGTGAATCGTCCGCCTGGCCGAGCGAGAAGGCATACGGCCAGTTGCGCATGAAGGCCGCGTTTCCGGCCTGCCAGACGCCGCGAGACTCCTCTTCCTTGTAGGTGGTCACGCCCGTTGGCGCGATCGTGCCAACCCAACCCTTGGCGCGGTCGAACGCTGCCGCGGCGGCTTCGTTGTTGACGGTAACGGTACCGTCAGTTTCGATGATGGCTCCGCCACCCTGAGAGATCTGCCACTCGAGCGCGTTGCAGGTCAGTCCTTCATAGGCCGCGCTCTGATAGACGAAGCCCCAGAAGTCTGGGTTACCGGCGGCGCGCTCACCGTCGATGATCGCCTGTGCCTGTGTTTCGAGCTCGGCCCAGGTTACCGGAGCGGCCGCGAAACCGTATTTCTCGAGGAGGTCCTTACGGTAGTAAAGCAGGCCGGCGTCGGTGAACCAGGGTATACCGACGAGTTTGCCGTCCACGGTATTGTTGCTGGTGATTCGCTCGAAGTATTCGACGCCTTGCGACGTCATCGCTTCGGTCAGGTCAACCGCGTGCTCGGCCACGATGCCCGGCCAGATCACGTCGATCATAAAGACGTCGATGCTGCTGTCGCCGGCGGAAAGCACCGGGAGGTACGCGATGTTGAGCCGGTCGGTTGCGGACTCCGGGCCCTCGATCAACGTCGTCGTGCAACCAGTGTATTCCTGGAACTTGTTGACCAGCGCGGTCGTGAACGGCGTTCCGTTGCCGGACGCACCGAGGATGACTGTCAAACTCATGCCCGCGAGATCTGTTCGCAGATTTGCCGGCTGCGTGATCCACGAGCCGGGCTCGGTCGCGTCTTGTGCCGAAACGCCCCGGGCATACAAGGAAGCAAGGACACCGGCCAGCGGCGCGCTGACACCGAGCATCGCAGCCCGCTTCATCACGTCGCGGCGGCTTATCCGGCCGCTAAGGCTGTCTGCCAAAAGCTCATTGATCTGATCGGTCTTCTTGGTCACCGTTTGCTCCTTTGACTATATGCGGTTCCGAACCGCGTTGTTCGGCATGGCATCATTTGAGCCACCGGACTCTGTCAATAGCGATCAGCACGACTTTCGCTACCTAACTTCCTCCATTCTGCTCAAAAGCCCACTGCATCGCCAGGCTGTATAACGCTAAGGCGGGTCCGCGTCAAGTATTTTTGCGATGTTGTAACGGCGAGATGGGCGCGTAATCGGGATTCTCTACGGATTGGTGCACCATGCCCCGTCACGGGGCGTCAGCCTGGATTCCGGGTCCGAAATCAGTCGACGCCTGCTCGTTTGAGGGCAGATTGCACATAGTCGATTTGCATGCGCTGAGCCGGATTACTCACGGGAGGTGCTCGTGCGAGTCGTTGGTAAGGTGTCGAAGCGTTCGGCGTCAGGCGTCAGTCGTCAGGCGTCCGCGCTGCTTGGCATGGACGCCGTTCCTGAAGGAACCGCGATGCCTTGAACCGCGGGCGTTCGCCGAACGCCCCTACGATGCGGACCATTGTGCTCTCAATCACCACTACCGCATTCCGGATGCGTCGTCGCGACGCGGAGCGGATGATGTGCAATCTTGAACGGAATCAGCCAGGGTTGGGAATGAGCTGGGCGTTTCACGAAACGCCCCGAGAACGGTCCGTCGTGAACAATACGGCCGAGGTGCATCGCTCCGTCGTGAACAATACGGCCGAGATGCATCGCTCCGTCGTGAACACTCCGGCCGAGTTGCATTTCAGTTCCGGTCGGGAGAGACAGTCGTTCTCAGGCCACACCGCCGACGACCTTGAGCGGCTTCTCGACGCGAGACTGGTCGACCGGATTCCAGGTGATTCCGTCGATCTTGAGACTTGATCCGACGATCGCTCCGCCGGCGAACTGCAGGAGCTCAGCGGCAATCGAGGCTGGTTCGCCCATCAATTGGGGTGATCCCACGAGATCGAGCGAGGGCTGGTGCGCCGTTCGTTAAGCGAGTTTACGCTTCCGAGGGTTGCTGATCTCGTCGAGGCCGAGGTGGACGAGATAAAGCGATAGGAAAAGCACCATCAGTGTGATCACCGGCGTCAACCACCACCACCACAGGTTCTGGAACAAGGAGTTGTAGCTCAGGACCGACCAGTAAATCATCATCCCCAGCGTCATCTCTCGCTGCGGGCCGAGTCCGAGAATGGACAGACCCGACTCGGCCAGAATAGCGACGATGAATGCGTTGAGGAAATTTGCGCCCAGCCAAGGCAGCACGTGCGGCAAAAGCTCACGGAAGACGATCTCGAAGCTGTTCTGACCATTGAGACGCGACACCCGCACGAACGGGCGCTCCTTGAGACTGAGCGCCTGTGCTCGCACCGCGCGGGCCGGCCACGCCCAGGCGAAGATGCCGATGATCAACGCCATGTTGGTGACGCTGACGCCCTTCAGCAACGAGGCGATCAGTATCAAAAAGAGGAGCGAGGGCACCGAGAGAAACACGTCGATCAGAATGCGAAGACCGGCATCGACTCTGCCGCCGTAGTAACCGCTAATGAGGCCGATCACCGCGCCAAGAACGGTTCCCATCGTCGCCGCGATCAGGCCTACTTTCATCGAATTTGGCACGGCCTCGGTCATTTGCACGGCAACGCTCTGGCCGAGCGACGTCGTCCCCAGAATTGCTTCCAGGCTCGGCGCCTGATTCCTAGGAAAGGCGCCGGTCCTCCTCTCTCCCGGGTCGACGAGGAGGCTTCCGACCAGCGTTGCCAAGCCGAGCGAGAAGAAGATGATCAGGCCGAATACCAGTTTGCGATTGCCGCGGATCAGCTTGACGTAGTCTCGGCGCTCGACAATCGGTGGTTGGGCACGCGTTTCGACGGGAACGACGGCGGCCACGGTTACGACCTCCCCGATCCGCCGGCGCGGATTCGTGGGTCGATCAACGGGTAGAGCAAATCGATGATCAAGTTTGCCGCTGCCACGGAGATCACGATCAGTAGAACGCTGCCCTGGATCACCGGGTAGTCGAACTGCTTGATCGAGTTGTAGATCAGATAACCCAGCCCTGGGTAGCCGAAGATCACCTCGGTAATTAGCGCGCCGCCGACGATGTTCCCAAGCGACAGAGCCAGGCCGGTCGCTTGAGGCAAAAGGGCATTGCGAAACGCGTAGGCCCAGAAGATCCGACCGCTTGGCAGTCCCTTTGCCTCCGCCCAGAGGATATAGTCCTCTCCCTGCTCCGAGACTATGAGGCTGCGCATGCTCAAGAACCACCAGCCCAACGACACGAGGATGATGCTCAACGCGGGCAGCGTTCCATGCCGGATTACGTCACCGGCGAACTCCAACGAGAGCTCGCGTTTCGCCCCTGGGGAATAGGCGCCGGCAAGTGGAAACAGTGTCCACTGAAACGCGAAAAGATAGGTCAAGATGATGGCCAGGATGTAATACGGCGTCGTGTAGAGCACGAGCGCGATTGGCACCAACCCCCGTAAGCCCTTCGAACGGCCGCCGGTCCAGCCAACGATCGCGCCCAGAAACGTGCCAAGCAACCAGCTGATCAGTGTCGTCAATGTCAGCAGGCCGATGGTCCAGGGCAAAGCGTCCTTCACCTTGTCGGAAACACGCGTTGGGAAATTGGTGATCGAGTAGCCGAGGTCTCCCCGTCCGAGCTGCTTGACGTACGCAACGTACTGCTTGGCCATGCTGTCGTCGAGACCGAATCGCTGCTTGTAGTCCTCGATCAGTGCCTGGCTGGAGGCGCTTCCGCCCATGCGCGACATCCGCACGAAGATGTCGCCGAGCGGGTCGCCCGGGGACAAGCGCGGCACGAGAAAGACCACCGTCATCGAAATGACAACCGTGGCGACGAAGATGACGAACCGCTCACCCAGGTATCGGGCGGACACGCTCCCCTGACCTCCTCTTCCGGCGGCCGGCCAACCGGCAGTCGTGGCCGCGCCACGACCGCCGGTTGACGGCGCTCACTCGACGTGTTGCCACGCGAGCCAGTTGCCTGCTACTTCGCGGCTAGCTGCCGCCGGCCGCCTGGATGCCGTTGATCCACTCGCCTGTTTCCGGGTTCGGATAACCGGTCACGACCAGATTGAAGGTCGCCCACCAGCAAACCGGCATGTTCCACGGATTTTCGGCCGATGGCCAATTGGTCCAGTACGTGGAATTGAATGGCACGAGCGCGGGCGCCTGCACGACTGGGATGACCGGCAGCTCCGCAAACCAGATCTCCATCGCCTGGTGCAGCAGATCGTTCATTGCCGGATCGTCTGGCGCGGTGGTCAGCATCTTGTCGACGATCGCGTCGAATTCCGCATTCTCGAACCGGAACGAGTTACGCTCGAAGAGCCCAACCGGCTCACCCAGCGGCTTGGAGAACTTGCCATGGAAGAGCTCCAGGCTTAGGGCGGTGTCCCCGGCGCAGAACGAGTGCTGCTTGAGATCGTATTCGCCGCGCAAGACCGTGTCGTTGAGAACGCTGCCGCTCAACGGCTGGATCTCGACATCGATTCCGGCAGCGGAGAGCTGGTCCGCCACTACCTGCGCGGCCCGCACCTCTTCGTTCGAGTCGGAGTTCACCACGTACCGAAGATGCAGGTCCTCGGGCTTGACACCCGCCTGCTCGAAGAGCTGCGCGGCTTTCGCCAGGTCGGTCGTGCCTGGTTGGTACTGTTCACGCAGATCCTGGATGGCATCGAAGGATGCCTGGTACCCCGTGTACTCAGGCCAGAGGCCCCAAAGGGGAGTGGTGGCGCCTTCGTATGCCAGGTCGACGACTGCCTGTCGATCGATCAAGTTGGAAATCGCCCAGCGCACGTCCTTGTTGTCGAGCGGTGCCACCGCGTTGTTCACCATGATCAACCGTGGGCAGGGATCGGGCCAGGAGTAGGGCGCATCCTTGTACCAGGCGCTCACATTGTCATTGCGTTTCGCGACCTCCTGGTAGGAGCCGGCCGACAAGAGTCCGATCCACTCGGCATCGATCTCGTCGTTGGCCAGCGCGAAGGCAACATTCGTCTCGGCGCCCAGGTGAATCATTTGGATCTGCTTCGGCGCCGGCGAAGCACCGAAGACCGTCGTGCCCCACCAATCGTCCCGGCGCTCCCAGGTGATGGATGTCTGGGTCGCATCGGCCAGCTTGTACGGGCCAGTTCCGACCGGGGGGTTGTTCTTGAAGGTCGTGACGTCCTGCCCTTCCCAAACATGCTGAGGTTGAATCGTAATACCGCCCCAGATACCGACCACGGGGAAGGCCTCCCGGTTGCGGTGGAAGCGCGGGTTCGAACTGGTCAGATTGAAGGTGACGTTGAGATCATCGACCTTTTCGACCGACGCGACATTGGCAATGACAACGTCCGCCCAGGCCAGCGTCGGGTTCGCCAGCAGCAGATCGTAGGTGAAGATCACATCGTCGGCGTTGAAGGCTTCGCCATCGTTCCACTTCACCCCGTCCCGCAACTTCACCGCCAGACTGGTGAAATCGGCGTTGTACTCGTAGCTCTCCGCGAGCCAGGGAATGTACTCGCCGGTCTGCATGTTCTCATAGAAGAAATACTCGTAGACGTATTGGTGCAGGCCCTTGGAGCGGTCTGCGCCGGTCCACGACGTCATGTTGAAGTTGGTCGGATCTTCGATCCGGCCGTCCATTGCGATCTTGAGCGTTTCCTCGCGCGTCACGTCCGTTTGAGCCGCTCCGGAAGGTGCGTAAGCACTGGTCAGGAGCAAGCTGAAGACCGCGAGGAATGGCAGAAAGAGCTTTTTGTTCACGGGTAACCTCCTCGTATGCATGGGGTAGCGCCTCAAAGCGATGACACCCTTGTTTCGATTTGTTGCCCCAGTACCTCCTTTCCGGTTCGATCAGCGGTCGCGCTGACGAATGTGCGTGTCACGTGCCGGTTCCACGGACCCGGCGAGCACGCCATCGACGACAGGTACGGTGTTGCCCCATCCGCGTTCCGGATCGGGCAATGGGATGGAATTGATCAATAGCTTCGTGTACGGATCTTGTGGGTGCTTGACCACTTGTTCCGGGTGACCATCTTCGACCACCGTTCCGCGGTGAAGCACCATGATCCGATCGCTGATCTGATAGGCGGTGGCAAGATCATGCGTAATGTAAATCAAAGAAATGCCGTACTGCTCTTTGAGCTGCAATAGATTCGCAAGGACAGTGACCCGCAGAGATGCATCCACCATCGAAACGGGTTCGTCGGCAACAATAAGCTTCGGGCGGAGGAGGAGCGTTCGCGCGACCATCGTCCGCTGGCGCTGGCCCCCGCTTAGTTGATGCGGAAATCGGCCAAGCGTTTCTTCCGGGACCAACCCGACTGCTTTCAGGGCCTCCTCGATCATGTGACGTCCGTCTTTCCGAGATCGAGCTAGTTTGAATTTTGCGATAGGTGTTGTCAGCACGTGATCGACCTTGTAGAAGGAGTTGTAGACGCCGAACGGATCCTGAAAGATGGCCTGGATCTCCCTGCGGAATGTGCGCCGCTCCGATCCCGTCACTCGACGCAGATCCTTACCGTTGTATATTACTTCCCCGCTCGTCGGCGTCTCAAACCCAAGCAACATATTCGCCATCGTGGTCTTTCCGCTGCCGCTTTCGCCGACGATGGCGACGATGCTTGGATGCTCGGAGTCGATCGAGATCGAGAAGTCCTTAAGAGCGACAACTACGCGCTTCGGACGAAATCCGCCGCCGCCAAAGGTCTTCGTCACGTTTCGCAATTCGAGTAGTGGAGCCAAAACGGTGTCTCCCCTGTGCAAAAGCGACCGTTATGCCCCGGCGATCGCAGGTGCGGCCGCAGCCGGCACAATTGGTTGTGCAAACGTCGAGTCTCGCCGGTCGAGAGAAGGAAGACTCTCCAACAGCAGCCGGGTATATGGGTGTGCCGGACGGGCAAATATCTCCTTTACGCTGTTGATCTCGACGATCTTGCCCACGCGCATGACCGCGACTCGCTGCGTGAACTGGGCCATCAATCCCATGTCGTGTCCGATCAAAATGACCGCGGCGCCGATTGTGGCCTGCACTCGTCGCAGGGTCTCCATGACATGCTTTTGGACGATGACGTCGAGCGCACTGGTGGGCTCGTCGGCAATGATCACCCTTGGTTTGAGACTGATCGCGGTCGCGATACAAACCCGCTGTTTCATACCGCCGCTGAGCTGATGCGGGAAGAGATCAGCGACCTCCGGTTCCAAATCGACCGCCTCGAGCAATTCCGCGAGACGCTCTTGAAACTCCCGTTTCGGCACATGAATTCCGTGGGCGTGCATCGAGTCGAGTAGTTGGTGACGGATTCGCATAACAGGATTCAGCGAATTCATCGCCCCTTGCGACACGAGTGCGACATCGGCCAGGCGGCGCTGGCGCATCTCTTCCTCCGAGAGATTGAAGAGATTGACGCCGTTGAGCAGGATCTCGCCGCTGACGATCTCGCCCGGCGGTTTGATCAATCGCATGATCGCCAGCGCGATCGTCGATTTTCCGGACCCGGATTCGCCGATCAGGCCGAGCCGCTCGCCAGGCTGCAAGGCGAAGGAGACTCCATCGACGGCCTTGATAGGACCGCGACTCGTCGGGAAATGAACGTGAAGGTCTTTCACCTCGAGCATCGCAGAGTACTCTCATGGTCCTCGGGCCTGTTTCGTGCTGTTTGAACGAACGCTGGCCCTGGAACATTGTTTGATATGTGCTACTTGCCCGGCAGTCTAGGCAGGGGTGCCGAAACTGTCAACGCATACAACTTGTGAATCACGCGACTACACACGCGGATTTCGATTCCTGTCTGTTGACGTCTATCTCGATCAGTCGATTCCGGCGACCACTCTCATCAGCTCTGCGACCCGCGACTGCTCGACCGGGCTCCAGGTGATTCCATCAACTTTGAGACTGGATCCGACGATCGCGCCATCCGCAAACTGCAGTAATTCCGCCGCGTTCGAGGCTTTGAACCCGGTGTTGACAAGCACCGGAATTCCGGTCGATTCGACCGCGGCCGCGACCTCAGCGAGCGCAGAAGCCTCGGCCGGTTGGCTGGTGATCGGACCGGAGATGAGGATTCCATCCGGGCTCGACGAAAAGGCGACCGACTTTGCAACTTCCGCGATCGGCCGAGGCGCAAGCTGCTGGGCAAATTCGGCATTGATGTTGAAGAGCATCCGCACGTTCTCGGCGTTGAGCAATTTGCGATACCGGAAGGAGTCCCCGGCAGTCCGGATCCAGAGGCCAAAATCGCCGGCGAATGCGCCGGTGAAGATTTCCCGGCAAAATGATGCGCCGGTAGCGGCGGCGAGGGCGAGGGTCGCGGTGGGATCCCAGAGCACGTTCACCCCGAATGGAACCGTAACCTCGGATTTGAGGCTGCCGATCACATCGCCCATTGCCGCAACGGTAGCCATATCAGCGTCGAGGCGGTAGGGGCGGTCGTTCTCGTTGCAGAACATGACCGCATGTATTCCGCCCGCCTGCAGCGAGCTCAGATCGCGCCGGATCCAGGTTCGGATCGCTTCCATCCCGCCGCTGGCGTCATACAGCGGCGTCCCGGGCAGGGGAGGGAAGTGGACCATTCCGATGACCGGCTTAGGCTTGCCCGTTAGCTCAGTCAACCAGCTTGTTTTTGCCATTTTGTTGGCTCCTTTCCGTCAGTCGTTTGGATCTCTCGGCGGTGGACAGCATAGTGGAGTTGGTGGGGTTAGGCATGGTGTGGGTCAAGCACCGATTAGTTGTTGTCCGCGACAATGGGAGGTATCGGTCTTCCACGGACCAGGCGTCCCGCAATGAGCCCAAACACTTTCGCCTGCTCGGCGGTAGCATCGCACGTCAGCATAAGTGGAGACCGGCTTCCCAGGCGCTGCTCGTGGATTGCGATCGAACGTTCACCATCGATTCCGGCGCCAGCGAAGAGCGTCGAAGCTTCAGCGGCTTTTCTCGAGAGCTCACCGGCTGGGCCCTCGGCGCAAACGACAACAACCGGCACGCCTTCTTCCTCGCACCCGAAAGTGAATGCCTCAACTAGGCCCGGAGGAGCGCCTGGATGGTGGAACAGAAACACCGCCGGCCGGGTCAACGCTGGCGGACTCATGGGGACTTAGTATCCATCACAAGCCCGGTTGCGACCGCGTTTCGTGGACCCAACAGCCCTCTAGTGTTGGCCGTTCCGATCACGATCCCGTATTCACTCAACTGCTCCGCGAGCATGCCCGGCAGCTCGAAATCAAGTGCCGAGCCCCCGATGAGCACGACGAAACCCAGGAATCGGGGATTCCCGCCAGGGGCAAGCTGCTTGAGCGCTCGCTCGATGTTCATCCCGAAGACGGCCCGTTTCGCCCGTCTTCGGGTCGACATGATCCGCTCAATCGACGGATTACCAGGCACGGCTCGCAATCCGTCACTCGCGAGCACCACCGTCCGACCGAACAACGTCACGGGCACGGGTTCTTCCAGAAACTCGATTGCTCCGCTTTCGTGCCGAATCGAGAACAGACTCTCGACCCTCGCAACCCGGTGCCGTTTGAGGTCCTCCCGCCAGCCGGCATCGGCGATCCCCAATTCCTCGCCGAGCAGCAGGTTGACCATCGCGCCACCGCCGGCCAGGTGAACACGGTCGATCTTGCCATCAATGGCCATTCTCGCGGCATTTGTAGACCCGGACCCGAGATCGACCGCGCACAGCGGCAATCCGGCGCCGGGCGTGGTCAATGCGCCGCGAACACCGGCATCGGCCTCGAGTCCACCGGCCTCGATCGGCACGCCGAGATCGCGACGGAGCGCTTCGCCGAGCGGCGCTGAGAAGCCGGCTCCGGTTTCGACCATTGCGGCGAGCGCTACCGCACGTTCGGGAGCGACTTCGTTGCTCAAGCCTCCAGCGACCGGCTGAGGGACGGAGAGATCAGCCGCGAGAAGATCGCGAACGCGAATCTCAGACGGACTGCCTTCGGCGGCCGCGGCCAACTCCCTTCGGAGTATGCCGAACATTGCACCGGCGGATGTTCCCGCTTGCGCCTGGACATCACTCAACGGACCGATCCTGGCAACCTCGCTCATGATCGCGGCCGCACCTGAGCGAAGGTCGATCGGCCGATTCACGTTTCTGCCGTGCAGTGTCAAACGTCCAGGCTTGATGCGGCGTTCGACGATGGCGCCGGCTGGAGTACGGATCACTACCGCCGACCGCAAACCGGTCAGCGCACGCGCGGCAGGAGCAATCCGGGCAGTCGTCGCCGGGTCGAGCTCGAACAATGTCGCCAGGCCGTACGGGTTGCAGAGCGTCTGAATGGTTGCACCGATCGGAGCGACCTCGATTGCAGCCTGCTGGCCGAGTGGAATCCGCTCAATCGCGTTGACCTCATCGACGACTGGAATCGATCGTCCGATTCGATTCGCAATCAAAACGCCGTCGTCCGCCTGCACAATCACACCAATAACCTGGACTCCCGATTCCAGTGCATTGCGAATCAGGAGTGCCGCCTCGTCGAACTTAACGGAGCCCGGGACGACCGCAATGACTGCTCCCAGTCCTGAATGAAGCTCACTAACCGCGAGTGTGATCCCAGCTCCGAGACCCACGCCGCCTGGCGTTTCCGGGTTGTGCCCGACCAGGGTTGAATCGGTCAGGATCGTTTCCGTGATTGCCTGCATGGCGACCCCGGCAACTACCGGGGCCGCCTCATTGATCCGGACCAGCTCGATGTCGCCTATCGTCAGCCCGGCGGCACTCGCCGCTTCTTCCAGCGCGATTCGGACCCCGGCCGCGGTCGGTGGAGTGCCTTTGATGCCGGTCGTTTGCGCGAGCGCGTGGGAAAGAAATTGCGGCACTTGGCCGGGTGCGATCCGGGCGATCGCCACCTCGGTCGTTTGGTTGCCGATATCGACGCCGGCGACGATCATCCAGGCCCACCGGGAAGCAAACCGCGCCGCTCATAAGCGTCAATCGCCTCGCGCACCAGTGCGGAATTCAACGGCGCATGGTGCTGAATCTCCAGCTCATCCGCAATTGCTTCGAGCTGCTGCCGGGTCGAACGGCGGGGGCGTAGTGCCTCGTAGATCTCGAGCAAGCGTTTGTCCGGGAGCCTGGTCAATTCGGCCGCGCGATTGAAGTTGGCGACAAGCGCCGGTCGCCCAGAAGCGGCCGCGACTTCAGCCTGGCGGTGGAGAGCCTCCGGCGAAATCCGTAGCTCCTCCGCCGTGATTTCACCGGCGACAACTGCCTCGACGGTGATGTCGTTGTGCGGGCGACCGGTCGTGGTGCGCACGAGGTCGGGGCGACGTTCTGCAATCGGATAATCACGCCTGGGATCGAACCCATCAGCGGGCGGCATGGCGACCCTCGCTCGAAGCGGCCAGGAAGCGCACCTCGATTTCGATTGGCGGCGCGCCCGGGACAAGTGCACGCGTTTCGACGTGATGCAGCGCGGCCGCTTTGGTGTGGTAACGCGATTCAATACCCTGTCCGAAATGATCGACCAAAATCGGCGCCGGATGATCTCCGCGCGCGTATCGGGCTGCGTTCTTGCCAATCAGCCGGTAGTGCTCAGGAGTCATCAACGGCGCGACCGAAAAGAGCTCGAGATTATTCAATGGCGCGAGCGAGCGCTGGTGAATGACCGTGGTGCCCTTGGATTGGATACCAATCCCGATCCCCGAACCGCTTAGTTTGGCCGCGGCTAGGGCGATGAATGCCACATCGGACGTATGTCTGACCCGCACGACGCGAACGGGCGCTCCTTCCTCTTCGATCCCGGCCAGTACCTCTCTGACGACGAGCCCGTGATCAATTCCGGCCAGCGTACGGTCGAGCGCCAACCCGAACGCGGCGCCGAGCGCGAGCACGACCTCCCCCGGCTCGGTTCCAGACTGAGCGGACGCGCGGTTGAGCAGTGTGACCGGCACAACCGGCCAACGGAGTGGAATCAGTGGCGCCTTGTGTGGATCGACCGCCTGGCGAATAGCGGAGATCTCTTCACGACGCTTTCCCTCGACCCGGTAGCCGGTTCCTGGTCCGGCGTAGTCGTTGCGATCGTTGACCGCACTGAGGATGTGGAACTCCTGGTCGAGGATTGCCGACGTCTGCAGGTAATCGCCGCTCAATCGCTGGCAGAGCATCTTGAGCACGCGCTCCGCGATATCGGAATAGCCGCGATTCGCAAGCGCACGGACGACATCGACACCGGAAATGCCTCGATCGAGAATCACGTGGGATGTGCGGACGATCTCAGCACCGTCGTGTGGCGGTGTGTCGTAGCTGCCATGTGCAAGCGTCGCAGCTTCGACCGTTTCATCGGAAATCGGAGGTAGACCGAGCTCGTCGAACACATCCTGCACTGCCTTGGCGCCCCGATGGCGCGCGGCGATGAGGGCGTCGTGGGTATAGGGCGTGACTCCGCCATCTACCAGATGATCGCGCTGCATGATCAACCAGTCATCGAGATCATCGGCGTTCCAGTTCGAGGGTCCAAACATATTGTCATAACGTGAAATCGAACCGAACCCGGAAACAACAAAGTCCGTGCCGGCCAGGAACTGGGGCATCGTGCGCGATGTCCGCCGGATCTCCGATTCCGAGATCATCGTGTCGTTGCCGCTCGCGACCTCCAACCCCCAGAGCATTGCCAGCACATTCTCTGCGATCAGCTCACGCACGCCGCCAGGAACCGAGCCGGTGATCGCCACGCCGTCGATCCCACCGTTCTGCACGCCCTGAACGCCGGTCCCGCGGGTCATCGCCAGGCATCGCGCTTCCAGGTAGAGCATCGAGCAGCGCTCGGCGCCGGCCATCAGCACCTCAACGCCGGAACCCGAGGTGAATCGCAGTTTCAATCCCCGCGAGGTATAAGCGGCGGCCAGGAAGGCCTTCGACCATGGCGTGTCGTCGCCGTCGAGAAAAACCGCCTCGGTGCCGTAATTCGACACGGTTTCGGCGTAGGTCGTTAAGCCGCGCATACCGAGCTGCAATTCGACGGCTTCTTCGACCGAGCATTGCGCCAGCGCTCCGCCGACCACCGCCTGAGAGCCGATCAGAAGCGCCAGCGCATTCGATGCAGCGTCGCGCGAGACCGCGACCGTCGTTTCCACTTCGCGGAAACCGGCAAGCGTTGCGGCGGCGGCATCGGCCCCGATTAAAGCCGGTTCATCCTTGGCGTTGGTGACGTGCGCCTGGTTCGCGGGGGTGCGCCGCGCTCGCAACTTTTGGGCGGCCATCATCAATTCGACGGTATTCAGGTGGTTCAGGATTTCGGAAGCGCGAGCTGGAGTGATTCCGGCCGCGAGCCGCCGCAGCTCGTCTGCCGGCACCCCGGGATCGACCATCCGGCGAGCGAATTCGAGCGAGGAAATCGCCATCGCTTCGTTTGCAACCGACACGTCAATCGAATGATCGGCGATGAAGCGATCGATCAGATCGAAAGCGTCGCGGGACTTGCCGTCGAGTACGACCACGATACCGTGCTCGATCCCAACGGATGCGACGGGATCGTACGGCGAATCCATCGCCACGAAACCAAGATCGGGCGCTTCGTGAACGAATCCGTCGAGATTGACCGGACGTTCATCGAGCGCGCGGAACCGTCCGGAGTAAGGGATGTTGGACGTCGATTGACTGGAAGCGTCCATCTCCGCGATCCACCCTTAAAGCGAGTTAGCCGGGCAATTCGTAGCGTCCGCTCTTGGCAGTCAGGTTGATCCGAAAAACGATCGTGTCGCCCGGCAGATCGGGAATTGCTCGGGGCTCAGGATAGACGATTCTCAGTGCTCGTTCTCGTTCGATTGGATCGTCGATCTCCTGATACTCGCCCTCAGCGACCACGGAGCTCCAGCGATCCGAAGCGGCGGCCTCGTCGACCTCGATCGTCACGAACGGATTCTCGCGCATGATCAAGATTTTACGGCCGGGTCCGCTGTGTGCATACAAAGCATCACCGTCGTACCCAAATGCGAGTGGAACGAGATACGGACGCGCGATCATGCCGCCGGCGCCGTGATCGCAACAGGCAATCCGGCCAACGATCGAATCATGCAGGAGCGCCTCAATACGGTCGACGGGGAGTGGGTAAATCATATTGTCCGTATCGGTTGAGCCAATAGCCTGCCAGTCGCTGACAGCGGAAACAACTGCTTGCGCCTCTAGATAGCGTTGTAACTCACGAAAACAGCAACACACGTCCTGGCGAAAATCTTTAGATCTCGCCACAGCGAAACATTGAGCACGTAATCAACTTCAATGCGCTGAAGTGTGGAAGCCTGGGCACCATTGATTCTCTTCAAATGCGCTGGACCAGTCAAACCAGGGCGAGCCTGGAGAATCACCCCTCGGAGTGGCGCCGACGAATGTGTGGCAATGTACGGTTGGGCGATGGGCCCAACCAAACTTAGGTCCCCTCTGAACACATTGAACATCATTGGCAAAGTGTCCAAACTGAACCTACGAATGAACTTGCCAACTCTTGAGATTCGCGGATCGGAGTCAAATCGACGTAGATACGCAGCGTAGTTGTCAGGAGGAGGGCCTGGAGGAACCCTTTTGCCGGTGCCTATACTTCCGAACATAGCGAGTTTAATATCGGAAGCGTGCATTGTTCGGAACTGAAAAACCGTGATTACTTTTCCAAACCTGCCCAAACGCCTTTGTCGAACGAACACAGGTCCCGGTGAATCTAGCTTGATCGCAGTCGCGATCAGTACAAATATGGGAATCATTAGGGACATCCAGATGAATGAAATAACTACGTCTGCAAGACGCTTTCCAGCGAAGCGATAAAGGCTATCACGAGACTTGCGTTCTACTCGCTGCAGCATTTGGCTCACCCACGCTGCCTGGGCTGATTCATCGAAAATCGAACTTCCATTGAAGGACGATTCACCGAAACGAAAGTCTCGTGAGGTGGCTCTCGTGTTGAAAAAGTCGATGAATGCAACTGGATCGTGGGAAATGGGGGCCTCAACGACGGCCGATTCCAGTCGATTTGCGCTCATCGATTCTGCCTCCTTATTCGATCGCGGATACTGACGAGACTCTGATCTGCCGCCCTGAGACTTTCACTGAGCATCCGCATGTCGTTGATCACATGCTGATCACTTGGGTCCCAGCCATCTCCGGCTTTATAAATGAGATCATGTGATTTCACTGCCCATATGTGTTGTAATTCGCTCCGTGCTTGAATTTCGCAGATAAATGGCGTGGCTTCTCCGAATATATTAGTCACTGTTGGTACTTCGACGAAGAAATGGTAAGAGCGATATCCATACTCATTCGCGTTATCCAAAAAATTCTTGTCAGCAAGTCCGTCGCCGTTTGGCCTGACTCCGTATCCTCGCTCCAACAGGCCTGGCCGAACGACATCATTAATTGTGGGGATTATTTCGTCAAAGTATGGACAAGAAAAGCGCGCGCCGCAAATGTCGTGAATCTGTTCATAGGCTTCGATAATACCTTCGTGGGTTATCGCGGTGGTCTTCGCGATTCGCTGGGCAGCACTGAAAAGATTCTTTAGAAGGCTATCCTCTTCCTTTACTCGAACGTCGACTGTGGTCATCGCAGATCTTTGATTGTTGCTGATAAACGAATCGTTGATCGCCTGCAGGTCACGCTGGATGATCAAAGAGGCAGCAGTGGCAATCACGGAGTCATGAGCATAACGCAGACTAATCGGTAAAAGCCAAGGATGGGCCCGAAAGGACGAAAAGTCGCCTAGATTTAGTCGGGTAGTCATACCAACGGGTCAATGCTGACGTAAATGCAACGGAAACATTTTGGCAGCACATTGTTCCTCGCGCACTCGGTCCAAGGCCCTATTTTGAACGAGCCGACGGCGCGAAATTCTTGCTCCCGTCGCCCGAAAGTATGGCATCTGCTCACCCTGGGCAATGAACCCAGTCGTTCCCGCACTTGGCCGAGAGCAATGATTTCAGTCACGTTCTTGGATTCTATTTGTACAGCGATGATCGCAGTTGCAAAACCTATTGTCAAGACCGCATCCACGCAAATGTTCAAGGCAGCGGAGAATAAGTATAGAGATTATAACACGCCTTGGGAAAAGAATAATCAGTCAAGGTCGGATCATACGGCTGGCTCCTGAACTTACGATTGGAAAGGATGCCTCGCCAAGAAATGTGAAGGAGAGGATCATCGAAATGTGAAAATGACAGAATCGGAGATGCGGTCGTCCGGTAGAACGTAGATACTGCCCATTACGTGATCGTCACTGACGCGCCCTGGACGCCATTCATCTGGTAGCCCTTGAGGTTCCAGAGCGGCTTCACAGGTTGTTTGAGTGTTCTCTCGTCGCTGGCGCGCGAGAGAATCCTGGTGGTGCCTGGAGTTGCGTTCCACTGGAACTCGAATCGCGTCCAGGCAAGGCGGCCCGCGCTTTTCGTTAGTTCCGCGTCGTCCCACGACTCTCCGCCATTGACGCTGATTTCGACCCTGGTGATCCCGCCATATCCCGACCACGCAAAACCGTGAAGCCGCTGCGGTCCCGCCGCCAGCACGGCTCCATCGACTGGAGATGCGATCAGCGACTTAACTGGCATCTCGCGCACAGGATGGAGACCCTCACCGGCTTTGGTGAACATCACGTAGTTCGAGGTGTTGTAGAAGCCATCGAATGGTCTCGGCAAC